>JAZQMA010000033.1:0-62780 GCA_045543035.1 Acutalibacteraceae bacterium | reverse complement strand
GATATTCCTGACAGTTATAAAGCTATTGCAAAACCTATAAATAACTTTTTAAATTGGCTTTATGACCATATTGAAGAGTTGTCAGAACAACTAACAAGATAAAAATACCTCGTGGTGTTGGTCTCACCAACACCACATTTTTAACAAATATAGCCCAGTAAATTTGTTGAAAAAGCAGAAACTTCGAAAAAAACAAAAATTTTTATGAAGTATTCGTCGAAAATTGTCATTTATATGTAGAAGCAAATTTTTATATGTAAATGAGGATGGTTTTATGGATTTGACGGTGTGCGATGTAAAGGAAAAGATTGATACTGAGTTCGAAGCAAAACTTATTGGTATTTTAAAAGAAAACGGTTTGGATTTTGAAATAACCAGGTGTTGCAGTGGTAATCGGCTTTGTATTGATTTGAACGGTAATACTAAAACTTGTGACATACCCTGTTGTACTTCTGATATCATTGTTCAGACGAGCACCAAGGATGCTGTACGTATTCGACAATGTGACATTATCTACATAGCAATAGAGAACAGAAAATCGGCGGTTTATGTTGACGGAAAAAGGATTGAAACAAATTATTCTTTGGATTTTTGGAAGAACTCACTTAACACTAAAATCTTTGCTCAGCCACATAGCAGTTTCTTGGTAAATCTTTGCTATGTTGAAGAGGTTACAAAAGATTTTGTGAAAATAAAACATAAAGATAAAGAGTATTCTGTCTATACATCCTCAAGAAAAATCAACAGTTTTAAAAAGGCATTTTTAGGGTATATGAAAAAATAGCTAAATACACAATGTGGTGTCGGTTTGTCGGCACCACATTTTTCTGTTGTGCTATAGCCGAAAAGAATCGAACCTCGTGAGCCTGAAATTCAACTCTTTTCGGCTGTAAATATACAATATACTTTTTTATTGAAATGTAATGTGTGCTGTGTTATAATAAACTGTAAAATTATAATCGGGTGATATTTTGAGTCGAAAAAGATGGGTCGTTTCCAAGTGCGATAAGGACCGCGCGGCAGATATAGCCGAAAATTGCGGAATAGAGCCGTTTGCGGCATACCTTCTCTGCTCCAGAGGAATGACAGATGAATTTGAAATTGAGAGCTTTTTGTTCGACACCGACCTTGTTGACCCCTTCACTCTTCCTGATATGGAGAAGGCTTGCAAAAGAATAAACGACGCCCTTGACAACGGTGAAAAAATAACCGTTTTCGGTGACTATGATGCAGATGGTGTTACATCAACTGCTCTTTTGTATTCTTATTTATCCTCTCAGGGCGGTAATGTGGATTACTACATTCCCGATAGAGCCGGTGAAGGCTATGGTATTAATTGCGGTGCAATAGATACTCTCGCACAGCGTGGCACAAGCCTTATTGTTACAGTTGATACAGGCATCAGCGCCATTGATGAAGTAAATTATGCAAAGTCCTTAGGTATTGATGTGGTAGTTACCGATCATCATAAGGTTGGTGACGTTTTGCCTGAGGCAGTTGCCGTGGTGAACCCTCACCGCGCAGATTCCCTATGCGAATTTTCTGAGTGGGCAGGTGTTGGCGTTACCTTCAAGCTTGTCAGCGGACTTCACGAAAGTGAAGGTTATGACCTTTTGGAAAAATACGCAGATATTGTAGCGCTTGGAACGGTTGCAGATATTGTTTCACTTATGGGTGAAAACAGAATAATTGTAAGAAGTGGTGTTGCATTTATAAATCTTGCCATTGCTAACGGTACACTTCGTAAGGGTATTGCCGCACTTCTTAAAGAAAGTGCCACTACAGGTCCTATGGATGCATCTTCACTTGCCTTCAGGATTGCTCCGCGTATAAATGCGGCAGGCAGAATGGGTTCAGCCGAAAGAGCTTTGAGGCTCCTTCTTACCACGGATTCTGCAGAGGCTGAGGCAATTGCAAAAGAGATTTCTCAAGCCAATACGGAGCGTCAGGAAACAGAGTCACATATAACCGAGGCGGCTATTGAAATAATTGAAAAAAATTCTCATATAAAATACAGAAGGGTAATTGTTGTCAGCGGAGATGGTTGGCACCAGGGGGTTATAGGTATAGTTGCATCACGGCTTGTGGAAAAATACGGCAAGCCTTGTATTGTTATATCCGAAACAGGCGATGTTGCTAAAGGTAGTGGCAGAAGTATAGATGGTTTTTCTCTGTATGAAGCACTTACATATTGCAAGGACTCTCTTGTGCAGTATGGTGGGCATACCTTAGCTGCAGGCCTTAGTGTAGAGTGTGACAGAATAGATGAATTCCGCAATAAAATAAATGAATACGCCTTGAATGTTGAACGTGCCGTTGCAGAGCTCAGAATCGACTGCAAGCTTAACCCTGCTTCAATAAATCTTGATATGATTTCCTCTCTTGAGCTTTTAGAGCCTTTCGGTGCAGATAATCCACAGCCTTTGTTTGGCCTTTATAATATGGAAATTTCTGCTCTTCAGCCTGTGGGCAACAGTAAGCATATGCGCGTTGTTTTGCAGAAAAACGGATACTCCGTAAATGCAATTATGTTTTCGGTTACACCACAAAAATTCCCGTTCAAGGAAGGGGATAAGGTTGATGTGGCTGTAAGGCTTTCCCTTGGCGAATATATGGGTAAGGCTAAAATCAATGTTCAGATTAAAGATATTAAATTCTCTGCACTGAATGATGAGGCAGTTATACTTTCTCAGCAAGACTATGAGGAATTCCGTTCGGAAGGTGAAATATCGGCAGATTGCCGTAAAAGAATCAATGTTACAAGGGCGCTTTGCGGTAATATTTACCGATTTATGCGAGCAAACTTTAATTGGCATTTTTCTGCCGAGGTCCTTTGTCATAGATTAGGTCTTTCTGCAGAAAATATTGTTAATTGCCGGATTGCTCTCGATGTGCTTACAGAGCTCGGTATTTTGGATTACAATAACGGAGTTTATTCTATTCCTGCAGAAAATGTGAAAAATCCTATTGAAAATTCCGAGATTTTCAAAAAGGTTCAGAATTATAAAAATGTGTGATTGGGGTGATAGGTGTGGATGAAAATACAAGCGTTGAATTGATGTATAATGAATTAAAGCATCAGGCGGCGGAGCTTTTTGGTGTGGAAGAAGCTGCTGTTATTGATAAGGCATTTAAAGTGGCTAAGGAACGTCATAATGGGCAGATGCGCTCATCGGGTGAACCATATATCATTCACCCTATTGCAGTTGCCAAAATAGTGATTGACTATGGAATGGACTATCAGTCCGTAGTGGCAGCTATGCTTCATGATACTGTTGAAGATACAGATCTTACTCTTGAAGAGGTAAAAAAAGAATTTGGTGCAGATATAGCATCACTTGTTGACGGGCTTACAAAATTAGGTAAGGTGCCTCTTGATATAAAGGATAAGGAAGAGCAACAGGCTGAAAATGTGCGTAAAATGCTCCTTGCAATGTCTGAGGATATCCGTGTGATTATCATTAAGCTTGCAGACCGACTTCACAATGTGCGTACACTTAACTTTGTGGCACCGCAGAAAAGGCGCGATAAGGCTCTTGAAACTCTGGAAATATACGCTCCCATTGCTCACCGCTTAGGTATCAGAGCAATTAAAGAAGAGCTTGAGGACAGAGCAATCAGCTTTCTTGACCCTATAGGATATAAGGAGATTGAGGATGAGCTTTCCAAGCAGGGGAAATCCCACAAGGAATTTCTTGAGTCCATAAAGAAGCAGATAGGCGAGAGAGTGCACGCAGTTGTGCCTGAAGCAAGGATGGAGGCACGTATCAAAAGTGTGCACGGCATATACCGCAAAATGTATATGCAAAACAGAAATTTTGATGAAATCTACGATATATATGCAGTCAGAATCATAGTTAATTCCACTATAGAGTGCTACGACTGCTTAGGTATAATTCACGATATGTTCACACCCATTCCGGGCAGATTCAAGGATTATATCTCAACTCCCAAGCCTAATATGTACCAGTCTCTTCATACTACCGTTATCGGTAAGGCAGGTATTCCTTTTGAGGTGCAAATTCGTACGTGGGAAATGCATCACACTGCAGAGTTCGGTATTGCAGCTCACTGGAAATATAAATTAGGTCTTAACGGAACACAGAAGTTTGAAGAGAGGCTTCAATGGATTCGTCAGCTTCTTGAAACACAGAAGGAAGCAGACGATGTTAAGGATATTGTTCGTACGATCAAAAGCGACCTTGTCAGCGAAGAGGTTTTCGTTTTCACTCCAAAGGGTGACGTTATAAACCTTCCTGCAGGTGCTACCGTTATTGACTTTGCATATGCAATTCACTCCGCTGTTGGTACAAAAATGGTTGGTGCCAAGGTGGGCGGTAGAATTGTGCCACTTGATTACAAGGTGCAGACAGGTGAAATTGTTGAGGTTCTCACATCTTCACAACCCGGTAAGGGACCAAGCCGTGATTGGCTCACAATTGTTAAAACAAGTAGTGCAAGAACAAAAATCCGTGCCTGGTTCAAAAAAGAACGTCGAGATGAAAATATTGTTGAAGGTAAGGCAGAGCTTGAAAGAGAAATCAAGCGTAACAAAATGCGCTTTACCGAAGAGGAGTATACTGCTCTTATTGAAACTCTTGCTGAGCGTCAGCATTGTGGCTCTGTGGAGGATTTCTATGCCGCTATCGGCTATGGCGGAATATTTATTTCAAGGGTTCTTCCGTTTATAAGAGACGAGTATCACAGAATCTCAACAGCAAATCAGCCTGAAAAAATTAAGGTTCAGGAATCGAAGGCTGTTAAGCGCGCTGTAGGTGAAGGCGTTTCTGTAGAGGGTATTGATAACTGTCTTATTAAGCTTTCTCGTTGCTGTGCACCTATACCGGGTGATGAAATTATCGGCTTTATTACAAGAGGCCATGGTGTTTCAATTCATAAGAGAGATTGCCCTAATGTTCCCCGCGATGTAACAGCCTGTGAGGAGCCTGAAAGATGGGTCAGCGCAAGGTGGCTCAGCAGTACCGCTAACCAGGAATTCAAGGCTGGTCTTACAATCAACTGCGAGAGCCGTGTGGCTCTTATGGCAGACGTTGCAACCCTGCTTGCAGATATGAGGGTTATGATTAACTCTATTAACACAAGAGAAATGAAGGATGGAAGATATTTTATCTACATCACAATTACTGTTAAGAGCACAGATTTTCTCAATGTGGTTGTTTCAAAGCTTAAAACAATAAACGGCATTATAGATGTAACAAGGAGCAGTAACTGATGAAAGCGGTAATACAGCGTGTTTTGGAGAGCTCTGTCAGCGTTGATGGTAAAGTGGTAGGCTCTTCAGGCAAAGGATATATGATTCTTGTGGGTGTATGCAAGGGCGACACCGAAAAGCAGGCAGATTTATTAGCAAGAAAAACCGCTTCGCTTCGTGTTTTCGAGGATGAAAACGGCAAGATGAACTTATCTGTGCTTGATGTTGACGGAGAGATTCTTGCTATCTCTCAGTTTACACTTTGTGCAGATGTAAAAAAAGGAAACAGACCATCATTCACACCCTCCGAGGAGCCTGCAAAAGCTAATAAGCTGTATGAGCTTTATTGCGAAAAGCTTAAGGAATATGGTGTAAAACGTGTTGAAAAGGGTGTTTTCGGTGCTGATATGAAGGTTTCACTTGTAAACGATGGCCCTGTAACAATCTGTTTTGATACAGATATCTGGAGTGCTTAATATGAATATCAAAAACCTTACCTTAGGTCCTGTCAGCGCTAATTGCTATGTTGTGAGCGACAATAACGGCATTGGTGCGGTAATAGACCCGGGTGATTATAACCTCCGGCTTGAAAGTGCTATTCTTGAAAGCGGAATAAAGGAATTAAAGTACATTATCTGTACACACGCTCATTTTGATCACGTTTCAGGTGTGGGCAGATTAAAAGAGAAGTACCCTGATGCCTTGGTTGTGGTGGGTGCTGAGGATGCACCTGCATTGTGTGACCCTGTTCTTTCGGCTTCTGTGAATTTCGGGCTCCCCTTTTACCCCTGCTATGATGATAAAACCGTGAAAGACGGTGATATTCTTGAAGTAGGAGAGCTTTCATTTCAAGTAATTGATGCTCCCGGTCACACAAAGGGTGGTATCATACTTTATTGTGAAGGCGAGAAGGTTGCCTTTACAGGTGACTCTCTTTTCAAAGGGAGCGTAGGCAGAACGGACCTTTATGGCGGAAATCACACTCAGCTTATGATTTCTGTGAGAAAAATTAAGAAATTTGCACCTGATACGGTGCTTCTTTGCGGTCACGGAGAAAGCACAACTGTGGCTCAGGAAATGATGTATAATTTTTATTTACTATGAACTTGTATTGTATTAACCACGATTTTTTGTATGAGACGGAGAAGCTTCTGTTTCTCTTTTTCCCATTTGAAAAGAATATAGTCCTCAGAGAATTCTGTGAAGATGAAGGTAATTATTTCTATACTGAAATCAAAAGGGAATCTTCTCAGGTGTATTATAAAGCAGAGTTTTCCTTCAACGGAAAGAAGGAAAAAGCCGAAAATAAAAAGCCTGCCCGACTTTGCACCGATGAAGAGTATGACTTGCTCTCTCTCGCATATCCTCTTCTTAAAAGCATATGCGGTTTTGCACCCAAATGGGGTATGCTTACAGGTGTGCGTCCATCAAAGCTTCTTCTGAATAAAATGGATGAGATAGGCGAAGATGGTGCAGTTGATTATTTTACGAACCGCTTTTTTGTGGATGAAAAGAAAACAGCTCTTGCATTAAGTGTTGCAAAGGCGGAAAAAGAAATAATTGAAAATTCACCCAATAATTCATTCAGTCTCTACATAAGTATACCGTTTTGCCCTACAAGGTGCAGTTATTGTTCTTTTGTATCTCACTCAATTGGTACGGATTCTGCAAAAAAGCTTTTACCACAATATGTAGAAAAGCTTTGTGAAGAAATATCCTTTACTGCACAAAAAGCAAAGGAAGCAGGGCTTGTGCTGACTACAGTTTATTGGGGCGGTGGTACGCCAACTACGTTAAGTGCAGAGCAGTTAGATGTTGTGCTCTGTGCAATTGAAGATAATTTTGATTTATCACAATGCCGTGAATATACCGTGGAGGCAGGCAGACCAGATACCATAACAGAAGAAAAGCTTTCTGTTCTCAAAAAGCATAATGTAAACAGGATAAGTATAAATCCGCAAACCTTTAACGATAGTGTTTTAAGGGAAATCGGCAGGTGCCATACTACCGCTCTTACGGAAGAAAAATTCAAACAAGCCCGTAAGGCAGGATTTAACACAATAAATATGGACCTTATTGCAGGCCTGCCCACAGATACCCTTGAAAGCTTCAAGCATAGTGTTGACAGAGCAATAGAGCTTGGCGCGGAAAATATCACTGTGCATACTCTCGCACTTAAAAGGTCTTCGTCTCTTGTTACTGAGAATGAAACGGATTCCGTTACTGAAAAGAATATTGAAAAAATGCTTGATTATTCATTTGAGGCGCTGACACGGTCAGGTTATCACCCTTACTATATGTACCGTCAGAGTAAAGCTCTGGGTAATTTTGAAAATGTGGGATGGTGCAAAAAAGGTAAGGAATGTGAATACAATATTTTAATGATGGAAGAATATCAGCATATACTTTCTGTAGGGGCAGGCTCTGTTACGAAGCTGCTTTCTCCCGGAATTGCAAAAATTGAAAGAATTTTCAATTTTAAATTTCCTTTTGAGTATGTGTCAAGATTCCCGGCTCTGCTTGAGAAAAAAGAAAGAATATCAGAATTTTTTAAAGAATATTATTCATCATAACCTGAAGGGAGGCGCATCATGTCAAACATAAATAATAACATTGAGTATATTGTTGAAAAAAGTAATACTCCCGCGGATTTTATACGGGAGTGTGAAGAAAAGTATAATAATAAAATAAATAATATCGCTCAACTTATTTGTGACAGAGATGTTTCTGAAATTGTTATGATTGCAGGGCCCAGCTCTGCGGGTAAAACTACCACGGCTAAGAAACTGAGGCAGGCACTTAAAGAAAAGGGGATTGAAAGCTACACGGTTTCCCTTGATGATTTTTATCTTGATAACAAGGATGCACCACGTTTCCCTGACGGTACACCTGATTTTGAAACTGTTGAGTGCCTTGATATAAAGTGCTTTCAGGAAAAAATGCAGGAACTTCTCGACAAAGGCGAAACTAACCTTCCTGAGTTTGACTTCGTGAAAGGGCAACGAAAGCAGGAGTATAAAAAAATCAGACTTTCTCCCAAGGATGTAATAATAGTGGAGGGCCTTCACGCCCTTAATCCTGTTATAACTGATACACTTCCTCAAAACAGACTTCTTAAAATCTATATAAATCTGTCATCAAGGATTTATGACAATAAGGGCAATATTGTTCTGAATAAGAGAAATATGCGTTTTATCAGGCGTCTTGTAAGAGATTTTAAATTCCGCGGAAGCTCTGTGGAAAAAACATATAAGCTGTGGATAACGGTGCGCTACGGTGAGGATACCTATCTCTTCCCCTTCAAAGACAATGCAGATATAAAAATTAACACTATTCATCTTTATGAGACGTGCATACTGAAGGAAACAGCAATAGAATTGCTATCCACTCTTGATAAAGAATCTGAATTTTATAATGAATCGCAAAGGCTTGTAAGAGCCTTGCAAAAATTCCCTGTTATAGATTCAGCATTAGTACCGGATGATTCGCTGATGCGTGAATTTATAGGAGTAAAGGAGAATTGAGAAAATGTCAGAAAAAGCTACAAAAAAGCAAAACGTTTTAGGCGGTGCAATGGTGCTTGTTATTGCTACCGCACTTGTGAAGGTTATAGGTGCAGTTTATAAAATTCCTCTTACGGGTATCATAGGCTCCTTGGGAAGAGGTTATTTTGCATCTGCATATAATATTTACACACCTATTTATGCAATATCAATGGCAGGTCTGCCCGTTGCGGTTTCGGCTATTGTTTCTAAAAATGTAGCATTGGGTAAATACAGAGATGTTAAGCAGGTAATGAAAACCACATTTCCTCTGTTCTTGGGTCTCGGTCTTGTGGGAACTGCGGTGCTTCTTCTTGCAGCTCAGCCTTATGTTGATTCCGTAGGCTCTCCCTATGCTATCTACAGCGTGTTTATGATAGCACCTTCAATCCTCTTTTGCTGTGTAATGAGTACATACAGAGGCTACTATGAAGGTCTTAATAATATGTACCCTACGGCAATATCGCAGGTTATTGAGTCACTTGCCAAGCTGATTTTTGGCCTTGCACTTTCCTATGCGGTTATTGACTATGCCGCAGCAGAGGTTGCCGCAACAGGTGCCGTATTCGGTCAGGTTGCAGAAAACGGTACTCTTCCGCCTATAGTGTATGCACTTGCAGCGGCAGGTGCTATTTCAGGTGTTACATTGGGTACTGTTTTTGCGTGCCTTTATACAATTCTTCGCCACAAAATAAAGAAGGATGGCATATCAAAGGAGATGCTTGTAAATTCTCCTCTTGCTGCTCCGAAAAAAGATACTGTAAGTGAGATTGTGAAAATTGCAGTACCTACCGCTATCAGCTCACTTGTGCTTAATATCACAAACTTTATTGATACCTGGATGATTCAGAATCGTCTTGAAAGCGTTGTAGCAGAAAACTACGATACAATTATGGATATTTACGGTGATTCCATAAATTCAGCGAAAATCACTACAGACACAATTCACACCTTCCTCTACGGTGCATACGACACCACCCTTGATTTCAGAAACCTTATTCCTACAATAATGATGACTCTTGGTGTCAGCGCAATCCCTATTATCTCAGGTGCGATGGCAAAAAAAGACAAAAAGACAATAAATGAAACTGTGAATACAGTTTTCAGAACAACAATGCTTATTGCTCTCCCTGCAGGAGCAGGCTTCTTTGCACTTAGTGAGCCTATCCTCTCGCTTCTCTACACAGGCACAGAAAATCAGAGCGGTATTGCCGTTGCTGCACCCGTGCTTGCGCTTTACGGTCTTATGATGGCAATTCTTACGCTGTCGTCACCCCTTACTAATATTTTACAGGCAATAGGCAGAGCAGATGTTCCTGCAAAAGCCCTTGCTATAGGCTGTGCATTTAAAATCGGTCTCAATTATTTCCTTATAGGTGTGCCTGAAATTAATATAAAGGGTGCAGTTTTCGGTTCAGCATTCTTCTACCTTCTCTGCATTTTCATTAACTACGGCGTGCTGAGAAAGGAAACAGGGGTGAGGATAGATATTAAAACTGTTCTCGTCAAACCCCTTATTGCAGCGGTGCTCTGCGGTGCTTCTGCATGGGGTTCATATGAGCTTCTCAGCTCTGTTTTGACCTTTGGTGATATGAATTCAAGACTTAACGGCAATTCACTTGCTTGTATAATTTCTATCGGTGTTGCCGTAGTTGTTTATGCTATTTCGGCATTATTGTTGAAAACTTTAGTCAAAAATGACATTTTATTGCTCCCAAAAGGAGAAAAAATTGCCAAAATACTTGAAAAATATAAACTTATCGTATAAAATATAGGAGTATTAAATACTATGGCTGTTGACTTTATATTTAAGGAAACTTATGGTTTTCAGGATTTAGTAGATATCGTAAAAATTCTCAGGGAGCCCGGTGGTTGCCCTTGGGACAGAGAGCAGACTCACCAAAGTATCCGAGAGAATTTTCTTGAAGAAACTTACGAGGTGCTTGAAGCAATCGATAATCTTGACCCTGTGCTTATGCAAGAGGAGTTGGGGGATGTGCTTCTTCAAGTGGTGCTTCACTCGGATATTGCACGTGATGAAGAGTGGTTCACAATAAACAATGTGTGTAACGATATCTGCCAAAAGCTTATAATACGTCATCCACACGTGTTTGGTGATGTTTCGGTAAATTCAACCGATGATGTTCTCAAGAATTGGGACGATATCAAGCGTCAGACCAAATCTCAGAAAACTCAGAGTGAAGCCATGGCATCAATACCTGCTACATATCCGGCACTTATGAAGGCGCAGAAAGTGCAGTCAAAGGCTAAAAAAGCAGGTTTTGATTGGGATAATGCAGAGGGTGCATTTCTCAAAATTGAAGAGGAATCAAAAGAATTAAAAGAGGCTCTTGCAGAGGGCAACTCTGTCCGTATTGAAGATGAGTTGGGAGATCTTCTCTTCTCCGCAGTAAATGTGGCAAGATTCTGCAAATGCGATGCGGAAACATCTCTTGAAAAAGCAACTCAGAAGTTTATGAAGCGTTTTACCGTGACAGAGAAGCTTGCCTCAGAAAAGGGAATAGATATGAAGTCTGCTTCTATTGAAGTTCTCGATTCCTTGTGGGAAGAAGCGAAAGCTCTTACAAAATAATATGTCCATATTAAATCGTGTCAACGGTTTGGAAAATAAAAAATTTTTTTGGAGGATTTTAAAATGAACAAGACAGATCTTGTAAATGCAGTTGCAGCTGCAGGTTTATCAAAAAAGGATGCAGACAAGGCAGTAGCAGCAGTTTTCGGTGCAATCGAAGGCGCTCTTGCTAAGGGTGATAAGGTTCAGCTCATCGGTTTCGGTACTTTTGAAGTACGTGAAAGAGCAGCTAAGGAAGGCCGTAACCCAAGAACAGGCGAGACAATCAAAATTGCTGCATCAAAGGTTCCTGCATTCAAGGGAGGCGCAGCTCACAAGAACGCTGTTAAATAATTAATTTTTTATAAAAATAGCTCCGCAGGAAAAACCTGCGGAGCTTATTTTTTGCTATTCAACTATATTGTTTAACCAGACCTTTTTCTTTATAAGGACTAAGCCGATTACCACCTTTATAATATCTACCGCTTGCACAATGGGGAAGGCTATTAGAATATTTAAGTGGAAAATATAATAAAGTGAAAATGCAACCGGAACGCTGATAAGCATAACAAATACGCTGTCCATTAAAAATGTTATAAGTGTTTTGCCACCGCTTCTTATGGTGAAATATGCAGCATTTGCAAAAGCGTGTACAAATGAAAATGCTGCAGATATTTTTATGAAATAAGCTGCATATTCCTTTGACTCTGCGCTTGTGTTGTAAAGAAGGGGTATTTGGTCGCTCAGAGCAATAACACAGACTGAAACAGCAAGGCTGAGAAGCACCGAGAAGGTTATAAGCTTTCTGTCTGTGTCGTATGCCTTTTCGAATTCATTTGCACCTAATTGCTTACCGATAATGATACCGATACTGCTACCCAAGGAAATGAAAGAAATATTAGCAAGATTCATTACCGTGGAAGAAATACTGTACCCTGCTACAACGGCAATGCCGTGAAGACTGTATGCCACACTTAAAAGAGACATTCCTAAAGACCAAAAGAACTCGTTGAATAAAAGAGGCATACCTTTAACGGAAATATCCTTACAAATTTTACCGGGAATATAAAAGCTTTTGAATAAGCCTTTAAAGTAGGGGAATCGAGAACGCTTTTTCACGGTGTAGCATATGATTATTATACATTCTACATATCGTGAAATATTGGTAGCAATAGCTGCACCTTCAACGCCCAATGCAGGGAAACCGAGTTTACCGAAGATGAGCACCCAGTTGAAGCAACAGTTTGTGAGCACTGCAATAAAGCTTGCAACCATGGGGGCAACAGTTTCACCGGTTTCTCTCAGAGAGCTTGATATTGTCTGTGTTATGCAGAAAGGTAAAAAGCCCAATAGAATCACTTTTATATATTTCTGAGCATAATCTAAGGTGAGAGCAATATCTCCCGAATCGTTTGATTCATGTAGAAACATATTTATAAGCGATTCGTTAAAAAGGGAAAAAACGGTTAGGCCTACTGCAAGAAGTATAAGAGTGATATAAATTTTATATCGCACGGTGTAGCGTATGCCGTCTGTATCTTTTTTGCCGTGGAACTGTGCGGTGAATATGCCCGCACCGCTTAATGCTCCGAATATTGCAAGGTTAAATATGAAAATCAATTGGTTAACGATTGAAACACCTGACATTTGCTCTGTGCCCAATGCGCCTACCATAAGATTATCAAGAAGGCTTACAAAGTTTGTTATAATGTTTTGTATCATTATGGGTATGGCAACAGAAAGCGTCATTTTATAGAACGCTTTATCACCGAAAAACTTTTTCAAAAACATATTATTTGATTAAATCGTGTTCCTTAATATAATTAATTGTTTCGTCAACTGTTGTGAAAGCAAGACCTACAACTGTATCTGCACCGCCGTAGTAAATTGCTATTTTGCCTGTTTCGCTGTCTGCAAGAGCGGCACAAGGAAATACAACATTAGGCACATCACCAACAAACTCATAGGTTTCTCTTGGTGAAAGGAGATAGCGGTCTGCTCTGTGAAGCACCTTCCATGGCTCATCCTTATCAACAAGCATTGCTCCCATGCTGTATGTAAAGCCGTTGCAGCTTGTAAGTACACCGTGATAGAAGCAAAGCCAACCCTCATCTGTTTCTATAGGTGTAGGACCAGCGCCTACCTTTGTCATTTCCCAGTTCATTTCAGGGCGGATAACAAAATGATGCTTACCCCAATATGTAAGGTCTTTTGAATGACTTAAAAAGATTTCACCATAGGGGGTGTGACCCTTATCGCAAGGACGGGAGAAGAGCATATATTCACCATTTACTTTCCTTGGGAATAATACGCCATTTCTTGAAACGGGGAGAACAGCGTTTTCATAACGTGTCCATGTTTCAAAATCCTCTGTAGTTGCAATACCGATTGATGTACCGCATTCTGTGTGGCAAACCCATGAAAGATAATACACACCGTCAATTTCGCAAAGGCGAGGGTCATAACCGCCAAAAATCTTTTCATCATTAAGATTCCAGTGAATGCCGTCATCACTAAAGCCTGTTACAAGGTACTGCTCACGTGTAACATCATCCATTCTGAATACACCGGCAAATTTGCCCTTGTAAGGAACAACAGCTGAATTGAAAATACTGTTTGCATCTTTAACAAATGAGCGGTCAATGATTGGGTTTTCGATATATCTCCACACAGGGTCTGTGCAATTTGCAGGCTTATCCTGCCAGGGAATATTTTTTACTGTTGAATTAAGAATCTTTGCCATGATAAGTACCTCAACTATCGTAGTAATTTAATGTTTCTATAATCAGCGCACCAACATCGGCTATTGTTTTACGTCGGATTGCCGTGATTTTATCAGCCGTGGGAGAAACGCTTTTTGATATATGTTTTTTTGATGTGCCCAATGAACAGGCGGGAAAATGATTTGTTGAAAAGGGAGTGAATGCCGCGGTGCCCAAAAGAGTATTTTCTTTTGAGAGGGGAAGCTCCAGATTCTCTGCAGCCTGAGCAATTATTGATGCAATCTGAGCAGAACCCTTATTTCCGCTACCGTCTTTAAAAAATACTGACAATTTATCAGATGTGGTGATTTCTTCGAGCGGAATAAATACAGTGGGTATATCAGAAAACAGACGGCGATATTTCTTTGCAAAGGCATATGAGCCTGCTCTGCCTGAATACTCAGAGCCTGTTATAAGGCAACAAAATTCTGTTTTTTCATAGCGGAAGCTATCCTCTGAAAATTGCTTGAGTATGCTGAGGATGATAGCTGAAGGCATAAGACTTGCACTTATACCTGAGGAGGTCTTTTTAGGGTTTATAAGTACCATTCCTATAGCATAGAAGGGAAGAAAAACAAGGCATACTGCCCTGAGAAACAAAAACAAAGGAGCAGATATAGGTGCGCCACAGAACAGGAAAAGTGCCTGACTGCAGAAAAGAAGGGTGTTGCCTACAAGAGAGCACACAGCAATAATCTGCGTTGCCATATTGCCGAATAAAAAGCTTCTCACACTGAGAGGCGCATCTGAATGTGTTACGAAAACAACTCTCTGCTGAGCAGAACCTTGAGGAAAACGTCTGCCTATGATATTAGATGAGCTTTTTCGGGGTTTTATTATATCAAGCTTTGTGCCGTCAAAAATAAATTTGTGTGAAAAAACTGCAAATATACACAGGTTAAGTAAAAGTGATATTATTGCCGTGCCTGTGTACCCCTTTGAAACAGATAAAGAGAAAAGCAGAGCGCAGATTATCAGAAGTCCGCAAAGTATTTTTTGCGTTATAGTTCCGGCACCGGGATGGGTCTGGAAGTGTTGCTCCTGAGTATCGTCACAATATCTCATAAGCTCATTGAGGAACAGGTGGTTAACCTGTTCCTCGCCTTTTTCGCCTGTGCGACGTTCTTCTGTGGAATCGGTAATTGCTTCTACCGTTTCAAGCACATAGTTAATGCTTTTTTCATCAAGCTTCGGAAATGTAGTCATTTTATTTGATTATGTCAACAAATCTCTTGTAAGCATCTTCCCATACGTCTCTGTTTTCCGGAGCGTGATGCTTGAGATTTTCGCCTTGGGCAATAATTTTGCGAGCTTGCTTAATATCAGCAATTGCGCCTGAAGAAATAAGCTGAATTGCAATATTTCCTAATGCAGTTGCTTCGATAGGACCACCGTAAACGTCAACGTTACAGCTTTGTGCTGTCATATTGAGGAGAAGTTTATCCTTTGTGCCACCGCCCATAACGTGAATACGGTCATACTTTTTGCCTGTGCATTCCATAATACCGTCAAAGGTAAGGCGGTATTTAAGTGCAAGGCTTTCGTATATACAACGCATAATCTCGCCTACAGTCTGCGGAACATACTGATTTGTCTTTTCACAGTATTCTTTTACTCTCTTAGGGATATTGCCCATAACTGCAAATTCGGGTGCATCAGGGTCGATGAAGCACTTGAGAGGCTCGCATTCGAGTGCTAATTTTTCAAGCTCTGCATATGAATACTCTGTACCTTCACGAATCCATTGGCGACGACTTTCCTGAATAAGCCAGAGGCCGCATATATTTTTAAGGAAAGCAATTGAATAATCGTAGCCACCTTCGTTTGTGACGTTAAGCTTTTTGGAAGCCTCGTTAAGAACAGGCTCCTTAACCTCTGTACCGAAAAGAGACCATGTACCGCTACTGATGAATGCAAAATCTTCGTATTCGCAGGGAGCAGCAGAGATTGCACTCTGTGTATCGTGTGAGGCAACGCTTATAATATCTGCTTCAGGAACACCTAACTCTTCGCAGATGTCTTTACTGAGCTTACCGATTACTGTGCCGGTTGGTACAATATCTGTGAGAAGGCTTTTCTTGATTCCGAAAGTATCAAGAATTTCATCAGACCAGTTTCGTGTTTTTAAGTCAACCATCTGTGATGTGGTTGCAATTGAGTACTCTGTTGATTTTACACCTGAGAGCATATAAGCAAGAAGGTCAGGCATAAAAAGAAGTGTTTCTGCTTCTTCGAGTATGTATGGTCTGTTTTCCTTTAAGGATAAAAGCTGGAAAATTGTGTTGAAATCCATAAACTGAATGCCTGTGATGTCATACATTCTTTCATGGGACATATATTTCTTTGCTTTTTCTACCATACCGTCATTTCTCTTGTCGCGGTAGTGCACAGGGTTCTCTACAAGAGTGCCGTCTTTTCTCAAAAGACCGAAATCAACACCCCAAGTGTCTATACCGATTGAGTCAAATCCGCCATCCTCTTTAGCTTTGAGGATACCTTGTTTAATTTCAAAGAAAAGTCTCTGTACATCCCAATAAACTGTGCCGTTTATGGTAACAGGGTCATTTGAAAAGCGGTGAACTTCTCTGAGAGTGATTTTTTCACCGTCAAATTCACCTATAATTGCTCTGCCGCTTGATGCACCAAAGTCAAATGCTAAAACTCTTTTAGCCATTATTATCACTCCAAAAGTTTGATTATTTGAGGAAGCAGTTTATGATGATTTCTTCCGCCTCTTCCTCTGTTTTACCCATTGTTTGCAATTTAAGAAGCTGGTCATTATTGATTCTGCCGATAGCCGCCTCGTGTACAATGTTTGCATCGCAATGATTTGCGGCAATTTCGGGGATTGAGCGTATTTTTGCCTCACCCATAATAATTGAGTCGCATTGCACGTGAGCACGGCATTTTGCATTGCCTACTGCGCGGGGATAGAAAACCTGCTCAGAACTGTCTTTTGCAACGGAACGTGAGATTATTTGTGACGAAGCATTTTCACCATTAAGCTCAATAACCATATCTGAGTGAGCAATTTGCTTGCCGTGGGTCATAAGCTTTTCGAGAATCACAAGACTTGCGCCTTTTTCTAATTTTGCAATAGTGTTGCGCTTGGTGGAATCTACACCCTTAATCTGCACACTTTCCATTTCGCAGTAGGAGTTTTCATCCATATATATTTCTGTTACGGGGTTTAATATTCTATCGCCTGAGCCGTCACCTTCGCCGTAGTGCTTCTCAACGTACTTTATACGGGCGTTTTTGCCTATAAAGAAGCGGTGGATACCGTCGTGTTCACTTTTTTTATCGCCTGAGTTGTGAATTCCGCAACCTGCAACAATGACAACATCTGAATCATCACCGATATAAAAATCGTTGTAGGTAAGGTCGTCTACACCTGTTTCGGTAATGATAACGGGGATGTGTACACTTTCATTTTTAGTGCCCGGCTTTACGGTAATATCAATACCCGGCTTGTCCGTTTTTGGCTCAATTGTAATATTTGCGCTCGAGCGTCTTTCAATTCCTTCACCGTTTTTTCTTATGTTGTATGCTCCCTGAGGCGTACCGTGAAGGTCAGCTACAGCCTCAAGCATAGAGCGGTCTATTTTATTCATATCTTATATATCCTGTACCTTTTATCTGAATGAACAACTGTTGTCGAATTCGCGCATCAGTTCCGGAAAAACCTCTTCCTGAGGACCGATTTTCTTTACAAGTCCGTCTGCAAT
The DNA here is from genome assembly GCA_045543035.1 of Acutalibacteraceae bacterium. Classification (GTDB taxonomy): domain Bacteria; phylum Bacillota; class Clostridia; order Oscillospirales; family Acutalibacteraceae; genus DTU089. The sequence goes on along the minus strand of JAZQMA010000033.1, from coordinate 44,964 downwards.
AATTGCGATTTCGTCGGCGATTTTCATAATTCTCTCCTGGTGAGAGATGATTACCATACTTTCCTTACGTGTTTTGGAAATACCCTTAAAGCTTTCTACAAGCATATTGAAGCTCCATAGGTCAATGCCTGCTTCAGGCTCATCATAAATTGCAAGCTGAAGGTCACGCGCCATAAGTGTAGCAATCTCTATACGTTTTATTTCACCGCCTGAAAGGGATGAGTCAACCTGACGGTTGAGATAATCCTTTGAGCAAAGACCTACCTGTGTAAGATATGCACAGCATTGGTCTTCGGGAAGGTCGCTGCCGTGGGCAATGCTTAAAAGGTCCCTGACAGAAAGACCCTTGAAGCGTGGCGGGTGCTGAAAAGCATAACCTATGCCAAGCTTTGCGCGCTCGGTGATAGAGAAATTTGTTATATCCTGTCCGTTCCATATAATCTGGCCACCGGTTGGCTTCTCAATACCCATAATGAGCTTTGCAAGGGTAGATTTTCCGCCACCATTGGGGCCTGTTATTACGAGAAATTTGCCGTCCTCTACGGTGAGAGAAACATCTTTTATGATGTCCTTCTCGCCTTTTTCATCGGCAACATTAAATGAAATGTGCTTTAATTCTAACATAAAAGTCTCCGCTGAAAATGTATTAAGTAACAAGATTATGTATCATAATTACTCATTCTAAATTATATACAATTAGTGGTATTTATTCAAGTGTTTTTGAAAAATCCTTGTTATAGTAAATCATTTGTGTTATATTATACTTGCATAAATGCATTTTCTTTGCATGGAGGTTTGTTTATGAGAAGAATCGGCGGAGATTATGAGAAGGATTTGTCACGTGAATCTCTCGAAACCATTTTAAGAGATGCCGTTACGGGTATTGCTATTGTTTCACCTCACCCCGATGGAATAAGGCTCGACTATACAAACGATGCTTTCTTTAGCATTTTTGGCTATACGAGGGATGAATATGAGGAGCTTAGCCCGGATATTCGAATGAATTTGTTTAATCAGGCGGATTTCATTGATATGGTTGCTAAGGTTAATACTCAATATGAGCCCGGAGAAATACTTGAGTTTGAAACCCGTATAAATAAAAAAGGCGGGGAAAAGGCTTGGGCGCTTATATCTACCCGCAAGCCAAGAAATGTTTCCAAAGAGGATTTAATTTTTATCTGTAACATTACCGATATCACTAAAATGAAAAAACTTCAGATGCAGATTGAGGAAGAGAAGGAACGATACGAAATTGTTGAAGAAATTTCGGATAACCTGCTTTTTAATTACGATGTTGTTGAAGATGTGTTCGAGTTCTCTGCAAAAAAAGCCAGGGGAGCAACATCAAGAACGCGCATCGAAAATGCAATTGAAAATTTCACCTACGGAGACATTATTGACCATAGAGATGTACCTGCATTTATTGAGGCGCTTAGTAACGCCCTGTCAGGCAAAAAAATAAATGTATTTGATGCCCGAATCAATAATAACCGTGGCGATGGTGTGTGGCACAGGATAAAGTTTGCCGTTATTTATGACGAAAACGGAAACGCCACAAAGTTTGTGGGTACTCTTTCTGATGTGGATAAGGAAAAGAAAGAGAAAACAAGGCTTATTTCTCAGGCTGAAACAGACCAGCTTACAGGTTTCCTTAACAAACTTTCCACAAGTATGAGAGTGTCTGAGCTTCTTAAGGAATCACCTGAGGAACCGGGTGCATTGCTCTTTATCGATATAGATGACTTTAAAAAGCTTAATGATACATATGGTCACCACGAGGGTGATAATTTCCTCAGGCAGTTTTCAAGCAAATTATCAATAAGATTCGGTGCGAATGACGTGCTTGGCAGAGTCGGCGGTGAGGAGTTTGTGGTGATTATAAATGGTGTGAATGATACCATTGAATCAATGCGCCAAAAGGCTGAAAAAACAGCTCAGGATATATTGAAGATATGTCATAGCATCAGACTTGAAGCTTTGCCTGAAAAAGAGTTTTCCTGTAGTGTGGGCATTGCGATATATAATGTGGATGGTCGTACATATGCAGAGCTTTATGAAAAGGCAGATGCTGCTATGTACAGTGTAAAGAAAAACGGCAAGGATAACTATGCCTTTGCAGAGTGAGGGTTTTAATTGTCAAAGATTATTGAGTATATTAAGAATAAAAAGGTGCTCATTCTCGGCTTCGGCAGAGAGGGCAGGTCAACCTATAACTACATAAGAAAGCACCTGCCTGAAAAGGAGCTTTTTGTGGGCGATATGAATAAGCCCGATATAGATGATGAGTATACAAGTATTATATCCGGAGAGAATTATCTTGATTGCTTAAAGGATTTTGATATTGTTTTCAAAAGTCCGGGTATAGCTTTTCTTGAAGATGATATGTACCCCGAAAGTACAGAAATAACTTGTCAGACAGATATGTTTCTCAGGTTCTGTGCGCCTGTGGTTGTAGGTATCACAGGCTCGAAGGGTAAAACTACAACCTCAACACTTATATATGAAATGCTTAAGGCGGGGGGTGTAAATACCTGCCTTATCGGAAATATTGGCGTGCCTGTGTTTGAAAAGGCGGATGAAGGGGATGACCTTGTTGCAGTTATTGAAATGTCCTCTCATCAGTTGGAATTTACTACGGCGAGTCCTCATGTTGCGGTGCTTGTTAATATCTACCAAGAACACCTTGACCATTATAAAACAGGGTTTGAAGGGTACGTTAATGCAAAGCTTAATATTGCAAGGTATCAGAACCCGGGAGATGCAGTGGTCTATAATCCCGAGCAGGACCTTACGGGAATTGTGGATTGGGATAAGGTGATTGTTAATGGTAACGGCAAACCCGTTACCTTCACGGATGCTGAAAATGATGAGTTTGTAAACGAACTGTGGCACTCCACAGAGCACCTTAAGGGCGAGCACAATCGTCAGGATATTGCATACGCACTTGCTGTTGCAAGAATTTTCGGCGTAGGTGATGATGCTGTGCGTCAGGCGATAAAAAGCTTTGGTGGCATTGAGCACAGAATGGAATATGTTGGAGATATTAACGGAGTTAAGTATTATAACGACAGTATTGCCACTATTCCTACAGCAGTTATGGGCGCTGTAAGGGCTCTCGGCAATGTGGACACCCTTCTTTTCGGGGGTCTTGACAGAGGCATTGATTATGAAGCCTTTATTGAGTTTCTGAATAATGCCGATATATCTAATCTTGTAGGCCTTCCCGAAACAGGGCATATGATTATTAAAAAGCTCAAGGAAATGGGTTGCAACAAAAATATGGTGTGCGCTGTTGATATGGCAGATGCTGTGTGTGCTTGTGATAAATGTACCGGAAAAGGTAAGGTGTGCCTTTTCTCGCCTGCGGCGGCAAGCTATAACTACTATAAAAACTTTGAAGAAAAGGGTAAACATTTCAAGAAACTTGTTAGTGAATTGACAAATTGATTTTATCAGTATATAATATAATTTACAGAATTTGTTAAAACAAAAGGGAGATTAATATGAAAAAGCTTTTAGCAGTTATTTTATCTGTTGTTATGGTTTTCTCAGTAGCAAGCGTTGGTTTTGCAAGCTATAAGAGTGACGCTGACCTCAGATTTGATGAGAACGGTAAATTTAAGATTCTTGTTCTTGCCGACGTGCAGACAGACTATCCTATGCAGGATGAAATGATTTTCTTTATGGAAGAGGCAATCCGTGCATCAGAGGCAGATCTTGTTGTTTTCACAGGCGATAATGTTAATAACGATGATAAGAGAACATATGCTCAGATGTTAGCTCCTTGTATTGTGGCAGGAGTTCCTTACACCATGGTTTTAGGTAACCATGATCAAGAAACCTCAGGCGGTATGACAAGAGAGGAAATTGTGGCTGAGTACCAGAAATACGAAGGCTTCCTCGGTTACGATGCAGACCCTTCACTTCACGGTGCAGGTACTCATAACCTTCCTATCCTTTCAAGCGATGGTTCAAAGCTTGCTTTCAACCTTTGGATGTTTGATTGCGGTGACTATGTACGCACTTCAGATGGTGAGTGGCTTGGATATGACTGGGTTCGTGAAGATCAGATTGAGTGGTATAATAAGGTCCGCGACGAAATGACTGCCGAAAATGGCGGAGAGGTTGTACCTTCACTTGTTTTCCAGCACATTATTCCTCAGGAGCCTTGTGAGAAGATTTTCCTTCCGTCAGATATTAAACTTGGTGAAGCAACAATTAACTTCCAGGATGGTACTACTTATACAGTTATTCCTGATATGACACAGTATGAGGGTTACCTTTTTGAAAAATGTTGCCCGGGTTACGGTAACGACGGTCAGTGGGATGCAATGGTTGAAGGTGGCGACGTTCTTGGCGTCGTATGCGGTCACGACCATCAGAATGGCTTTATTGCTAACTGCGATGGCATTGATATGATTATGACTCCGGGTTGTACTTACGACTCTTACTACAGCAATATGATTCAGGGTGCAAGAGTTATTGAGCTTGATGAAACAAAGCCTGATGAATATTCAACATACCTTCTCACAGCTAATGAACTTGCTCAGAATCCTGAGTCAAATCTTGGCCACCACGATTCAGGCAGAACAGAGTTCAGTTATAATTTCTTCTATTATTTCGAAAAGATTTTCAGCATCTTTATCGAAATACTCAGAAATGCTTTTTCAGCAACACCGGTTCTTTAATTGATAATGTTTTTATTTGATTTTGCATATATGCAGGAATGTATAATTTCTGCATATATGCATTTTTTATGCATAAATTTGCATATATACAATTATATTGCGGTTGGATACAAGTTGGCATCAGGTATAAAAATACACAAAAAATATGGTGTTTTACTACTGTTTTGTGGCACTTTGGAGAAAAAATGTATAAATAAAAATAATTATCTAAATGTCTTGACATTTTTTGCATAAAGGTGTATAACTATGCATATCGAATGAATGTTTTTTCAAAATCAGTTTTGGAGGAAATAAATTATGGATAAGAAAAATATCAAAAAAGTTGTTCTCGCTTACTCAGGTGGTCTTGACACATCAATCATCATTCCTTGGCTTAAAGAAAACTACAATAACTGTGAGGTTATTGCAGTTTCAGGTAACGTAGGTCAGGCAAGCGAGCTTGAAGGTCTTGAAGAAAAGGCTATCAAAACAGGCGCATCAAAGATTTATATTGAAGACCTTACAAAGGAATTCCTTGAGGATTACGTTTTCCCCGGTCTTAAGGCAGGTGCAATCTATGAAGAGTATCTTCTTGGTACAGCATTTGCTCGTCCGCCAATCGCAAAGAGAATTGCAGAAATTGCAATTGCTGAAGGTGCAGACGCTATCTGCCACGGTTGCACAGGTAAGGGTAATGACCAGGTGAGATTTGAGCTTGCAATCAAGGCTTTCGCTCCCGATATGCCAATCATTGCTCCTTGGAGAGAGTGGGATATCAAATCTCGTGAAGAAGAAATTGAGTACGCAGAGGCACACAATGTTCCTCTTAAGATAAACAGAGAAACAAACTACTCAAAGGATAAAAACATCTGGCACCTTTCACACGAAGGTCTTGACCTTGAGGACCCGATGAATGAGCCACTTTACAACAAGGAAGGCTTCCTTGAGATGGGCGTTTCTCCTGAAATGGCACCCGATAAGCCAACCTATGTTACAATTCATTTCGAAAAAGGTGTTCCTACAGCAGTTGACGGCGTTGAGATGGGTGCAGTTGAGCTTGTTACAAAGCTTAATGAGCTTGGTGGCGCAAACGGTATCGGTCTTCTTGACATTGTTGAAAACAGACTTGTAGGTATGAAATGCCGTGGCGTTTATGAGACTCCCGGTGGAGCAATTCTCTATAAGGCACACTCAGTTCTTGAAAGCATCTGCCTTGATAAAGAGACAGCACACTATAAAGCAATTGTTGCTCAGAAGTTTGCAGAGCTTATCTACAATGCTCAGTGGTATACACCTCTCACAAAGGCTATCCTTGCATTTGTTGACTCAACTCAGGAAACAGTTACAGGTGATGTTAAGCTTAAGCTTTACAAGGGTAATATGATTAATGCAGGTGTATGCTCACCATTCTCACTTTACGATGCAGATATGGCAACATTTGATGAGGATGAGGTTTACGATCAGACAGATTCAGCAGGCTTTATTAACCTTTATGGCCTTCCAATCAAGGTTATGGCTAAGATGAAAGAGAAAAACGGCTTAGAGAAATAAATTTTAATTGAACTTTTTGCACATTCGATAAATGGTCGGATGTGCAAAAGTGGTTTTGAAAGGGCAATTTACTATGGATAAAATGTGGGCAGGCAGGTTTACAAAGGCACTTGATAAGGAAGCGGATGACTTCAATTCATCACTTCACTTCGATTGTAAAATGTACCGCCAGGATATTCAGGGCTCAATAGCACACGCTCAGATGCTTGCAAAGCAGGGCATTATTACAGAAAATGATTGTGCAGAAATAATTGACGGGCTTTCAGGAATTCTTGATGATATTATTGAGGGTAAGCTTACCTTTGATAGTGATGCTGAGGATATTCATATGTTTATTGAAAGTGAGCTCACCGCACGTAAAGGTGATGTGGGTAAGCGCCTTCATACAGCAAGAAGCCGTAATGATCAGGTTGCAGTAGACATACGGCTCTTTCTTCGCGATGAGGCAGAGAAGGTGAATGACCTTATCTATTCTCTCGTAGAGGTTATTCGTAATAAAGCATCTGAAAATCAGGATGCAATTCTTCCCGGCTACACTCATCTGCAGAGAGCTCAACCCATTACATTTGCTCACCACCTTCTTGCATATGCGCAGATGTTTATCCGCGATGCAGGCAGGCTTCAGGATGCAGTTAAGAGAATGAATTATTCTCCACTCGGTTCTTGCGCTCTTTCAGGCACAACCTACGATACAGACAGAGAGTTTGAAGCTCAGAAATTAGGCTTCTACGGCATTATGCAGAACAGTATTGACGGTGTTTCCGACAGAGATTTCTGTGTTGAGCTTATGAGCGCATTTTCTGTTATAATGATGCACCTTTCAAGATTTTCCGAAGAGGTTATTCTCTGGTCTTCCTGGGAGTTTAAATTTATTGAGCTTGATGATGCCTATACAACAGGTTCAAGCATTATGCCTCAGAAGAAAAATCCCGATATGGCAGAGCTTGTAAGAGGTAAAACAGGCAGAGTTTACGGTGACCTTTTCGCTCTTCTCACATCTCTCAAGGGTCTTCCTCTTGCATATAACAAGGATATGCAGGAAGATAAGGAAGCAATCTTTGATAGCATTGAAACAGTTGAAAAATGCCTGAGCATTTTTGCTCCTATGATTGCAACAATGACAGTTCTTAAAGAAAATATGTATTCTGCGGCTCAGAAGGGCTTTATCAATGCAACTGACCTTGCAGATTACCTTGTTAAAAAGGGTATGCCTTTCAGAACTGCATATAAAATTGTTGGTCAGACTGTTGCAGAGTGCATTGAAAAGAACAAGGTGCTTGATACACTTACAATGGAAGAATATAAAGCACACAGCGAGCTTTTTGAAGAAGATTTATATAATGAAATTTCACTTGAAACCTGCATTTCAAAAAGAATTTCCGCAGGTTCAACAGGTTATAAATCAGTAGAAAAACAGATTGAACAGGTAACGGAGTTTATCAATGGCAAAGAAAGTATTTATTGATGGCAAAGCCGGAACAACCGGTTTGAGAATATATGAAAGACTTGAACAGTTTGAAGGTATTGAGCTTATAAGCCTTTCAGAAGAAAAAAGAAAAGATAAAGAAAGCAGAAAGGAAGCTCTTAACAGTGCAGATATTGCTTTCCTCTGCCTTCCCGATGATGCGGCAAGAGAGTCTGTTTCACTTATAGAAAATGAAAATACAGTTGTTATTGATACATCAACTGCTCACAGAACTCTTGACGATTGGGCGTATGGTTTCCCTGAACTTTCTGCCTCTCACAGAGAGAAAGTTAAAAATTCAAAAAGAATTGCCGTTCCGGGATGTCACGCAAGCGGATTTATTTCTCTTATTTATCCACTTGTTGAAGCAGGTGCTCTTGACGGAACAGAAAACCTTTCCTGCTTTTCCCTTACAGGCTATAGCGGCGGCGGTAAGAAAATGATTGCCGAATATGAGGAAGAGCCTGATGAGCTTTTAGGCGCACCCCGTCAATATGGTCTTACTCAGAACCACAAGCATTTAAAGGAAATGGTTAAAATTTCAGGACTTCAGAATGCTCCTGCATTCTGCCCCATTGTTTCAAATTTCTATTCAGGTATGGAAGTGACAGTTCCCATATTTAAAAGCGATTTGAAAAACGGCTTTGATATAGAAAAAATCAAAGAAATTTATAAAAATAAATATAATGGACCTCTTGTAAAATATGAAGAGAATTTAAATGAAGAGGGCTTCATTTCCGCAGGTCTTCTTTCAGGAAAAGACAGTATGATTGTTTCTGTTTTCGGAAATGAAGACAGAATCATTCTCACCGCAAGATACGATAACCTTGGAAAAGGAGCATCGGGCGCGGCAGTAGAATGCCTTAACATTGTTCTCGGGAATGACGATACAAAGGGTTTGGAGATATAATTATGGAACTCATTAACGGCGGTATCTGTGCCGCAAAAGGTTTTACTGCAAGTGGTGTTCACTGCGGTATAAGAAAAAATAAAACAAAACGCGACCTTGCTCTTATTTTTAGTAAAAAGAAAGCAAGTGCCGCAGCAGTATATACAACTAACCTTGTTAAAGGTGCACCTTTAGCGGTTACAAAAATGCACCTTATGGATGGCAAGGCACAAGCAGTTATCTGCAACAGCGGTAATGCCAATACCTGCAATGCAGACGGTATAGAGGTTGCAAAGACTATGGCAAAGCTTACTGCAGAAGAGCTTGGAATTGATGTAGAAGATGTTGTTGTTGCTTCAACAGGTGTTATCGGTCAACCTCTTGATATAACCCCTATTAAAAACGGTCTTCCTGCTCTTAAAAATGCACTTGGTGATAACAATAGCGAATATGCCGCAGAAGGTATTATGACAACTGATACTGTTAAAAAAGAGATTGCAGTTTCTTTTGAAATTGGCGGAGTAGAATGTAAAATCGGCGGTATCGCAAAGGGTAGCGGAATGATTCATCCCAATATGGCAACAATGCTTGTTTTCATTACAAGTGACGTTGCAATTGCTCCCGAAATGCTTCAGAAAGCACTTTCTTCAGATATTCAGAATACCTTTAATATGGTCAGCGTTGATGGTGATACTTCAACAAATGATATGGTTTGCGTTCTTGCAAACGGTATGGCAGGTAACAAGGAAATTACCGCAGAGGGCGAAGACTTTGAGACCTTTATGAAAGCTCTTAACACAGTAACAGTTCACCTTTGCAGAATGATTGCAGGTGATGGCGAGGGTGCAACAAAGCTTCTCGAATGCAGAGTAACAGGTGCAAGTGATGAAAAAACTGCAAAAATTGTTGCTAAGAGTGTTATTTGCTCTTCTCTTACAAAGGCGGCAATGTTTGGTGCAGATGCTAACTGGGGCAGAGTTCTTTGTGCTATCGGTTACAGCGGTGCTCTTGTTGATGTAAATAAGGTTGATGTTTCCTTTGAATCCAACAAAGGCATCATTCCTGTTTGTAAGGATGGTGCAGGCATTGAATTCTCCGAAGAAATAGCAAAAGAAATCCTCTTAGAAAAAGAGATTATTATAAATGTTGGTCTTAATTCAGGCGAAGCTTCTTCAACTGCCTGGGGTTGTGACCTTACTTATGAATATGTAAAAATCAACGGCGATTACAGGACGTGAGAAAATGGAAAACTTGAATATTACAAATCTTCAACGTGCAGAGATAATTACTCAGGCACTTCCCTATATTCAGAAATATCACAATAAAATCATTGTTGTTAAATACGGTGGTAATGCAATGATAAGCGAGGAGCTTAAGCTTCAGGTTATGGAGGACTTGGTTCTTTTATGGCTTATCGGTGTTAAGCCTGTTCTTGTTCATGGCGGTGGACCTGAAATTTCTGATATGCTCAAAAAAGTGGGCAAACAGAGTGAATTTGTTGATGGCCTTCGTGTTACAGATAAGGAAACTGCAGAAATAGTACAGATGGTTCTTGCAGGTAAAATCAACAAACAGCTTGTTAACCTTTTAGGTGAATTCGGTGGTAATGCAGTTGGTATTTCAGGTATTGACGGTCACCTTATTGAAGCCAAGGTTAAGGATGAAAGACTTGGCTTTGTTGGTGAAATTACCAATGTAAATGTTCAGCCTATTCTTGACCTTATTGAGAAGGAATATATTCCTGTTGTTTCAACAGTTGGTTGCGATAAAGAGGGGAATGTTTATAACATAAATGCTGATACTGCCGCTTCCTATATTGCAGGTGCAATGAAAGCAGAAAGACTTATCACAATGACAGATATTCCCGGTATTTTAAGAGATGTTAACGACCCCGATTCAATCATCAAGAGAGTCACTACCGAAGAAGCACGTCAGTTATTTGCAGACGGAATTATCTCAGGTGGTATGATACCTAAGGTTGAATGTTGCATTGAAGCTATTGAAAAAGGTGTAAGAAGAGTAACAATTCTTGATGGTAGAGTACCTCACGCACTTCTTCTTGAGCTTCTCACCGATGAAGGTGCAGGTACTTTAGTTAAAGGTGTAGAGTAATGTGTATAAAAGAAATTGATAATAAATATGTTGCCAATACCTATGCCCGCTTTCCTATTGAGTTAGTTTCGGGTAAGGGCAGTAAGCTTTATGACAGCGACGGTAAAGAATATATTGATATGGGTACAGGTATCGGTGTAAGTGCCTTTGGTGTTGGTGATGAAGAATGGATTAAAGCGGTAACTGAACAGCTTACAACTCTTCAGCATACATCAAACTTATACTATACATCTCCTTGCGCCAAGCTTGCAGAGCTTCTTTGCACTAAAACAGGTGCTAAAAAGGTTTTCTTTTCAAACTCAGGCGCAGAAGCAAATGAATGTGCAATTAAAGCTGCAAGAAAATATGCCGCAGAGAAAAAAGGTGTGGCTTTCTATAAAATCATAACCCTTAATAACAGCTTCCACGGCAGAACAATAACAACTCTTGCTGCTACAGGGCAGGAAAACTTTCATAAGGATTTCCTTCCTCTTACTGACGGCTTTCTTTATGCAGATGCAGGGGATTTGGAAACAATTGAAAAATATATTAAAGAAGAAAAAGTTGCCGCAATTATGTTCGAAACTGTGCAGGGTGAGGGCGGAGTTGTTCCTCTCGGAAAAGACTTTGTAAAAGGTCTTGCAAAATTAGCAGAAGAAAACGATGTTCTTCTTGTTGTTGACGAGGTGCAGACAGGTAACGGCAGAACAGGCGCTCTTTACGGTTATATGAAATATGGTATCAACCCCGATATTGTTTCAACTGCAAAGGGTATCGGTGGCGGTCTTCCTTTAGGCGCTACAATGCTTTTCGAGAAAACCGAAAATGTTTACACACCCGGTTCTCATGGCTCAACCTTTGGCGGAAACCCTGTTTCCTGCGCAGGTGCAATAAGCATTATTGAAAGACTCACAGAAGCTTTCCTTTCAGAAATTGAAAAGAAAAGTCAGTATATTATTGAAAAACTTTCTGTTTGTGATGGTGTTAAAAGCATCAGCGGTTTAGGACTTATGCTTGGTATTGAAACAGAAAAAGATGTTAATGAAGTTCTTTCATATTGTCAGCAGAACGGTGTTCTTCCAATTAAAGCAAAAAATAAATTAAGACTTTTACCACCTCTTAACATTTCCTTTGAGGATTTGGAAAAGGCGATAGATATTATTAAAAAAGCTTGTGAGGTATAAAAAATGAATTTAAAAGGCAGAGATTTTTTAAAGCTTCTTGATTATACAAGTGAGGAAATGGAATACCTCATAAATCTTGCAGCAGACCTTAAGAAGAAAAAGAAAAACGGAATTCCCCACGATACCCTTAAAGGCAAAAACATTGCTCTTATATTTGAAAAAACAAGTACAAGAACCCGTTGTAGCTTTGAGGTTGCAGCAAGAGATTTGGGTATGGGTGTTACTTACCTTGACCCCAATGCTTCTCAGATAGGCAGAAAAGAGAGTATTGCAGATACCGCTCGCGTTCTCAGCTCCATTTATGACGGAATTGAATATCGCGGTTATGGTCAGGAAATTGTTGAAGAGCTTGCAAAATATTCAAAAGTTCCTGTCTGGAATGGTCTTACAAATGAATTCCACCCTACACAAATTCTTGCAGACTTCCTCACAATTAAAGAAAATTTCGGTAAGCTCAAAGGTATAAACTTTGTTTATATGGGCGATGCAAGATATAATATGGGTAATTCCCTTATGGTTGGTTGCGCTATTATGGGACTTAATTTCACCGCTTGCGCTCCCGAGAAATATTTCCCTGACAGTGCTCTTGTTGACGAATGTAAAAAAATTGCTAAGGAAAGCGGTGCAACTCTCAAATTCGAGGTTGACCCCAAGAAAGCTACCAAGAATGCAGATGTTATTTATACTGACGTCTGGGTTTCAATGGGTGAACCCGAGCTTGTTTGGGCAGAAAGAATTAATGAGCTTTCACCCTATCAGGTAAATGCAGAATTAATGAAAAATGCAGGTGACAACGCAATATTTATGCATTGCCTCCCTGCTTATCACGATAAGAAAACCGAAATCGGTAAGAGAATGTGCGAAAAATTCAACCGCTCCGCTATGGAAGTTACAGACGATGTTTTCGAAAGCGAACAGTCTGTTGTTTTCCAGGAAGCAGAAAACAGAATGCACACTATTAAAGCGGTTATGTATGCAACTCTTTAATCGGTTGTTCCTTATAAATTATTTTAAGAAAATCATATTGACAGAAGTGGTTTTTCAGTTCGTTTATAAAATTTTCGGATGCACCGTAGTTTACAACAACTATGGTGCATTGCTTTTCTATTCCTAAGAAAGAGCATATTTCCCGAATATTTGTAATTCGATTATAAATTTCTTCGTTATCGGAGTTTAAAGGGATGGAAATACTTACATCACTCTCTTTCCAAACCATAAGCTTGAATACTATGGAAAAAAGAATGAAAACTACTCCAACAATTGCAAGAAACAGAGCAACAATATCAGATAACATAAAAAATACACCTCTTGCAATATATTATGCGAGAGGTGTATTTGTGTTAATTAAGAAAGGTTTAAAATCTTAGATAATATCAAATGCCATAATAGCTTTTGACCAATCTTCTGTTGTGAGGAATTTACCGTTTCTGAAGTCTCTTGCATAGAAGATAACCTGAGAATCTGTAACCTCAACGAGAAGACCTGTACCTGGGTTGTTATAAACGCCGTCTTTGTTATCAATACCAACAGAGGGAACGTTAACGCCCTGAACATTGTTTTTATCGCTGATTGTTTCGTAAGTGTATTTACCAAAGCCTGTGTGAAGGTGACCTGTAATGAAGAATACGTTTTCGTATTTAGTAAGAATATCGTAAACATCATTTGTCTGGTCGCCGATAGAACCGGTCATATCGTAATCGTCTTTTCTTTCATAAGTGGGAAGAGATTCATCTCCTGCACCGCTGTTTGCAGAACCCCAAGTGTTGGGAAGACCGTGACCCTCTGCAAGAGGATAGTGACAGATTACGAATACAGGTTTGCCTTCTGCAGTTGCATTTTTAAGCTCAATGTTGAGCCACTGAAGCTGTTCTCTGCTGATGAAAGCATCTTCAAATCTCATTTCCTCTGAGCCCATAATCAAGAATGTATATTCGCCAACCATTGTTTTGTAGTAAACGTTATCCTGCGCATTCTCTTCTGAATTAAGACCATTCATAAAGTTAAGGAAATTTGCTTTAGATTCCTCGAAATCACGAAGACGGATATCGTGGTTTCCTGTGCACATAATGTATTTTCCAACATTGAAATCTTTAATGAGCGCTGATACTCTGCCAAATTCATGAGGCATACCGTTTTCAGCAATATCACCCGCGATGATGAATGCGTCAAGCTCGATATCTGAGTTCATCATATCTTCTGAGAAAGACATAAGATTTGCTTCACGTTCGGGCATATAGTCACAAACCTGAGTATCGCCTGTTAATACGAAATCAATATTAACGTCATCAGAGAAGTTTCTGAGAACATCACCTGATGCAGGAGTTGTAACTCCGCCGAAAAGCATTAAAAATGACATAAAGAGTGCTGCGATTTCCTGAAGCAACTGTTCTAAAAATTGCATAAAGACCCTACCTTTTCATTATATTTTGAACTGATTATACCACTTTAAATTTGTTTCGTCAATGATTATTTGTAATAGTTTGGTAAAAAATGAAGACATATATTATTGAAAAATATGCAATGTTATGATATCATAAACTTATCTATGCAACAAAAATTTTAAAAATTTGGAGTATATTATGGAAAGATTATTTACAAGATGGGGCAAAACCCTCGATAAGAATTTACCCCTCAACGATTATCCCAGACCTCAGATGAAACGCGATAGCTTTATTAACCTTAATGGCGAATGGAACTATGCAATTCTTGATGAATTTAAAAAATTTAATGGTTATCAGGGCAAAATTACAGTACCTTTCAGTCCCGAATGTATTTTAAGCGGTGTTGAAAAAATGGTTAAGCCAACAGATGTTCTTTATTATCAGAGAACATTCAATTTCAAAAGAACCAATCACCGTGTTCTTCTTCACTTCGGTGCAGTTGACTATAAATGCACGGTAACTCTTAACAACAGCATTGTTGGTGAGCATAAGGGCGGATATCTTCCCTTTACTTTTGATGTTACCACTCTTATTCTTGATGGTGAAAATGATTTAAGACTTACTGTAACAGACCCAACTACCGAGGGTCATCAGGCAAGAGGTAAGCAGACCTTCAAGCGTGGCGGTATCTGGTACACACCTCAGTCAGGTATCTGGCAGACTGTATGGCTTGAAGAGGTTTGCGAGGGTTATATTGAGAATATCAAGCTCACACCCGATATTGATAATGATGAAATTAATATCGAAATCAAATACAACGGCAAGCCGGAAGATGAAATGGCAGCAGTTGTTATGGATAAGGGCGAGGTTAAAGGCGCGGTTAAGCTTATAGATGGAAAAGGTACAATCAAGCTATCCGATTATGAGCTCTGGAGCCCTGAAAATCCCTATCTGTATGACCTTAAAATTGCCGCAGGTAATGACAGGGTTGAAAGCTATTTCGGTATGAGAAAATATAGCGTTGGTAAGGATGCAGAGGGTGTTTCCCGACTTATGCTTAATAACAAGCCTTATTTCTTCAATGGTCTTCTTGACCAGGGATATTGGAGCGACGGTATGTATACCGCTCCCTCTGATGAAGCTCTTATTTACGATATTCAGACAATGAAGGATTTAGGCTTCAATACCTTGAGAAAGCATATCAAAATCGAGCCGTTACGTTGGTATTATCACTGCGACAGACTTGGTATGATTGTTTGGCAGGATATGATTAACGGTGGCGGTGCATATAACTTTATGGCTATCGGTACTGCACCTGCTTTTTCAATGATTTTCAATAACAAGCACGCAGGTAAGGTTTCTGACGGACCCAAGCACTACAGATATTTCGCAAGACAGGATGAAGAGGGCAGAAAGGAATTCTATGAGGATTCCGAAAAAATGATAGAGCTCCTTTATAATGTTACATCTCTCGCTCTCTGGACACCTATGAACGAGGGTTGGGGACAGTTCGATAGCGTTAAGGCTTGTGAATTCTATAAAGAAAAAGACCCTACACGCCTTGTTGACCATGCAAGCGGATGGGTTGACCACGGTTCAGGTGATATAAATAGCTTCCATATTTATTTCACACCCTTCCTCTTCCCCAAATACAACAAAAATGATGAACGTCCGATTGCTCTTACAGAGTTCGGCGGTTATTCAATGCAGCTTAAAGACCATTGCTTTAATAAAGATAAATTCTTCGGTTACAGAAAATACTATAATCAGGAAAGCTTTGATAAGGCAATCAAAAACCTTTATGAAAACAGAATTTATAACTGTATGGTTAACAAAGGTCTTTCAGCAATTATTTATACTGAAGTCAGTGACGTTGAGGATGAATGTAACGGTCTTCTTACCTATGACCGCGAGGTTATCAAAATAACTCCTCAGGTTATGAAGGAAGCAAATGCAAAATTAAAGTATTAAAGGTTGTGTCAAAGTGGAAAAACTCAGAATAGGTGAATTTAGTCAAAGAATAACGGAACATTTTGAACTTGAGGGAAAAATCTCTTCAATAGCAATAGCGCCAAATGGTGAAATATATGCTTGCTCGGAAAAAGGTCTTTGCCGTTTTAAAGCCGGTGAATGGCATAAGCTCTTTTCCGACGGAGTTTTCTCTAAGGTTTATTGTGATAAAAAGGGGAGAGTTTTTGCTTCGCTTGATAATGTTCTTTATGAAATAACAAATGATGGTGCAAATAAAGTTGCCGAATTTGAGTTTTCCATTGTTGATTTGTGCGGTGAGAGTGAGCTTTATGTTCTCACAGAGCATTCTCTCCACGTTGAGAAGAAGGAAGGCTTCTTCACTCTTCAGGAAATGGACCAGGATGAGATTTCTCTTGCGGTGCAGGGTGAAAAGGTTTGCGTTGCAAGCAAAACCTGTTTGCAGAGAATGGTAGGAAAGCGCAGAACATGGCGTTGTATTTTCCCTGCTTATTCCACAATGCCTGAAATTCATATTAATGTAATCGCCTTTGATAAAATCGGCTATCTTCTCGTTGGTGCCGATGAAGGACTTTTCATTTATGACTGCAAAAGCAGTTGGTATGGCAAAAACGAAATTTCTGCTTTGCCGAGTGAAAGCGTTTATTCAATCTGCGTTTGTGATGACGGTAGCTTCCTTTTAGGCACAGATGCAGGTGCGGTACATATCAAAAACGGACTTGCAAAGTATTTGCCTGCAACCCGCTATGCTTTTGATACCAAAGTAACAGCGCTTGCTTTCGCAAATGGTGCGATTTACACAGCTTCTGAGGGCGGTGTTGTGAAAACTACCGAAAAGCTTATGACTTTGGAAGAAAAATCAAAACTTCTTTTTGAAGCAACAGAGAAATATTTCCCAAGAAAACATGGCTATGTTACATGGGTAAAATCTCTCGATGGTAAGGATTGTTCACATCCAACCGATAATGACGGACTTTGGACACAATCCTACCTTGCAGGTCTTGCAATGTGGTATGCAGTTACCAAAGACGAAGAGGTGCTTAAAGCTGCAAGAAGAACAAAGGATGCAATGCTTTTCCTTACAAGAGCTCCTGAAATAAAAGGCTTTACCGCTCGTGCCGTTCGTTTCCCCGGTGAAGAAGAGTGGGGAACAAACCTCGAATCCGACCATCCCGGTTGCGAATGGCATCGTTCTTCTGATGGTAGTTATGAATGGCTCGGTGAAACTTCAAGTGATGAAATGACTGGTCATTATGCAGGCTTTTATCTTTATTATGATTTATGTGCTAATGAGGAAGAGAAAGCAGAAATTTGTGAAGCAGTTTGCAATATTACAGACCATATTTTAGATAATGATGGCTATTTAATTGACAAAGACGGCAAACCAACATCCTGGGCATGCTGGAATGAAAATGCACTTAACCTTGATAATGCATGGATGTGGGAAAAGGGAGTGAATTCTCTTGAAATGCTCAATTTCCTTAAGATTTCCTATTATATGTCAGGCGATGAGAAATATAACAAGAAATATCAGAGCCTTATAAAGGAGCATCATTTCCTTATTAATGCTGCTTATCATAAGAGAGCGGACGGCCATTCCTGCCATATTGACGATAATCTTGCAATGCTCAACACTCTTTCATATTTGCTTGTTGAAAAAGACCCTGCAATCCGTCAGTATCTTCTTATGGGACTTGCTTCTCATTATGAATATGAAAAAATAGAGGGCAACCCCTACTACGCCTTTATTTACAAAGGCTTTACAGGTGCTCCCTGTGATGTTGACGGTTGCGTTAAGGCTCTCAAGGACTACTCTTGCGATATGAAGAATTATAAAATGATTAACAGTAATCGCAGAAATATCGAAATGGATAATGAGCCTCTGGAGTGGTACGAGGAGCCCCATATAAAAGTTCCTTTCGCCTGGGATGAAAGACCGTTTGCAACCTTGGGTATTAATCCCTTTAAGGTTGATGGGGGGAACGGAATAACCTATGAAAACGGAATGTCCTTTATTTTCATATATTGGTTAGGCAGATTTTTAGGAATTATTGAATAAAGTGGGTATAGAATATGTCATTAAAAACTTTTATTGTTAAATGGGAAGCACAGTTAAAGGCGGTTAACCCGAAATATGATGTTCAGTATGAGGTTTCAAAGGATGAACCCATTGTTTTTAAGGATAGCGAAAATGTTAAACTTTCCTTTGCAACAATTGCCGATACTCATTTGGTCGATAACGAAATCGCGGAAAAGAACCTTGCAAATGTTTTTGAGGATATAGGAAATTCAAAGGAAAAATTTGATGCTTTCCTTATGGCAGGCGATATTGCCGAATATGGCTTAAAAAAGGAATATAACAGATTTTTCAGGGTTACAGATAATCAGAAGGTTATTCCCTATAATTTTGTTACAATGGGTAATCACGATGTTCGTTTTACATACGGAAAAAACCAGAAAATCATAATGGACAAGGTGAATGAATACCTTAAAATCAATACCAATGGCAAAAGTTATTACTCTTACGATATAAATGGCTATACATTTATTGTTATCGGTACCGAAAAACGCGTTCTTGAAAAAGCTCATATTACTCAGGCACAGATTGATTTTCTTGACAAAGAGCTTAAAAGAGGTACAAAAGACGGTAAACCCGTTTTCGTAATGTGCCATCAGGCATTTCTTGAAACCCACGGTCTTCCTGAAGTATGGAAAACAGGAGATATGGGTGAACAGTCCGACCAAGTGAGAGCAGTTATGGAGAAATATAAAAATGTTATCTTCATAAACGGCCATCTCCACGGTGGTATTTATGAAAAAACATTTGAATGGCTCAACAAAGAAAATAATGTTTGCTCCTTGAGCGTTCCAGGCTACAGAAAAGAAAACAACTTCGGCATCAAGCCCTGCGGTATGGGTTATTATGCAGAAGTATATGACGACAAAATCGTTTTCGTTGCCCGTAACTTTATGAAAGGCGAGTACATAAAAGGCGATTGCGAGTTTGTGGAGTTTGAGATAAATTTGATATAACTAAAAAATCATCACCAAGTTTTTGGTGATGATTTTTTAGTTGTCATAATCGTAGGGAACGGATTCATCCGTTCCGAAAAACGATGTACCTATGGCGGAATGCATAAATGCGTTCCCTACATTATTATGTAAGATACAGGCTTGCCTGTGCTTTGACGGAATTGTTTATTTTAAACCTAAAATATAATCTGCAGATACATTGTAATATTTGCAAAGAGCAATAATATGCCTTACAGGTATTTCATTTTCACCCTTTTCATATCGTGAATAAACCTGTTGGGTTGTGCCTAAATATTCGGCTATTTCTTTTTGTGTTTTGTCATTATCTTCTCGCAAATCCCTTATGATTTCAACATAATTTTTCATATAACTATCTCCTGAAGTTGTGATAGTTAAATTGTATATTACACTACATTAGGTGTATTGACTTTACACCATATCTGGTGTATATTGTATGTGGTATTTATAAAATTATACCAAAGCAAATCGGAGTTCCACATTTTTTGTGTAGCTTCGGTTGCACACACTTTTTTATTTTGTGGAGGTGAAAACAATTTCGATTGACTTAATATGTGAAAAATCATTTTAATATTATAATGGTGGAGGAAAATATGAAAAAATTACTTAAAAAAATACTTGTTCTTTTAGTAGTGGTTGCTGTTATCGTCGTTGGATTTAAACTTATCACTACTCCTAAAAAAGCAGAAATCGGAGAAAATGTTAAATATAACGATATTGCTGAGTTTGTTGTAAATGATATTTCGGTATATGAAAACAAATTGGATTTATTTGAAGCTGGTTATGGAATATCAGGCGATTACGAAGATGATGGTTTTGTAAAGGTTGAATTTACAATTAAAAATATAGGAAAAGAAGATTTTACTGTGTACCCTGAAAGAGTATTTGTAGATTACGATGATGGTGTTACATACAAATCAGATTTACTGTTTTATCATACTGCAAATGATAGTTACAAGAATTGTCCAGGTGGGTTTGTTTTGGAGAAAGTAACAAGTGACACCAAAACTTTCACAATGCTCGTTGCTGTTCCACAAGAGATTATTGAAAATGAAGAAAAAAGTCTTGATGTGAGAGCTTTTAATCACACATATACAGTAAGATAATGCGCAAAAAAAATAAAGCAGGTAACTCATTGAACGAGTCATCTGCTTTTTATATTATGTAAAAAATTCAATTTCGTTTGCCGAAGGCAACTTCATTACAAAGTACTTCATTGCAAAGCACTTCATTTATGCACAGCATAATTTCATTTTTGTGTTCGTAAGATTAGTGAAGTTCAAATAGCTTTGAAATGAAGTTATCTGTTGAAACAGATAAATGAAGTTTGTGGTTGAAACCGCAAAATGAAGTTGTGTTCTTGCGAACACAAAATAAAAACCTGAAGTCGAAACTTCAGGTTTTTGGTCTGAGTGAGAAGACTTGAACTTCCGGCCTCTTGACCCCCAGTCAAGCGCGCTACCAACTGCGCCACACCCAGATAGCGAAAGATATAATAGCACATCATTTAACATTTTGCAAGTGTTTTTTGAATATTTTTTATATTTTTCTTATATTTTATGTTTCATATATATTAAATGGAAAAGCTTTGAATAAACTGTATAAATAGTCCAATAGCAAAAAGGTGATTGTTTTGCAGTTTTCGACCTTATCAGTAACATCAATAATTCTCACCCTTGCAGTGGTGTTTGTGAATGGCTTGACCGATGCTCCAAATGCAATTTCTACTGTAACAGTTACACGGTGTATGAAATTGAAATCTGCTCTTATAATGTCTGCAATATTCAATTTTCTCGGTGTTGCGGTTATGAGCGCCTTGAATAATTCCGTTACTGTAACAGTAGCAAATATAGTGGATTTTGGTGACGATACATATTCTGCCTCGGTTGCACTTTCTGCCGCGCTATTCAGCATCGTTTTCTGGGCGGTGCTTGCCTGGTATTTCGGTATTCCTACAAGCGAAAGTCACGCTCTCATTGCAGGGCTATCCGGCAGTGCAATTGCAATTAATAGTGTACTTTCAGGCATAAACGGAGAAGAGTGGATTAAGGCAATTAAAGGACTTTTCACCTCTTGCTTATTCGGTTTTGTTGTTGGATTTATTATCTGCAAACTGATAATTGTATTTTTCAGAAACATAAAAAGAAAATTTGCAGAAAGCTTTTTTAAATACGGACAGATTTTTGCCGCCGCAGGAATGAGCTTTATGCATGGTGCTCAGGACGGTCAGAAATTTATTGCAGTTTTAATGCTTTGTATGAGCTTTTCGGGAAACGCCCAAAATAAAAGTTTTCAACCCGATTGGAAGATTATTTTGCTTTGCTCCGTTGTTATGGCTTTGGGTACAATGTGCGGTGGTAAAAAGATTATAAAATCTGTCGGAATGGATATGGTGAAGCTGGAAAAATATCAGGGCTTTTCCGCAGACATTTCAGCATCTCTTTCTCTTTTTGTAAGCACAGTTTTGGGTTTTCCTGTTTCCACTACTCACGCAAAAACCACCGCAATGATGGGGTCAGGTACTGCAAAAAACATAAAAACCCTGAACCCATTGGTAATAAAAGAAATTGCATTAACGTGGCTACTTACTTTCCCCGGTTGTGGAATTATAGGGTTTGTTATAACTAAAATATTTCTCAAAATATTTTAGTTACGTTAGGAGTTAGGAGTGAGGAGTGAGGAGTGAGGAGTGTTGGGGAAGCTTCGCTTCCAATCATTTTAAAGGCTTCGCTAACCACTACATTTTACGTATATTGATATTGTTTCAAGCATTAATGTAAAAAGTAATAAATTTTGGTTGTTTTTATTGTGTTGTAATTTTAGAATTACATATCACAAATTATAATTGCTGACCGCAGGTCCCGACACTCCTAACTCCTCATTCCTCACTCCTAACTAAAAAAGACGGCTTTCGCCGTCTTTTTTAATAGTCTTTACCCCAATTTTTTCTGTTATAGAATTTTTTGTCGTGTAAGTTCTTTTTCTTTCTCTCTTTTTTATACTGCTTTTTCTCTTTATGGGTCATTTTAAATCTGAATTTTCTTTCTTTTACTTCTTCGCAAAGAGGTGTTGCAAGACCACCGAGAGTACCGTTAATTTCAGTTGCAGAAAGAATAACAATATCTTTGTCTTTGGGAAGAGTGATTTCTGTTTCACCGTTCAAATCAATTTCAACGGTGAAGAAATACATTGATTTTGCGGTAACATCTGCGAAATCCTTGTGGCAATGGGTGAATTCGTAGGCTACCTTGCAATCTTTAATTCTTGCGGTTTCTCCGAAATCATACATATCCCAGCGAGCAGGTCTTTGGAAAGCATCGGGAATAAATTTTACAACTGTTTCTTTGCCAACCTTGAATTTAGCATTTTTATCACCGTCAATGGAGTTGCAAAGAAGAACAAGCTTATTTGCATTGTTGTTAATAGGAATTTTCTGTCCTTTACAAACGATAGCATTTTTGCCGTCTTTCTTGATTTCAAAATCAACACCGCCAATTGTGATGATGTCGGGTGTGATTTCGTAAGGAATTGTGTATTTGAAATCGCCAAGCTTATTCTGTTTTGAAATTAGCTGTTTATTGGGCTTCAAATCAACAGAAGTTGAAATTGCTTTTTCTGTATTTATTGAAGAATTTTTAAGAGTAAGAGCGAAAGATTTGATTTCATAGGGTTTGAAATCTGTAACAAGCTTTTCGTCAACAACCTTTGCTTCACCGCGGTATTCTTCACTTGCATAAACTTCTCTTGCACATTCAATACCATCACCTAATGTGAGAGTGAAACCGTCAACATTTTTATTTGTTCCCTCACCGAGACGGACAATGATTTCGTCACTTTCCTCTGCCTTTTTCATAGCGCGTATAATGATGTCATTTGTTGAAATATTACCGAAGGAATATTCTGTGCCGAGAGCGCCATCGTGATTATCACAAACAACTGCGCACATTGGTTGAGTGAACATTCTTGCCTGAAGCTGAGTATCTGCACCCACCCTGCCGTTGTGACTGAAAATGCCGAAGGAATATCTGTTAAGACCCAAATCCATCATAGACTGCATTGAGTCAATACGGTAGTTGCCTTTGGGTGTGTGAACAACTGTAAGACGGAGAGTGTTGTTATCGAATTTATCCCAGCCATATTTACATTCGCTGATAACAGAAACACCGAATTCACCGCTCTTATCTGTAATATCTGCCCATTTCTGCGCAGGTACTTCATAGAGTTGTTTTGTCATATTACCGCGTTCAATTGCACCAAGACCAAGGTCATAAAGAGCTTTTTCGTTGTCTGCGGTAAAGGAGAAAACATTTTTAGCCATTGTCTGAAGTGACTGCCATTCGATTTCTGAGTAAACCTCAACTGTTTCGCCACCATCAGTAAGGGCAATTATATTCGTAAATGTGCTTCTGTCATCTTTTTGAGTAACCTTATATGCAACTCTTGCAACGCCATTTTCAAGCTCTTCTATTTTTACAAGAGTGGGCTTTCTGTCAGGCTTTTTATTTGCCTCGTCAAAATTCATTTCCCAAGCGGGCCAATCCCAAGAGCCCGTATAATTAAAAAGACCAATTTCAACAGGTGCTTTAAGAATTTCTTTGTTACCAAGTGTTTTATCAACAATTGAGCAAATATCGCCGTTATCATTGAGCTTTACAATATATTTGCCGTTTTCAAGAGTGTTGTTGCCGATGGAGATTTCACTATCAACAGAGCAGGGTGAATTGCTTTCGCATATATCATAAACCTTTAGACCAAGGCTTTTTACATCTGCAATAAAAGTGATTTCGGTTTTTTCGTTATCAAGCTTTTTGCTTTGTGACTTGATTTCAGTTTCTCCATCAAACACTTTAACATATTCGCTTTTTATGTTGTCAAGGCGGATTGTAACCGCTCCGTGTCTGTTTGCTTCAATGGGGTTATAAACAGTGACGGGAGTACCCTTGCAAAAGCTTGTATTCATAAGCTTTGCAACAGAAGAAACCGAACCTTCAATTTCGCTTTGGAACTGATTCATTGAAACGTAAAGGTCGTTCCAGGAACGTTTATAAACTCGCTGACAGGATGTGCCGGGCATATCATCGTGGAAATGGTGGGAAAGAACTCTCTTCCAGGAACGGGTAAGACGTTCACGATTGTAATCGTATGAACCGAGCCAATCAGCAAGAACAGAACTGCGTTCTGCCATGTCTGCAAGTTCTTCTGCTCTTCTGTTCCAGCGTTTGCTCATAACCCTTGAAGTATAGCCACCGATAGCGTGTTCGCTCATAACAAGTTCGTTTTCCCAGAGGGGAAGCTTTGCTTTCTGTTCAGAGGTGAGTTGTTCGTCAATATCTTTATAATATTGGTCTGCTGTTGCAGCGAGAACCTCAATATCGTTTTCATCATTTTTGTTAATTTCCTGTTCGACATAGGCAACGGATTTTTCTTTAGGCGCACCGCCTCTGTCTCCAACACCATGGAAAACAGTTGTCCAAGGGAAATCATATTGCTCGTTTTCCTTAAATTTCTCTTCAATGAAATCCCAATCGCGTAATTTATCAAGAGATTTACTGTAAGAGCCTAATTTCAAGGTTGTGTAAACCTCGTTGCCGTCAACACCGCGCCATCTGCCTGTATCAAATGGCACACCAAAAGCACCGCCCCAGCTTAATTTCTGAGTGGTAAAGCCTTTAAGGTTTGCGTGGTGCATAATGCTTGGTAATGCCCAACCGAATCCGAAGCAGTCGGGCAGATAAATATCGCAGGAGGTCTTTCCGAATTTGTTGCGGAAATAAGAGTTACCTATAAGAATATTTCTGAAAAGAGCCTCGGGAGAGGGTACGTTAACATCTCCGTTTTCATAAGCAGAACCGCAGACATTCCAACGACCGTCTTTAATGTATTCAGTCATCTTTTTGAATTGTTCCGGATAATATTCTTCCATAAGCTCATATCTGTAAGCACCCTCGAAATTGAATTTATATGTAGGGTATTTTTCGAGTAATTTAAAGTTTTGCTCGAAAGTATCGTTAATGTATTCGTCAATACTTTCTTCTAAATCCCAGCTCCAGACTGTATCAAGGTGAGCTGTTGCAATTGTGTAAATCTTTTTCTTTCCCATAACCACATCTCCTAATGGCAATATACGGAAATTATATAACACAAAACATTGGTTTGCAACAGAATTTGTATGTGAAAATTTCCCAAATATTTAGGACATTTTTTGGTATTATAAATGTTTTAAAACTGTTGAAATATATGGTAAAAGAAATATAATAGAAGATGAAGATTTATGTCTGGAAGGATGGTATAAATTATGGATAAAATTTTAAAAATCGGTATCATCGGTTGCGGTGGTATTGCTAACGGAAAACATATGCCCGCTCTTAAAAAGGTTGAGGGGGTAGAGATGGTTGCTTTCTGCGATATTATCAAGGAAAGAGCAGAAAAAGCTGCAGAAAAATTCGGTACTCCTGATGCAAAGGTTTATGAGGATTATAAAGAGCTTCTCAAAGATGAAAGCATTGATGTAATCCACGTTTGCACACCTAACCGTTCTCATAGTTTCATTACAATTGATTCTCTTGAAGCAGGAAAGCACGTTATGTGTGAAAAACCAATGGCAAAAACCTATGAAGAAGCAAAGGCAATGTGCGAAGCTGCAGAAAGAACAGGAAAGAAGCTTTCTATCGGCTATCAGAATCGTCAGACACCTCAGAACCTCTATGTAAAAAAATGCGCTGATAACGGTGATTTCGGTGAAATTTACTATGGTAAGGCTCTTGCTCTTCGTCGTCGTGCAGTTCCTACATGGGGTGTTTTCCTTAATGAATATGAGCAGGGTGGCGGTCCTCTTATTGATATAGGTACTCACGCTCTTGATATGACTCTCTGGGTTATGAATAACTATGAGCCTGAAATGGTTGTTGGTCAGACCTTCCGTAAGCTTGCAGACCAGGAAGAGCAGGGAAATGCCTGGGGTAAATGGGACTCGAAGGAATATACAGTTGAAGATTCTGCATTCGGTTTCATAAGAATGAAAAACGGTGCGGTTATTAACCTTGAATCAAGCTGGGCACTTAATATTGCAGATTATCACGAAGCAGCATATATGGTTTGCGGTGATAAGGGCGGTGCAGATACTCTTGATGATAAAGCAAGAATTAACTACATAAAGCATCAGCGCCAGTGCATTGAAGAGCCTAACCTTGAAGCAGGCGGTGCAGCATTCTTCGAGGGTCAGAAGGATGGTTCTCCTGCAGAAATGGAAGCCTCCTCATGGATTAATGCAATCAGAACTGATACAGACCCTGTTGTTTTACCTCGTCAGGCACTTTGTGTTACTCGTATTCTTGAAGCGATTTATGAATCAGCAAAGAGTGGAAAACCGGTATATTTTAACGACTAATAAGGAGAAAATAAAATGAAATTTGCAGTACAGCTTTATTCCGTTCGCGACCATATCGAAAACGGAAACGATATGTTAGAAATTCTCGGCAAGGTTAAAGAAATCGGCTTTGACGGTGTTGAGTTTGCAGGTTATTTCGGACTTGATGCCGAAGTTCTCAGAGCAAGATGTGAAGAATTAGGTCTTGAGGTTGTCGGTAGCCATCTTGGTTTAGATGATTATCTTCCCGAAAATCTTGATAAAACTCTTGAGTTCGGTAAAGCACTTGGTGCAAAATATCTCGGTGTTGGCGGTGCGCCTCACAGTACTTATGAGGAAGCAAAAAACACAGGTGATGTTCTCAGTGCTGCAGGTGTGAAGGCAAGAGAAATGGGTATGGATACCTATTACCATAACCATACAGAAGAATTCGAAGACCTTAAAGACGGCAAGAATGCAATGGACATTATTTCCGAAAATGGCTGTAAGCTTGAGGTTGATACATATTGGAGTTTTTGCGCAGGTATTGACAACAGTAAATATCTTCCCGAAAATAAAGATAAAATAGTGCTTATTCATATTAAAGATGGTGTTGACCATAAACCCACAGCTCTCGGTGAAGGCGAAAATGATTTGGCAAAGGTTATCGAGGGCGTAAATGCAATCGGTCTCCAATGGGTTGTTCTTGAAAATGATGACCCTGTACCCACAGGACTTGAAGACATCACTCGTAGCTATAAATGGTTGCAGGAAAATTTTAAATAAAAAAGGATTATTGACTTATGAAACTTGGCGTTCTTACTAATTTATTAGGTTCTGTTTCCCTTGAGGAAGCATTGAAATATTTTAAATCTCTCGGTCTTGAAATGGTTGAAATCGGTTGTGGCGGTTTCCCCGGCAAAGACCATGCAGACCCTGATATTCTTCTTAACGATGAAAAAGCATTGGAAGAGTTTAAGGCACTTCTTAAAAAATATGATGTTGAAATCAGTGCTTTAAGCTGTCACGGTAACCCTGTTCACCCAAATAAAGAAATTGCAAAATCCTTTGATGAGGATATGAGAAAAGCAGTTCTTCTTGCAGAAAAATTAGGTGTTCATCAGATTAACACCTTCTCAGGTTGCCCCGGTGACTGCGAAAATTCCAAATATCCCAACTGGGTAACTTGCCCCTGGCCCAATGATTTCGGAGAAATTCTTGATTACCAGTGGAATGAAGTGCTTATTCCATATTGGAAAGAGTTTGTTAAATTCAGCACTGCTCATGGTGTTGATAAAATCGCTCTTGAGCTTCATCCCGGTTTCTGCGTTTATAATACAGAAAGCCTTTTGAAGCTTCGTAATGCAGTTGGTAAGGAAATCGGTGCAAACCTTGACCTCTCCCACCTTATCTGGCAGGGAATGGACCCCGTTGCAGTTATTCGTGCATTGGGTAAAGAGGGCGCAATTTTCCATTTCCACGCTAAAGATACTAAAATTGATGCTATAAACACAGCGGTTAACGGTGTTCTTGATACAAAATCCTATGCAGACGAAATCAACCGCTCATGGATTTTCCGTTCAGTTGGTTTCGGTAATGGTGAATCCTACTGGCGTGATGTTATCAGCAATCTTCGTATGGTTGGTTATGATTATGCTATTTCCATTGAACACGAGGATTCACTTATGAGCCAGAACGAAGGTCTTGAAAAAGCAGTTGCACTTCTTAAGAATTGCATAATAAAAGAAGGTCTTGAAGCAGCTTGGTGGATTTAAAAAATGAGGAGTGAGGAATGAGGAGTGAGGAGTGTCGGGACCTGCGGTCGGCATTGTAAATTTTAATTTAACCTTTTTTACTCTGACTATTTTTCAAAAGAGGTTAACTATGCGGAAAAAGTTTTGGTTTGCGAAGCTTTTAATAATGATTGGAAGCGAAGTTTCCCCAACACTCCTAACTACTCACTCCTAACTCCTAACTTGTAGTCGGATTTACCCGGTTTTTGTATTTGATATAATTTGACTGTTAGGGATGTTATTATGGATAAAATTAATGTTGTTGTGGTTGGTTACGGCGGAATGGGTAATTACCACGCTGAAAGAATAGATAGCTTTGAGAATTTTAATCTTGCGGGTATTTATGATATAAAGCCCGAAAGATGTGAGGTTGCAGAAAGTAAGGGCTTTTATGCTTATCCATCCTTTGAAGCGGTGCTTGAGGATGAAAAGGTTGAGCTTATTGTTTGTGCTACATATAATGATGTTCATAAAGATATTGCAATCCGTGCTATGAGAGCAGGAAAAAATGTTATATCTGAAAAGCCTGTAACTCTTTGTTCTGAGGACTTGGAAGAAATAATTGCTGTTGCAAATGAAACCGGTAAGCTTTTCACGGTTCATCAGAACAGACGCTGGGACAATGACTATCGCACAATCAAAAATATTCTTGATAAAAATGAGCTTGGTCCCATTTTTTCAATGGAATCAAAGGTTTATGGTTCTCGCGGTGTGCCTAAGGGTTGGCGCGCTGAAAAGGAGCATGGTGGCGGAATGCTCCTTGATTGGGGTGTTCACCTTTTAGACCAGGTACTTATGCTTAACGAGGGTAAGAAAATCAAAAGTGTATATGGTTCATTAACAAATGTTACATCCCTTAAGGTTGACGATGGCTTTCGTGCAATTATTAAGTTCGAAAACGGTCCTGAATGCCTTGTTGAAGTGCTTACAAATAACTTTATTGAAGCTCCTCGTTGGTATGTGGCAGGCGAAAACGGAACTGCCATTATAAGAACCTGGGATATTGAGGGTGAAATCGTTAAAATTAAGGACTGGGAAAAAATGGATGCCGTTCCTGTGCAGATGGGTGCAGGTATTACCAAAACAATGGCACCCAGGACACCAGAAACAATCCAGAAATTCCCTCTTGAGGTTATAGAGGTTCAATGGGCAGATTATTATAACAACATTTATGATGTTCTGAGAAATGGCGCAAAACCATTAATTACCCACGACCAACAGAGAAGACTTATGAAGCTAATGGAAGCAATTGTTGAGTCATCAGAAAAAAATGAAGTAATTTCTTTTGAATAAATTTATCGGATTTTCTTAAAACACTTGCTTTTTTTTGTTAATAATGGTAATATATAAAAAACTGTCATTGAAAGGACGGAAGAAATATGAAAAAAAGAGTGTTGGCTACAATACTTACAGTATGCCTTCTTTTTAGTGCAATGGCTTGCGTAGCAGGAGCTGCAACAGGAGAGGCTGATATCGTCGTTGGAGAAATCATTTCTTCAAAAAGAATTTGCCCCGGTGATGTTATTGATTTTGATTTTATCGCAAGACCTGAAACTGAAGGCGGTATTTATGCTGAAGGTTGGGAAATTAAAACTGAAGATGGCGTATGGGTTCCATATGACGGTGAACCTATAAGCGAAAAGGCAGGTACATTCAGCCTTAGATACTTTGCCGCAGATGCACAGGGTCGTTATGAATATTCTAATGAATGTATTGTGACAGCTGCTCATAATCCTTCAGGTGCATATGAATATAGCGGTATTGAACATTGGCGCGTTTGTCTTGACTGTGGTGGTCAGGCTGATAAGGGTGGTCATACACATGTAGGTGCTACAGCATTGGCAGGGGATAAAGTGTGTCAGGTGTGTGGTCATGTGAGAACTTCTCAGTGGACAGGGTTCCTTGCTTTCTTTGAATGGATTGGTGTGCTTTTGGCTATGTTCATATGATAATGTCCATAAAAAAGTAAATGTTTTAAGAAGCTCTTCGGAGCTTCTTTTTTGTTATTTGAACACTGTTTCCTCTTGACAAAAAAAGTATGTTGGGGTATATTAAAATGCGGATTTAACACTATAATTGTATAATAATATATAGAGGAGTGTGACATAGTAATGGATTCAGGCAGTAGCGGGCATGGGCGAAGTTGCATTGAAATAAAAACAGCGATAAAACAGCCTGATGAAATTGCAGGTTGTTAACACAATCATACTGCAAAGCAGTGATATTAATAGCGGAAAAGATATTCTTTTTAGCTGATGTGTCTTTTTGTCGCTGAGCGTTTATGCTCAGTTTTTTTATTTGCATTTGCCTTCCATTCTGCAAAACAGAAAAAGGAGGAAAAAGTATGACAAAAGAGGTTTTTGAAAGATTATTAATTGAAAAACAATATAAAGCAATCAAAAGTATTTTTGATACAATGAATCCCGTTGATACGGCGTTGCTTTTACCGGAATTTGAAGATAAGCAGATGGTTATGCTTTTCAGGCTCATTCCAAAAGAAAATGCCGCAATGGTTTTCACATATATGGAACCCGAGCAGGAGCAGGTGCTTGTTGAGGCATTTACAGATAGCGAATTGAAGCTTATTATGGACGATATGTTCATTGATGATACTGTTGACGTTATAGAAGAAATGCCTGCAAACGTGGTTGAAAGAATGCTTCGTATGGCAGGGGATAAGAGAACTGCTATTAATACTATTCTCAATTACCCTGAAGACAGTGCAGGAAGCATTATGACTTTGGAATATATCAGTCTGCACCCTGCAATGACAATTGGTGACGCTTTAAAGAAAATCAAGTCCCGAGGCGAATATTCCGAAACAGTTAACGTTTGTTATGTTATTGAAAAGCATAAGCTTTTAGGTACAATAACAGCAATGGACCTTTTAACCTGCGATGATGATGAAATTCTTACAGATGTTATGGAGGAAAACCCCATAACAGTTAAAACATTGAGCGATAAAGAAGAGGTTGCTCAGATGTTTAATAAATACGATATGGTTTCAATTCCCGTTGTTGATAACGAAAACTGTATGGTCGGTATTGTTACATTCGACGATGCTATTGACGTTATTCAGGAAGAGGCGGAAGAAGACTTCCAGAAAATGGCGGCTATTGCCCCTAATACTGATACACCATATCTCAAGATTTCTACCTGGGAGCTTTGGAAAGGCAGAATCCCCTGGCTTCTTCTCCTGATGTTCTCGGCAACTTTTACGGGTATAATCATTTCATCATTTGAAGATGCACTTTCAAAATTGGTTGTGCTTACTGCATTTATTCCTATGCTTATGGGTACTGGCGGTAACTCGGGTAGCCAGGCATCAGTTACAGTTATTCGTGGTCTTTCATTAGGCGAGGTTGATGTTAAAGATATTTTCAAGGTTATGTGGAAGGAGTTCAGAGTTTCCATTCTCTGCGGTGTGTCTCTTGCAATAGCTTGCTTTGTAAAGATAATTTTAATCGATGGTCTTCTTCTTAAAACCCCCGGTGTTAATAACAATGTAGCTCTTGTTGTTGCACTTACAT
The DNA here is from genome assembly GCA_045543035.1 of Acutalibacteraceae bacterium. GTDB lineage: Bacteria > Bacillota > Clostridia > Oscillospirales > Acutalibacteraceae > DTU089. Next base: position 13,028 of record JAZQMA010000033.1, on the reverse strand, counting down.
TGTGTTTGACTGTTATTTGCGCAAAGTTTATCGGTTGCGTTCTTCCCATTATTGCAAAAAGGTTGAAGCTTGACCCTGCAGTTATGGCAAGTCCGTTTATTACAACCGTTGTGGACGGTGTTTCACTTATAGTTTATTTCGGTATAGCAAAAGCTATTTTGCCCGAGTTAATGTAATTAAAATTTCAGAGGTTTAGTAATGAAAATTAAGTTCAAAAACGGAAAAATCAGAGTAATGCAGGTCAGCGACCCTCAGGATTTGCAGTTTGTAAGGCCTACAATGATTCGTATGCTCAACAAGGCTTATGATACTCTTAATCCCGACCTTATTGTGCTTACAGGCGATAATATTTTAGGTAATCATCTTTGCGACGCAAGAATAGGCTCAAGATTGGTTATTAAAGATAAAGAGGGCGAAGCAAAGGCAATGGAAATTGCTATTGATAAGCTTGTTGCCCCCATTGAAGAAAGAAAAATTCCTTTCGCAATGATTTATGGTAACCACGATGATATGAACCGCCTTACTAAAGATGAGCAGGCAGATATGTATAGAAAATACAGCACCTGTCTTGGTCTTGATGACGAAACATCTCCCGATGTTGCAACATATAATCTTCCTATCTATTCCGAGGATGGCGAAAAGGTTAAATTCAATCTTTGGATGATGGATTCTGCCTGGAAAGATAAAGAGCTTGATAAATGCTTCAGCCTTGTTAAACCCGAGGCAATTGAGTGGTACAAAAAGAAAAGCGCAGAGCTTAAAGAAAACAACGGCGGTGAACCTGTTCCCTCTTTAATGTTCCAGCATATACCTTTGATTGAGACTTTTGAGCTTACGGAAGAATGCCCGAAAGATGCTAAAGGTGCAATAAGAACTCCTGATGGTAAATATATTAAATTAAAAGCCTCCTGCAAGGGAGTTATGGGTGAATATCCTTGCGTTGTTGATGAAAAAACAGGTCAGCTTGAAGCAATGAAGGAATGCGGTGATATTAAAGCCGTAGTTTTCGGTCATGACCATTGTAACTGCTTTGAGGGTGTTGTGGATGGTATTGATTTCATTCAGACCTCTTGCGCTTCTTTCCGTTGCTACGGTACAAGAGACCGTGGTGTGAGAATTTTTGATATTGATGAAAACGGCAGTTACGAAACAAAGTTCTATACATATAAAGAGCTTATGGGGAATGGTGTTTTAAACGAACTTGCATTCGTTTGGGATGCAGATGGTTTTCTTAAACAAAAGATTGCTCTTATTGCATGTGGCGTTGTTGGTTTGGGCGCAATAACTGCAGGAATTGTTAAATTATTGAAATAAGTTGACATAAAACAAGTGTTTAAAGTATAATTATATAGGAATACAGAAAGTGAGGGATTACAATGGCAGAATGTAATGTTATTGCTCACAGAGGTGCTAATATTATTGCACCTCAGAATACAATTGAAGCCTTTAAAATGTCTAAGGAAATCGGTTGCGACGGTTTTGAAACGGATATTCATTTAACCAAGGACGGTATTCCCGTTATTTGCCATAACTTTACTATTGATGAAACCTCTAACGGTAAGGGTGCAATCAAGGATATGACTTTGGCAGAGTTGCGCGAATTTGATTTCGGTAGCTATAAAGGTTCTGAATATGCAGGTGTTAAAATCCCCACTTTAGATGATTTTTTAGAGCTCAGCAAATCAATGGGCGATAAAATGAAGGTTCTTGATATTGAGCTTAAAAGCGAGCATTTTGGCGAAGCAGGAACAGAGCTTGCGGAAAAAACTATTGATGCAGTTAAGAACCACGGTCTTTTTGATAAGCTTCTCATTTCAAGCTTTGACCCTGCAATTCTTGTTGTTTGCAAAAAGCTTGATAAAAACTGCAAAACGGGCCTTCTTTATGCACCGGATAAATTAATCGGTGTGAAAATTGCTCCAAGACCTGTTGCATTCGCAAAGGAAATAGGTGCGGATGCTTTGCACCCTTACTATATGCTTGTAACCCGTCTCTATGTTGAACGCGCTCACAGAGCAGGTATTCAGGTTAACCCATGGACTGTCAACAAAGAAAGTGTTGCAAAAAAGCTTATAAAATATGGTGTTGATGGTCTTATAACAGATGATTCTGCACTTATAAATACACTTTTGGGAAAATAATTTTTAATGAACGAAATTTTTAAATCCTTGCGCACTTGGGTGGAGATAAATCTTGATGCACTGGGGTGCAATTTTGACGCTGTCAGGAATACACTTCCTGAAAATACTAAAATTTTAGCTGTGGTTAAAGCAAATGCTTATGGCCACGGTGCAATCGGCGTTGCAAAATTTTTAGAGGATAAGGCGGATTACCTTGCAGTTGCCGCAACAGATGAAGCATTGGAGCTTCGCAAAAACGGAGTGAATTGCCCTATTCTTATTCTGGGGCATATTCCTTATGGCGATTATGATAATATTGTAAAATATAATATAACTCCAACAATTTCAGATTATTATGAAGCAGAGCTTCTTTCAAAAGCCGCAGTTAAAGCAGGTGTTATTGCACCTTTGCATATTGCTGTTGATACAGGTATGAATCGAATCGGATTTCCCTTAAATTCGGAAAGCGTTAATGATATTAAGGCGATTAACGACCTTTCGAATATAAAGATTGAAGGCATTTTTAGTCATTTTGCCGCTGCAGATATGAGCGATAAGACTTATACCCAAAAGCAAATTGAAAAGTTTGATGATTTTGTAAATACGCTTTCCGAAATAGGTGTTGATGCTCCTATAAAGCACCTTTATAATTCTGCCGCAATTGCAGATTTGGAAAAGAAATATGATATGGTTCGTCAGGGAATTATTCTTTACGGATTAAGACCCTCTGATGAGGTTGAGTTCAATAATATAGCTGTTCCGCAACCTGTAATGTCAATGAAAACCCGAGTTGTTCAGGTTAAAACCTTGTCTGCGGGAGAGAGCATAAGTTATGGTTGCACTTATACTACCGAAAAGGAAACAATTGTTGCAACTCTTTGCGCAGGTTATGCGGATGGAGTAACAAGAGTGCTTTCCAACAATGGCGAGGTGCTCATAAGAGGCAAACGTGCAAAGATTATAGGCAGAGTTTGTATGGACCAGTTTATGGTTGATGTTACAGATATACCCGATGTTGAAGCAGGGGACACTGCAACAATTTTCGGTACTGACGGAGAAGAATCGATTTCAGTTGATGAAATCGCAAAAAAAGCAAATACAATAAACTATGAAATAATCTGCAATATCAACAGCCGTGTAACAAGAGTTTATATGAAAAACGGCAAGGTTGAAAGCGCATTTGGTTATTTGTTAAGTGAATAAAGCAGTAAAAAAACACCTTTGGTTTTGTTAACCAAAGGTGTTTTGCTATAAGTGGAATTATTTACCCATTTCACCGAAGCCTGCGCCACCGAAGAAGAGGTAGAGGAAATCGCTCAAGAACTGCATAATCTGTTTAAGGGCATCGCCAAAGTTCATATATGCATCGTTTTCTTTTATTTCAGGTTCTTTATCTCTGTTGAGAATCTGGTCGCGGACTGAATAGAAATTGCTCTTTGCTTCGTTGAAAGCATCAATGTCAACATTTGTCTGGTCGAGCTGTGCTTCTGCTTCTGCAATAGCTTCTTCAAGAAGTGCAATTTCTTCTTCTGTAAGGTCGCTTGTGTCAAAGTTCTTCATTTCAGCAACGTCTTTCATAAGACCTTTTGAGTTTCTGCCAACGTTGAACTGAGGGAATTTGTCAGGTTTAGAGAATACATCAACGAATGTTTCGTCTGTAAGAAGCTCTGTAACAAGCTTCATAATAACATCGTTTGAACCTGTTTTTTCGTGGTCCTGATTGTAGAAATAGAAGGTTGTTTCAGGAAGAAGACCTGTGCATGCATCAACAATTCCGTTGGGGTCTGTGTGGTCGTGGTTCTGGGGGTCTGAGCAGTTGTTGCATTCTGCAACATAATCTGCACCAAGCTGAACATTAACACCATAACTGAAAGCACCCATTGATGTTGAATCAAGCTGAATGATACCGTCTGCATTTACATCATCGTAGGAATCTACGAGCTGGTAAAGGGGATAGTTGTAGTCAACGATATCGAATACCTTAACGCCGTCATCAATCGCATTGAGGATGTTTTCATAACGGTTGCATTGTGCGCCATAGAACCAATCAGTCTGTCTGCGGATTTCTTCAAGACCTTCATCCATAAGGTACATTTCGCGACAAGCTTCGTAGTTACCTGAGGGGCAAAGTCCCCACATAAGAGTTGAATATCTCATATAGTCCATAATAAGAGTATGAACTGCAGTGTCAAGAATGCTGTTTACATTTGCATTGGGCATAATGCGGAGAATGATGTTGATAAGATAGCTGAGCATATCTTCTTCACCCATAAGAGAGGGAAGCATTGTTGTGTAAAGCTCTGCATCATCAAGAAGACCATACTGATAAATTTCACCGATAAGAGTTGATCCGTCAAGAGCGGGAACAACATAAACAATTCTGTTAATATCTTCTGCTACTGAACGTTCGTTATCTGCATAAATCTGCATAAGCGCATTTGCAACGGAACCGCCCTGGCTGATTGGAACAATGTTAACCTTGTCTGAGCCTGTATCTTCTTTAACAAACTGAATGAAATCATAAAGCTCCTGAGCAGTAGCTATCATATTGCCGAGAGAAGCATAAGAGAAGAAATAAAGGTTTTCGCCGCCTGCAATATCAATATAATTCTGCAAGGGGATCTGGTCAAGGATGTATTCCTGATCGTGAGCGGAAAGGTCTGCGAAGCAGTCATTATATTTTGTTGCGCGAATATCGTGAACAAACTGACCGTTTTCATCGCAACGGCTCTTTTCCATAAGAGCTTCGCCGAGAATATCTGCAATTGCCTGAGCTGCCTTATTATCTTTATCTTCCTGAGTTGTGAGAAGATTCATAATAGGCATAAGAGCATCAGTTACTGCCATACCCACGATTTCGATGGTTGAACCCATAAAGAAGGGGGGCTCTGCATCGGTTGCTTTGCCATCTTCATAGTACTTTGTCTCGCTCTGGAAAATACCGGGAATTACGATAGAGGGAATGTAAGCTTCTTCAATTGCGAATGCAGTTGCGGAGAAGCATCCCATCAACATAACAACCGAAAGAACTAAAGCGATAACTTTCTTTGATGTTTTCATTACTATCATTCCTTTCAAGAATGTAAAATTATACAGATAAATTATAACATAAAAAAATATTTTGTAAATATTTTCTATAAAATTGTTTATATACTTATATTACAAATATAGAGCGGTTTTTGTGGTGAAAAAGTAAAAAATCCGCACACGAAAGTGTACGGATTTTTTGGAGCTGATAACCGGATTCGAACCGGTGACCTCATCCTTACCAAGGATGCACTCTACCACCTGAGCTATATCAGCATAGCTTTAACAAGCAAAGAACATTATACATATATGACGAGCAAATGTCAAGTGTTTTTGAGTTGATTAGTGAAAAGAAAAAGCAGTTAAAATTATCATCCCAGTTCCATCTGTTATGGAATAGGGATGGGGACTGCGTCAGCAGTGGTGGGTTGTCCCTGTCCACTATCCTTTGTTGATGAAACGAATAGAGTTGTTGTGCTTTGTGCCTCTTTTCGAAAAGAGGGGGACCGCCTTGAATTCATTTGCCGTAAAAATATGTATCAAGCGAGCTTATGCAACAGGCTCGCTTGGAACTGAATTCATTTGATACACTTTTGAAAAGACGGTCCCCCCGCCTTCGAAAGGCAGGTACCACATACCGCTACTTTATTGGTTTCATCAACAAAGGGTAGCGGTCAGGAACAACCCACCACAAATCCGCCCGAACCACAAAAAAATGCACATATCACCCGAAATATACATATTCACAGTATTTTATACATCTAAGAATGGTCCCCATCCCTTTTTCCAAATCGAAAAAAGGGGTGATAGGCTTCGCTATAGGGAAATAAAAAAAGCTACCTGAAAAAATCAGGTAGCTAAATATTAGAGTTTATATTAATCACAGCAGAAAATGTAAGTGCTTGATATAAGAGTTGATTCTTCGTGGTCACAGCGGGTGCAAGTTTCGTAGGCATAAGTTTTCTTTAAACAACGAGGAGCAGATGACCTTGCTTTATGGGTTATTTTATATACTGAAGAGGTTTCTAACTTGTGTCCAAATAATGTGCAAGTAAGTCCGTATGTAGCAGAATCGTTGTTACGTTCCTCTTCGTTTGCATAATAAGCAATGATTTTTGCTTTTGTTTCTTCTGAAATGTTTTCGTTTTGAATAATAATTACAGTGTTTTCGTCAAGTGTTGTTTCGGTAGCATTTGTTGGCATTATAAATGCGCAAAGAAGCATTGTAACAGTAAGTGCAAGTGCTATTATTCTTTTAATTTTCATATCTTACTTCCTCCATATTTTCTAAAATTTCTATAAGCAAATCCCTATCAGAACATGTTACAGTGTAGAGATTATTGTCGTGTATGAAATATGCTTGTATTTGAGAGACATCATCCATAGGAAATAAATAATAATCCTTGTTTTCTATTTTTATGATTTCGTTACAGTAATGTTTTATTTCAGAACTTAAATCAGAGTTTAGTGCAATTTCAATATGGAAATTCGGTTCTTCAAATGTTAATGTTATTGCAGTTTCATTATTATATGGCAAAGAAACTATTTTTTTAATTTTATATATTTTTTCAGGAAAAAGCAAATCAATTTTTTCATTTTTTACAACATCTTCAATTGCTTTGTATTCTCTGGTATCTCCATTTTTACCAAATGTCTCCTCACCAACATCAACTTCCTTACCAAAAGGTATGAATTCGTATGTGCCAAAGAAATCTTCGAGAACATCAACAACACTTCTTTCAGAACTGAATGAAACAATACTGAACAATGCAACCAATATAGCGATACACGCAGCAACAAGCCATATTTTCTTTTTACTAACAACTTTTTTTGTTGTTTTTACCGTTTCGGGTGCGGTTATTTTTGTTTCTTCCTTATGAAAGATTTTTCTGACCTGTTCATCTATAAACTCGGGGCTGTGTTTAACGTGCTTATCCTGCAATTCAAGAAGAACCTTAACGCAAGCATTTATTAATTTTTCGTCCATTTCCTCAATAGGTTTGCTTGCTTCATAGTCACAGACAAAGTTAAGAAAATGTATTAATTTAAGCTTGTCCTGTTTGCCGATTTCCATTAAAAACAGCTCCTTTCCCGAAAAGATTTTTTTCTCCTTTCAACTATATATGTCATAAAGTTGAAAAAATTACAAAAAAATTTCGAAAAAAATTAAATTTTTTCGAAATTTTTTTAAATTGCTATTAAAAGAATGTTCTGATGATGAATTGACCGAAGCCGGAGAAAGCGAATTTTGCTAATTTTTCAAGCTTTGTTCTCAACCTGAAAGAACGCGCATTTACGTTTCCGACGGTTATTCCAAGCTCTTCTGCAATTTCCTTATGCTTTTTGCCTTCAACAAATTTCTTGTAGTAAAGCTCATATTCATCCTCTTTCAAGGCTTTCAGAATAACCTCTAAGCTTTTCTGTATTTCTTCATCAGTAACCTTAAAATATTGGTCGCGAACCATTAAAATATCATCAATAGAATTATAGGATTCTTCCATTGAAAGTATTAATTCACGTTTTTTATTTTTTCTGTAAAATTCCTGACATTTTCTTTTTGCAACAGCATATAACCATCTGTTGATTTTGTCATCAACTAAAATATCAAGTCTTTCATAGAAAAGCACAAAGATATCATGGGTTAATTCTTCTGCATCGTATTTGTTGATGCCGGATTTGGCATAGCAAAACTGAAAAATCGTATCATATTTTGTTTTTACAATTTCTTCTGCTCTTTCTTTGGTAATCATAATTTACAGACCCATCCGTTCAGTGAATTTATATATTATTCCTGACTATTTGAAAACATATTAACATATATTTTAAAATTATGCGAGTTGTTTTTGAAAAAATATCCGAAAAATGTCAGTTTCTGTCGTAAAAACACATTTCTGCATAATCCTGAATAACAATTCTTGTTTGTTGTGCGGTTTCGGGGTCTTTGTCTAGTGCGTGACCTGAATTTTCATAGATTAACAAATCATTTTTTACACCTTTTTCATTCAATGTTTTTATGAATTTTTCTATGTGTGAAAAAGGGATAAGCTCATCAAGTCTGCCGTGAAAAATAGCGGTAGGAATTGAAGTTTTTGAAACATATTCTTGTGGTGAAATTTTTTTCAAAGCCTCTTGCTGCTGATGTCCGAGGAGATTTTCTCTATTGATTTCAAGACCGCAACATTTTGAAAGAACGCCATATTTCCAATCTTCAAATTCACCTGAAATACCCATTAAAAAATCAGGCTTTGAGCAGTCAACGGGTGGGCAATAGGGGCAAACTGCAATGGGTGTTATGGGTGCTTCATCTGTTTTTGTATAAGCATAAAGAAGAGCAAGATGAGACCCTGCAGAACCGCCTGAAAGCAGTAACTTTTCAAGGTTAAAACCATATTTGGCACATTCGTTTTTTATAGTTTTTAGTGCTTGTGTTATATCGTCAAGCTCGTTAAAAACATTTATTTCTTCTGAAGCAAAACGATAGTTCATTGTTGCGCAAATGTAACCCGATTTACTGAAAAAGTCGGTGTCATGGTGGTGGCCTGATTTATCACCCTGAACCCAACCGCCTCCGTGAATAAAAAGTATTATTCCCGATGTGCATTTTGGATTCTCGGGCATGAAAATATCAAGCTTGTGTCTTTCGTGTTTTCCGTATGGAACATCATTTAAAATTGTAATATTGTCCATAATCATTCCTCGGTAAAAACTTCTTTAATCGCTTCGAGATAAGAGTAACCATAAAGGTCGTCAGGTTGGAGATAGCTGGTTTCGGTCCATTCATTCCAACTGTTTACAGTGATAAAAGGAGCTTTCATAACATGGTTTTCAATTGATTCATCTACAAAATTTTTCACTTTTTTACAAGCAATTTTAAAGTTTTCGGGAGTGTTGTTTTCAACAACTCCGGGCACAAAATTATTGAATCTGACATTATTATCCCAACCAACAGAAATGTTGGGATAGAAAGGAATATTGAGATTTTTCTGCTCTTCGGTTATTGCATCGATATAGTTGTTTGTAACATCAACAAAATCTCCGTCAAAATCTGTTGAACAACCCCAGTTATAGCTTGTTACGGAAGATGCACCCAGAAAATTATACATTTCTGAAGAGGTAACGCCTTTTTGAGAATCCTCATCTTTAAGCCAATTGAAAACACGGTTTCTCCAATGAACAAATTGCAGATGAAGACCCTTGAAGCCTGCATTAATTGTCTTTTGGCGGAACTCTTCAATTGCCTTTTTGCAGTTGTCACTTGTACCAAATGAACGGATGAAATTATCAATATCAAAAATCATATAAACAGGGCAACCGTCAATGCAATAATAATTTTCTTTTGAAAAGTATTTTTCGATTGTTCGGTCACATATTTCTGAAAAAATTTTGGGGGTAACAACACCGCTCCAGATAACTGTATCAAGGTCATTGTCGGAATTTCGTTTGTCCCATAAATGAGTTGCATTATGGTTAGCCCACATAAGGCAGAATTTCATATCAGTATTATTTTTAGCTTTCAGAAAACCATCGTTAAGGCAGTTTTCGAGAAATGGTCGGTTATCATACCAATACCAATCATAAATGAAAACATTTACCCCGTGAGAAACGGCGCAATCAATCTGCATTTCCATAACTGAGCTGTCCGCTTCATTCACATAACCCCAAGTGGGTATGCGGGGCCAACGGCAACCCTTGTAGCCCTTATCAGTCATAGCTTTAACAGTCTGCCATTCACCAATTCCATCGGGCCAGAAAATGCGTGTTCTCGGTTCATCTCCTGTATATGACGGCCAGACAAATGCTGCAATATCATAATTTTTCATAATAATCCCTCGCAGTGTGGTTTCGTTAGTATAAATTATAGCATAGGGGTGGTAGGAATTCAAGAAATCCATTTTGTGTATTATTTTCTTATATTTTTTGAAAATGTACTCTTTTAGAGAAGAGAGAAAAGTGAATAGAAAAAGTGAAGAGAACAAAAAAGAAAAAGTCACACTATCGTGCGACTTTTCTTTTTGGTGGAGCATAGGGGGATCGAACCCCTGACCTCTTGACTGCCAGTCAAGCACTCATCCCAGCTGAGCTAATGCCCCGAATTTATACAATGCATTCGCATTGTGTGATATATCTGCTGTGCAGATGTGATATGCACCTTGCGGTGCGTGATATTTCGTCTTCGACGAAGTGATATATTTGCCTGACGGCAAATGTTTAACGAAAGAAAGTATAGCATTTTGTGTTTTGTTCGTCAATAAAAAGAAACTAAAAATATTTGCATTTTTATGGATTTTTTTATTCTTTTTCTATTCCATTTTTTTTGTGTGTATGATATACTTTAATATGTATAATCAGGTTAATAGGGCGTAGTGCGTCCTTGCAATAACGGAAGGAAAATCTGAATGGCAAAAATCATTTCCATTGTTAATCAGAAGGGTGGCGTTGGCAAGACCACAAGTGCCGTAAATCTTGCGGCGGCTTTAGGTGCTCTCGGTAAGAGAGTTCTGCTTGTTGACATTGACCCTCAGGGCAATACCACAAGCGGTTACGGAATATCCCGTAAAAATCTTGCGGCAACCTCTTACGAAATTTTAATAGGCTCGGCAACTGCCGCATCTGCGGTTATTAAAACAAAGTTTCAGGGCGTTGATATTATTCCCTCAAACATAAATCTTGCAGGTGCAGAGCTTGAGCTTGCGGTTATTGAAAAGCGCGAGGCAGTTCTCAAAAATGCTCTTGCTCCTTTGCAGGCAAATTATGACTTTATTTTCTTTGATTGTCCGCCGTCATTGGGGCTTATAACTCTTAACGCGCTCACAGCGTCTGATAGCTTTTTGGTTCCTATTCAATGCGAATACTATGCTCTTGAAGGTCTTTCACAGCTTATGGCAACAGTGAGAACAATCAAGCGCCTTTATAATCCTCTTATTGAGCTTGAGGGTGTTCTTCTTACAATGTATGACGGAAGACTTAACCTTACTCAGCAGGTTGTTGCAGAGGTTAAAAACTTCTTCCCCAAGAAAGTTTATGCAACCGTAATTCCTCGTAACGTAAGGCTTTCCGAAGCACCATCATTCGGCGAACCTGTTATTTATTATGACAGAGCATCAAGAGGCAGCGAAAGCTATATGGCTCTTGCAGAAGAGTTTTTGAAAATGCAGATTTAAGGAGAAATCATAAATGGCAGTGAAAAAATCCGGTCTCGGCAGAGGTTTTGATGCAATTTTTGCCGATAACTCCGTTGAAGATATTTCTACGGGCAACAGCACGACTAAGGTCAAATTGCTTGATATTGAACCTAACCGTGAACAGCCCCGAAAACAATTTGATGAGGAAGCACTTGCAGAGCTTTCCGATAGTATTGCTCAACATGGTGTGCTTCAACCCTTGCTTGTAAGACCAATGCCCGATGGCGGCTATCAGTTGGTTGCAGGTGAAAGACGTTGGAGAGCTTCCCGAATGGCAGGGTTAACAGAAGTACCTGTTGTAATCCGCGATTTGACTGATGCTCAGGTTGCAGAGCTTGCTCTTGTTGAAAACTTGCAGAGAGAAAACCTTAATCCTCTTGAAGAGGCGAATGGCTATAAAGAGTTAAGCGACAAATTCGGTTATACTCAGGAAAAAATTTCCGAAATAGTTGGTAAATCCCGCCCCTCAATTGCAAATGCTTTAAGGCTTCTTAATTTGCCCGAGGATGTTCAGGAAATGGTTTCAAGCGGTAATCTTTCAATGGGTCACGCAAGAGCAATTTTATCTCTCCCGGATGATAAAATGAAAACAGACCTTGCTAAGCTTGTTATTGCAAATGACCTTTCAGTAAGAGAAACTGAAAGAATTGCAAGAAATATGGTAAAAGAAGCTCCTAAGAGCAAAAAAGCAAAAAAACGTAATCCCTATTACGATGAAGCTGAGCTTGCTCTTTCAGAGGTTCTCGGCAGAAAAGTTAAAATAACAAAATCTTCAAAAAAAGGTGCACTTGAAATTGAATTTTTCGATGATGCAGACCTTAAAAAGCTTTTGAAGATTTTTGACAATGAATAAATGGTAACAGGAAATAAGAAAGAAGGACACGAAAATGATTGATATTAAATTTTTAAGAGAAAATCCCGAAATAGTAAAACAGAATATTAAAAATAAATTTCAGGACAAAAAAGTAGGTCTTGTTGATGAGGTTATCGCCCTTGATGCTGAAAGCAGAAAAGTTAAGGGTGAGGCAGATAATCTCCGAGCTTCAAGAAATAAAAACAGCAAAATGATTGGTGCTCTTATGGCTCAGGGTAAGAGAGATGAAGCTGAGGAAATGAAGAAAAAGGTTTCCGAAGATGCTGCTCGCCTTGCAGAGCTTGAAAAAGCAGAAGAAGAGCTTTCAAAGAAGGTTAATGATATTATGATGAACATTCCCAATATCATTGACCCCTCTGTTCCGATTGGTAAGGACGATAGCGAAAATGTTGAGGTTGAGCGTTACGGCGAACCTGTTGTACCTGATTTTGAAATTCCTTATCACAGAGAAATTATGGAACGCTTCGAGGGTATCGACCTTGACAGCGCAGGCCGTGTTGCGGGTAACGGCTTCTATTATCTTTGCGGCGATATTGCAAGGCTTCATTCTGCGGTTATCTCTTATGCAAGAGATTTTATGATTGACAGAGGCTTCACTTATTACATTCCTCCCTTTATGATAAGAAGCAACGTTGTAACGGGTGTTATGAGCTTTGCCGAGATGGATGCTATGATGTATAAAATTGAGGGTGAGGATCTTTACCTCATCGGCACTTCGGAGCATAGCATGATCGGTAAGTTTATCGATACCATCAACCCCGAAGAAAAGCTTCCCTATACTCTTACCAGCTATTCTCCCTGCTTCCGTAAGGAAAAAGGTGCTCA
>JAZQMA010000032.1:0-95617 GCA_045543035.1 Acutalibacteraceae bacterium | reverse complement strand
GGTAAATCATATCTTCAGATTGGTTCAATCTGTATGGGTATTGCAGGTTCTTCAATTGATACAGATTTCTTTGAAGAATATCTTGGTATGCGCGTTGAATCCGTTGACGAGGTTGAAGTTATCCGTCGAATGGAAGAAGGCATCTATGACGAAGTTGAATATCAGAAAGCATATAAATGGGTTAGAGAAAACTGCAAGGTTGGTTTCGATAAGAACCCCGAGTTCGTAAGAAAGAGCGATGAGCAGAAGGAAAAAGACTGGGAATTCACAGTTAAAATGATGTGCATCATCAAAGACCTTATGAACGGCAACCCCAATCTTCCCGAAGGAAGAGAGGAAGAAATGGTTGGTCACAATGCTATTGCAGCAGGCTTCCAGGGTCAGAGACAGTGGACAGACTTCTATCCCAATGCTGACTTTGCAGAAGCAATGCTCAACACAAGCTTTGACTGGAACGGTGCAAGAGAACCTTACATCCTTGCAACAGAAAATGATACTCTTAACGGTGTAAGTATGCTCCTTATGAAGCTCCTTACAAACAGACCCCAGATGTTTGCAGACGTTCGTACATACTGGAGCCCTGAAGCAGTAAAGAGAGTTACAGGTTACGACCTTGAAGGTAAAGCAAAAGAAGCTCAGGGCTTTATTCACCTTATCAACTCCGGTGCTTGCTGTCTTGATGCTTGCGGTGAAGTTAAGGATGAAAACGGCAACGGCATTATCAAAGAATGGTATGATGTAACTGATGCTGATATCAAAGCTATGAATGATGCAACTGAATGGTGCGCAGCTGATAACGGTTATTTCCGTGGCGGCGGATATTCCAGCCGTTTCCTTACAAGAGCTGAAATGCCTGCAACAATGATTCGTCTTAACCTTGTTAAAGGTCTTGGACCAACAGTTCAGATTTGCGAAGGCTACACAGTTGCTCTTCCTGATGAAGTTTCCGACGTTATCTGGAAGAGAACAGACTATACATGGCCCTGCACATGGTTCGCTCCCAAGCTTACAGGCAAAGGACCCTTCGTTTCCGCTTATGAAGTTATGAACCATTGGGGCGCAAACCACGGTGCAATTTCTTATGGTCATATCGGTGCAGATATTATCACTCTTTGCTCTATGCTCAGAATCCCCGTTTCAATGCATAACGTTGACGAAAGCAAAATCTTCCGTCCTGCTTGCTGGAACGCATTCGGCACTCAGGAGCTTGAAAGCGCTGATTTCCGTGCTTGCGAAGCTTACGGACCTCTTTATAAATAAAGTTTTATTCGCCTGACGGTGAGTAATTAATAAAAATTCTCCTCTCGATTTCGGTCGGGAGGAGTTTTTATATTTATTTCAAGGCTATATTAACAACATTCTGATAATCCGAAGAATCAATTTCTTCTGCTATTTCACCGTTGGCGGCATAAATTTCATTTTGTGAGGGTATTGAAAGGTTGGCGGAATATAAATGGGTTACAGCCGCATCTAAAACATCGCAAACTCCGTCACCATTAAGGTCTCCCTCAGTTATAAGAGTATAGTCTCCCATGTAATCGTCATCGTCATATACTGTGAATATTGAACCTGTGCCCAAATACATATTATCAAATGAATTAATTGTTAATTTCATTTCTTCGGGAGTTAAAAAAATATTTTCAGCATTATTACATTTTAAAACAGATGTGAAAATGAGTTGATTTGGAAAATCCACCGAAGAGCTACTGTCGGTTGGAGTTAATGTGGGAATAATGAAAGATGTTCCGTTTGAAAGAGCATACCTGTGAGCATTGCTGTCTTTTTCACAAAGAATATAACCAGAATAGTTTTCAAAAGCATTATCTGCAATAATAATTGAGTTATCAATATAATATTTAAATGGCAGGTTTTCATTGGTATCTATAAGAAAATTATTTTTATAAAGAGCACCTTTTTGCCAATTGGAAGAATTATTATAAAACTGTGTTGCGTAAAAGGCATTTGTACCAATGCGTGTAACAGAGTCGGGAATTGAAACATCGATAAAATCAGCGCAAATCGGAGAATTACCATTACCAATTTCTGTAACGATAAACTCGTCAATCGAATCAGGAATTTCAACAATTGCTTTTCTTCCGTTATATTTTGTTACAGTAATTCCTTTTTCATTTTTTGTATATTCAAAGCATAAGCAACCGCAGGAAGAACAAATATTTCCGGCAAAAGAATGTTCTTTAGGTAAAGCTTTTGATGTTGAAATAAATTTTTCGTTGCCTTTATAAATATTTAATCGTGGATTACTGTAGCTGACAAATTCATAACAGGAAAAATCAACTCTTGTTTCAGAAAATGGTATAAAAACATTGTCTTTCAGTTTGAAAGTAATTTCAATAAATGCTTTATCGGAAGATTTTGCGGAATAATCACTATTTCCGCCATACATAAAAATACAACCATAAGTATCTTTTAACCCCACAATATTTCCGCTTTCATAAATACCAGAAATATTTTCAACAGGGTCGCCGTAGCTGTCTTCTGTCATAAAAGGCTCGCATTCCTTAATTTCTAAAACAGTGCTATCATATTTAAAACGGATTGAAGCGCCTGAAAAAGATATTCCTTGTTTAAGAAAAACAGTATATGTAATTGTTCCGTCACAACTAAAGCCATCCGTTGTGACATTGAAAAGCTCAGTAGCATCAATAGCTTTTGCAGTTGGTATATTGATAAAAGTGCCGGCTAAAATTAAAAATACCAAAAGCAAAGAAAATATTTTTTTCATCTGCATTTCCTCAAAATAAAAGTTATGATATATAAATTAATATCAGTATATAATATTTTTACAGAAAGTGTCAACATAAACAAACACCTGAAACTCCGATTAAGGAATTGCAGGTGTTTATATTTTTAACCCCAGTTATATGGTCTTTGCATAAAGTTGATTTCATCTTTAGGTGGTATTTCCTGAAATTCTGAAACTTTTGTTATGCCGTGTTCAAGCATTAAGTCATAAAGTTCTTCTATTCTTTTATGTCTGAAAGGGTTAAGAATTGTATATTTATCTAAAAATTGATTTGCTTTGTAATACTCCCAGCTTAAATTTGCAGTTTCAACATTGAAAAGCTGTTCTTTCGTTATATCGGCAGTCAGTGCCTTTTCCCAAAGACCATCAAGAGCAACTGCAACATTCATGGGATAAAATCCTGCCTGATAATGCCAGTCAAAGTCAAAGGCATGAGCGGAAACCTTCGTCTGAGCAGTCTGAATATCAATAATCTGTTTTATATACGGTGCAGCTTCTTCTCCATAATATGCTTTCAGAAAGTCCATCATATGATATTCAACATCGCAGTTCACATCCCATTGAATTTTGCAAAGAAGATAATTGCGAAGCTCATTAAAGGCGGCAATATGTCCGTCACCGCAATTATAAATATAGCCTGTTATACCAATATCGTGCATATATTTCATTGTGGATTGCATATATTCAAAGTTTGAGAAAAATTGGGCGGTATTAATGAAATTTATGGTGTAGTCATAAATATATGTAGTATCGGCAATTTTGGTCCAATTCTCAAAATCCTTATGTATTGTTGGTTCGGGACTTCCGAAAAGATTTTCAAAGGTTTCGTTACCGTCCTTTGAACCGCATTCGGTTAACGGATGGCTTCGGCAGGCTTTGTGTAGTCCGCAAAGCACGGGAACAACATTTTCGTTGCAACGAAGTGACAAATCCGTTGGTGGTCTGTCAGTTTCGTTATAGGCATAAAAAGTAAATGTGAAATCGGGGAACTCATCGTCAAGAGCATCTGCAAAAGCATTGGTAAAAAGAATTGTTGGAGCAGAAACACTACCATATTTTTCATAAAGCTCTTCACATTTTTCGCAACGGCAATAGTTTGTGTTGTCTTTTTGACCGATGTGAATATATTTTGCGCCTGTTTCACATTCAAGAATTGCTTTTCTTGCATTTTTAACTGCAACCTTTAAAACATCGGGGTTTGAAAGGCAAACGTGGTCGCGGGTTTTTGTACCCTCGGCAGTTGTTGCAAAATAATCGGGATGCTCGGTAATAAGGTCATCGGGAACTAATTTATCAAGGGTGACATCCCATAAAACATAAGTTAATGCACCGCCATATTCATTTGCTTCATTCCAGAAGGAAACATTCATTTTTGTTCTTGCACGGTGAGCATCGTTTGTGCCTCGGCAGTCATTACGACGAATTGAAAAAGATGGTTCCACTGTTCTGTTAATTTTTCCGTCAATTAAAATATCTTCATTTTCGGGAACAACCTCAAGCTCAGGAGTGAACCAACGAACACCAAGATATTCCTCAAGGAAAGTATAAACACCGTAAAGAGTACCGCGACTGTCTTCACCTGAAATAAAAAGATGCTTGCCGTCAGAAATAATTTTAAAACCGTCTTCTGCGATTTTTTGGCGGTTTATTTTAACAAGACCATTTTCAAGAGCAGTTTCGCCTAAAATAATTGCTTTATCTTCGGGTGTAACTTCACTTTCTGTTACCGCTTTTATTTTTGCACCGCTGATTTTTTTGATATAGGTCTGCAGTTTTTTAACAGCGGTTTTAGTTGTTGCGTCAGGATTTTCTGCCGTTACAATAAGGAAATCCGATGTTCCGTTTTCAACAATTGCCATTGGTGCAGAAATTTTCTGCGCCATATATTCATCTCCGCCATAATTTATGGTTGTATCTGCAGTAAAAACACCTGTTATATATAAAATAACTTCAATAAAAGCAACTGTGGCTTTTAAAAATGCTGACATTTTTCCCAACTCCTTTTAGGCAGGTTTAAATAACTATTTAATTTCGACCATTTGGTGAATATCAACTTCAGGTACTGTGAATTCTGCTCTGCCGTTAATAAATTCAAAATCCAATTCTTCTCCCGAAGGAACAAGAGTAATTTTTGAGGGTTTGTTATCACATTTTACGCTACATTTAACATTATAAAGAGGAACAGTGTCTTCAATAACCTCTGTGTTTTTACCTCGAACAGTTGTGTGAGCAAAAAGAAGGTGGAGAATATTTCTGTTTTCCTTTTCCTGCTTTGTAAAGGTAACAACTGCTCTGTCGGGAACATCTGCAAAAACAGTTATTTCATCACTCATCATTTTCTTGATGATATATGTAAAAAGCTCTTTAAAACAAAGGTGACCGTGGTTGGCATAAGCGGAGAAAATGTCCCATCCGATATAGGCAATATTGCCGTTGATAACTGCACCGGGGAAAGCTTCATCGGGGTTATTGGGGGCGTGAGCATGAGAGCAGAAATGCTCAAGAGTTCTGTTAAAATATGGGTTCTGCATATATGCAACAATTTCTCCGTTTTTCACTTCAAACTTGTTGAAATCACAACGCATAACATATTCTGTTGTGCCGTTTACTGTTTCAAAATCGGGAACAAAATATGTTGGATTAAATTCATTTTTACCTTTGTATTCTGCACCGAATTCAAGGAAGAATTTTCCGTATTTTACTAAAGCATCTGCTGTGGCAATAATTTTACCGCCATTTTCGGAGAATACTTTGATTTTTTCAATCATTTCATCGGTGTAACTTGAAACATCGGGCAAAATAAGAAGCTTATAATCAGACAAATCAGCGGTTTCATCAATGAAATTATAAAGGAAATGATTTTCAAGGAGCATTCTGTTTGCGCCAATATCTGCTTGTGTGTCCCTGTTTCCTGTTGTAGCCTCTGCGCTTAAAACTGCAATATCAGAAACATTAACCGCATCATTTAACCAAGGCTCTTTTTCTTCAACTAAGGAATATGCCTTACCAATAAGGTTATAGGTTGCCATATTCATTTCGGAAAGTGGGTGCATCTGGTCACCGATTGAACAACCTGCACCATTTGCAACGCTTAAAGCGGTTTCATAAATAAGTGCATTAGGATGCTTGTAACCGCCAAATTCTCCCCAGCTATGATGGAATTTACCTGTCATACCAAGAAATTCTTTGTTTTTAACAGAACGAGTATAAGCGGCAGAAAGAGGAAAATGGTCATAACCCCAACCGCCTGTTGGCAAGCTTTCCAGCTCAAGGTGGGTGTTGGAGTCAATATATCTGTAATCACCTTTTGCAATATGCCCTGCATTATGGAAAATTGTTGCAGTTGCGCTGTGCTTTCTTACCGCTTTGTTGGTCTCTTCAAGATATTTATTATATATCAGTTGTGAAAATGTTTCTCTGTCCTCTGCATTTTCAATATCAAGACCAAGTTTTTTCATATCATTAACACATTTATCGCAGTAGCAGATTTTCGGAGAAATGATGTCGAGAAAAATACCGCAGGGATTATATTTCACCATAACCTCTTCAATCTGCTGACAGAGAAAATCAAGGTAACCTGTGTTAAAGCAAAGAAGATGGAAATGAACCTCTTTGTTATATTCCTCTATATCTTCTTTTTTAAGAGAAGGGCAAAAACGCCATTCAGGGCGTTTTAAATATTCTTTTTCATCAAATCCTGCGGAAATATAAACGGGAGCGTTAACATCAATTTCCTTGCAGGCTTCAAGCTGAGCACCCAATAAATCAAAATCTAATTGAGGGTGAATTTCATTAACCTCGGTAGGATGATAAGACCAACCGTGGTGGCATTTTGAAAAAACGGTTATTGAATCAATATGCCCTGCCTTTAACGCAGCTTGAAATTGCTCTTTTGAAAAGTTTTTGCCAACGGGTACAAATTCGCTGGTATGGAAATCAAGGTGAACCTGTCTTTTTCTGAGCATAATAATACCCCTTTATAAACTTAATTTTTTACTTTTCTTTTTACGATTACGGAAAAAGCACAAACAAAGAATGCAACAACAGTAAATATCAATATGCAAATAAAAACATCATTCCAGCCTTTTGTATCTGCGATTTTGCCCAGTAAGGAAGTGCTGAGGGTACTGCCTACATAGCAGAATGTATTAAGAAGACCTGCGGAAAGTCCTGAATCAATTTTATCTCTGGAATAAAGAGGTACAACACTTGTTATAACATTGTTAACTGCCGCCATAAGACAAGCAATACCGCCGAAGAGAGCGAGAGTTAAGGGCACTGATTTCAGATTTAATGTTAAAATTATCAGTCCTGAAAGAACCATTGTTGCAAGGTAGAAGGTACCATTAAGCACATTTTCATTTTTATGCTTTTTATGTAGAATTTTAACAAGCGATGCTCCGAAAATTGAAAGCACGGGAAGAAGCAAAGTAACAATAATTGAAAGGGAAGAGGAAACACCGAATTCCTCTTTGAGAATAGAGGGAACCCAGGTAGTGATACCGTCTTTTATAAAGCCGTTTGTTACTGCTGAAATAAGTATAACAATTATGCTGAAAACAAATATGGGAGTAAGAGAAAGCTTTTTATTTACTTGTTTTTCTGCTGAAGAGATTTCTTTTTTGCTTTTCTGAATTGTGCTCATTCCGAGGAACCAAAAAATTGCAACAACACCAACAACTGCAGATGCAACATAGAAAATAGAAGTCCAGCTCATTTTAAGAGCGGAGAAAAGTGCCGCAAGACCATAAGCGACAAAGGTTCCCGAAGCAACAGTTGTGCTCATAACCATAACTGCTCTTGAAAGCTTGTTATCAGCGAGATTATCTGAAAGAGTTTTAATCAATGATGACCATAGAATAGACTGAAAAACACCATTGAAGAACCAGAGGTATTTCATAACTTCAATGCCGCTACAGAATGTCATTGAAAAGTTGATTATGCAGGAAGCAACCAAAGCAATTGTAACGGAATATTTTGTGTTATATTTTTTAGATAGCAGACCGTTTATAAGCTGACCGGCACCATAAGCAAAAAAGAAAAATGAGCTTACAGTACCTGCAGCTTCTTTGGTAGTTCCAAGCTGGGAAAGTATTTCCACCATAGAAGCATTATAATTAAGCCTTGCAACATAAGCGGCAGTATAAGCCGCCCAGCAAAGAAAAATCAATAAATTGGATTTCTTGTTACTTAATGAAGTTATCATTTAACCATTTCTTTCTTTGTTATAAATATCCATAGGGCAGATTATACCACTATATTGTAATTTATTCAATTGCAAAGGGTAATTTTGTGAAAAATAAGAAATAGAGCGAAATGTATTACATAATATTAGTGTTGCTTTTCCTGATTTTTTATGATAACCTGAAAATATATCTGATACAGAGGGTGATTATATGAAATTAGGAATAATAAACGGCTGGGAAGAAGGCAACATCAAATATGTTAGCCAAAAAGGTCTTGAAGCCGTTGAATTTTGCGTTAATCATAACTATAATTCTGCAGAGTTTCTTGCAAAAGCACCTGATATTAAAGGTTATTGCGAAAAATATAATGTAGTTGTAGGTTCAATGGGCAGGTGGGGAATGAAGAGAATTGATGATAACGGTGAAATTATTCCTGAAGCCTTGCAGGATGATAAAAATATCATAGATGCCGCATCAATAATCGGTAGTCCTGTATATAACTGTGGCATAAACTACACTGAAAGCAAAAGCTTTTATGAAAACTGCGGAATTGCAATCAGTTATCTGAAAGAACTTATTTCTTATGCGGAAAATAAAAATGTGAAAATAGCAGTATATAACTGCGCTTGGGAAAACTTTGTTGTTGAACCTAAAGCATGGTATCCCATTCTTTCAGCGCTCCCAACACTCGGTATAAAATATGATGCTTCTCATTGCCTGAGCAGAAATGGCAACTATCTTGCCGAAATCAGAGATTGGGGCGAAAGATTTTATCATTTCCACCTTAAAGGTGCTGTCTATATAGATGGTGAGCATTATGACGATGCACCTGCAGGTCTTGATATGATAGACTGGAAATCAATTATGGATTTACTTTACACAAAAAATTATGATGGTATGCTCTCTATTGAGCCCCACTCACACTATTGGAATGGTAAAAAAGGTCAATGGGGAATTGATTATACAATAAATTACTTCAGACCAATGATTATGCCTGAAGATTATGAATACGAAGATAATCCATATATGCCGTAAGTAATAATTCCCGATAACAGACAGGAATATGTTTGTTATCGGGGTTGTTTTATTATACATTTTAGTCTAGAATACATTTGTAAGGAGTGGATTCTTATGTGGAAATTTATCAGAATATTGGTTTCAGGCTTTATAGCAATTGAAACACTTATAGGAAATCTTGCAAATGGTGTTGCAATAAAAGATATAACTATGCCCGAAATTGTTACAAATGAATATACACAGTATGTTGACCTTTTTGTTGGCACAGGTGGAACACCATGGACTTGCGGTATGCTTAGTCCTGCGGCTTGTGCACCATTTGGTACAGTGCGACTTGGTGCTGATACTTCCTTTGTAGGTGGCGCATTTGTTATGAAAACAAATACGTCAGGTTATTATTATGAAAACAGGCATATACGTGGCTTCAGCCATTCAAGACTTTCGGGAACAGGTGCAACAGATTATGGCATTTTCAGAGTTACTCCCGCTATAGGTGATAAAAAAGCAGGTGTAATTCCATTTTCTCACAAAAATGAGATTGCTTCTGTAGGTTACTATGCAGTTTATCTGAAAACGCTTGGTTGCCTTGCAGAAATGACTGCAGATGAGCATACCGGTGTTCATAGATACACATTCAATCATTCAAAGGATGCCCGACTTTCACTTGATGTTACAAGTGCCGCAGGTAATAATAGTTGCACCGATGGTTTTGCTTCCTTTGATGAAGAAACGGGAATTCTTACAGGTGGAGCAGTTCTCAGAGCAGTTTTTTCAGAAAGATACGATGGTTTACCCGTATATTTTGCCGCAAAGGCAGATAAAGAAATCAAATCCTGTATAATTACAGGTGACGAAACAAACCTTATTGCCGATTTAAATTTCGATTCACTTGAAAATGACAGCGTAGAACTTAAAGTAGGTATAAGCTTTGTAAGCGTTGAAAATGCAATGCTTAACCTTCAGGAAGAAACAAAAGGTCTTGATTTTGACGGTGTGAGAGAAAAAACACTTAAAAACTGGGAAAAGCATCTTTCGGCTATCAAAATTGAAAGCACAGATACAGAAATCAAGAAAAATTTCTATACCGCTCTTTATCATACAATGATAATGCCCACAAATTTTACCGATTTGAATGGCGAATACCTTGGTTTTGATAAAAAGATACATACTGCAGATGGCTATACATACAGAAGTGATATGTCTTTATGGGATACCTGCCGAAACACCCATTCCTTATATATGCTCATAGAACCGCAGGTGCAGAACGATTGTCTTAAAAGTCTTGTGGAGATGGCAGAAACGGGTGGTTCACTTCCTCGTTGGCCTATGGGAGCAGGTTATGCCGGTTCAATGATTGGTGACCCTGCAAACATTGTAATAACAGAAAGCTACCTTAAAAATTACAGGGATTTTGATGTAGAAACTGCTTATGAATATATGAAAAAATCTTCTGACAGCCGAATGGAGTTAGCAGGCAGAGAATATGCAGATGCATATAATGAGTATGGCTATGTTCCCAATGATATTGAGGGCGTTGACGATACAGTAAGCCATACCCTTGAATATTCATGGGTGGATGGTGCACTTGCAACTCTTGCTGATGAATTGGGTAAAACAAAGGACGCAAAGAAATACGCAGAAAAATCAATGTATTATAAAAATATTTTTGATGATGAAACAAAGTATTTCAGAGCAAAGAATGCTGATGGTAGCTTTGACAGTAATTTTAATCCCAAGATTAATTCATATTTTGGTTTAGGTTTTCTTGATAAATATGTGGGTTGCTATTGTGAAGGTAGTGCAAATCATTGGCGATACAGTGCGATGCACGATATTGACGGAATGATTGAACTTTTTGGTTCAGAGGAATATTTTGTATCAGAACTTCAGGATTTTATGGAAGATGCAACACCTAAAAGAGCACACTGGAATCCCGGAGCAGGTTATTGGATTGGCAACCAGCACGATATACATACCCCATACCTTTTTGCAAACGCGGGCAGGAAAGACCTTACACAAAAATGGGTGCGTTGGACACTTGAAAATCGTTTCAGTACCGATATTGACGGACTTGACGGCAACGATGATGGCGGTACAATAAGTGCTTGGTATGTTTTCTCATCTATGGGATTTTATCCGTTAGCAGGCACAGACCTTTATTGGCTAGGTTCACCCAATATTGATAGTGCCGAAATCTTCTTGCCTAATGGCAAAACACTTAAAATAACTGCCATAAATCAGAGTGATAAAAACATTTATGTTGAAAAGGTTACCTTTAATGGTAAAGAATTAAAAGACATATACATTACTCACGAAGAGCTTATGAAAGGCGGAGAACTTGTTTTTACAATGAGTGCCGAGAGTAAATAAAAATTACGGAGTTTACACAATGTGTGAACTCCGTAATTTTTATACTGTGTGCATTTAACTTTATATTGACCAGAAGCTATCTATGAAACGTGTTGCACGGTGAGGGAAAGCGCGGAAGAAATCATCCGCATTGTTTTTTAATTCAACACCGTCTATATAAACAGCGGTTTCGGCAGTGTGACCTTCACCAGCAAGAAGCAGTCTTGCTGCTGCAGGTGCAGTGAGTGAAATATCGTAATCACCATCAGTCCTATGTGTTATGGTTGCTTTGCCGTTCTCATATTCAACATCGAATATTCCTTTATTCTGTTCCAGGTCATCAAGGCTTAATATACTGAATTTGCCGTATTCTTGGGGATAAACATTATTTTCAAGCAGTTTTTTAAGATTATATATTCGCCCTGCATATCCTTTATCATATTCATAATTGATGCCGTCGATTCTGTCAACAAGGCAGGCAAAGGGCGAACCGGGATACTGTTTTTTTACACGCAGAGTTTTTACAATTCCATCGTAATTTCGCAAAAAACCGACAATTCCTTTAAGTGCATCGGGAGTAAGCACAAATAACTCTTCCGCAATAAGCTCATCAGGACGTTTTATACTGAAACGAACATACCCATCTGCTTCACCCAAAGAATTGCGGTGAATATATGTATAATCTGCATCTTCAAGGGGCGTTTTGCAGAAATGCTTTTCATCCTCTCTCATAGTTATAAGATTTTCTTTGAAAACGCATCTATTATGAAGCTCGCAAAGCTCTTCCAATTGTTCACCTGTATAAAGCTCAACATCATTATTACGAGGGATGTGTTCAAGCTTATGAAATGGCACACTGATTGCAAAGAGGCGGTTGAGATTTGCATAACCGAATTTTTCATAGTATTCAATTGAAAAGGGGGAAAGAAAACCTGCAACAATACCTTTTTCAACAGCAGTTCTCGAAACTTCATCAAAAAGTGCCCTTACACCGCCCATTCTGCGATTTTCAGGCTGACTGCATATTCCGCTGAGAACAAGTGTGTTTATAAGATTTCCGCAATAGTTGCATTTGAAATCAAATAACTCCATACCCGCAATGAGCTTACCTTCATGAAATGCACCGAGAACGGGCATTTCAACTTCCTTATCAACGTCTTTATCAAATTTCCAGATGAATGATGCGGCAGATATCTTAAGATAATCCACAGCCTCTTCTGGTTTTATCAATCTAACTTCCATAACTGCTCTCCTGAATGTTTGTTGGTGTGTTTATTTAATTATAACATTCATTACAAAAAATTCAATACAGGAGATATTAACGGTTTCAAGTCCCGTCTCTCGCAACAAATCAATGATTTCTTTCAAGGAACAAAACCCTGCCGAAAAGCAAAATAAATATTCTCACAACCTCTCAAAAACCCAAAACTAATTCCCTAAAAATGCCCGAATTTAAAACGAAAATTTGCAGTTTTTTATTGTGTTTTCTACACTTTTCTATGCGAGAGATAGGATTTGGGGAAGTGAGGAAATATGGGCGGAAAAAGACCCCACTCGGATGGAGTGAGGTCTGAGTATCTGCTAATTTGCTTGGGTGATTAAGTAAGAGAAGTTGACTATTGAACCATCGGAAGCGGGTAAATTTACTGTTAGGATGAAATCATCTGTAAGATTGTCTGCTTCAACAGGTATCTCAATATAGGAACGGTATGTTTCTGCAATGCCGGGTTCTAATACAAAGTGCCAACTGTATACAGGGGGAGTTGCATTGTTACCTGTGGATTTCCATTCACTTGTACCTTTTACATATTCTGCACAGTCAACTTGTTTGTCGGAAACAACGCCTTTATATTCTGCCTCAACAAGAGGTAATACACCATTATAGTTTGTTCTGTCGAGGTTATTGATAGTGTAAGTGAATGTTGCATAAGTGTTGCCTTTAGCACAAACAAAGGGATTATCATTATCTTCTTGTGCATTATATTCTTTAGGTGAACCATAGTTGTCATCCATTACATTATTCAAAGCGATTGCTAATGCAGCTTTGTCTAAAGTGAATTCAATAATATCACTTGAAACGGTATCGCCTATTTTGTAGTATGTGTCTGTTTTACTATCCGATAAAGTACCACAACCCACAAAAGAAACACACATAACAACAATTAATATTAAAGCAACATATTTTTTCATAGAAAGACCTCCTATATATTATTTAGGCTCATTATAGAACAATTTGTTCTTGATGTCAATAGAACATATTGTTCTTGCATATAATTTACATGGTGATTATATGAAATTTCAAAGAATCAGAGATTTACGAGAAGATGCAGATTTAACTCAGACAGAAATGGGCAAAGCAATAAATTTACCACAAAGAACATATGCCTATTATGAAAGCGGAGAACGAACTGTGCCACCTGAAGTTTTGATTTCTCTTGCAAAATATCACAAAACAACAGTTGATTATATACTTGGCTTAACCGATAAAAGATAAAACCGCAACTCCTTGATATTAAAGGAATTGCGGTTTAGTATTTTTAAATATGTTTTGCAAAATTCACTTCTTCACTATTCACTATTACCTCTTACTTGCACCAAGAATCGAGAGTATTAGTGAAGAGTGAATAGTTAATAGTGAAAAAGTAAAAATCGACATCCTTCTTTCGAAGAATGTCGATTTTTGGTGCGAGAGACGGGACTTGAACCCGTACGGGATTACCACACGCCCCTCAAACGTGCGCGTCTGCCGATTCCGCCACTCTCGCGAGTGCTTAAATACTATACCACCGAAGTATTGTTTTGTCAACAGTTTTTTAAAAAAAATTAAAAATTTTTTATAGTGGTTTTTTTCTTGTGATTTCGGTGATATTTTATCGCTCTGTTTTTATTTTCCTATTATAAATTTATCAGATTCTTTCAAATCTAAAAGGGTGATTATATCTTCAAAATTCTCTTTTGCATTTTTGAGAGCTTCTATTTTATGAGCGTCGCTTCCGAGATAGAATTTGCAACCGCAATCCTTTGCTATAAAATAAGGACGGAGAAGAATATCTTTCTCTTCTTGGGAAAGGGCAAGGGTTTTCATATTCAGTTCAATTCCAACACTTTTTTCTGAACATTTCTGAAAAAGATTGTATAAAGTTTTGTCTTCAATCAGTTTTATAACCTCAGGAGTTCTTCCTTTGAAAATATGGCCGCAGGTAAGGTGAGCGATACCTATTTTATGCCAGGGCAAATCTTTTTTTAAAAGCTCTTCAAGGCGTTTTACCCAGTGCTCTGCCGCTTCTTCAGGAGTTCGGAGTTTTTCTTTAACTGTGTTTCCTGCTAAGTGCAGATGCGTTGTTGGGATTACAATAAAGTCGAATTCCTTGTATCTTTCTTTACTCACTCCCACATTATATTCATAATCCATATCTGCTTCTGCGCCGAAAAGAAATGTTACATTTTCGTCTTGCGGTAAAGGGCGAACTTCTGCAAGGCATTTGAACTGTTGTTTAGGATGCCACTCTGCAGGGCTTTTTACCTTTTCATCCCATAAATGATTTGTAAGGCAAATTTTCTTTAAACTATTTTCTTTTGCGTATTTCAAAATGTTTTCAGGTGTTTGGTTTTCATCGTGGCAACAGGGTGAAACTGTTGAATGAATGTGAAAATCGTGGTCTGCAATATATCGCATAAAGCTTCTCCTTATTTCAAACCGCAACCCTATGCTTATAGGATTGCGGCTTGAATAATTTTTATTAATATAAATTACGCTACAACTTCAAAGGGGAATTCTTCCTCTGTAAAGCCGAGAATATAGGCGATTCTTATGGGGATTTCATAGTTGTTAAGAACCTCGCCATTCTGAATAAGCACTTCTGAGCCGTAAACGAGAACGGGAACATTTGCATCAGAGTGAGAACCGGATGTAAAAGAATATGTTCCGTCTGAGTTTGCAATAATAGCACCTGTTTCGTGGTCTGCGGTGATAACAACAAGGGTTTCACCGTCTGCTTTTGCATAATTGAGCACATATTCAATAGTTTCGTCAAATTCCTGAAGGGCTTCTGTCATATTTGCATCTTCATTGCTGTGGGAGTGCTTGTCAATATGAGCACCCTCAATCATAAGGAAGAAGCCTTCTTCGGTATCGTCGAGCAGGTCAATAGCTTTCATTGCCATCATTTCAAGGTTAGGAGTATTGATATCTGAGGGGGTAAGTGTCCATAGGGCATTTGTGAACTGTGCAAAGCTACGGCTACCCTCTTTAAGAGCCAACATTTCAGCGGAGGTTGTTACATAGGTAAAGCCGTTTGCTTCTGCATTTTCCTTGGTTGCAACACCGTTCTGAGCACCCCAGATTAAATCAATATCTGATGTGAGTTGGTCTTCTGTAATATCTTCAGTGTTTCCTCTGTCGGAAGAATGAGCGGAGAAAGAAGCAGGGGTTGCACCGGATGTTTCGTCTGTTGTGATAACACCGGTCATTTTACCGCTTTCAAGGCAGAGCTCTGTCAGGTTTTTGGGGTGGGAGAAAACATCCAGGGAATCCATAGGATAAACGCCGATACCACCGTTATATGTTCTGACACCTGTTGCCAAAGCAGTACCTCCTGCGGCACTGTCTGTAACAGCGTTTGTGAAAGAACGGGTCATAGATTCACCCTTAAACTCAAAGGTATCCATTGTAAGCTTAATGTTTCTTTCGTTTTTTGCTTTTTCCAAATGGTTAAAGCCCATACCGTCACCGATAAGAAAAATAACATTTTTAATGTTACTATCCAGATAATCCTCAGGAGAAGTTGTGGTTGCAGGAACAAAGAGCCCGAAGGTTGTGCCGAACATCATTGATAAGCTCATAATCAGTGCTGCGAACTTACCCCACATAGAAGCGAAAACAGATAACATAATAAAACACCCCTGATAAAGTTATTTTATACCTTGATTTTATATTAACTGTATAAAAAATGCAAGAAAAATATTACATTCAGAAAACTTGTTTTACTTACCGTAATATGCTAAACTGTTACCATGCAATAATTATATAGGAGAATTCAAATGAAAAAATCTACTCTTCACTTCGGTGAATTCAGACAATATGATAAAGTTTTTCTTACTGCCGATAAGGGCATTGATGTTGAGAATGTTCTTGATGTGGCATTTGAAGGAGAAACACTTTACATAGCCCAGCCAGATGGTCTTATTGAATATGCAGACGGTAAGATTAAGAAAACATCTGCAAAGGTTTCAAAGCTTTTTACAAGAAAAGGCAAGCTTTATGCTGCAGTTAATAATTCACTTGCAGAGGTTAAAAAGGGAAAAATCAAAAAAATAGCAGATTTTGAGGCACCCGTTGTTGATATTTCTGTTGCTCTTGACGGGTCTTTCTGGCTTATAACAGAAAATTCACTTTTCCTTATGGAAAACGGCGAATTTAAAGAAATTGTTGATTTGCCTGAAGAAACAGTTTGCCTTGCAGCTCTTAATAATAAATCAAAATATGGCGAAACTGTTTATGTTGGTTCACTTGTTGAGGGGCTTATGTCTATGAAGGGTAAGCGTCGCCATTGGGCAGAGCTTCTTCCCAACGTTACAGGTGTTTCAAGCCAGAAAATCAACTGTATTCAGATTGATGCCCTCGGTCATTTGTGGGTTGGCTCTGATGAGGGACTTAATATCTACGACGGTAAAAATTATTGGTTCAACGGTAATGATTTTTATGCTGTTCCCGATGGTTCTTTCAACGATATGTTCTTTGCAAAAGACGGCAAAAAATATTTCGCTACCAATACAGGTGTTATAACTCTTATTGAAGGTAAAATTTCATATTTCTCATATGGTGCGTGGCTTATGCACCCAACGGTTACAAAAATTGCTGTTTCCGATAATGGCACAATTGTTGCCGTTACACCTCGTGGTATCAGTGTTATCACATCAAAATATATGACCCTTGAAGAAAAAGCTAACCACTACGACGAAATGGCTGTAAAATATTTCACAAGAAATGAAGGCTATCAGGTAGACAGAGTTCTTTGCAAATATGGTGATTTAGAGTCAGGTTGGCTTCCCAATTCCGATAATGACGGACTTTTTACAGGGCTTTACTGTGCAAGTCAGTGCTTCCGTTATGCGGTAACAGGTGACGAAAAAGCAAAAGCTAATGCCAAAAGAGCAGTTGAAGCAATGATTAAGCTTACTGAGGTTACAGGTAAGCCCGGCTTCACCGCAAGAGCAACAAGATATTCCAACGAAGAAAATTTCGGTGACGGTAACAGAGAAGAATGGCATGTTTGCGAAAATAATCCTGATTGCGAATGGCTTGGTGAAACCTCAAGTGACGAAATGACAGGTCATTATTTTGCATATGGTATTTACTTTGACCTTGTTGCAGATAAAAAAGAAAAGAAGAAAATCGCTCAGGTAGTAAAGACTATCACAGACCATATTCTTGAAAATAATTTCCACCTTTGCGATGTTGACGGTGTTCCCACAACCTGGGCAAACTGGGAACCGGAGCTTCTCAACAATGATGACCGTTGGTTCTATGAAAGAGGAACAAACTCTCTTGAAATGCTTTCTTTCCTTAAAACTACATATCACGTAACAGGGGAAGAAAAATATAATGATGTTTATAAAATGCTTATCGAAAAGCATCACTATGCAATGAACTGCATTCAGTACAAGGTTGAAGATGGTCATGTTGCTCATATTGATGACCAGCTCGATTTTACAAACATCTATCCTCTTATTGTTTATACAGATAATGAGGCAGAAAAAGAAATTTTCAAAATGGGTCTTACTCATCATTGGCAATATGAAAGAGTTGAGCGTTCACCTATGTTCAATATGGTTTATGGTTCTTTGACAAATAATAATTGTGATGTTGAGAACGCTGCAAAATCTCTTTCCGAAATGAATCTTGACCTTGTTTGCTGGCCCATATATAACAGCTTCAGAAAAGACATTGTCTGGGATACAGAACAAGAGGCTATGGGTATTCCTCCGCAGCTTAAATATCCTGTTGAATATTCCGCAAGAGCATTCTGCAACTATGACGGCAATCAGTTCGTATGCGACAGCGGTGCAGAAGAATTTGTTTATATAAACAACAAGGTTGTTAACCGTACTTCCACTCTTCCCGGTTCAGGTGATGGTGCAAGAGGCATGAGAGCAGTTATGCCCTATAACTTCCTTCTTCCTTATTGGATGGGAAGATTCCATGGACTTTTAGGAGACTAAAATTATGAGCTATGAAGGTTATAAATGGTATGTAGGTGTTCCCCATTGCCATACGGTTGCATCTGATGGCGGTTTAACCTTGGAACAGGTTATAGAGAAAGCTAAAAAAAGCAAACTTGATTTCCTTATGATTACAGACCACAATGTAAATTGTAAGGATTTTCCTGAAGTTGACGGACTTACCCTCATCTATGGTGCAGAGCTTACAAAGAATGGCGGTCACTGTAATATGTGGGGTGTTAAGGATGTTATTGACAAAGAGGATTATGACACCTGCGAAACCTACGAGGATTTTTTGCGAGTTAAAACTAAGGCGAAAGAACGTGGCGCAGTAATTTGTATGAACCATCCTCACTGCAAACAATGTCCCTGGAGATGGGAAAAGAATGCCGCAGATGTGGATGTTCTTGAAGTATGGAACGCTCCGACCCATTTTGACAACCTTGAATGTACCGAATGGTGGCATGAGCAAATGCGCAATGGACATAAATTACCCGTTGTCGGCGGAAGCGATTATCATAAGGACTATGTTGTAACAAATCTTTTAACCTGGCCGGTTACATATGTTTTCGCAAAATCAAATTCTCCCCAGGACATTTTAGATGCCATTGTTAAAGGTCATACAACAATCTGCTTTGATGTTGGAACTACATTTATTGATATAACTTGCGGTGACTATGTTTTAGGTGATACCGTAAAACTTGAAGAGAATACACAGGTTACAATAAATGTTAAAAAACTCAGAAAAAATCATAAATTGATTGTTTTCAATAAGGACGGCGAATGTTTTAATTATACCGCAAAGAAAACAGGGGATTATTCTGTTACTCTTCCTGTTAAGAAAGACGGTTTCTTGTGCGCTCATGTGGTTTTTGAACCCGGTTTCTTATATAGCAAAATCCACGATATTGCAATAGCATCAAGAATTCCTGAGCAAAAGGGAATGGATTTGCCACCATTGATTTTTGCCCAGAGTGGTGCAATGTATTTTGAGAAATAATCATGAGAGGAAAATAAAAAAATGGAAAACTTTTTTACAAATGCGTTTAACAATATGGATGATGAGGCAAGGGAAAGCTTTTATAAAACTGTTTTTATGAATGATGATTCCGAATATGCCGCAAAGCTTCGTGTTGAATATTACAGAACCAAATTCAAATCAATGGGCGAAAATGTTACTATCGGTAAAGGTGTTAATATTATCAATCCCCAGTTTATTTCTGTAGGAAACGATGTTCAGATTTCTGATGGTTGCACCCTTGTTGCAAGAGGCGAAAAGGGAATAAATCTTGGCGATAACGTAAGACTTCAACACAGAGTTTACCTTGATACCGAAAGAAGCGAAGAAGGCTATATTAATGTTGGAAGAGGTACATATATCGGCACAGGTACAACTCTTTTCGGTCACAGAGGTCTTGAAATCGGTGAGGATTGCCTTCTTGCTCAGGGCATAAACCTTACTCCCTATTCACACATTTTCGATGACCCCAACGATATTATCTATCATCAGGGCGGACATTGTGAAAAGGTTACAATCGGCAGAGATGTTTATATCGGTATGGGTTGTAAGGTTATGTATTCAGGAAATATCGGTGAGGGCTCTGTTATCGGTTGCGGTTCAACTGTTGTTAAACCCATTCCCCCATATTCAGTTGCAGTTGGCACACCTGCTAAAGTTATTAAAGAAAGAAAATAAATCAAATTTGTATCACTTGAATTTTCTGAATAATAGGAGTACAATAATAAAAACTTTTCGGAGGGGAAATTATGGGAATCATTAAACTTATTCTTACTTATATTATGTGTCTTGCACAGATTCTTGCTCCCGTTGATATTATGCTCACTCCCGGCGGAGAAGCATCATATTTCACAAATTGGTCTGTAAAAGATACTTTTGGCTCAGATGATTACATTGAACTTGTAAAACAAGAAGGTAAGGATTTTGTTATTCTTAACCTTGCAGACGTTCAGCTTTCCGATGCAAAAGCTTATGGAGATTTAGGTACTTGCTCAGAAGACCTTATCACAAAGCTTATAGCAGATAATAAGCCTGACCTTATAACTCTTTCAGGCGACAACGCCTGGGATACAGCAGCATATCTTAAACTTATTGAATTTTTAGATAGCTTTGATATTCCTTGGGCACCTGTTATGGGTAACCATGATGGTGAGGGTTGTATCAGCGAATTCTGGGTTGCATACAATCTCATTCAGGCAGAAAATTGCCTTTTCCAATTCGGTCCTAAAGATATGGGTTATGGTAACTACATTATTAACATCACTGAAAACGGCGAAATTGTTCATACATTATTTATGATGGATACCCATGACCATGGTAAATTTGTTCTTGAAGATGGTACGATTGTCGAAGATTATGACCATCTTTGGAATAGTCAGCAGAAATGGTATAAATGGGCAGTTAACGGTATTGCTGAAATGGCAGGCAGAACTGTAGAAAGCACAGTTATTATGCATATTCCTGTTCGCGAGTATATCGATGCTTGGGAAAGCGTTTGCATCGAAGCAGATGGTTATGAATTCGGTATAATTGATCCTCAGTATTCCGATATTGCAGCGGGCAGAAGATTTGAATACGGCGGTCCTTCTCCTATTAATAATGGTTTCTTCAGCCTTTGCAAAGAGCTCGGAAGCACAAAAACAATGCTCGTAGGTCACGACCATGTTAACGACTATTATGTTGAATATGAAGGCATTAAACTTGCATATGCAGTTAAGTCAGGCTTCGGTAGCTATTGGCAACCTGATATGATTGGCGGAACAACACTTACTGTAAACAGCGCAGGTAATGTTGACCTTGAACAACATTATTATGACCTTGCAGAAAACGGCTGGAACATTGAACCGTAAAAAAATGATTAGTACCCCATTTGATTTTTGAAAAATCAAATGGGGTACATTTTTATTTACTATCTATTTTTTCAAAAGTGCTTCTTATTTCTGTTGTATCACCTGTTGCAAGGTAATATTCATATTGGTATGGATCAAAGCTTTTAAAAATTCTGTTTTTTACAATTGCGATATAAGATGTAGGGCCATCTTTTGACGGGTCTTCATTAGTGGTTTTTTCACGCTCAAAAACACCTGCAAGGAAGGCCTCTTCATTGTCAACATAAACACCAATTCCGAAGCTGTCTTCAAATTCACCTGTAAATGCTGACCAATTTTCCTTTGAGTAAAAATTGGGGTACCCGGCATCGGGCCAGAAAATCAAATCGGGTTCGCTTGTAAGTTTACCGTTTGTCCAAGGCTTGTCGCCACCATAATAAACAAAGTTATTAAGAGGTTCAATACAGTAAAAAGCAGGGATTTCCTGAGTAGCTTCTGCTTCGGGATAACCTGAGAAATCAACAAATCTGCATTTTGCGTGAACTGCACCATTTTTCAAAGAATATGTTGCTTCCATATATGAGGGGGTGATATATTCTTTCTCTTTTGCCCAGTCAAGAGGACGGCATTTTACGTAAACACTGTTTTCAGTTACTCTTAAGTCAACAATTTTACTTGCGTCGTTGAACTGATTACCGCCTTGCACGGGATTATATCGCCAATCGTTTTCCATATAAATGCCGTGGTCATATTCAATAGTGCCGTAATAGGACTGCTGAACAAGGCGACCTGTGTCATTTCTGTTTATAAGGTTAACATTGTTATTGACTGCTTCTGCATTATAGCGGTCACTTGCATTAGAATCCACTTTTATCTGACCGTCAACAGAAACTGCCTGAACATTGGAATCAAGGTCTTCAAGGTAGCTCAAAGCACCGCCCCATAATAAATCAATTCCTAATTTATGGGTGTCGTTCTGAATGAATATTTCTTGTTGAGGAATTTCACGGTTGAATACAGAAAAACCATATATTTTTATATTTTCGTTACCTTCGGTTAATGTTTCAAAAGTGATTGAATTAACTTTATTTCCTCTTTTTCCCTCTAAAGCATCATCAACAAAGGAATAAAAGGTTGTTTTTTCTGTTGAGGGTTCTAAAAAGAAATCTTCTTTTTTATTTTTTGTTCCTGCAGAATAACTGATGGTTGCTTTTATATAGCAGTCAGAAGAGTATTCAATACCATAGTAGTTAAACCAACCGCAGTCATTTTTTGCAAGGTCTAAAACAGTATTTGTCAGCGAACCTTTGCTAAGGGCTATCTCCGTTTTTTCTTTCAAAATTATATCACCTTTTTCTAAATCAAAGCTTTCATCGGTTTTAACAAAACTAATTAAATAAGGTGAAAAAACAGCCGTTACAGCAACAATCATAATTAATAGAAAAATAGAAATTCTTTTAAGTATTTTTTTCATAAGAAAAGCTCCTTTTTTAAACTAATATAAAGATAACATTTTGAATATTTTTAGTCAACATCTTGAACTTAATTATATATCTGTTAAAATAAAATAAGAATTTACCGAGAGGTGAGAAAAATGAAAATTAAACCCAATTACGAAAATATGGGAGAATGGGAATTCTACTGTAATGATATCGACCACGAATATAAGCAGTGCGTTGACGAGGGCTTAGACGTAGAAAAATATAAGGATATTTTTTCAACGGTGAAAAATTTACCTGAAACGGAAATAAGAAAGAAATTTTCTGATGTGCTTTTTGAAGCTGTTTGCAATGCACCGATTCGTGAGGATTATAAATATAATGAGCCTTCTGATTTAGACAGTATTAAAGCTTTAAGAAAAGAGCATATTTTTGACATAAAAACACCTGACACGGATACGTTAAAAAGTAAAATTTCAGGTGCTTGGATGGGCAGAGTTTGTGGCTGTCTTTTGGGTAAACCTGTTGAGGGCATAAGGACAAACGAATTTTTCCCTATGCTTAAAGAAATGGGGAATTACCCATTAACAAGATATATGCTCGCATCTGATATTACGGAAGAAATGTATGAAAAATATAATTTCAATCTCCGCAATAAATGCTTTGCTGATACAGTTCACGGTATGCCCATTGATGACGATACAAACTATGTTGTTTTAGCTCAGAAGATTATTGAAGATTATGGTAAGGATTTTAAACCATATGATGTTTTGAAGGCCTGGATTAAGTACCAGAACAGAGAGGCATATTTTACTGCAGAAAGAGTTGCATTTGATAATTTTATAAAAGGCTATGAACCGCCATATTCTGCAATGTATAAAAATCCCTACAGAGAATGGATTGGTGCTCAGATTCGCGGTGATTATTTCGGTTACATAAATCCGGGTGAACCTGAAAGAGCTGCAGAAATGGCATTCCGTGATGCATCAATTTCTCATATTAAAAACGGAATTTATGGAGAAATGTGGGTTTCTGCTATGATTTCCTGCGCCGCGGTTACAGATAATATAGAAGATATTATTCTTGGCGGTCTCGGAGAAATCCCCCATACATCAAGACTTTTTGATGCTGTAACAGATATTTTAACAGATTTCAAAAATGGCGTTTCATATGATGACTGTGTGAATAAAATTCACTCTCTTTATGATGAGCATACAGGTTATGGTTGGTGTCACACAATTCCGAATGCTATGATTGTTACCACTGCTCTTATTTATGGCGAAGGTGATTTCGGAAAGTCAATATGTATGGCAGTTCAGCCTGCTTTTGATACAGATTGTAACGGTGCAACTGTTGGTTCAATTATGGGTATGAGAAACGGAAAATCTGCTATCGGTGAAGAGTGGACAAAACCTGTTGACGATACTCTTCACACATCAATTTTTGGTGTTGGAACAGTTAAAATTTCAGATATGATAGAAAAAACAATAGAACACCTTAATTAAAAATTACCCCTTACAGCTTATTTTTAAAAACTGTAAGGGGTAATAATCATTTTTTCAGAATCCAGACAAGCATATCTGTTTCTCCACGGTTTTCGTAAGCAAAATAGGGTATCAATTTAATTTGAGTTTCAATATATTCTTCTGTTGCTTCAAAATAAAGACTGTCGTTTTCAGGCTCTTTATATGCTTTAAGAAGAATATTGGGAACTAAAAATTCTCTTTCGGAAATTTCAGCTTTTTCTTTAATATCAATTCTTAAAGAGTTCAAATCTGTGCCGTTGTCAACACCCTCAAGGCAGTAAACAACAGGCCCTCTCATAACTGCAACTCGACCTGCACAATCGTGAACCTTTTTGTTTGCAGAAATAAAGGTAACAGGCATTGAAAGAGTTAAAAGAATTTCATCATTTTCGGAAATTTCTATGTAAGCATAGCCATCTTTGAGAGTGTATTCTTTATTAATTTCAAAATTCTTGCACCAGGACGGAATTCTCAAAGCAATATATTTTTTGTTGCTATTTTCGATTTTGATTTTTATTTCTTCTGTTGAGGGGTAGTCGGTAATCTGTGAAACAGTCATACCCTCAATTTCAGCATCAGAATTTATGTATTGGTTAACGAAAAGGGTATCCTCTGAATAAGAATAAAGATATTCACCGATTGAAGAAATAAATCTTATAACATTAGGAGGACAGCAAGAGCAGTCAAAAACCTCTTTACGCTGGGTTATGGGGAAACGCCTTCCGCCATCGGTGCATTTATTTACATTGTTAGAGTCAACATCTATTTCAAGAGGATTTTCATAGAAAAAGCCTTTGCCGTCCATTGAAATACCTGAAAGAGCACCGTTATACATAACCTTTTCAACCGCATCTTCATATTTGCCGTTGGGATTTAATTTAATCATTCTGTTTGCAAAAAATGCAAGAGCAATTGATGCACAGGTTTCTGCATAAGCATCTCTGTTGGGTAAATCATAGTCAATTGTAAAAGCTTCACCGTGACAAGTACTTCCCGTTGCACCGGTTATATACATTCTTTTATCAACAATGTTCATAAAGCAACGCTCTGCTGCTTCAAAAAGCTCTTTATCATCATAAATAAGTGCAAGGTCTGCCATAGCGCAGAAAAGATAGAGAGCTCTTACACAATGTCCGTCTGCGGTGGTTCTTTCCCTTAAGGGCATTTCATCTTGATTATAAATGAGGTTGCAACCGGGGTAAAGAGCTTGGTCAACAGAGTTGTTGCCGTGGTTATCAACAAAGAATTTTGAAAGCTCAAGGTACCGCTTTTCACCCGTTACTTCATATAATTTAACAAGAGCAAGTTCGATTTCAGGGTGACCGGGTGTTATGAATTTTGCAGTTTTTTCTTTAACGAAAACCTTTTCTATGTAATCTGCATACTTACACATAGCATCTAAAAAAGCTTTTTTGCCCGTTGCTTCGTAGTATGCAACTGCTGCTTCTATAAGATGACCTGCGCAGTAAAGCTCGTGCTCATTTCTTATTGTGAAACGCTCACCTGTAACAAGGAAATGGCTGTTGAAATAGCCGTTTTCATCACGGTTTTTTATTAATTTTGAAATTGCTTCATCTGCAAGTTTTTCAAGTTCTTCAAGTTCTTCGTTTTCTGAATAATTAAGGCTGTAAGCAAGACCCTCAATCCATTTTGCAATATCGGAATCCCAGAAAACATGAGGCATATCGGGGTCGCCTTCTTTCCATGTGCAGTCGAGCGCATCAAAGCGATGAGTTTCTTTAAATCTGTCATAAACCGATTTAAGGGTAACCTCGTTTACCATATCTTGTTTTGCTTTCCAGAAGCCATCTGTGATTTTAATATTTTTGCAACTAACTGTTTTCATACAAAAAACCTCATCTATTTTCAAGTTTTTCTTTTACACATTCTTTCCATCGCCTTGCAATAAGTTCGTGACCAATAGTTGTTGGATGAACTCCGTCCCAAAGAAGCTTATACATATCTGTTTTCCCTCTATAAGAGTCAAACAAGTCCTGCAATGGAACAAAAACCGCGTTGTAATCTTCAGCAATCTTTTTTGCTTTTTCTTGGTAAGCACCGATTCCCTCTTTAAAGAATTTATCAAGGTCTTCTTCTTTCTTGTCGCCAAAAAAGGGTTCCATAATAACAATGAGAGTATCGGGATTTTCTTCTAATACCTCGTCAAGAAGAAGTCGGAAGATTTTTTCATATCTTTCCGCATCAGAGCCTGAACTGTGTTCCCAATTGAAAATCATATCGTTAACACCGATAAGAATGCTGAGAACTGTGGGCTTTAAATTGAGGCAATCCTCTTTCCATCTGCCGTAAAGGTCAGAAATTCTGTTTCCACTTATACCTCTGTTTATAAATTCTACATTTTTATCTAAATTGTCAGTAGAAAGCTCCGCAGCTATCATATATTGATAGCTATGGCCGTGAACGTGGTTAAGGTCAGAGTTTCTGCCTCTGTTTCCGTCGGTTATGGAATCTCCCTGAAAGAGAATTACGTCATTTTCTTTAAGCTTAATCATATTTATCACCAAGCAAAGAATAACATATATTTATTTAATATGCAATGAGCAAATTGTAGCCACCAGTTGCCAGTTGCCAGTTTAGGGGCGTGAAAATGCGCCGTAGAAGAAACGGTAAAATAATTGTGAAGCTTTATAATGCGTCGCAGACCCGAAACTTGCCACTTGCCATTTTCAATTTGCCACTTTTATCCTGCTTTTTCTTTTCAATTCTTGACAAACAAAATAATATATGCTACTTTTAAAGAGCACTCCGTGTCGGTGCAAAAATTAACCCAAATAAAATTTTTAAGAAAGGAGCTGGACATGATGATGAAAATGGTTAGAACAAGAAAAAACAATCCGGTTATTGTGTCCGCTTCCTGCTGACAGTTGCATTAGTTATATGCCATTTCTCCGGAAAGTTAACGCTTTTCGGAGATTTTTGTTTTTTATGCAATTTGTAATGCAGGAAACGAAAGGTTTTTTGAGTTCCTCTCATCTTAAAAAACCAGAATACAAACTTCCGGAAACAGTTTCTTACCAAACTGAAAAAGGTAAAATGCGTCGTTAACATTTTATCGTAAATTAAAACGGAGGAAATATGAGAAAAAATAAGAAAGAAACGAAAAAAGAAAAGTTCTCAATGTTTAAAAATACTTTTTATGCATTGAAAATCATTCACCAATGTGCACCACGAATGATGGTGGCACAGATTTCAATGCAAACATCTTTTTGGTTTTTTACAGGATTTATCAAAGATGTTTTGTTTTTAAAGGTTTTGTTGGATTTAATAATGAGTGGCGGAACCTTTAAGGAATATGCATTGCTTGTTTTAATGCTCGTTGCTTCTGAGTTAATAGCAACGGGAATAAACTGCTTTTCAGACTATTATGGTTCAATAAAATGGAAAAAGTTTTATAAGAATCTTAATGATAAAATATTTCAAAAAGCCGTTTTGGTGGATATGGAGTGTTATGAAAATCCTGAGTTCTATGACAAATACAAAAGAGCAACAGAAATTATAACCGAAGACCATGTTGCATATTTTGCCTGGCAGTTTTCAAATATTATTGCAGGTGGTTTAACAGGCATTTTCCTTGTGCTTTATGTAATTTCCATTGACCCGAAAATATTACTGATTCTTCTTGTGTCTGTTTTTGTTTTAGCTTTTGAAACAATCAAAGGTAAGCTGGCTGTTAAAAAAGACAAAGAGATGACACAACACAAGAGGTCAAAAGCTTATGTTAAAAGGACTGTTTATTTAAAAGAGTTCGCAAAAGATATGAGAACTTCAAATATTTTTGAAGTTATGCATGCTCGTTTTAAAACTGCCATAGACAATAACAGAGAAATTATTAAAAAATATGGTTGGAAAATCGCATTTTTTGAAACAATGTCAGGCTTTTTCGGTAAAGCGTTGCCTGTTGCGGCAACTTATGTTTATGCGGCATATCGTTTTGCGGTAAAAGGTGATTTGGCAGTTTCAGATTTTTCTGTAATTATGACTGCTATGAGCAATTTGAAAGATGTTTTTAATGATGTAGGTGAAGCGGTTTCTGATGTTCGTAGAGAAGCAGAATATTTTGCTAACCTGAAAGAGTTCCTAGAATATGATTGCAAGGTAATCAACGGAACAAAAGAAGCAGAAGAATTAGAAAGCCTTGAATTTAAAAATGTTTCATTTACATATCCGGGGGCAGAAAAAGCATCTCTTACAAATCTTAACCTTAAAATCAATAAGGGAGAAACTGTTGCAGTTGTAGGTAAAAACGGAGCAGGTAAAACTACTTTTGTAAAGCTGCTTTTAAGATTTTATGATACTGATAGTGGCGAAATTTTATATAATGGCATTAATATCAAGGAATATGATATTAATTCTCTTCGTCAAAGACTTGCAACTGTTTTTCAGGATTACAAGGTTTTTGCATTAACTATTGGCGAAAATGTTCTTTGTCGGGAGTTATTAAATGATAAAGACGAAGCAATTGTAAAAAATGCTATTAAAAACAGTGGTGCAGAAACCTGTGTTGAAAGACTTCCCCAAAAAGCAAAAACAGTTTTAACCCGTGAATTTGACGAAAAGGGAACAGGTCTTTCAGGTGGCGAACAGCAAAAAATAGCAGCCGCAAGAATGTTTGCAAAAGATTTTGATCTGGCAATTCTTGATGAACCCTCATCAGCACTTGACCCCATAGCAGAATATAAAATGTATGAAAGCCTTATTCGAGCTACAAAAGAAAAGACTGTAATTTATATTTCTCATAGGCTTTCAAGCGCAGTTCTTTCTGATAAGATTTATGTTTTTGATAATGGTAGTGTTATTGAAAGCGGAACTCACGAAGAGCTTATGCAAAGTGGTAAGGATTATTGTGAAATGTTTACTCTTCAAGCCTCAAACTATAAAGATGGTAAGGAGGGTGAAATGTAATGAAAATCAGAGATAAAATAAAAACTACTCATAGCACAATTTCAAACATATTTTATATGCTGAAAACTATGTTCAAAATATCACCTGTTCTGGTAGTAGGAGAAATAGTACAACATATTTTCAGTACTCTTCCCGGAAAGCTTGTTTCTGTTATCGGTCTTAAATTTGTAATAGATGAAGTGCAAAACGGTGGTGACAGTAAAAAAATACTTTTGGGTATTGTTCTGATGGTAGGTATTCTTGTATTCGGAGAGGTTTCAACCTCTGTTTTCTTTGAATTTTTTGTTCATCGAGAAAGAGAGAAGCTCGACTACGGAATACAAACAATGTTTTATAAAAAAGCAACAGAGCTCGATTTAAATAAGTATGATGACCCTGCCTATTACAGTGATTTTATATTAGCAATAGAAAGTTCTTCAGAGAGTTTAAAGTATATTTTAAGTATGGTAAAAGGATATGTAGGAGAAATTGTTTCCTTTGCAGCAATTGCAGGTGTGGTTCTTACAATTGACCCTATTTGCCTTCTTATAGTTGTTTTATTTGTAGTGGTATTTATTCCTATGGGAAGATATACAGGCAATTTGCAAATGAAACGTCGTGAAGAAGTTACGGAGAAGCACCGTAAGGGTGATTATTTTGCCCGTGTTTTCTATTTACCGGATTATGCAGGTGAGATAAGAACAAGCGGAATTTTTCCACTTTTAAGAAAGCGTTTTAATGAAAGTGCAGATGAGGTTGTTAATACTCAAAAGAAGTATGTAGGAAAACTGGATAAGCTTTTCTACATTCAGGATATTGGTATTCGTGCAATTGGTTTTGTGCTTGTTCTCGGTTTATATATCGGTTATCAGACAATTGTAACAGGAAATATGTCTGCAGGTGATTTTGTTGCTACCTTTAATGGTGCTCTTTTAATTGGTGGAAGTATTTTGTATTTGACCGTTTATGGCTTGCGCAATTTTACGGAACAATCCAAAATGATTGAAAAATGCAGAGCATTTTTAGCAGAAAAAGAAAATATAACCGACGGCACACATATTGCCGAATGTGGTGAGCCTGAAGAAATTTCCGTTGAAAATATTACATTCTCATACGAAGGTAATGATAAAAATTCATTGGACGGCATTTCTTTTGAAATCAAGCCCTATGAAAAGGTTGCTCTCGTCGGCTATAATGGTGCAGGAAAAACCACTTTAACAAATCTTCTTTTGCGACTTTATGATGTGAAAGATGGTAGCATTAAAATCGGCGGGAGAGATATTCGTGAGGAAACAGTTGCTTCTCATCGTGACCGTTTTGCTGCAGTTTTTCAGGATTTTCAGATTTTCTCTGCTTCTGTTGGAGAAAATGTTGCTCTTTCAAAGGAGTATGACGAAGAAAGAGTATGGAAAGCTCTCAAAGCAGTAGGCTTTGATAAGGAACTTCCCAACGGTCTTGAAACAATTCTTTTAAGAGAATTTGATGAGGATGGCTTGATGCTTTCTGGCGGTGAGCAACAAAAAATTGCAATCGCAAGAGCATTTTATAAGGACTGCCCTTATGTTATTCTTGATGAGCCATCTGCAAACCTTGACCCTGTTTCAGAATACGAGCTTAACCACGCTATGATGACAGGGGCAACGGATAAAACAGTTATTTTCATTTCCCACAGACTTTCTACAACGCGCCACGCAGACAGAATTTTTATGATGGAAAAAGGAAAAATAATCGAAAGCGGAAGCCACGAGGATTTGATGAAATTAAACGGCAAATATGCCGAAATGTTCAATCTACAAGCAGAAAAGTATATGAATTAAAAATCAACCCATCGCAAAAGTCAAAACTTTTGTGATGGGTTGAAATACTTTTTAGAAGCCCTTGTACTCAAAAACTGTATTATATGTTCCGCTTTCGAATTCGTATTCTTCATCGTCAAGGTAAAGAGTTGCGTGTGAACCGTTTGGAATTGTAAAGCTGAATTTACATTCGTCACCGTTGCCTGTGTATTCCCAAGAGGAAATTACCTCACCATTTTCTGTGAGAATTCTTGATTTTGCGTAGCCTAATTCCTTTGAGGGAAGAGGACGGAAAATAATGTGCTTGTAAGCAGGTTCATTGAAATCGCTGTCAATACCTGCAACTGTTGTATAGAGCCAGTCACCAACTGAGCCATAAGCATAATGGTTAAAGGAGTTCATCTCGGGAGTTGCGAAAGAGCCGTCTTTCTTCATACCATCCCAACGTTCCCACATTGTTGTGGCGCCTTTTGTTACGGGGAAGAGCCATGATGGGAATTCTTTTCTGAAAAGAAGCTTGTATGCAAGGTCGGTTCTTCCGATTTTGGTTAAAGTATGAAGAAGATAAGGTGTTCCTACGAAGCCTGTTTTAAGGTGTCCGCAGGCTTCAATGTCTTTTACAAGCTTTTCTGCTTCTCTTTCGGGTTTGTCCGTAAGGTCAAAGTAAAGAGC
Source organism: Acutalibacteraceae bacterium (assembly GCA_045543035.1). Classification (GTDB taxonomy): domain Bacteria; phylum Bacillota; class Clostridia; order Oscillospirales; family Acutalibacteraceae; genus DTU089. The sequence continues at coordinate 63,898 of JAZQMA010000032.1, read as the reverse complement.
AAGAACGTTAGATGTCTGAGTTTCGTGCTCGGTTTTACCTGTATTGAGATATGTTTCTCTGTATTTTTTAACAGTAAGCTCATAAAGCTCTTCAAAATAGCTCATATCTTCGCCGATAACCTTACCCATTTCGATAAAGAGTGAGTTCGAATATGCAAGATAAGCAGTACCGATAAGGTTTTTATCTGTAAGTCCGCCCGTTGCTTCGTCACCTGCATCAAGAGAAAGCCAGTCTCCGAAATGGTGGGGATGCTTGTCAAAAAGACCTCTTTCGGAGCCGTTTGCTTCCATAAAGAGAATCCATTTTTTCATAGCTTCAAATTGGTCTTTGATTACCTGAACATCGCCATAGGTTCTGTATACCCAATAGGTTACAACAACAATTGCATCTGCCCAGGCAGAAGAACCGTGTGACTCCCATCTCAAAAGGTCGGGGCAAACGTCAGTAATTGCTCCGTTTTCTCTCTGGTCACAAGCTAAATCGTGAAGCCATTTTTTGAAGAATTTATCTGTTCTGTATGTAGTTGAAGCGGTTCTTGCAAAAACCTGAGCATCACCTGTCCAGCCAAGTCTTTCATCTCGTTGGGGGCAATCTGTGGGAACATCAAGGAAATTACCTCTCTGCCCCCAAACAATATTTTCATAAAGCTGTTGAATAAGGTCATGTCCGCAAGCAAAATAGCCTGTTCTCTTCATATTTGAGAAAACAACAACTGCTTTGAAATTATCAAGGTCAATTTCATCCTTGTTAAAGCCTTCAAGCTTAATATATCTGAAGCCCATAAAAGAAAAATGAGGTTTATAAAATCTTTCGTTGCCGTCAGAGGTTACGTGCACCTGCGCTTTTGCGCTACGAAGGTTAGTTGTATAGAAATTGCCGTCTTTGTCAAGAATTTCTGCGTGAGAAATAGTGAATTTTGCACCTTTTCTCTGAGGAACTACCCATTCAACATAGCCTGTAAGGTTCTGACCGAAGTCAATAACTGTTTCGCCCTTGGGAGTGGTGATAAGCTTAAGTGCATCAAGGCGAGCCATTTCCCGAACCTCTTCACCCTCTGTTGGAAGAAGAATATTTTTGTTGATATCATTAAGTTCTTTTACGGGAAATGTTTCCTCTGTATTTACAGTGAAATCAACAACTTCACCATTATATACATGGGAATCAAGAATATTGCTCTTCTGACATTCCCAAGAAGCATCTGTGGAAATAAACTCTTCTGTTCCGTCCTGATATTCAATTTTAACTGCAGCAATAAGAGCAGTTTCTTTGCAAGTAATGCTTTCATAGTTTTCGTGAGGGTTGCCGTGGAAACGCATACCGTTACCAACAGCAATTTCAAGAACATTACATTCTTCCATTAAGGAAGTTACATCATATTCCTGATACTGAAGTCTTTTTCCGTAAGTGGTCCAACCGGGAGCAAAAATGAATTTGCCAACTCTCTGACTGTTGAGATATGCTTCATAATAACCTAAAGCAGAGCATAAAAGGGTTGCTTTGTTAATTTTTTTATCAAGCCAGATAACCTTTTTAAAAACAGGAACAACCGTTCCGAAATCAGCACTTTCTTTGATGAATTTTGCATCTTTAATAGAGTTCATTTAATCACCTGCATTTTTTCATTGACAATGAAAATTCAAATTGTATAATTATATTATCTTAGTTAGCTCTCTTTTTCAAGAGTTGGAGGCAAAAATGAGAAATCTTTCCGATATAAATGTTATAAAATCCGTAATGGGAAAGCACGGTGTGACCTTTAATAAAGGTTTAGGTCAGAATTTCCTTGTTGACCCTGAGGTTTGTCCTGCTATGGCAGAGGCAGCAGGGCTTGATGAAAACACCTGTGCTATTGAAATCGGTCCCGGTGTTGGTGTTTTAACCGCAGAGCTTGCTAAAAGGGCAGGCAAGGTTTTGAGCTTTGAGGTTGATAAAAGGCTTTTACCCGTTCTTGACGAAACGCTTTCGGATTTTAATAATGTTGAAATCATCAACGAAGATGTTATGAAAGCGGATTTGCCGAAAATTATTGAGGAAAAATGCAAGGGCATGGAAATTGCAGTTTGCGCAAATCTCCCCTATTACATCACTTCACCAATAATTATGCTCCTTTTGGAAAGCAAATTGCCGATTAAATCAATAACAGTTATGGTTCAAAAGGAAGCGGCAGACAGACTTTGCGCAGAGGTAGGCTCTCGTGACGGTGGCGCGGTTACAGTTGCAGTTTTTTATTATGCAGAAAGTGAAAAACTCTTTTTTGTTCCCAGAGAGTCATTTTTACCCCCACCAAAAGTAAATAGTGAGGTCATTCAGCTCACTATAAGAAAAGAACCTCCTGTTAAAGTTGAAAATGAAGAGTTTTTCTTTAAATTAGTCAAAGCCGCGTTTTCTCAAAGGAGAAAAACCGCAGAAAACTCCATCAGCGCAGGTCTTGGTATCAACAAAAATATTGTTGCCGAAGCACTTGAAAAAGCAGGTCTTGAAAGAACAATAAGAGCAGAAAAGCTCACAATGGAAGATTTTGCAACACTTGCAGAGTTGTTAGAAAATTAAAAATAAAAGGTAATATGGTATGACCAAAACTGAATTACTTAATAAATTAAATAAAGAAAATATACCGACAAATATAGTCAATTTCGATGATCCTATAAAAGATGGTTTATGTTTACGTAAGGTTTATTATCGTTGGGAAGTTTTTTATAGAGAACGGGGACAAGAGTATAATGGTATAGGTTTTACATCAGAAAGTGAAGCTTTGCAATATATGTATGAAAAACTTTTAAGTTTATATAAAAAATAATTTATAAAGCACCGTTCAATCGAATGGTGTTTTTTGTTTTTGTAACTGTATAAAAAAGTTGTTTCTGTCAAAAAATAATATAAAAACATAGGAGGACATATTATGAGCGACAGAAACCGAAATGATAACGACAAAAATCCATTGGAAATTCCCGAAAACACACCATCAAGTCAGCCGAAACCTATAAGAGCTGCGAAAAATGATAAAACAATGAAAAAGGTGAAATATGCTTATGCATTTGCCTTGCTTCTTGCTTTGGGTACTGCTCTTATTGCAAAAATTTCAACAGAAAATGCTCTCGGAAACCTTGCGCCTATTGAAAGCGATTATGTTACGATTACAACAGAAAAATCAACAAGCAAGGACAGTGAGTTTCTAACAACCGAGCCCGATTTTGAGGTTAGGCAGAATTTAGAGGACGTTCCCGATACAAGAGAGGAAACAGAAGAACAAACAGAGAAAGAAACAGAAGAAACAAAAGCAGAAACCACAAAAAGTTCAAAATATGCAACACCATATCAGGACTATTATTCCTTACCCTTAGGAACAGATATTTTAAAGGATTATTCTCCCGACAAACCCACCTATAGCGCAACAATGGGAGATTGGAGAACTCATTCGGGTATTGATTTTAAAGCTTCCGAGGGTGAGCAGGTAAAAGCAATTTCCTATGGAACTGTTACAAATATTTATGAAGATGCTCTCTGGGGAACTGTGGTGCAAATTGACCACGGAAACGGAGTGACTGCAAAATATTGCGGATTTAATAAAGATACTCTTGAAATCAAAAAGGGTTCAACGGTTGAGAGTGGTTCGCTTTTGGGTTATCTCGGTACAATTCCTTGCGAAAAATCTGACTTGAGCCATTTGCATTTTGAAATCAGCTATAACGGAGAAAATGTTGAACCGTTAGAGCTTATGGGGAAATAAAATAGCAGAGACGATTTTAGTGAGGAGTTAGGAATGAGGAGTGAGGAGTGTCGGGGCAAAGCCGATTATAAGCTTCGCAACACTTAAAATAATATAAAAACAAAAAGAATTCAGGACAATAAATGTCTTGAATTCTTTTTATAATTGCTGACCGCAGGTCCCGACATTTTGCATTTTGCACTTTGTATTTTGCATTTATACTGTTTTCCTTATTGAATCGAAAAACTCATTATACCTCTCCACCCATTTTTGCACATCTTTTCTGTCATATTTATTAGGTAAATAGGTTTCGGTTACTGCAAGCTTTCCCATCCAGACCGCAAAGTCTGAGAACTTCTCTTTTAAGATAACATTTTCTCTCAGTTGACGGATTTTGTCTTTAATCAGCGCTCTTCCTGCCGAACCGAAAAGGTTATCTAATTTATTTGTCATAATCTGCGAAAGGTCTTCAGTTGTGAAAATACCCGATTTTAAAATATCATTTATTTCCTGTGCGGTGAAATATGTCATCAGATTTTTCATAAGGGCAAGTCTGCCTGCAGAAAAGCCGATTTCCTTGAAAAATTTCCTCTGATATTCCCATAAAGTTTCGGTATTGTATAAAGCATTGGTATCATTTGCAATTACTTCTGCAAGAATTGCACCGGCTTTCATAGCATAGGAAATACCAGAACCTTTTGTTGGGTAGGTCATAAAAGCACAGTCACCAACTGCGGCATAACCATCGGCAACTAAAACTCCGAGAGGTTGGCAAACGGGTATTTTATTATACTGTCCGCCACGAATGAAATTTTTGCTTATGTGAGGATATTCTTCCGAGATTTTTCGTAAGTCCGTTAAAACCTCGTCTTGAGTCAAAGGCTTGAAACGGCAGATTAAAATATCAACAAAATCATCTTCCGTTACAACCCAGGAAAAACCAACAGTTCCGTCCTCTTTAACTCGTATATCATAATTTGTATCAGGGTCAGGAACGTCGGGAGCTTTTTCAAAATGTGCGCGGTAAGTATAAATAATGTCGAAGTCCTTGATTTCACGGTTGATGTTCATAAATTTCGGTAAATTGTTTCTTAAAGGCGAATCCACACCGCAGGCATCAATAACTAAATCTGCGTAAAAATCGCCATCAAAGGTCTTAACACCTGCAACTCTGCTACCTAAAAGGATTGGTTCAACAACAGGGCAATTATAATGGATTTTTACACCGCTTTTTTCTGCAAGGTTCAGAAGATGGTTTATAAGCAATTTTCTTTCCATAAAAATTGCTTCGTCTTCAGGCTGAGGCAGCGTGAGGGGAGTAATATTATTATCTAACGGAACAAGTGTTAACTGATTTTTACATATTGTAATGTTTTTCGGAGAGGGTAAATCAATATAAGTGAAAGTGTCCTTATCAAACACATCCTGCTGGGGTAAACCCATATCGCATTTCTGAGATTTTTCAAAAACTGTTACCGCATAACCCAATCGGGCAAGCTTTATTGCGGCAACAAGACCGCCGTGACCTGCACCTGCAACAATAATCTGTATCATAAGAACACCTCATTTCATACTATTATATATTAAATATAACATATCATTCATTTTGTTACAATTTAATTTGATGTTTTTTATGTTCATAAAAATTTCAAAATGTAACAGTTTTTTGTGAAAAAACGCGGTTTTTTGTGTACTGTGGCACTAATTAACAAATCTAGAAGCGGTTTATAGTGCAATTTTCACATTGAAAAAGGAGTTTTATTATGTTATAATGCCCAATGTTGTTACAGAAGGTTACAAAATTGTAATAATTAGTTACAAACTTGAAATATATATTAGTGATACAAAATATTACGAAAGGCAAAAATATTCTATGACAAAAAGCAGAATTAAAAGAATTGCGGTTGTTCTTATCACCACTGTTCTCATGGCAACTTCCGTTTTCAGCGTAAGTGCAGCTGCCAAAAGCCTCGAATACTCCGCCTCATCTTCTTACAAAAACAGCGTTTATTACGAAAGATTAATGAACGTAAAGCTTACAGGCGACCAGGTTACTGACATTTGCAATGTTGCAAAAAGTCAGGTTGGCTACCACGAAGCAAGCTTTTTTGATTATTCCGGAAATTCAACCGGTAGCGGTAACATTACCGAATACGGCAGATGGTATGGCCGTCAGGGTTATTGGTGCAATGTTTTCGCATCCTGGTGCGGTTATGTTGCAGGGATTCCCTCTTCTATTTATCCTAAACTCACAAGTGTGGGTAATTCCTATTATTCAATTCTTCCCTCTGTTGGTGCAGATTGCTTCTCATTCTCATCAGGAAGAAAGCTTCAGGCAGGGGACCTTATCTTCTGTTGCACCTGCTCAGGCGGATATGGTTGTATTGACCACGTTGGTCTTGTTGTTGATGTGGATGATAACACAATTTACACTGTTGAGGGCAATATGTCTGACCAGGTTAAAGCTTGTCAGTACCCTGCAAGCACAGGTTATAATTCAAGCCTTCGTGCAAGAATTAACTATGTTGCAAGACCTCAATATGAAAATAATGCAAAAACTGCCGCAAATATTACAGAAGCAACAGCTGTAAAAACAGTGGGCAACAGCATTTATTCTGTTTTTGATGTTGCAGTAAACTATGAGCAGGCAAAAGACCTTTCAAAGAAAATGGGCGGTCATCTTGTAAGTGTCAGCTCAAAGAAAGAACTTAAAGTAGTTTCAGAGCTTGCAGGTGAAAACGGCTTCGGCAGATATTTCATCGGCAAAAATCTTGAAAATAAAAAATCTGTTTGCTCTGTTATTACAGAAGACGGTATTTCAGAATCAAGCGAAACAAGAAGTTTTACAGGATTTATCTGCGAAATCAACGTTAAAAAAGTTGAGGCCGTTAATGGTGCAGTTTTAAATGGTACTAAGTATGAAATTTATGACACACCTTTGAGTTATGAGCAGGCAAAAGCAGTTGCAAAAGCAAAAGGCGGTTCTCTTGCAGAAATAGATGAAGATAATTCTCAGATGCTTTCTCTTCTTCTTAAGGACAGCAAAAAATATTTTGTTGAATCCGAAAAAGAAAATTCAGCAAAAGCGCTTCTCAATGATGGTTCTGCGGAAGTTAAAAAAGCGAAAACCTTTGATAAAAAATATAAAACAGGCTTTATTGTTGAATATGATGAAGCTCAGAAACATACTGTAACCTATAGTGCAAACGGTGGCGAAAATGCTCCCATTGAAAAAATTGTTGAAGATGGCGAAACAGTTGCGATTTGCGCCCATTTTCCCTCAAAAAACAATAAGTTTTTCAGAGGCTGGTCCTTTGACGAAAAAGCAAAAACCGCAGATGTTGACTACGGTGATGTTATTACAGTAACAGAAGATATTACACTCTACGCTGTGTGGGGTTAAGAAAAAAGACTTGCTTGAGGCAAGTCTTTTTTCAGTTGTAGGTGGCAAATGGAAAGTGGCAAGTTAAGGGTCTGCGACGCAATTAAAATAGTTGCCAGTCGCCAGCGAATAGCAAATAGTAGATAGAGGTTGGCAAATGTAGGGATCGGATTCATCCGTTCCGCTGTAGCGTTTAGAAAAGAGTAAAAGTGTTGCGAAGCATATCCCTCTTTTTTGCAAAGCAAAAAGGAGGGAGGACCACCGCAGGTGGTGGGTGGTACTGATACCCATTGAATATGTAGAAAGACAACCACGATTACCATTTCATCGGTTTTCGTGGTTGTCAGTTTTCTATGTCTTTTGGTTTTTGAGGATTATTTGTTAAGTTAAGAATGAAATCGGTTGAAACTCCGTAAAAATCGCTTAATTTAACAAGATATTCAATAGGAAGATTTCGCTTTCCGTTTTCATACATACCATAAGCCTGCTTTGTAATATTCAAAAAATTTGCAACATCTTCCTGACGGTAATCGTTATCAATTCTTAAATCATAAAGCTTTTTGGTGTAATTCATATAACTCCACCTTTCAGCAGTATGATACAACAAAACGTTTACTTTATACTTGACAGTAAACAATTTGTTTACTATAATATTATTGAAAAAATACTACTGTATTTACAAATAATGTGAATATGATATAATTGTAGTATAAATAAAAGTGTGGAGGTAACAAAATGAAACGAGTAAATGGTTATTTGTTATTATTAGCTTTTTTGTTAAGTGTTTTAACAAGTTTTCCGTTAGCTGTAAGTTCAAATGCTGATAATTTTGAGCATTTGTATTTTTCTTCGAATCCTGATGGTAGCGACACATACTATGTTTCAGGTTGTTCTCCGGAGATTAGTGGAGAGATTATTATTCCCAGTACTTACGAAGGAAAACCTGTAAAATATATAGGGAATGGTGCACTTAATGAGTGCGTGAATATAACATCAGTGATTATTAGCGACGGTATTGAAAAAATTGATATTGGTGCCTTTGGTATGTGTACTCAGCTCACATCTGTAACATTACCGGATAGCATGAAAGAAATAGGGTATATGGCTTTCCATTGGTGTAGCAATCTTTCTTCAATCAATTTGCCTGACAGTATAGAATCTATAGGCTATGCAGCTTTTGAAAAAACACCTATATATGATAATGAAGAAAATTGGGAAGATTTTGCATTGTATGTTAGCAATCACTTAATAAAGGTTGATTCAAAGGCATCGGGAACATTTTCAATAAAGCCTGGCACTAAAACTATAGCATCTGAAGCATTTAAAAATTATTGCACAGATATTACATCTGTTATAATTCCGAGTGGAGTGGTAGCTGTAGGCACTCGAGCCTTTGATGGATGTTCTAATATTTCAACTTTATGGTTTCCTGATAGTTTGAAAAGAATAGAATTGGGAGCTTTTCAGAATTGCGAAAATTTGAAAACGATTAGATTGGGTACCGGAATAAAAAAACTTGGAAGAAGTTTATTTGGAAATTCCAATAATTTAGAAAATGTATATATTGATGGTTTAGAAAACTGGTGCAATATTGAACTTGAAGATTCCTCTTCAAACCCGATGGCTTATGCAAAGAATCTTTATATAGATGGTCAAAAATTAACAGAACTTATTGTACCTGAAGGAATTACAGAAATTCCGCAATATGCTTTTTGTGGCAATGATGATATAGTGACTATAAAAATCCCCAATACAGTAACAAGCATAGGATGGGGAGCTTTTGCAGGGTGTAACTCACTTGCAGAGGTGTCAATTCCTGAGAGTGTTAAGTCTATGGGAATTAACGCTTTTAATAGCAGCAATATAAAATCAGTTTATATTACAGATTTAACTGCATGGTGTGATATAAGTTTTGGAGGGAAATCATCGAATCCGCTTACCGAAGCAGACCAATTATATGTAAATAACAGGCCTATTGAAAATCTTGTTATTCCCGATGGAGTAAAATCTATATCCAAGTTTGCTTTTTATGGTTGTCATGAGTTTGATTCAGTTGTTTTACCTGATTCGTTAGAAAAACTTGGAAATTTCGCTTTTGGAAATTGTAAGCAGATAACTTCAATAAGATTGCCCGAAAGATTACGTCAGGTTGGTGGTGGAGCATTTGCTTATTGCAGAAAACTCGAAGATGTAATAATTACAAATAAATGGGTTGAAATAGGCGAAAGTTCATTTTACGATTGTCCCGCATTAAAAAATGTTTTCTATGCAGGCACAAAAGAGTATTGGGATAATTTAAAAGTCGATATTTTGAATCAAGATTTGTTAGAGGCAAATATTCATTTCGAAAGTGAAACCCACATAGCATCAGAATGGATTACAGACACTGCAGCAACAGTCTACAAATCAGGCGAAAAACATAAAGACTGTACTGTATGTGGGGTTAAGCTTGAAACAGCGATAATAAAACAACTTAAATGTTCAAAGCCTGAACTCAAAAAAATATCCAATACTGAGTATGGAGTAAAAATCACATGGGGTAAGATAAAAGGTGCGGATTGTTATAGAGTTTATCGTAAAACAAGCAAGGGTAAGTGGGAATATTTAGATTCTACTAAAAACACATATTTTACAGACAAATCTGCAAAGTCCGGAACTAAATATTATTATTCTGTAAGAGCAAAGAATGAAGCAGGTCTTTCTTCTCGTTCAAGCATACTTTCAAAGTATTATCTTACAGACCCGACCTTGAAAACTCTTTCAAGTACCTCAAAGGGTGTGGGTATTAAATGGACTGAGGTTATAGGCGCAGAAGGATACGTAATTTACCGCAAAACAGATTCAGGTAGCTATAAAAAGATTAAAACAGAGAAGGGTGTATCAAATATATCTTTCAGAGATACATCAGCAGAAAAAGGCAAGAAATACACCTATAAAGTAAAAGCGTATTATAGCAAAACATATAGTGCTTATTCCAACACAAAGACTATTACAGATAAGTATTAATATTAAACAAATTCGGACAGTAGTAAATTTCAAGCAAATTTACTACTGTCCGATAGTTTTCTGGTAACTGGCATCTGGCGACTGGCAGCTTCATTCCGCATTCCGAACTCCGAATTCCGCATTCTAAAAAAATACTTGCATTTTTTTATATTATATGGTATATTACAAATGTACGAATATGAACTTGAGTGAGAGCAGGGGAACCTGCTCTCATATTTATTGCCGGGAAAAGTTTTCGACAATTTCAAAAAGTTTGTAGAATAAATTTAAAAGAGGTGCTGATTTGGCAAAGAACACAGTTTCTCAGGTTTGGGAAATCGCAGAACCCATCGCAGAAGAATTGGGTTTAATTCTCTGGGATGTTTGCTTTGAAAAAGAAGGTGCAAACTATTATCTCAGAATTTTCATTGATAAGGAAGATGGCGTTGGCATTGAAGACTGCGTTAATATGAGTCATGCTATGGATGCTCCGTTAGACGAAGCAGACTTGATTGACCGTCAGTATAACCTGCAGGTTTCTTCCCCCGGTATTGAAAGAAAGCTCACAAGAGATTTTCATTTCGATTATTTTATGGGAGAAAAGGTTATCTTAAGGCTTATTCGCCCCTTTGAAGGTCAGCGCGAATTTAAAGGAGTTCTTATTGATTACTCCGAAGACGGTGCAGTTACAATTGAGTTCGACGAGGAGAACACAATGACTGCCGAAAAGAAAGAAATCGCCTGGGTTAAGCTTGATGATTTTTCTTTCTGATTAAATGGTTATTATTTGATTGATATATTGAAAGGAATGGTAGGAAAAATGGCTAGAAAATCTACTAAGAAAAATGAAAACAAAGAATTTTTCGAAGCAATACTTATGCTCGAACAGGAAAGAGGAATTCCTGCAGATTATCTTCTTGAAAAGGTTTGCGCAGCAATTGTTACATCTGTAAGAAGAGAATACGGCGGTGAGGATGTTGTATTTGTTGATTGCAACCCCGAGGAATATAAGCTTCGCGTATATCTCAGAAAACAGGTTGTTGAAGAGATTGAAAACGAATTCACAGATATTCTTCAGGAAGAAGCAGTAAAATATAACAAGAAAGCACTTGTTGGCGATTTTGTTGAAATTCCTCTTGAAACAAAGCAGTTTGGCAGAATTGCCGCAACAACTGCAAAGAACGTTATCAGAGGCGATATTCACGATGCTGAAAGAGGTCTTATGCTCCGTGAGTTCGAATCAAAGCAGAAAGAGCTTGTAACAGGTAAGGTTCAGAGCATTGACCCTCAGTCAGGTAATGTTACTCTTGAAATAGGCAAGGCAACAGTTGTTCTTCCCAAATCAAGACAGCTTCCTAACGAAACATTCACAGAAAATCAGCTTGTTAAGGTTTATATTGAGGGGGTTAAGGATACTCCCAAAGGTCCTAAAGCAATGATTTCAAGAACTCATTCAGGTCTTGTAAGAAGACTTTTTGAAACAGAAGTTCCCGAAATTTATGACGGAATTGTTGAAATCAAGGCAGTTTCCCGTGAAGCAGGTGCAAGAACAAAAATCGCAGTTATTTCAAAAGACGAGAATGTTGACCCCATCGGTGCTTGTATCGGTCCTAAGGGTGCTCGTGTTGGTACAATTGTTGAAGCACTCGGTGGCGAAAAAATCGACATTGTAATTTATGATGAAGACCCCACAAAGTTCATTGCAGCAGCTCTTGCTCCCGCAGATGTTCTTAAAGTTGAAATTGATGAAGAAAGAGAAAAGGCTTGTCACGTAACTGTTCCTGATACACAGCTTTCTCTCGCTATCGGTAACAAAGGTCAGAATGTAAGCCTTGCTGCAAGACTTACAGGTTGGAAAATAGATATTAAGCCCGAAAGCGGATTCTATATTCCGCAGAGCAAGTGAGGTTTTTATGGCTGAAAAAAAGATACCTATGAGGAAATGCCTTGGCTGCAACGAAATGAAGCCTAAAAGAGAGCTTATCCGAGCAGTCAAAAGTCCCGAAGGTGAAATAAGCCTTGACCTTACAGGCAAAAAGTCGGGCAGGGGTGCATATATATGCCCCGATAAAGCGTGTTTCCAGAAAGCAAGAAAGGGCAAACGCCTTGAAAGAGCTCTTGAAACCGCAATTCCCGACAGTGTTTATGACGCTATGGAAAATGAGCTTAAATAAGAACCATAAATAAGGTCGAAAGGACTGGGCAAAATTTGAATAAAAAAGATACTTTGGGTTTTCTCGGCTTGTGCCGTAAAGCGGGAAAGCTTTGTTGCGGTCACGATGTTGTGAAAGAGACCATTGTAAAATCTACTGCGGAGCTTGTTTTTCTCTCAGCGGATGCTTCCGAAAGACTTGAGCGAGAAATGACCCACGCTTGTACCTATAACGGTAAAAATATTCCAATTATACGTACTTCTTATTCTATGGCAGATTTTGCCGAGGCTGTCGGCAAAGGTTCGGGTGTTTTTTCCGTAACAGACACCGGTTTTGCTAAAAAACTACATCAACAATTCGGGGAGGAATTAGATGATAACAAAATATAAAGTTAATGAGGTTGCAAAAGACCTTGGTTTAAATAATAAAGAAATTATTGAGGTTCTCGGTAAATTCTATGAAGAACCCAAAAAAGCACAAACAGCTCTTGATACTAAAGAGCTTGACGTTCTTTTCGACGTTTTAACACAGGAAAACAGTGTTGAAAACTTTAATTCTTACTTTGCAATGAAGAAGAGCGAAGAAAAAAAGGAAGAAAAGAAAGAAGAAAAGGCACAGAAGCCTGCTCCCAAGAAAGAGGAGAAAAAGGCAGAGCCTAAAAAAGAGGAAAAAGGTCAGAAAAATGCTCCTAAGAAAGAGGAGAAAAAAGCTGACAAACCTCAGAAAAAGGACGAAAAGAAGCCCGAGGCTAAAACAGAGAAAAAGCCTCAGGGTCAGTCCAACGCAAACCCCTTTAAGAAAAACGAAAAGAAGAAAGACGGTCCTATGCAGTCCAGAACAAAGGGTGAAATGCGTACTATTGACACAAGAGCAGATAACGTTGAGCTTGAAAAGTACAACGAGAAATATGAAAATATCGCTCCTGTTCATTCTATTAATGACAATGTTCAGACAAAGCAGAAATTAAAACAGAAGAGCCAGCAGTACAGAAAACAGCAGGGTATGCGCTCCAAGAGAAGAGAGAGCGAAGCAGAAAGATTAAAGAGAATTGAAGCAGAACGCGCAAAGAAAACTCTTGTTATTACAGTACCCGAGGAAATTACTGTTGGTGACCTTGCCGCAATGCTTAAGAGAACTGCTGCAGAGGTTATCAAAAAGCTCTTCTCACTTGGTATGATGGCAACTGTTAACCAGGTTATTGACTATGATACAGCAGAAATTGTTGCAACAGAGCTTGGAGCAAAGGTTAAAAAAGAAGTTGTTATCACTATTGAAGAAAGAATTATTGATGACCACGAGGACAATGCAGAAGACCTTCTTCCCAGAAGCCCTGTTGTTTGCGTTATGGGTCACGTTGACCACGGTAAAACATCACTTCTTGATGCTATTAAAAATACTTCTGTTACTGAAACAGAAGCAGGCGGTATTACTCAGCATCTCGGTGCTTACAGAGTAAATCTCAATGGTCAGGAAATCACATTCCTTGACACACCCGGTCACGCAGCCTTCACAGCTATGCGTGCAAGAGGTGCAATGGCAACTGATATTGCAATTCTTGTTGTTGCCGCAGACGACGGTATTATGCCACAGACAGTTGAGGCTATTAACCATGCTAAAGCAGCAGGTGTTTCAATCGTTGTTGCTATTAACAAAATGGATAAGCCAGGTGCTACAACTGATAAAATTATGCAGCAGTTAACAGAATATGAGCTCATTCCTGAAGAATGGGGCGGTGATGTTATCTGCGTTCCCGTTTCTGCAAAAACAAAAATGAACATTGATACTCTTCTTGAATCAGTTCTTCTTGTTGCAGAAATGAAAGAGCTTAAGGCTAACCCCAACCGTGCAGGTAAAGGTATTGTTATTGAAGCAAGACTTGATAAGGGTCGCGGTCCTGTTGCAACTCTTCTTGTTCAGAACGGTACTCTTAAATCAGGCGATATTATCGTTGCAGGTACTGCAGTTGGTAGAGTTCGTGTTATGACAGACGATAAGGGCAGAAAGGTTAACGAAGCAGGTCCTTCTGTTCCTGTTGAAATCACAGGTCTTGCAGAAGTTCCCGTTGGTGGCGACGCTTTCGACTGTGTAAGCGATGAAAGACTTGCTCGTGAACTGGTTGAACAGAGAAAGGCATCACAGAAAGAGGAAGCATTCCGCTCAATGCAGAAGGTTACTCTTGATAACCTCTTTGATTCTATCAACGAAGGTTCACTTAAAGACCTTAACATCATTGTTAAGGCAGACGTTCAGGGTTCAGTTGAAGCAGTTCGTCAGAGCCTTGAAAAGCTTTCAAATGAAGAAGTTCGCGTTAAAGTTATTCACGGTGGTGTTGGTGCGGTTAACGAATCAGACGTTATGCTTGCTAACGCATCAAATGCTCTTATTGTTGGCTTTAACGTTCGTCCCGACCCTGTTGCAGAAGCTAACGCAGAGCGCGACAAGGTTGAAATGAGAATGTATCGTGTTATCTACGATTGTATCGAAGAGGTTGAAGCAGCTATCAAAGGTATGCTTGCTCCCAAATTCCGCGATGTTGAAATGGGTAAAGCAGAAGTCAGAAGCGTATTCAAGCTTTCAAGCGCAGGTACAATTGCAGGTTGCTATATCATTGACGGTAAAATCACAAGAAACTGCAAAATCCGTGTTGTTCGTGACGGTATTGTTGTATTCGAGGATGAAATTTCCTCACTCAAACGTTTCAAAGATGACGTAAAAGAGGTTGCAACAGGTTACGAATGTGGTGTAGGTCTTGAGAAGTTCAATGATATTAAAGAAGGCGATATTCTCGAGGGTTATATCACTGAGGAGTATAAAGACTAATAAAAATCCAAATCTTCAGGCACATTGCGGCATTTTTATGACTTGAAATATCGGTATATTCCTGCGTCATAAGAAATGCCACACTGCACCTAAATTTTTGAATTTTAAATATTTCGATTTTCTTTACATTTTAGGAGAGAAAATAATGGGAACTTATAAACAAAATCGTACAGCAGAGGATATTAAACGCGAAATTGCTGCTATTGTAAGAGAGCTTAAAGACCCAAGAATTTCTGACCATCTTATAAGCGTTGCAAGAGCAGATGTTGCAGGCGATTTATCTTATGTTAAAGTATATGTAAGTGCTGTTGAGGGCATTGAGGTAGCAAAAGGTGCTACCAAAGCCCTTACAGGTGCAACGGGACTTGTGCGCCGAGAGGTTGGTAAACGTCTCGGTCTTCGCAAAACCCCCGAAATTAAATTCGTTGCCGATGACTCTATTGAGTACGGTATGAATATTGTTAAAAAGTTGGAAGAACTTTCAGGTTCTAACGATGATTGAGGAAATTTTATGGTAATTGATTTAAAACAATGTGCATCTCTTTTAAGAGAACACAATGAATTTGTCATTATTTCTCACGAGCACCCTGATGGTGATACATTAGGGTCTGCTTTCGCACTTGCGGAAATACTCAGAATAATGGGTAAAAAAAGAGTTGTGAAATGCAGTGATAAAATTCCCAAAGATTTCTACTATATGACTGATTCCTATATTGCCGATGATGTAACAGAACCGTTTATTGTTACTGTGGATGTTGCTGATGAAAAGCTTTTAGGCAATATGGTAACTTTATATGGTGGAAAGGTTGATTTATGTATTGACCACCATGTTTCCAACACATATTATGCAAAGAATGTTTTTGTTGAAGACAGAGCAGCAGCTTGCGGAATCATTTATGAATTGGCTTTGGAATTAGGTATTGAACCTAATTTATATATGAGAGAATGTATATATACAGGTATCTCAACAGATACAGGGTGTTTCAGATACCAGAACACAACTCCCCAAACCCTCAGAATTGCCGCAGACCTTATGGAAAAGGGTATTGATTCCAAAAAAATCAACAAGCTTATGTTTGAAACAAAAACAAAAAGCTTTTTAGAATTGGAATTACTTGCAAGAAAAACGCTTGAATATCATTTTGACGGAAAATGCGCAATTATAACATTAACTCAGTCGATGTATAAAGAAAGCGGTTCAAGTGAGCATGAATGCCACCCCATAACAGCACTTCCCCGTCAGATTGAGGGTGTGCTTGTTGGTGCTGTTATCAAAGAAAAGGAAGACGGTACTTTCGGTATATCTGTTCGCACAGAAGGAGATATGGATGCTTCTGAAATCTGCAGTCATTTAGGTGGCGGTGGGCACAAGGGTGCCGCAGGTGCAAGCTTTTCGAGTTCTTATGAAGAGGGTAAGGCACAGTTACTTAATGTTATAAAAACTGCTCTGGATGGTTTAAATCAATGACAGGAATAATACCTCTCAAAAAAGGTGAGAATATTACATCTTTTTTTGCAGTAAATAAAGTCAGAAGAATAATAGGGGAGAAAAAGTGCGGTCATACAGGCACTCTTGACCCTAATGCAACAGGTGTACTGCCCATAGCTGTGGGCGGTGCAACCCGTTTTATAGAACTTCTGCCAACACATAAAAAAGCCTACAAAGCAACCTTTAAAACAGGTTTTTGCACAGATACTCTTGATATATGGGGCACTGTAACGGAAACCTTCGAAAAAGAGGTAAGATTTGAGGAAATAGAAAAAGTTACTGCTGAATTTAAAGGAGAGATAATGCAACTTCCCCCTATGTATTCAGCAATCAAAAGAGACGGAGTTCGTCTTTATGAACTTGCCCGACAGGGAATTGAAGTGGAAAGAACTCCCCGAAAATGCGAGATTTATGAGCTTTCAGTCAGCGAAGCTGAAAATGGCGAATATTCTCTTTATTGCACTTGTTCCGCAGGAACATATATCAGAACTCTCATAAATGATATTGGCGAAAAGCTGGGTTGCGGTGCAACAATGACATCTCTTTGCCGTACGTTTGCCTGCGGAATAGAATTTTCAGATTGCTTTACTCTTGAAGAGTTAACCGAATTAAAAGAAAAAGGTGAAATTGATAAAGCAATCATTCCTTTGGAAAAACTGCTTTTGGAATACCCTGAAATTCAGGTTACGGAAAATCAGGCAAAAAGATTTTCCAACGGCGGAAGTCTTATGAGAGAAAGAATCCGCAATTTAAAACAAAACGGAATTTACAGAGTTTACGGAAATGGTGAGTTTTTAGGCTTAGGCGAGCTTACCGATACAGATTTATTGGTGAAAAGAGTTTATAATAATGTTTGATAAAAGACGAGTGCTTGTGGCACTGGGTACTTTTGACGGTCTTCATTCAGGACATAAAAAAGTGCTTTTAAGCGATACAACTGAATATGATGAGAAAATCGCTTTGATGTTTGCTGAGCACCCTCAAAAAACTCTTTCAGGTGATGTTCCGGGTGAGCTTATTACCGAAACAAAGCGAAATGAACTTTTAAAGCAATGGGGTTATAATCCCGAATTTCTTGAATTCAGAAAAATTTCAAATCTTTCTCCCGAGGAATTTGTTGATGAAATTCTTATCGGGAAATACAATGCAACTGCTCTTTGTTGCGGCTTTAACTATCGGTTCGGTAAAGGTGCAAAAGGCGATGTTGCTCTTCTGAAACAGATTTGTGCCGAAAGAGAGCTTAAATTGACAGTTTGCGGTGAGGTTGAATTTGATGGTGCACCCATCAGCTCAACAAGAATAAGAGAATGCCTTAAAAAAGGTGATGTGAGAACAGCCAATAAAATGTTGGGAAGATATTTTTCCTATGATTTCAAGGTTGTTCACGGTGATGCCCGCGGAAGAATTTTAGGTTCACCTACTATTAATCAGTTTTTTAGTGATAATTTTACCGTTGCAGAGTATGGTGTATATGCTTCATTTACTATTGTTAACGGCAAAAAATATATTTCAGTTACAAATATTGGTGTACGTCCCACAATAGAGGGAGAAAGCGAAAAGCGAAGCGAAACCAATATTGTTGGCTTTGACGGTGATTTATACGGACAGAAAATTGAAGTGTTTCTTGTTGAAAAATTAAGAGGCGAAATGGCGTTTAAATCCCTTGATGAATTAAGCGCGAGAATTTCTGCCGACAGAGAAAAAGCAACAGAAATTATAAAAAAGGAGTTTCAGAATGAATTTTAAAAACAAAATCAAAGTAGCTCCCTCAATCCTTTCTGCAGATTATGCAGATTTAAAAAATGAAATAGAAAAAGTAAAGGTTGCAGGGGCAGATATGCTCCATGTGGATGTTATGGACGGGCATTTTGTTCCCAATATTTCAATTGGTCCACCTGTTGTTAAATCCATAAGAAAAGCCACAGATATGTTTCTTGACTGCCACCTTATGATAAGTAATCCTTTTGATTATGTTGAGAGCTTTGCTTCTTCAGGTGCAGATTTGATTGGTTTCCACGTTGAAAGTGAAAGCGATGTGGAAAAAACTTTAGAAAAGATAATAAATGCAGGGGTTAAACCTGCATTGGTAATAAAGCCGAAAACTCCTGCTGAGGCAGTTTTTCCCTATTTAGAAAAACTTGCAATGGTTCTTGTTATGACAGTTGAGCCCGGCTTTGGCGGTCAGTCCTTTATGGATGATATGCTCCCGAAAATCAAGGCAATAAGAGAAAAAGCAAATCAGGTAAATCCCGATTTGCTCATTCAGGTTGATGGCGGAATTGTTCCCGAAACTGCAAAATTATGTATTGAAGCAGGTGCAGATGTGCTTGTTTCAGGAAGCTATATTTTCGGTGCAGAAAATATAGAAAAAGCAGTTAATTCGTTAAGATAAAGAATGACCATATTCATATATTTTTGAAATTTCCCATTCGGTACTGATAGTTGCATTACCGAATTCGCATAAAATATGTAAGATTTTCTCCGAAAAGGTTAATTTCGGACGGAATATTATATAAAGGCTGTTCTTGTATTTATATGGTTCGGAAGCTTTTATAAAATCTTTGAGCTTGGGAATGATTTTCAGACAGTCAATGAAGGCGTTTTCATCCCAAGGGCAAAAAAGAATGGGTTCCGCTTCTTTTTTCATAATCAATCGCTTTTTGTTTTTGGAATCCGCAAAAGGCGAATTTGTAAAATGAAGAATGCAACCGCCATCCTCTGATGGCGCAACCTCTATAAGAAGCTTTCCGTCTGTATCAACGGATTTGCCCAGAGTTTTTCGTGCCTTGTCAAGAATTGTCCATATAACACGGCGGGTTTCAATGTTTGAGTAGTCCATTTCATCGTATGTAATGTCAAGGTCGCTCATATCCGTTTGTGATAATGTTACGGTGATTTTTTCTTCACCATTGGATTCGATTTTCATTTTCTTCCCCCTAACTGAAAATGAGATATACTAATATCATAATACTCAAACAGCTTGGGTACAATGATAAAATATTGGAAAGGAATTTTCTTATGAAATTTGCAGTCAGCAGTTATAGTTTAGGTTCTCTTGTTTCAAAAGGTGAGGCAACAGAAAAGGACTTGATTTCAATTGCCAAAGAGCTTGGTTTTGACGGAATTGAGTTTGCAGAAATACATACTCCCGAAGGAATGTCAAAAGTTGAATATGCAAAAGAGCTTAAAGCTGAATGTAAAAAGGTTGGAATTGTTCCCGTTCAGTATTCTGTTGGTGCAGATTTTCTCTATGGTTCTGATGGGGATTTAGAAAAAGAAATTGAAAGACTTAAAGGCGAGGTTGACATTGCCTGTGCTTTAGGTGTTCAGGGTATGCGCCACGATGCAACAGCAGGTTACCGCGATGAAGAAAAGAAATATAAAGGTTTCGAACAAGCTTTGCCACGAATAGTTGAAGGTTATAGAGCAGTCACAGAATATGCCCAAACAAAAGGCATTAGAACAATGATTGAAAACCACGGCTATTTCTGTCAGGACAGCGATAGAGTTGAAAGAATTATAACAGGGGTTTCTCATGAAAATTTCGGTGCACTTGTCGACATTGGTAATTTCCTTTGTGCAGATGAAAATCCCGTTAATGCAGTTTCCAGGCTTGCATCTTTCGTTTCTTATGTTCATACAAAGGATTTCCATATTAAAAGCGGTAGCGAGCTTGCTCCTCAGGATTGTTTCTTTAAAACCCGCGGTGGCAACTATTTAAGAGGTGCGGTTTTAGGTCACGGAAATGTTCCTGTTTTGCAGACCTTGAGCATTTTAAAGGATAGCGGTTATAATGGCTTTATAACTCTTGAATTTGAGGGTTGTGAAGAAGCAAAAAATGCTTGTAAATGGGGTCTTAATACCCTTAAAAATATTTGCGCATATTTGAATTGGTAAATTATGATTTATTTTGATAAAAAAGTAATTCTTGCTTCTGCTTCTCCAAGAAGACAAGAATTGATAAAATTGATTTTTGATAGTGTTGAGATATTACCTGCCGATTGCGATGAAACTCTTCCTGAGGGAATTGGTGCTCGCGAAGCGGTAGAATATCTCTCTAAAATAAAAAATGAGGCATCTGCAAGATTAACGGAGAAAGAAAATTTAATTATTTCTGCTGATACCGTTGTTTCGGTTGATGATGAAATTCTTGGTAAACCTGTTGATAAAGCGGATGCCCGAAGAATGATTTCCCTTTTAAGCGGAAAGGTGCATCAGGTATATACAGGTGTAACTCTTTCCTTAAACGGAAAAGAAAGAACATTCAGTGAAAAAACCGATGTTGAGTTTTTCCTCTTAACAGAGGATGAAATTGAAGAATATATAAACTCTTCCGAGCCGTATGACAAAGCCGGTGCTTACGGAATTCAGGGTAAAGCAGGCTTGCTTGTTAAGGGAATAAACGGCGATTACTATAATGTTGTTGGTTTCCCTGTTGCAAGGCTAAAAAGAGAAATTCAGGAATTTCTCTTTAGTGAGGAGTTAGGAGTGAGTAGTTAGGAGTGTCGGGACTTGCAGTCGGCATTATAAAAAATCCTAACCCGCGAAAAAATATAAAACATAGAATTATTTCAGCGAAAGGCGGTGCTTTTGTGGCAGAGAAAACAAAAGAAGTTTATGTTGAACCCCAAGTAACCGAAGAAGATATTGAAAAACAGAGAAGACAGCAGGAAAAGGAGTACCTTGGTCCTCGCGAAATGGCTGCTTACATAATTTCGGGTATTGGTGATAAAAACTGGGAAACCTTTAACGGTAACAATGAGTTTTTCTATACCACCACATTCCAGCATGTAAGCCCGATTACATTGAGCGTGGCGCAGTCCTTCTGCAGTATTCTTGATACCTTTGACAATGCAATTTCAGGACCTATTCTTGACAGAACCCGTACCCGTTGGGGTAGAGTTCGTCCTTATCTTGTGTTAACGCTGCCTTTCTGGCTTTTTTCAGCGATTATGCCCTATATTTTGCCCGATGGACTTTCTCAGGCAACACTTTTGGGCCTTTTCCTTGTTATAAGATATGTTGGTTCAATTTCCAACTCATTCTATACACCTGCTTATCAGGCAGTTCTTTATAACCTAACACCAAATGTAAATGAACGAAACAAGCTGATTGCGGCAGATACCTACGTTGACCTTTTCGGCGTTTGGTTACCGTCCTTGTTCCCGTTCTTTGTTGACTATCTGCCACGAACAATACCAACAAGAAACATTTACCTTGTAGGTGCACTTATATTTATGGCGCTTGTTGTTGTTTTCCGTGTGTTTGGTTTCTTCAGTCTTCGTGAAAGAGTGCCCCTTGCATCTCGTGAAGAAATGAACAGCACAAGCGTATGGAAGTCCGTTAAGCAGGTTGCATCCTGCCGTCCTATGTGGGCGCTTCTTGCAAAGAACTTCTGCGGTATGGGTAAAGGTACAGGTCAGAGCGTTGCAAACTATTTCTGGCTTAACTGTACAGGAAAGCTTTCCAATGCAGCAATTTCAGGCTTGTTTACAGGTCTTCCCAGTTATTTCGTTCTTCCCTTTGCAAATAAATGGGCAAAGAAAATCGGTGTTAAAAAGCTTTCTGTTTTAGCTTACGGTTATTGTGGTGTTGTTTATCTTATAATGTACTTTATCGGCTATAATCCGACAGATAACAATATTATAAACTTAATTATTATTGTTGCCGGTCTTACCTTTGCAGGTGCTATGAACTCTGTTCAGCGTTTCTGCGGAACCGCTCTTCAGGGCGATTTGTATGACTATGTTGAGTGGAAAACAGGTATTCGTAATGAGGGTATGATGAGTGCCGCTATGGGTTACATCACTCTTATTACAAATAATATCTCAACAATTCTCAGCGGTCTTATTATTGCCGCAATCAAATATGAGCCCCTTATCAACTCTTACGGAGTTGTTATTCCTCAGACAGACCCAAGTATGCTTAATGCAATCTGGGCAGTATTTACTCTTGCTCCCGCTTTCGGACGAATCGGTAAGGCAATTTCTCTTTCCTTCTTCAATGTTGATGGTAAGGTAAGAGAGCAGATGATGGAAGACCTTGC
Organism: Acutalibacteraceae bacterium; assembly: GCA_045543035.1. GTDB lineage: Bacteria > Bacillota > Clostridia > Oscillospirales > Acutalibacteraceae > DTU089. The sequence continues at coordinate 41,316 of JAZQMA010000032.1, read as the reverse complement.
AGTTTCAAGAGCGGCAAAATTAAAGAGCAGAACAGGAACAGACGAAAACTAAATTATTGGAGATGCTATTATGAGAATAGTAGTTAAAGTTGGCACATCAACACTTGCCCACAGTACAGGTTGCCTTAATATCCGCCATATTGAAGAACTTTGCAAGGTCCTTTCTGACCTTAAAAATGCAGGGCACGAAATAATTCTTGTTTCTTCAGGTGCTATCGGAATGGGTATAGGAAAGCTTTCTCTTAAAGAAAAGCCTACCGATATGCCCACTAAACAAGCGGCAGCGGCAGTTGGTCAATGTGAATTGATGTATGCTTATGATAAGCTTTTTACAGAGTATAACCACACAGTTGCACAGATTCTTCTTACCGGTCTTGATTTGGAAGACCCAACAAGATACCATAATATCAAGAACACAATGAACAGACTTCTTGAGCTTAATGTTATGCCTATTATTAACGAAAATGACACAGTTAATACAGATGAAATTTCTGTTGGTGATAATGATACTTTAAGCGCAATTGTGGCTGTGAGTATGCACGCGGATTTACTTGTTATTCTTTCTGATATTGACGGACTTTATACTGCAGACCCGAGAGAAGATAAAAACGCAATTCTTCTTTCCGAAATTACAGAAATTACTCCTGAAATTGAGAGCTTGGGTGGTAAGAGCGGAACAAGCTTAGGTACAGGTGGTATGGCAACAAAGCTTTCTGCTGCAAAAAAATGTGTTGCAAGAGGAACTGATGTTGTTATTGCAAATGGTTCTTCACCTGCTGTTCTTTATGATATTATGGACGGCAAAAAGGTAGGAACAAGATTTATTTCAAAGAAATAAGGGATTTTTATGAAATCAACATTTGATATTTTAAAAGAAGCAAAGGCGGCAAAGTCTGTCCTTTGCTCTCTCAATACAGAAGATAAGAATAAAGCTCTTTTAAAAATGGCAGATGCTTTGGAAGAAAATTGCGATGCAATTCTTGAAGCCAATGCCAAAGATATGGAAAAAGCAAAAGGCACAATTTCTGATGTTATGCTTGACAGACTTTGTCTTACAAAAGAGCGCATAAAAGGTATGGCAGACGGCATCCGTGAGGTTGTGGCATTGCCCGACCCTGTTGGTGAGGTTCTTGCAAGAGTTGAAAGACCGAGCGGAATTGTTGTTGAAAAAACTGCTGTTCCTATGGGCGTTGTTGCTATTATTTATGAAAGCAGACCCAATGTTACTTCTGATGCTGCGGCACTTGCTCTTAAAAGCGGTAATGTCTGCGTTCTTCGTGGAGGCAAAGAAGCTTTTCTTTCTGCGGATGCTATTGTTACCGCTATGAGAAAAGGTCTTGTTTCTTTAGGTCTTCCTGAAACTCTCATTAATCTCGTTCAGGACACAACAAGACAAAGTGCAAACGAGCTTATGAATGCGGTTGGCTATGTGGATTTGCTTATTCCCCGCGGTGGTGCAGGTCTTATTAAAGCTGTTACTGAAAATGCGAAAGTTCCTTGTATTCAGACAGGTACTGGAATTTGCCATATTTACATTGATGAAAGTGCAGATATAGAAAAAGCTCTCAATATAGTTGAGAACGCAAAAACAAGCAGACCATCTGTTTGTAATGCAGCAGAAGTGCTTATTGTTAACAGTAAAATTGCAGAAACATTTTTACCTCTCTTGAAAGAAAGAATTGTTGATAAGAGAGAAAATGAGGGTAAAATTCCCGTTGAATTGCGCCTTGATGAGAGAGCAGAAAAGATAATCGAAGGCAAAAGCGCAGGAGAAAATGATTTCGATACAGAATTTCTTGATTATATTCTTGCGGTTAAAACTGTTGATTGCGTTGAAGAGGCAATAGAGCATATTTCTCTTCATTCAACAGGTCACAGCGAGGCAATTGTTACACAAAACAATGAAAATGCAGAAAAATTCACTCGCGGAGTAGATAGCGCGGCAGTTTATGTAAACGCTTCAACTCGTTTCACAGATGGCGGTGAATTCGGTTTAGGTTGTGAAATGGGTATTTCAACCCAGAAGCTTCACGCAAGAGGTCCAATGGGATTAAAAGAATTAACTACTTATAAGTTTATTATCAAAGGCGACGGACAAATTCGTTGAAAGGATGATTTTAATGAAGAAAATCGGCTTTATCGGTTGCGGAAATATGGGCGGAGCTCTTGCAAGAGCGGCAGTTAAATCCGTTGGAGCAGAAAATATTTTCGTGTATGACATTGATTTACAGAAAGCAAAGGATTTTTCTGAAGAAACAGATGTGAATATAGCAGATGCAGAATATATTGTTCTTAATTGCGATTATATTTTTCTCGGAGTTAAGCCTCAGATGCTTAAAGGCCTTTTTGAGAAATTAGCTCCCGTAATTGAAGAAAGAACAACAGATTTTGTTCTTGTTTCAATGGCGGCAGGTGTTTCTCTTGCTTCTCTTAATGCTATGGCGCAGGTGGATTGCCCTATTATCAGAATAATGCCCAATATGCCCGTCAGTGTAGGCGAGGGTATGGTTCTTTACACATCCAATGAATTTGTTTCCAAAGAAGACCTTGATGGCTTTATTGATGCTATGAAATATGCAGGTCGCCTTGATAAAATTGAAGAAGATAAAATTGATGCGGCAAGCTGTGTTTCAGGTTGCGGACCCGCATTTGTGTTTATGTTCTGCGAAGCTCTTGCAGACGGTGCGGTTGAATGCGGTCTTCCCCGAGATAAAGCACTTCTTTATGCGGCTCAGACTCTTATCGGTTCTGCCGAAATGCTTATAAAAACAGGGGAACATCCCGGCAAGCTTAAGGATGCAGTTTGCAGTCCTGCAGGAAGCACAATAGAGGGCGTTAAAGCTCTTGAAAACGGTGCATTCAGGGCAAGTGCTATGGATGCGGTAAGAAAAGCTTATGAAAGAACATTAGAACTTGGAAAATAATATGAAAAAAACAAGAATGGTAGTAATGTCTGCAATGTTGGCTTCCTTAACCTGCGTTGCAACAATGATTATAAAAATACCAACCCCATTACACGGATATGCAAATTTGGGCGATTGCGTAGTGCTGTTATCGGCGTTTCTTTTACCGCCGGGTTATGGTTTTTGTGCGGCGGCAATCGGTTCTGCTTTGGCAGATGTTTTGTCGGGTTATGCAGCCTATGCACCGGCCACCTTTGTTATTAAGGGTCTGATGGTGCTTGTTGCTTGCTTTATATATAAGCAAGTTATAAAAAAAGATAAAAAGAGGTTGCTTGGGAAAATTATCAGTGGCTTTGTTGCAGAGATTGTTATGGTTGTAGGATATTTTGTTTTCGAAGGGTTTTTATACGGTTTTGAAGCCTCCCTTGTAAATATTCCTGCAAATGCTATACAAGGCATTGTAGGTTTGATCACGGGAATTTTATTGATTAAAGTCTTTGAGAAAAACAGAATTTTTAATAAGATATAAAAAAATCATCAGATGAAGATTATCTAAATTTTCGTCTGATGTTTTTTCTTTGATAGGATTAAACTTATTGAAAAACTTGTTGTGTTATGATAAAATTATAATGTAGAAATTTTGTCTTTGGGGTGATTCTACATGATAAAAGCGGCAGTTTTTGATCTTGATCACACACTTTTTGACCGCTATGGTACAATAAGAAAAATTGCTCCGCAAATTGTTTCTGAACTTAATGTTGCGGATGGTGTAACTGCGGAAATTTTTGCAGAAGAGCTTACATATGCGGACAAGCAGTTTGTTCATAAGGGTTGGAAAAAAATTCACGAATATCTTGTTAATAAAAATATTTTTAAAGTTGTTCCAACCTATGAAAAATATGCAGAGTGTGTTTTAAAAAGCTTTAAAACGACCACAGTTAAATATGATTTTGCAATTCCCGTTTTAAAAGAAATTAAAAATATGGGAATTAAAACCGCTCTTATCACCAACGGAAATCCTGAGTTGCAGAATTTCAAAATAATGTCTTTGGGAATGACAGATTGTTTTGATGAAATAATAATCAGTGGCGAAACTGCTTATGAAAAGCCTGATGCAAGAATTTTTCAGTTAATGGCAAGAAGTCTTGGTATAAAAACAAAAGAAATGCTTTATATCGGAGATCATCCCTTAAATGATATTGATGGTTCAAGAAAAGCAGGTTGTATACCTGTTTGGGTAAAAACTACAGGTACATGGGTTTTTCCTGAAGTTGAAAAACCCGAATTGCAGGTTGAAACAATAAAAGAAATTCCCGAATTGATAAAAACCCTGAACGAAAGGTAAGAAATTATGAAAGGTACAAGCTTTTTACCCATAAACGCGAAAGAAGTTTCTGAGCGCGGTTGGGCAGAAGTAGATTTTGTATATGTCTGTGGTGATGCCTATGTTGACCACCCATCTTTCGGAGCGGCTATAATCACCCGTGTTCTTGAAGAGCAGGGGTTTAATGTGGCTTTTCTTGCTCAACCAAAATTTCATAATTCTGAAGATTTCAAGCGTTTCGGAAAGCCTCGTTTAGGCTTTCTTGTGAGCGCAGGTAATATAGATTCAATGGTAGCTCATTACACAGTTGCCAAAAGAAAAAGAAACTACGATTATTATTCTCCCGGTGGCAAAATGGGGCTTCGTCCCGATAGGGCAACAGATGTTTACTGCCGTCTTATAAGGGAAGCATATCCCGATACTGCAATTATCATCGGTGGTCTTGAAGCATCTCTCCGAAGATTTGCTCATTATGACTATTGGAAAGACGAAGTAATTGAAAGCATCCTGGTTTCATCGGGTGCAGATATTCTTACCTATGGTATGGGTGAAAATATTATAAGAAAAATTGCCACTCTTCTTGATAAAGGTGTACCAATTTCTAAAATCCGTGATGTAAGAGGTACTGTGTGGCTCGGTAATCGTTATGATAAAATTCATTATGATTATTCGGGCGAATGGGATTTTAATAAGCTGAAATCAGATAAAGAGTATTACGCAAAAGCATTTTCAGTTCAGTATAAAAATCAGGATAGTGCCTACGGAAAAGCATTAGTTGAATATTATGGAGATAAAATGCTTGTTCAGAACCCGCCGATGCCACCTCTTGAAAGAGAAGAGCTGGATGCGGTTTATGATTTGCCGTTTATGAGAGATTATCATCCCTCTTATGAAAAGCAGGGCGGTGTTCCCGCAATTACTGAGGTACAGTTTTCGCTAACTCATAACCGAGGATGCTTTGGGGGATGCAATTTCTGTGCTCTCGCTTTCCATCAGGGCAGAAGCGTTCGTTCAAGAAGTATTGAAAGCGTTGTTAGTGAAGCAAAGCTTTTAACAGAAAGAAAAGATTTTAAAGGTTATATAAATGATGTTGGCGGACCTACTGCAAATTTCCGCCATCCTGCTTGTGAAAAACAGCTTAAAAGCGGTGTTTGTGCAGATAGAAAATGTCTTGCTCCCGAACCCTGTAAAAATTTAAAAGCAGACCACAGCGAATATATTGAACTTCTTTCACAAATCGAAAGATTGCCTAAAGTAAAAAAAGTTTTTATTCGCTCGGGTATCAGATATGATTATCTTAACGCAGATAAAACCCCGTCGGGCAATGCCTTTTTCAAAAAGCTTGTTAAAGACCATGTCAGCGGTCAGTTAAAGGTTGCTCCTGAGCATTGTTCAGGAAATGTTCTTCGCCTTATGGGTAAGCCTGATTTTAAAGTATACGAAAAATTCAAGGACAGATATTTCGAATTAACCAAAAGCTTCGGTATGGAGCAGTATCTTGTGCCTTATCTTATGTCAAGCCATCCGGGAAGCACTCTTTCCGATGCGGTGAAATTGGCAGAATATATTAAGAGATGGAATTATAATCCTGAGCAGGTTCAGGATTTTTACCCAACACCCGGTACGGCATCAACCGTTATGTTTTATACAGGTATTGACCCCTTTACAATGAAAGAGGTTTATGTTCCTAAAACACCTGAAGAAAAGCGTATGCAAAGAGCGCTTTTGCAATGTGCAGACCCGAAAAATGCAGATTTAGTAAGAATTGCTCTTAAGAAAGCCAAAAGAGAAGACCTAATCGGTTATGATAAAAAATGCCTTATCAAGCCATCTTATAAAGACAGAGTTGAGCAGGCAAAGAAGCAGAATGCTTCAAAAAACAATAAAAATCAGAACCGAAGAGGGAACGGCAGAAATACGCCGAAAGGAAAGAGGAGATAAAATGCAACTCTTGAAAATAGATAAAGAGAATTATGTTGGTCAGGCAGACCCTTTTATTCTCAAGCATAATGATAAATATTATATTTATACAACAGGTGATGACGGACTTTATGCTCATTCCTGTGACAGTCTTTTAGGTGATTGGAAATTTGAGGGCAGAATTTTCACCATAGAGGGAAAAGATCATTTCTGGGCACCGTCTGCAATTTACCACGAAGGGAAATTTTACATCTATTTTTCCTTTGAATATTACGATGCCCCGCCTGACCAAGGCGGACATCATCAGGCAATGCACGTTATCGAAAGTGAAAATCCTTTAGGACCATTTTCTGAGGCAAAGAATATTTTAACACCATTTTCAATCGACTCTCACATTGTAAAAACCGATGAAGGCTTGTTCCTTTTCTATTCTCCCAATACCTTTGAGGGTGAGAGAATTGGTACATATATCGTTGTTCAGAAAATGGCTGACCCCTATACTCCTATTGGCGAGCCTGTTCCTGTTGTTAAGGCTTCCATTGATGAAGAAATTTTCTGCCGTAACCGCTATAAAGAGGGTCAGCATTGGCACACAATAGAAGGTGGTTACTGGTTCCAAGAGGGCGAATGGCAGTATCTTATGTATAGTGGCGGTCGCTATGAGGATGAAACTTATTTTGTAGGCTATGCGGCGGCAAAAACAACCGAGCAGGATTTAACAAAGGTTAAATTCCAAAAGAGGCCCGATGACAATACCTATGCACCTCTTCTTCGCAGTAATGAATGGGAAGAGGGTACAGGTCACAACAGCGTTATAAAGGAAGATGGACAGTATTATATTGTTTATCACGCAAGAAATACTGAGGAAGACGGACTTAACGGAGACAGAAGAAACGCAAGAATTGCAAAAATGCACGTTGAGGACGGTAAAATTTGGGTTGAGAGATACCCCGACCATATATAGAAAAGAGGATTTATTATGATTATTGATGAACTTGTTGGTTTTTCCAATTTATACGGCAGTAATGAAGAGCTTGTTCTTGCAGGTGGCGGAAACACCTCTGCAAAGGATGGGGATGTTATGTATATCAAAGGTTCGGGTACTCGTCTTGCAGATATTACCGCAGATGGTTTTGTTAAAATGAATCGCAGTAAAATTGCAGGAATTTTTACAAAAACTTACCCTGACAACGATAAAGAAAGAGAAGCACTTTCTCTTGCGGATTTAATGGCGGCAAAGCTTCCTGACCAGGAAAATAAAAGACCAAGCGTTGAAACAACACTCCATTCTCTTTTCCCTCATACTTTCGTTTTGCATTTGCATCCGGCACTTGTTAACGGAATTACTTGTTCTCTTGATGGTGAGAAAGCAGCAAAAGAGCTTTTCGGTGACAGTGTTTTATGGATTGAACCCTGCAAACCCGGTTACACCCTCGCAAAAAAATGCTGTGATACTTTAAAGGAATATAAAGATACTTTCGGTAAAGATGCAGATTTTCTTCTTCTTGCAAATCACGGTATTTTTATTGCAGATAACACTGTTGACGGTTTGGGTGAAAAGCTTTATTCCGTAATGGCAAAAATCCGTTCAGTTGCTGAAAAGGAAGCAGATACTTCTGTCGGCGAGTTTGACGGAGATAAGGCACAAGAAATTTTCAACGAATTCTGTGATGTTTTCGGTGAGGACAGTGTTATTACATACGAACCATCTGCAGTTTCCTTGGAATATGCAAAGGACAAAGAAAGCTTTAATAAAATTTATGAACCCTTCAATCCCGATCAGATAGTATATTGTAAGCCCTACCCTGTATATATCGAGAATAAAGAAGATATAAAAAATGCAGTTGAAGAATATAAAAACAAAAATGGTTTCTTACCCAAGATTTTCTTTGTAAAGGATTGCGGTCTTTATGCAATTGATTATTCCGAAAAAGGTAGCGAAACTGCGGCGGCACTTTTTAACGATGCTATGAAGATAGCGGTATATGCTGAAAATTTTGGCGGTGCAAGGCATCAGAGCCGGGAATTAACAGATTTTATTGTTAACTGGGAAGCAGAAAGCTATCGTAGCAAACAACAATGATTTTTCTCATAATAAAATGAACAAAAAAAGCCTGTGTTATTTATGGAATGTTCCAAAAAATAATACAGGCTCTTTATTTTGTTGGCTTTTTTATAAATCTATGTTAAAATCATAATTGTATAAAAATGACTATGAAAAGTCATAAAGGAGGAGAAAACGTTGGCAGAAAAACAGATGAAACTTAACTATAAGAAAACCATTCTTACAGGTTTCGGATTTCTTGCAACATCAATTGCATGGGCAATTTATGACCCATACATAACAAAAATTCTTAATAAAATTCTTTCAGAAAGCGATTTCATTACCAGGTTGAGTAATGCTATTGCGGATGCAGTTCCGTGGATAGGTGAGTTCTCAGAAGCTCAGGGTAATGCAGTTTCTCTTGGTGGCGGATTTACACTTGTTCCCTTGTTTATCGGTATCATTATGACTTTCGATAACATTTTCGGTGTTATATTCCAGCCAACATTTGGTAAGCTTTCAGATAACTGCCATTCCAAATTAGGTAAACGCCGTCCCTTTATCGTAACTTGTGCACCTATTTCCGCACTTCTTTTTGCACTTATTCCTATAGTTGCTCTTAATACAACAGGTGCTATGCAGCTTCCTCTCACAATGATAACGGTTATTTTGTTTGTTTTCTCAATGTCATTGTGGAGAGCACCGGTAGTTGCACTTATGCCCGACCTTACACCTCCTGAGCTTCGTTCAGAGGGTAATGCAGTTATTAACCTTATGGGTGGTATCGGTTCTGCAGTTGGTATGGTTGCAGGTACTCTCGGTATCATTCTTTGCACAATTTTCACAGGTCATAGCAAAGCAGAAATCACAGCAGACGAAACTCTTTCATTCCCCTATGTTTTCATTGTTGGTTCTGTTGTTATGATTGTTGGTATGCTCGTTCTTCTTTTCTTTGTTAAAGAAGAGGATACAAGCATCAAGCTTAAAGGCGAATTAAATCAGTATGCAGATGCAAAGGCTAAAAAGGCAGCTGCTAAAGCAGAGGCAAAAGCTCAGAAAGCTGCTCTTAAAGCAATTAAGCTTTCAAAGGCAGAGAGAAAGAGCCTTATCTTTATGCTTGGAACTCTTTTCTTCCTTTTCTGCGCAGCAAATGCTATTACAACATTCTTCTCATTGTTTGCTCAGGAAATCCTTCATATGATTACCTCAAAAGCAACAATCGTTATGCTTATTTTTGCAGTTTGCTCCGGTGCTGCCGCTCTCCCTGCAGGTAAAATGGGTAAAAAAGTCGGCAGAAAGAAAACTATTATGGCAGGTCTTGCAGTATTCCTTGCTGCTTTCGTTGTTTTCTTCGGTGTATTCGTTGGTATGCTTGGAAGCAAAAACCTTACAATTAACAATTATGTTAAAGTAAACAACACTTACATTGCGATTGACGATAATATCAATGCATACAATGCAGAGGTAAGTGACCTTGCTGAAGCAGAGGGCAGAGAGCTTGCAGACGATGAAGTTCTTAATATGGCAGGTTATGTTGCATATAAAACAGAGGGCACAGATGTTGCCGGCCACTATGCAGAATTCGATAAATACCTTGTTGAAAATGCGGGTGAAGGTATCTACGATGCAGTTATAACAGTTGCTGAAGAGGTTCTTGTTAACGGAGAAACTGATTTTGCAAATGCTTTGACAGTAGTAACAGAAACTGTTGACAGCGTTACAAAAATTCTTCAGATTCTCATTTACCCCGTTCTTGTTCTTGCAGGTGCGGCAAATATGTTTATCACTGTTAACACTCTTCCCCTTGTTCTTGAAATCGGTGGTGTTGAAAAGGTTGGTACTTTCACAGGTTACTACTATACAGCAACATTCTCCGCTCAGATTGCATCTCCCATTATCTATGGTTTCATAAGAATGTTTGCAGGAACGTATATGTCCTTGTTCTATTACAGCCCCATTATGTTCGCTATTGCAATTATACTCATTATGTTTGTTAAGCACGGTGAGGCAGTACCGGATGAAGTAATTAAAGAAGCACAGCAAGATGACTAAAGATTGTCATATTTTGCGCATAAGACATTTTTCGCCCCTCGGAGTATCCATATACACCATCGGTACGAAATTTCGTCTTATGCATCAAAATCTGCCAATCTTTCAATAAGAAGTATATTTTGAGCATAAAATGCTTTGACCCCATACAAATTCATCAAGAATTTGTATGGGGTCATTTTTCGTTTCTTAATAATATCTCATCAGAGCAACAACCTTACCGAGAATTACAACCTCATTTGTAATGATGGGTTCAAATTCATCGTTTTCGGGTTGCAGACGGAAATGTCCGTTTTCCTTGTAGAAACGCTTAACGGTTGCTTCATCTTCAATCATAGCAACAACAATTTCGCCATTTGAAGCATAGGGAGTTTTCTCTGCGATAACAATATCACCATTAAGAATACCTGCCCAGAGCATACTCTCACCGCGAACTTTTAAAGCGAAGAGGGGTTTATCACGGGAAACTCTTCCTGTATAGGGAATGTAGCCTTCAATCTGCTCAACTGCGAGAATGGGCATACCTGCTGTTACAGTGCCCAGAAGAGGAACATGAGTAACATTTTCTGCCTGACCGAGTATTCTTATAGACCTTTTGAGAAGAGGGTCACGCATAATATAACCTGCTTTTTCCAGAGCATCAAGGTTAGCCTGAACAGAGGATGTGGATTTAAGACCAACTGCGGCACCGATTTCTCTGACTGATGGGGGAACACCATCCTGAGAACGTTCCACTAAAAATTCATATATCCTTTTTTGAGTTTCGTTAATAGGTTCCATAAAATCACCTTTCCGAACAAATTTTCTGTTTCCTTGAATATAATAACACATCTTTTCAGAAAAAGCAAACATTTGTTTGTAAAAAATTGAAAAAATTTTCATATATTTTAAGAAAAAGGTTAATTTTGTTGCGGGAGAGGTTATATGTTCAAGATTTTCACATTCAGGCAAATGGCAATAATATCGTTTTTTCTGTGTTTAATTATGCTTTTGGGGTCATTTCTCAATACTTTATCTCCCTATGTTGGTGTGTTTTCGCAAAATGAAAAAGAAATACCTATAATTATGTATCACCAGATAAGCGAAAATAAATCTATATGGGGTGATTATGTAATACCTCTTTCTGTTTTAGAAGAGGATTTTCAATATATGAAAAATCATAATATAAATCCTATATCATTTGAGCAGTTGAGGTTATATGTTGAAAAAGGCGAAAAATTGCCTGAAAATCCTATAATAATAACCTTTGATGACGGAGAGAAAAGCTTTATTACAAAGGTTTTGCCACTACTTGAAAAGTTTAAATACCCTGCTAATATGAATTTAGTTGGTTCTCTTGTGGAGCTATATACTAAAAATGGTGATACGGATGACAGATACGCATATCTCAATGAAAAAGATGTAAAAGCTTTGGCAAAAAATGACCTGATTTCCTTAGGTTGCCATTCTTATAATCTTCATTCTTTAAGCTATCGCAGAGGTATGGGTAAAATTTACGGGGAAAGCGAAGAGGAATATAAAAAGCTTATATATAATGATATAGAAAAGTTCAATACCGATTTTAAAAGAATTACAGGAAAGAACACAGATATTATTGCTTATCCTTATGGAATAAAAAATGATACCTTGAAAGCAATTGTAAGGGAAAAAGGCTTTAAAATTACTCTTACTTGCCGTGAAGAAATAAACAGGATTTCTGTCGGTGGGGGTCTTGAAGAATTAGGACGGTTTAATCGCCCTTACGGAAAAAGCAGTAAAAGCTTTTTTGAGAAAATTTACAAAGAGTAATACTCTTGTAAACGAAAAATCTTTGTGATATTATGTATTGGTAAGGATGTAGATATTATGAATATTTATAAAAATATAGATGAATTGGTTGGCAAAACTCCTCTTGTGGAGATTTCCAATATTATAAAAGAAGAAAAATTACAAGCTAATATATTTGCAAAATTAGAGTGCTTTAACCCAACAGGAAGCGCCAAGGACAGACCTGCTCTTCAGATGATTTTAAAGGCTGAAGAAGAGGGTATTCTTAAAGAAAACAGTGTAATTATTGAGCCAACAAGCGGTAACACAGGTATAGGTCTTGCGGCAATAGGCGCATCAAAAGGTTATAAGGTTATAATCGTTATGCCCGATACTATGAGCGAAGAACGAATTATGCTTATGAAGGCCTATGGGGCAGAGGTGGTGCTGACTGATGGTAAAAAAGGTATGCAAGGCTCAATCGAAGAGGCGAAAAAGCTTTCGGAAGAATATGAAAATTCTTTTATTCCATCTCAGTTTGATAATCCGCAAAACCCCGAAGCACATTATAAAACAACCGGTCCTGAAATATGGAACGATACAGACGGTAAAGTTGATATTTTCGTTGCAGGAATTGGCACGGGCGGAACTCTTTCAGGCACGGGAAAATACCTTAAGGAGCAAAACTCAGATATTAAAGTTATAGGTGTAGAGCCTTTAAATTCACCCTTACTCACAAAAGGTATTGCAGGTTCTCACGCTATTCAGGGTATAGGTGCAAACTTTGTTCCTGAAAATCTCGACAGAGAAATATATGATGAAATAATTGATGTTTCCAATGAAGATGCTTTCTGTTACGCTCGTAAAATGGCGCAAAAAGAGGGTGTAGCAGTTGGTATTTCATCCGGTGCAGCACTTTTCGGAGCAGTTGAGCTTGCTAAACGCCCCGAAAACAAGGGTAAAAATATAGTTGTTGTGTTGACTGATACAGGTGAACGTTATCTTTCAACAGAGCTTTATAAATGAGGTAAAAGATATGGAAAGATTTTTGGAATCAGTAGGATTGATAACGGGAACGGTTAAAAACCTTGAAGCAATAAACGGAGATTGCTTTCTTAAAAAAGATGCAGACAAAGAGCTAATTCCTAACAGAAAAGAGATTGTTAAGGTTATAAAGGACTTACAGTCACTTTTGTTCCCTAACTATTTCAAGCATAGTGAGGGCAGTGAAAATGTGCTTTCACAAACAGAATTGCTTCTTAATATTTATAACAGACTTATTGAACAGATAAAAGGTGCTTATGCTTTCAACGGAACTCCTATGGAAAAAACTCCCGAAGAGCTTTGCAATGCTTTTATTGAAAGACTTCCGAAAATAAAGCAGTTACTTATTAAAGATATTGAAGCAATTTATGAAGGCGACCCTGCGGCAAAATGCCACGAAGAAGTGCTTATCTGTTATCCCGGGTTTTATGCGATTTCTATTTTCCGCCTTGCTCACGAGCTTTATACCCTTAAAGTTCCGCTTATTCCCCGAGTTATGACTGAATATGCTCACGAAAAAACAGGTATTGATATTCACGCAGGTGCAACTGTGGGAGAATATTTCTTCATTGACCACGGCACAGGTATTGTTATTGGTGAAACCACAACAATCGGTAACCATGTTAAAATTTATCAGGGTGTTACTCTCGGTGCAAAAAGCTTTGAGCTTGATGAAAACGGAGCACCTGTTAAAGATATTAAACGTCATCCCGATATTGGCAATAATGTTGTTATATATGCAAATGCTACCATTCTCGGAGGTAACACAAAAATCGGTGATAACTGCGTTATCGGCGGTAACACCTGGCTTACTCATTCAGTTGAAGCAGGAAGCACTATTTATTATAATGCGAAATGAAAAAATCCTCCGATTTTTCGGAGGATTTTTTAATACATCGCTTCGCGTTTTTTCTTTTTAATAAATTTATAAACCGCATAGGTTATAACTAATACTGCAGTAACAGAAAGTCCTATATAAGCATCAAGATTTGAGTTTCCTTCTATTTTAAGCTCGTTCCAGAGCATATTCATATAGTTCTGGGTTTCGTAATCAAGATTTTCGAACATTTCTGTTCTTGGAGTGTTTTCTTCATCGGGATAAAGAACAGGATTACCCTTTAAATCATAATCATCAGATTCGAGAACATTTGAATGAGGTGTTGCATAGCAAAGATAATTCGCATTTGCAACTGCAATTTCCTCTTCAAGCATAAAGTTTATGTAAAGCTCTGCTGCTTCTTTGTTTTCGGCATTTTTCGGAACGCACATAGCATCCACAAAGAAGTTAGTGCCTTCTTTTGGATAAACAAAAGCAAGGTCAGGGTTAACATCATACATTGTAAGGAAATCACCTGCATAATAAGGTGCAAGAGCAGCTTCACCATTTTCCATTTTGTTGAAGACTTCGTCCATAACATAGGATGAAACCAAATGATTCTGTTCTTTTAATATTTCAATTGCTTTGTCCCAATCCTTGAGATTACCGGTATTAATACTTTGCCCCAAATAACACTGAGCAACACCGAAAGCATCTCTGGGGTTATTGAACATAAGGATTTCTCCTGCATATTTCTCATCCCAAAGAGCACCCCAGCTATCAGGAGCTTCTTTCACAATTTTAGTGTTGTAAATAAGCCCTACCATACCAACTGTATAAGGTACGGTATATTTGTTATCGGGGTCATAATAAAGTCCGCGATATTTTTCGAGAACATATTTATAATTGGGAATATTGGAGAAATCAAGCTCTGCCAGCATATCTTCTTCAATGAGCTTTGCAATCATATAATCCGAGGGGATTATAACATCATAGTTTGCACCGCCTGATTGAAGCTTGTTATACATATTCTCATTGCTTTCGTAGTTTGAATAGTTAACTGTTATTCCGTAACGTTTTTCGAACTCTTTGTTAACATCAAGAGTACCTTCCGAACCATCGGAAATATACTCGCCCCAGTTATAAACGTTAAGGGTTGTTCCTTCAAGATGGGAATAGTCCTTTCTATCTCCTGCAAAGCAGGGAACAAGGGTAAGTCCCATAAGAATTAAACTGAATACTACTGAAAAAAAGCGTTTCATCATTTTGCACCGCCTTTTTTCGCATTTTTCTTATCGCCTCTTGAAGAAATAACATTTGAAATAACAAGAAGCACAAGAATTGCAAGGAAAATAAGAGTTGAAAGGGCATACATATCAGGTGTAACACGGCGCTTTGTCATAGAGAAAATTCTGATGGGCAAGGTCTGTGAACTTGTACCGCTTACAAAGTAACTGATAATAAAATCATCAATTGAAAGAGTGAATGCCATCATAAGACCGGATATAATACCGGGCATAATTGCAGGAAGAACAACCTTATAGAAAGCCTGGAAGGGTGTGCAACCCAAATCCTGAGCTGCTTCTGAAAGATGGGCATCGGTCTGCTTTAATTTGGGAAGAACATTAAGAATAACATAAGGTAATTCAAAGGTTACGTGGGCAATTGTAAGGGTTGTGAAGCCTAAAGTGCCTGTTTTACCAAACATACCGCCGATGAAAACGAAAAGGAGCATCATTGCAATACCGGTAACGATTTCAGGGTTCATCATAGGAATATTTGTAACAGTCATAACACTGCTTTTTACAAGCTTGTTTTTATAGCCGAAAATTGCCGTTGCGGCTGCAGTACCCATAACAGTTGAAATAATTGAGGAAACAACCGCAATAATCAAAGAGTTTTTGAATGCGGTGAGAGTTGCGGCATCGCGGAAAAGCTCTTCATACCAATGAAGAGAAAAGCCTTCAAAAACCGCAGTGCTCTTTCCTGAGTTGAAGCTGAAAAGAATAAGAACTGCAATGGGCGCATAAAGAAAAAGAAAAACAAGAGCTGTATAAAGCTTACCGCCGAAAGAGGTTTTCTTTGTCATATCACAACACCTCCATCGTCATCGGAGAACTTGTTCATAACTGCAAGACAAATGAAAATAAGTATCATCAGAACAAAGGAAAGAGATGCGCCTAAATTAAAGTTGTTTGCAGTCTGGAACTGGGTTTCGATAATATCACCGATAAGAGTTGTTCCTGTTCCGCCTAATTTTTGTGAAATAAAGAATGTGCTTACAGAGGGAACAAAAACCATTGTAAACCCTGAAACAATACCTGGAATGCTTAAAGGAATGGTAACATTTCTGAAAACATCAAGCTTGTTTCCGCCCAAGTCCTGAGCCGCTTCAACCAGAGAACGGTCTGCTTTAAGCATAACGGTATAAATAGGCAAAATCATATAGGGCAGGAAATTATAAACCATACCAAGAACAACTGCACCACGAGTGTTTATAAGGTGGACGGGTTCAAGGTTCAAGCTTGTTAAATTATTTATACTTTCAACAAGGTAGTTAAGACCTGTTGTGAGAAAACCATTGTCCTCTAAAATAGTCATCCAGGAATATGTTCTTAAAAGGAAGTTCATCCACATAGGAAGCATAATGAGCATTGTCATTCTGCTTTGCTTTTCAGGACCTTTGGAAGCCATAATCATTGCAAGAGGGTATGCAACAACAAGGCTTATAACGGTAGCAAGAAGCCCCAACCATATAGAGAGAATTATTGTATCGGTATATTTGCCGATACTGAGCATATTATCAAAAGTAAAATTACCGTTTTTATCGGTAAAAGCATAGTAGGCAACCATACAAAGAGGAACGATAATAAAGAGAACCGCCCAGACAATGTAGGGAGAACCTGCTATATGTGTCATAAGAGAAGATTTTTTCTTCATTACAAGCACTCCTTTCAAAAATTGTGGGAGGGAGTTTTATTCATCCTCTTCCTCATAAGTGGCATCAGAAAGCTCATCAAATTCTTCGCTGAATGAACTATAGTCGCCATAAAGACCGGAGTACTTGGATTTTTTCATAATGTGAATAGCGTCGGGAATGATGTTAAGACCGATAGTTGAGCCAACAGTCTGATTATGAGTTGATTCAATCATCCATTTGAAGCCTTTGATTTCAACGATAATTTCATAATAATCGCCTTTAAAGGTTGTTGAAGTAACAACACCTGAAATCATAGCTTCTTCTACGGGTACAACATCAACGTCTTCGGGACGGACAACAACGTCAACCTCTTCATCAACACCAAAGCCTTTGTCAAGACATTTGAACTTATGACCTGCCATTTCAACCCAGAAGTCAGCTCTCATAACGCCTTCAATAATATTACTTTCACCGATGAAATCTGCAACGAAAGCATTTTTAGGCTCGTTGTAAATATCGGTGGGTGTACCTATCTGCTGAATAACGCCCGAATCCATAACAACAATTGTATCGGACATTGAAAGAGCTTCTTCCTGGTCATGAGTAACATAAATAAATGTGATTCCCAAGCGCTTCTGAATATTTTTAAGCTCTACCTGCATATCCTTACGGAGCTTAAGGTCAAGAGCACCTAAAGGCTCGTCAAGAAGGAGAACCCTGGGTTTAACAACAAGAGCTCTTGCAATTGCAACTCGTTGTTGCTGACCACCTGAAAGGGAAGATATATTTCTACGCTCAAAGCCTTTAAGGTTTACAAGGGCGAGCATTTCGGTAACAGCCTCTTTGATTTCCTTTTCAGGAGTTTTTTTCAGGCGAAGACCGAAAGCAATATTTTCATAAACATTCAAGTGAGGGAAAAGAGCGTAACGCTGAAAAATGGTGTTCAATTGCCTTTTATGAGGCGGAACACCATTTATTACTTTACCGTCAAAGATAACATCGCCCGAATCGGGTTGCTGGAAACCTGCAATAATTCGGAGCGTAGTTGTTTTACCGCAACCTGAGGGACCTAAAAAGGTGATAAACTCTTTGTCGCGAATGTATAAATTCATATTATCAATAATAGTTTCACCATCAAATGAAACTGAAATATTCTTTAAATCAATAATGTTGTTGGACAATTATGCAACCCCTTTCCGGCTATAGAAAAAACCACCTACCTAAAGAACCTATGAATTAATTCTTCAAATTGGTGAGTTTTTCGCTCAAAAAATAATACATAAAATATGTATAAATATTAATTTGCAATTTAAATATATATATATTTAAGAAAAATGTCAATATATTTTTAAAATTGTTGTTAAATAAATTTTAACAAATTTTCCGTTGATTTTTTGGGGGATTAAATACAATAGAATAAAGTGTCCCAGGCAGGAATATAGGGATGGTGACGTAAGTGGATTTTATACTTCGGATTTATAGAATTTATAAGTATAGGTAGCTTGAAAATATCTTCGCTTTTATGGTAGGCGGCAACATTCATTTTAGGTTTGAATTTCTTCATCATTTCTTTTCCGCCACCTAAAATTTCAAGCTCACAGCCTTCTGAATCAATTTTTATAAATGTTGGTTCACAAGCTTTGCAAAGGGAGGGCAAAGAAAGTGATTTTATTATATTTTCTCCACCAACTGCAGACTGCCTGCCTGCAAGGAAAGAAAAGCCGATTTCACCATCCGTAGCGGTAATAGCGGCATTAACAGCACTAAAATTTTTGAGATTTTCGCAGTTTTTTATAAGCTTCTGATATGTTTTGAAATCAGGTTCGGCAGCAATGATTTTTTTATACTCTCCCTTTGTGCGTTCAACGAAGCTTTCTACTGTATCGCCACGATATGCACCAATATCAATAAAAGTTTCGTTCTGATTGAACTTTAAAATATTTTCATATACTTCACTTTCAGGTGTTTCAATTATTTTTAATATTTCTATTCTTCCGCCAAACTGAAAATTAACATACCCCTCAAAGATTTTTCTTGAAAAATCATCTGCTAAAAGTGAATGGGCGAGATTTATCTCTTCTTTGTGGAAATTTAAAAAGTTGCGGTCGAAAATTTCCGTTCCGATAACAGGCACGCAAGGAACAAGAACTCTGTGTTTTTTAGCTATATTGAAAATATTATTCATAACATCGGGAATTGATGTACCGAATGTGATAACAATGGTGAAAGCTTCATATCTTTCTTCAAAATATTCCAATGGTTTAACAGGAAAACCTCTGAAAAAGCGTTCTCTTACGAAACCACTGCTTGCGGTAATGCCTGAAAGTTTTATGTTCAGCTTATCGAATATGTCAACAACCTTATCGGCACCGTTTCCGGTACCGTACATAATTATGGGTTCAGTTATTTTTTGGAGCTTTTCCCAAACAGATAAATCGTCAATTTTGAAATTTAACATTGAAATCACCAAAATCAGTTTATCATAAAAAGCTTTTTTCTTCAATAAAAAATCGCCTCCGTTTTTATACGGAAGCGATAAAATACTTGTTTGACAGCCTATGAATTATGCAATAATGTTTCCGCAATAATCGCGTAAACCTAAAAACATTTCATAGAGCACCATTAACTGTTCTGCTCTGAATTTATGAAAGTCTTCACGGTGAAGTGTGTTTTCATTTTTTTCGTGGCGGGTTTTCTTTCGCAAACAGTCAACGCGCCACCAATGGTATTCAATAAGAATGGCAAGTATTTTCAGTTTAAGGCTTTTCATAAAACAGCGTCTCCTTTTCTTTAAAATACAGAACAATACATAAAACACAATATCTAGTGGTTTTTCTTTATGTTTCGTTCTTTAACTACATTATACATATTAACCTTGTCGAAAACTGTCCCAATATGGCGAGGGGAAAAGTTTTTTACAGAAAAACTAAATATTATAAAACAATGTGTAATAACTCATATAACATATTTCAAAAAGCAGAAAACCACCGCCTTTCGACGATGGTTTTCCGCTGTGGATGTGGGGTGTGAAAGAGAAAGATATGGCTGTGGCTTCCGCCACTATATAAACTCCAAAAGGAGATTATATAAAAAATTAACGGATTTTTCATCCTTCGCGGAACGGATGAATCCGTTCCCTACTATTTTCTGGCAGCTGGTGACTGGCGACTGGCAGTTATTATATTGCCTGCGTCGTTACTGCAATCATATTAGCTTCTTCAGGCTTTGAAATTCTTATAACATATTCAAAATACTCATCAGTTTCGCTTTTTGCGGTATCCGCTTCAATTCCTGCTTTTCTGATAATATCAACTGCGTGGTTTAGGGTGTTGAGAAAAATCCTCATATCTTTATATGCTTTGGTTTGAGGCTTTCTCGCTCCTTTTCTTCTGCGGTGAACATCCTGAATAAGCCTTTCGGTTTCCGCAACTGTAAGATGCCGTTCAATTACTATATCAAGAACTCTTTTTCTTGTGTTGTTGTCGGGTAAGGTCAGCAATGCTCTTGCGTGACGTTCCGAAAGACCTGCGTAAGATATTTTATCTCTTATTTCATCGGGGAGCCTTAAAAGACGAAGCTTGTTTGAAAGCGTTGAGGGTGCTTTGCCTAGTTTTTCGGAAATTTCATCCTGAGAAAGGCCGTATTCTGTCATAAGCCTCTCAATAGCAACAGCTTCCTCGAAAAAGTCAAGATTTTCTCTTTGAACATTTTCTATTATTGCAAAGAGGGCAGATTGCTGGTCGGAAACATTCATAACAATGCAAGGGATTTTTGTCATACCAATCATTCTTGCAGCTCTTAATCGGCGTTCACCCGATATGAGTTCGAATTCACCGCTTTCCAGAGTTCGCACATTTATTGGTTGAAGCAATCCGTTAGCACGGATTGAACAGGCTAACCCCTCTAATTCGTTATAATCAAATCTTACTCGTGGTTGTTGAGGATTTGGTTTTATAAGGTCGTGAGGAATGAATTGTATCTGACTGTTTGCTTTGTTTTTTGAAGATTTAATCATTGGTATTCCTTTCTGATTGTTTAAATTTAATCGTTCATCCACAAAGCCTTGTCCGTCTCTCTTTGACAACACTATAACACCAAAACATAAAAAAAGAAAGCATTTTCGGTCGGGGTAATTCGACTGAAAATGCTTTGATTTGATAGGTTTATAAAGGTTTTTTGGCGATTTGTGCCGAAGGTCGCGGATATTTTGGCGAAGTTTGCGAAATCTTTTTCACTTTTATTATAGCTCTTTTATCTCCACCGGGTAAAGTAAAGTCGTTTATACTGTCAATTTTACCACCAAGAGTTTTCAAAGAGTTACCTGCGCCATCAATTTCCTCTTTTGCAGTTGCACCTTTAAGAGATAAAAATGAACCGCCGACTTTAACAAAGGGGAGGGTGTATTCTAAAAGAACACGAAGCTCTGCAACTGCACGGGCAGTTGCAAAATCGTATTTTCCACGGAACTCAGGGTTTTTACCTGCATCCTCTGCTCTTGAATGAACGATTTTAACATTTTTAACGCCCATTTCCTCTGCCATATTTTCAACAGCTTTAAGCTTTTTGCCTGTTGAATCAAGAAGAGTTACATTAACATTGGGGTAAGCGGCGGCAATAACAAGACCGGGAAAGCCTGCTCCTGTGCCAACATCAATAACATTCATTCCGTCATTGAAATCGGCAACCTTGCTGACAAGAAGACAATCAAGAAAATGCTTAACTGCAATACCTTCATCATCTTTGATGGCAGTTAGGTTTATTTTATCGTTCCATTCTTTTAAAAGTCTGCCGTAAATCTCTAATTTTTCCGCTAAATCGTCACTGATTACTATATCATAATCAGTAGCATTAGCCTTTAATATATCAATAATTGACATAACTCAAATCCTTTTTATTATAATAGCATCGCAGACCATCTACACTGGCAACTGGTAGTCGGCGGAACGGATAAATCCGTTCCCTACCATTATACAATGCCGACCGCAGGTCCCGAAACTTGCCACTTGACACTGTCAACTTGCAACTTTAAATTAACCTCTATACAAAGCCAAAATTTCTTCAATAGGTCCTGAAAAATTATCTGCCATCGGAGGCAAGGGCTTCTCGGTTTTAAGGAATTCTGTGAAGAGAAGACCTTTTTTATCATTACCCATCTGATACTTTGAAATTGTTTCTGTAAGTGCTTGCTTCTTATCAATGTTTGTAAGATATTCGCAGTCAAGGAATTCAATTTCAACTGTATCTGTGGGAGCGATACCGTCAAGAAGGAGTGTGATTGTTTTTCCTTTTTCAGTTTTAAGTGCACGTTTTCTGCCGTTAACCTTAACTGTGATTTCTGCGTTTACAATATCTTTGAAGAAGAGCTTGTAATTTCTCTTTTCGGGAACAACGCTTACATCGCCTTCGCCTTTGTCAATTGTAAAGAAAACAGAAGAGCCGTCTTCTTTAACTGTAAAGGGGGTTTTGCAGAATGCACCGTTCTGATATGAAAGGCTTTCGCCATCGTCCTCATAAAGCTTGAAGGTGTTGTTGCCTCTGTAAATGAGGAGCTCCATATCAACCGGGTTGGAGCAGTCATTTGTTCTGTCGTTTGCGCTCATAGGAATAATTGCACCTGCTTTTGCAAGCACGGGGATATTTTCAATATCACGATACATTCTTACGAAGCGCTTACCGCTGTAAATTCTGCCTGTAAAAATATCTGTATATCTTCCTTCGGGAATCCATACATTAACACTTGCCATATTGTTGTCAGTTGAAGTGTGCTCTGTGATGGGGGCAACGATAAGCTCTGTGCCGAAAAAGAACTGGTTTTTACATTCGTAAGCACTCTTTCTTTCGGGGTATGCGTAATACATAGGCTCGCATATTGCACGGCATTCTGTATGAGTGCGGTAGTTCATTGTGTAAATGTAGGGGAGAAGCTTATGGCGAAGACGAAGATAGTCTTTTGCTGTTTTTTCAACAGGACCGCTGTAGTTCCAGGGCTCTTTACCTGCAAATTCATTGTTTGTGGAGTGAAGTCGCATAATAGGACTGAAAACTCCCAACTGAACCCAACGGATGTAAAGCTCGTCATCCTTTTTACCCATACAGTGACCGCCTATATCGTGGCTCCACCAGGGATAACCGATGTTTGATGCAGTTGCAGTAAAACCGGGCTGGAAATCAAGAGCCGACCAGGTTTGAGTTGTGTCACCGCTGAAGCCTAAGGGGTAACGCTGAGAGCCTGCACCTGCAAAACGGGAAAGGATAAGGGGTCTGTTGTTGTTTTTTGCATTATCATAGAAGTGATAGTGGTTCAATGCCCAAAGTGGGTCAAGACCGGGAACAGCTGTTTTTGTGCCTTGTTGCCAGTCAATCCACCAGAAGTCAATACCCATTTTCTCATAAGGATGATGAAGAACCTTAAAATAATGCTCTGTGAATTTCTTATCTGTAATATCAAATTTAACAGGCTGTTTTTTAGATGGGTCCTGACCCATAGCCTGACACATTTCTTCATATTGGTCCTCAAACCAACGAACTCCCTGAGAGGGATGAAGATTGAAGGTTACTTTATAGCCATCGTCTTTAAGCTTTTTAAGGAAACCTGCAGGGTCGGGGAAAAGGTCTGTGTTGAAGCTATAGCCGGTCCAACCTGCAGACCATACATCATAAACATATTCCATAAGGTTCTGATGAAGGAAAACCTTGTGGCTGTCTTTACCGAATTTTTCTTTAATATCAACCCAGTGCCAGTCCATATCAACAGTAGCAACTGTTACAGGTATTTCTTCATCTTTGAAGCGGTCCATAAGGTTGAGATATTCTTCCTGAGTATATGCTTTATAACGGCTCCACCAGTTAGAAAGAGCATAACGGGGAATAAGCGGAACTTTACCGGTTAATTTATAAAGGTCGGTTGTTGCACCGATATAATCGTTGCCGTATGCGAAGTAATATTCATCGGTTTCTTTATGCTTACGAGGAAGAATTGCACCATCCTCTTTAAGAACAAGAGTATCGCTATCATCAAGAATTGCAACACCATTTTTGGAGCAAACACCATCACCGAGAGTAATAACACCTGCGGTAATATCAAGAGTACGGCAAGTACCTTTAAGGTTACCGGCTTTGTAATTGGTTACAACTCTGCCGTCGCGGAGTTTAATGCGAACCATTTTTTTGGTTTTTAAGTTATAAAGAAAATTTGCTTTGGTTGTTTTGATTTCAATAGTACCACTGGATTCATTAACCTTGAATTCGGGTTTATCAAAATCTCTGAACCATACGCTTTGTGTTGGTTCATCGCAGAATTTACCTTTGCTCTGGAGTTCAACACGCAAGAGGCAAGGGGTAAGCACGGTAAACCTTACACCATCACGGACCAATGTATGGCTTTTATGTGCTACGGGTGAGCAGTCAATTTTAAATCTGTCAAAAAACTGTTCCATATAGATACTCCTTAAAATGAATTTCTTCAAGTGCAAAATACTCTATTTTAAATAATACAACTTATACAAATTAATGTCAATAAATCAGTAGGTTTTTCCGTTGACAAAACAAATGGGGAATGATAGAATTATATTTTGTGAAAGGGTGATTTCTATGGTTTTTGAGAAGAAAATCGGTTTCGACAACGATATGTATATCGAAAAACAGTCTGAACAGATTATGAAGCGTATTGAAGAATTTGGCGGTAAGCTTTACCTTGAATTCGGCGGTAAGCTTTTTGACGATTTTCACGCATCCCGCGTTCTTCCCGGTTTCAAGCCTGACAGTAAATTGCAGATGCTTTTAAATCTTAAGGACCATGCAGAAATTGTTATTGTTATTTCCGCAGGAGATATAGAAAGCAATAAAATCCGCGGTGACTACGGCATCACCTATGATAGTGACGTTCTGCGCCTTATGGATGCTTTCGCAAGTGCAGGTCTTTTTGTTGGTAGTGTTGTTATTAACCAGTTCAGCGGACAACCTGCCGCAATCAAGTTTAAGGAAAAGCTTGAAACTCTCGGAATTAAAGCATTTGTTCACTATACTATTGACGGTTATCCTTACAATGTAAAGAAAATTGTAAGTGACGAAGGCTTTGGTAAAAACGATTATATTGAAACCACCCGTCCTCTTGTTGTTATTACTGCACCCGGTCCCGGTAGCGGAAAAATGTCCGCCTGCCTTTCACAGCTTTATCACGAAAATGCTAGAGGAAACAAAGCAGGTTACGCTAAATTTGAAACATTCCCAATATGGAATTTACCCCTCAAACATCCTGTTAACCTTGCTTATGAGGCGGCAACGGCAGACCTTAACGATGTTAATATGATTGACCCTTACCACCTTGAAGCATACGGCAAAACTACCGTTAACTATAATCGTGATGTTGAGGTTTTCCCCGTTCTTAACGCAATTTTTGAAAAAATTGAGGGAATTAGCCCCTATAAATCACCCACAGATATGGGTGTTAATATGGTAGGCTACTGCATTTCTGATGATTTGATTTGCAGAAAAGCATCTTATGAAGAGATTGTAAGAAGATATTTTGCCGCTCTTTGTGATAAGAAAACAGGTCACAAAAATGATGAGGCAATTGCAAAGCTTGAAAGCCTTATGAATCAGGCAGGCATTTCTGTTGAAACAGAGCGTCCCACAGTTAAAGCGGCACTTCTTAAAAGCGAAACAACAGGTAACAGACCTGCAGTTGCAATTGAGCTTCCTGACGGAACAATTGTTACAGGTAAGACCAGCGACCTTTTAGGCTCTGCATCTGCGGCACTTCTTAACGCCTTAAAGGTAGTTGCAGGAATTGATGACAGCGCACTTCTTATAGAAAGAAAGGTTATTGAGCCTATTCAGGATTTGAAAACAAGCATTTTAGGTAATCATAACCCAAGACTTCATACTGATGAGGTTCTTATTGCTCTCACAATGAGTGCGGTTGAAAGTGCTGATGCTAAAAAAGCATTTGATGCACTTAAATCTCTGAAGGGTAGCGAGGCACACGCAACAGTTATTCTTTCGCAGGTTGACAGAGATACCTTCAGAAAGCTTGGAATTAATCTTACCTGCGAACCCCATTACGAGAGTAAAAAATTGTATCATAAATAAAATATATTCAATAACACCGCGAAACACTTTTTCGCGGTGTTATTGCTAAAAGAGTGGTATTATGGATTTTTTTAATAATAAATACGTTCTCCTTGACGGAGGCTTCGGAACGGAGCTTATAAAAAAAGGTCTTTTGCCTGAAGAAGATACTGTTAATGCAGTTTTTGACCATCCTCAGTGGGTAAAAGAAATTCACAAAGCTTACATAGATGCCGGAAGCAATATTATTATGGCAGATACCTTCGGTGCTAATGCTTTTAAATTGGAAAATTCAGAGCATAGCGTAGAAGAATGTATAAATAAAGCAATTTCTCTTGCAAAAGAGGTTGCAGAAGGGACAGATACCCTTATTGCTCTTGATGTGAGCACAACAGGTAAGCTTCTTTCACCATCAGGTGACTTGACATTTGAAAGTGCTTATGAATGCTATAAAGAGGTTTGCGTCTGCGGTGAAAAAGCAGGAGCGGATTTAATCTGCCTTGAAACCTTTACGGATTTAAGAGAGGCAAGAATTGCACTTTTAGCCGCAAAGGAAAATACTAATCTTCCTGTAACCGTAACCCTTTCCTTTGATGAAAACGGACTTACAATGAACGGAAGCACCGCTTCTTGTGTGGCAGTAACTCTTATTGCCACAGGTGCAGATGCAGTTGGTCTTAACTGCTCTTTAGGCCCTGACAAATTATCAGGAGTTGTAGAAGAATTTTTGAAATATTCTTCTGTTCCCGTAATTGTAAAGCCAAATGCAGGACTTCCCGATTTGAAAACAGGAAAATATTCAATGTCTGCAGAAGAGTTTTCTTCCCTTATGGCAAGATTCTATGAAAAAGGTGCGGTAATTTTAGGCGGTTGTTGCGGAACAAGTCCTGAATATATCGAAACTCTGAAAAAGCATCTTGAAAAAACGGAAATAAAAGAAAAAGCTGAAATTATAAAAGGTGTTATCAGCGGTGCAACAAATGCGGTTGTGCTCAGCGAACCACGAGTTATAGGTGAAAGAATTAACCCCACAGGTAAAAAGAAGTTTAAAGAAGCTCTTGAAAGAAATGACCTTGATTATATTCTCAATGAGGGTCTTTCTCAGGTGGAGGCTGGGGCAGATATTCTTGATGTTAATGTTGGCCACAGCGAAATTGATGAAAAGGAAATGATGCAAAAGGTTGTTACCTCTTTGCAGGGCTCAATCGGTTTACCGTTACAGCTTGATTCCACCTCTCCCGAGGTTCTTGAAAAGGCTTTGAAAATTTATACAGGTAAAGCAATTATAAATTCAGTTAACGGTGAGGAAAAATCACTTTCTTCTGTTCTTCCTCTCGCAAAAAAATATGGTGCAGCAATTGTGGGGCTTACTCTTGATGAGGATGGTATCCCCGAAACTGCTGAAAAACGAGTTGAAATAGCAGAAAAAATCATAAATCGTGCAACAGAAATCGGAATTCCTAAAGAAGATATTATCATCGACTGCCTTACAATGACAGTCAGTGCAAAGCAATCCGCGGCGCAGATTACTTTAGATGCTATGAAGCAGGTTAAAGAAAAGTTCGGAGTTAAAACAACCTTAGGGGTTTCCAATGTTTCCTTCGGTTTGCCTAAAAGAGAGGTTGTGAATACCGCATTTGTAACTTTAGCTCTTGAAAACGGGCTTGATTTACCTATTATGAATCCCAACTCTGCTTCGATGATTGGTGCGGTAAGAGCATATAAAGTGTTGAAATCTGTTGATAAAGATTCTGTTCAGTATATTTCCGCCTTTGCAGGCGAAAAAGCGCCTGTTCAGGAGAAAAAAGAACTGACAATTGGTGAATGTATTGAAAAAGGTCTTAAAAATCAGGGGGCAGAGCTGACAGAAAAAGTTCTTAAAGATGCTGATGCTCAAGATCTTATAAATAATGTTTTAATTCCTGCTCTTGATAATGTCGGCGCAGGATTTGAAAGTGGTAGATTATTCCTTCCTCAGCTTATGAGAGCTGCAGACGCGGCAGGTGCTTGCTTTGAGGTTATTAAAGAAACAATGAAAAAGAATAACACTCAAACAGAAAGCAAGGGGAAAATTATTCTTGCAACTGTTAAAGGTGATGTTCACGATATTGGTAAAAACATCGTTAAAACTGTTCTTGAAAATTATGGCTATGATGTAATCGATTTGGGCAGAGATGTTGACCCCGGGGAAATTGTTAAAGCCCAGAAAGAGCATAATGTTAAATTGGTAGGTCTTTCTGCACTTATGACAACAACTCTTCCTGCTATGGAAAACACTGTTAAGGCTTTAAAAGAAGCCAAGGCAGACTGCAAAATTATGGTTGGAGGAGCAGTTTTAACCCCCGAATATGCAGAAAAAATCGGCGCGGATTTTTATGCCAAGGATGCTAAAATGAGCACAGATATTGCTAAAAATGTGTTATAATCCATAAAAAATCAGATACACAAGAGAATATGCACAATATCTGCATATTTTCTTGTGTATTATGTTATATATACAAAAAATCTTTTTGCTGATATACTTGTTACATTATACGAAAAGGTTGTGATGTATTGGAAAACAAAATCAAAAATCCATTGAAACAAAATCACATAAAAACTAAAGAAATGGTATTTTATCTTGCTGCTATTTTCTTTTACACTATGATGACAGGTATGGTTGGCTCTTATCGTCAGGCATATCTTGTTAATGTTCTGAGAATGGGCGAGGATCAGGTTTCCTTTTACAATGGCTTTTTAAGTGTTGCAGGCTTTGTGATGAGCTTTGTTTATGCGCTTATTATTGATAACCGCAAAATCGGTAAACGAGGTAAATTTATACCCATTGTAAATGCTGTTGCAATTCCCATGGGTATTGTAACAATGCTCCTTTTCTATACTCCCGATGGTCTTGCAGGCACTCTTCTTATGATTTATCTTATAACAATCGGTATGCTTCATGGTGCTTGTTGTAGCTTTGGTAACGCAATTAACCTTGTATCTTTTGTTATGACGCCTAATAACAAAGAACGCGATAAAATGATCTCTTTCCGCAGTATTTCAAGTGCAGTTGGTAACTCTGCACCATTGGTTGTTGTTCTTGTTATTGGTGAAATTATTAAAGCCGTTTCACCGGATAACCCCAACAGAGAATATCTTGAATATATAATTGGTGCATCTGTTATCAGTGTTGTGGGCACAATGATAACTCTTATGGGTATGCGCTTTATGAAAGAGCGTATGGCATACAGCGAAGAAAAGAAAAATCCCCTTGTTGGTATTGCAGATATTCTTAAAAATAAATATGCCTGGATAATTATTATCAGCGAAACACTTAAAAACTTCCGTGGTATTGCAAACTATATGGGTGTTTTCCTTGCAGCAGCACTTCTCGGTAGTACAAGTAAATTCTTGCTTTTCGGTCTTCCAACAGGTATCGGTACTGCAGTTGGTATGCTTATTATCAATGCGCTTCTTAAAAAATTCAATGCAAAACAGCTTTATATTGCATCGGGTATTTATTCTATAATTGCAAACACAATTGCATTTATAATTGGTTATACATATTTCAATTCACCCTCAAATGTTTTGCAGATACTCTTTATTGCTTGTTTGTTCCTTATCGGTCTTCAATTTGGTGCATCAAACCTTCTTCCCTCAATGTTCCAGGCAGATGTTCTTGAGGTTATTGAGCTTAAAACAAGCAAACGTCTTGATGCAACTCTTCCCTTCGTTATTGGTATCGGTACTATGATAAGCGGTACTATTGCAACATCTCTTTCACCTAAAATTCTTTATGGTGAGGGTTCAATTATTCAATATATTCAGCCCTCTGACCTTAACCCTGACCCCGAACAATCACTTAATACAAAGATTATGATGCTTTTCTTCTACACCATTTTCCATGGTATTATGATGTTCCTTGCAGGTGTTCCTTTCTTCTTCTATAAGCTTACAGGCAAAACAAAAGAAAATATTCACAATCAGGTTGTTGCAAAGAGAGAACAGATGTAATATTTTAAATTTGACATTTTAAAACAGAAAAAGAGAAGTCTCTTCTGCACGGAGAGGCTTCTCTTTCTTTTTGTTCTGTATAAGTGATATACTAACTTCGTTAGCGTGGTATTTTTGCTTTGCAAAAGTGATATTGAAACCTAAAGGTTTCAGTGATATTTTATTCGCTATTAAACTCGCGAAGCGAATAACACTCGGCATTAGCCGAATACCACTGCGAAGCAATAAAACTCGCGGGAAACGCGAATAAAACTTTTTAGTACATTCCGCCACCCTGAGCTGCTGCCATTGCTGCTGCATTAGCTGCATCTGCTGCGGGGTCGGGTTTATCTGTTACAAGGCTCTCTGTTGTAAGAACCATTGCTGCAACGCTTGAAGCATTCTGAAGAGCTGAACGGGTAACCTTAGTTGGGTCAAGAATACCTGCTTTAGCCATATCTGTGTATTCTTCTTTTGCAAAGTCGAAGCCGTAGCCAACTTTTTCGGAACGGAGAATACCATCAATAATAACTGAACCCTCAAGACCTGCATTAGCCGCAATCTGACGAACGGGTTCTTCAATAGCCTTACGAACGATTTTTGCACCTGTTTTCACATCTGCATCTTCAAGAGAAGCGATGTAAGCATCAAGAGCAGGAATTGCATTGAGAAGAGCAACACCACCACCTGCAACATAGCCTTCTTCAACAGCTGCTTTTGTTGCTGCGAGAGCATCTTCAATACGAAGCTTCATTTCTTTCATTTCTGTTTCTGTTGCCGCACCAACGCGGATAACAGCAACACCGCCTGAAAGCTTTGCAAGTCTTTCCTGAAGCTTTTCTCTGTCGAAATCAGATGTTGTTGTTTCAATCTGGGATTTAATCTGCTGAACTCTTGCGCTGATTTCGTTGTTATCGCCTGCACCGTCAACAATGATTGTGTTTTCTTTAGAAATTTTAATCTGACGAGCTCTACCAAGCTGAGTAACTGCTGCATCCTTAAGGTCAAGACCAAGCTCTTCTGTGATAACCTCGCCACCTGTGAGGATAGCAATGTCACGGAGCATTTCTTTTCTTCTGTCACCAAAACCGGGAGCTTTAACACCAACGCAGGTGAATGTGCCACGGAGTTTGTTTACGAGAAGAGTTGCAAGAGCTTCTCCCTCAATATCTTCAGCGATAATAACAAGCTTTTTGCCAGCCTGAACAATCTGTTCAAGAAGAGGAAGAATTTCCTGAATGTTGGAAATCTTTTTATCTGTAATAAGAATGAAGGGGTCATCAATAACTGCTTCCATTTTATCGGTATCTGTTACCATATAGGGCGAAATGTAACCGCGGTCAAACTGCATACCTTCAACAACATCACAGCTTGTTTCTGCAGTTTTGCTTTCTTCAACTGTGATAACACCGTCTGCAGTAACCTTTTCCATTGCTTCTGCAATAAGAGAACCGATGTTTTCATCTGCGGAAGAAACGGTTGCAATTCTTGCAATATCATCTGTGTTTTCAACAGGCTTTGAGTTTGCCTTGATTGTTTCAACAACATTGTCAACTGCAAGCTTGATACCTCTTTTAAGTACCATGGGGTTTGCGCCTGCAACAACATTCTTCATACCCTCGCGAACAAGAGCCTGAGCAAGAAGAGTTGCGGTTGTTGTACCGTCACCTGCAACATCGTTTGTTTTTGTTGAAACCTCTTTAACAAGCTGAGCGCCCATATTTTCAAAAGCGTCATCAAGCTCAATTTCTTTTGCGATTGTAACACCGTCATTTGTAATGAGGGGTGCACCGTATTTCTTATCAAGAACAACGTTTCTGCCTTTGGGGCCAAGTGTGATTTTAACAGTATCGCAAAGCTTGTCGATACCTGCCTGAAGAGCTCTGCGAGCTTCTTCGCCGTAAATGATTTGTTTAGCCATAGTATTGCCTCCTAAAAAATCGTGAATTATTCAACAATAGCAAGAATTTCGTTCTGACGAACAATGATAAGGTTTTCGCCATCGATTTTAACTTCTGTGCCTGAATATTTGCTGAGAATTACCTTGTCGCCGACTTTAACTTCCATTTTAATTTCCTTGCCATCAACAATTCCGCCGGGACCAACTGCAAGAATTTCTGCAGTCTGGGGTTTTTCCTGAGATGCGGCAGCGAGAATGATACCGCCTTTTGTGGTTTCTTCTGCTTCGCAGAATTTGAGAACAACTCTGTCGCCTAAGGGTTTGAGTGTCATAGTATAGCCTCCTGTATATAAAGTTAATAATTAGCGTTTTAGCACTCTGTCTCGCCGAGTGCTAAATATATAATAACTCTTAATTGTGAACAAATCAAGACTTTTTTGTAAATTCATCCATATTTTTCCACAGTTTTTCTTATATATCATAAATTAATATGCTGATAAAAAACCATAAATACATTAACAGTTGAAAAAACATTTTGCATTTGATAAAATGTTTTCAATATTGAATTTCAAGGGTGACAAAATGTTTAATTTTTTTGTTGATAAAGAGAAAAGAGTGGGCGACTGCTACTATATAACTGATGGTGATTATAACCATATCACCAATGTTTTAAGAATGCAGAAGGGTGACAGCTTTCTTGTCAGTGAAGATGGTATCAGCAATTTGTGTTTTATTGAAGCAATAAACAGCGATAGTGTTGTTGCAAAGATAATAAAAGAGAATTATCAGGACACAAACCTGCCCATAAAAATTGTTCTTTTTCAGGGCCTTCCCAAAAGCGATAAAATGGAGCTTATTATCCAGAAATGCGTTGAATTGGGTGCTGACAGTATTGTTCCCGTTGAAATGAGCAGATGTGTTGTTAAAATCGAAGAAAAGAAAAAGAAAAATAAAGTTTCTCGTTGGCAGGCTATTGCCGAAAGTGCCGCAAAGCAAAGTAAAAGAAGCATTATTCCCGAAATTCAGGATGTTGTTTCCTATAAAAATGCTCTGAAAATGGCGGAAGAGCTTGATGTTGTTCTCGTACCTTATGAGAATAAGGACGGAATGAAAGCCACAAAAGAAGCTCTTTCAGGGATTAAAAGCGGTATGAGTGTTGGTATATTCATCGGTCCTGAGGGTGGTTTTGATGAAAAGGAAATTGAAGCTGCAGTTGAAAAAGGCGGAAAAACAATTTCTCTCGGTAAAAGAATTCTCCGTACCGAAACTGCCGCAATAACTGCGGTTTCGATGTGTATGCTTTATGCGGAAACGGAATTGGGTGAAGAAAGATGAAGAATTTACCCCTTGAATTTTCCCAAAGAATGAAAAATCTTCTTGGAGAAGAATTCCCAAGCTATGAAAAAGCGGTGAACGATGTCCCTGTCAGAGCGTTTCGTGTTAATACCGATAAAATAAGTATTGAAGATTTTGAGAAAATTAATACATTTTCAGAAGAAAAAATTCCCTATGTGGAAAACGGTTTTTATTTTGATTATGATAAAATCGGAAATCATCCTTACCACCACGCAGGAATGATTTATGTTCAGGAGCCCGGTGCTATGGCACCTGCAGAATGTGTTGAAATTGACCCTGATTGGACTGTTCTTGATATGTGTTCTGCCCCCGGTGGCAAAAGCAGTCAGTTAAGAAACAAATTAGGGGAAAAAGGTGTTCTTGTTTCCAATGAAATCATACCATCAAGGTGCAAAATTCTTACAGGAAATGTTGAAAGATTAGGGTTAAAAAACACGGTTACCACCTGCACCGATACAGGTAAGCTTGCTAAAATCTTCCCCGATACATTCGATTTGATTATGGTGGATGCTCCATGCTCAGGAGAGGGTATGTTCCGTAAGGAAGATATTGCAATTGAGGAATGGAGCCCCGAAAATGTTGAGAAATGTGCCGAAAGGCAAAGAGAAATATTAGAAAATGCGGCAATTTGTCTTAAAAACGATGGTTATATCGTTTACGCTACTTGCACATTTTCTCTTGAAGAAAACGAAATGTTGGTTGATAGGTTCCTTTCAGACCACCCCGAATTTGAAATTATGAGGGTAAGAAAGGCTGTTGAAGAAAATACCGAGGGCGGTATTTTCTTTGAGGGTTGCAAATGCGAAAATATTTCATTTACCAGAAGATTTTATCCCCATAAAAACAGGGGCGAAGGTCAGTTTATGGCAGTTCTTCATAATAAAGATACTTATTATGGGAATTATGAAAAACTGAAAAAGAAAATCGATAAAATTGACAAAATAGTATTCGATTTTCTTGACGATACATTGACTGATTATGGAAAAGAAAATGTTTTAATGCATAAGGGTACACCTATATATTTCACTCCTGATTTTGATGTGAAAAACGTTACGGCTTTTTCCGTTGGGGTTACAATTGGTGAAATAAAGAAGAATTATATTCAACCACATCACCAGTTTTTTATGGCAATGGGAAAGGATTTTAAAAGAAGGATAGAACTTTCTGCAGATAGTGAAGAAGTGAAAAAATATCTTCACGGTGAGGAAATCGATGCAGATTGTCCGAACGGTTGGGCGGTTGTTACGGTTGACGGTTGTGCTCTTGGCGGAGCGAAAGTTTCAAATGGCAGGGCAAAAAATCATTATCCGAAAGGGTTAAGGACTAAATAAGAAAACATAGTAAAAGGCAAAAACCTTTTACGATGTTCTTTTATAATTCAAAATACGAAATAATCGGCAAATGGTCAGAGTAAATTTCCTTAATGGTTTCTGTTTTAACACATTCTAAACCTCTGTAAAAAATGTAATCAATTTTCTTTTCAGGGTTATCTGACGGATATGTACTTTGATTTTTTATAGAGTTAAATTCATCAGTATCCTTCATAAGCTTTTTTATGGGATTTAAAACCTTATCCTCGGGAGCTGTGTTAAAGTCGCCCATCAGAACAACGGGTGTTTTAATATCATCAAGCAGATTGCATATTACTTTAACAGCATTTTTCTGCTCACTTGAATTAAGCCCCATGTGGCAGACAAGAAAGCAAACATCTTTACCTTGAAAATCAACAACCGCTTTTATAACACATCTGCTTTCAAATCCGTATGTGCCTCTTTTGATTTTTGGGTCAGGTATAGCAATTGTTTCAACGGATTTAAAAGGAAACCTGCTGACAATTGCGTTTCCGTAGGGGCTTGTGTCCTGAACCCTTATTGCCTCTCCGAAATAACCATAAAAGTCAAGACCATCTGCAATAGTATTTGTCTGGTCGGTGTAATCTGCAACAGGACCATCTCCACGCACTTCATTAAGTCCGCAAACATCTGCGCCATATTTTTTTATTGCATTAATAAATAAATCAAAATCAATAATCTGCTTCTGATAATCCAGAGCGTGTTGGATATTAAAGGTCATTACCTTAAGCATTTTTGTTCTCCATTTCAGTAGCCTTTCTTAAAATATCAATTGAGGGACCGGGAATTCTTCCAAGGTGGTCAGGTCCTACATTAACAAGATAATTAATTCCTAAATCATTAAGATGCTTTTTGTTTTTATAAAGCTCCTCTGGAGATTTCCAATTATGGTCGCGATATGAGAACCCCCAGGAATTGTTAAGAGTACAAGCGGATTCATATAATCCGTAAGGACTAGGCTTGAAGCCATCAATACTCTGATAATTTACTTCGTCAGGATTAATTTTTGAAAGTCTTTCCCATTCTTCCTTTGTTTTTGGGATTTCATTGTCACCTAAAGAAACATAGTCATACATACCATTTCCCAATCGGGAGTTTATAAGGCAGTCGGGTTGTAAGGATTTTACGGTATCGTAAATAATCTTGCTTTGCTTATCACTTAGGGTCATTGGCACGTCAAACCAGGTAAGGAAAATATCCCCATAGTTTGACATTATTTCTTTAATCTGAGGAAGTATTTTATTTTCAAAGCAAATATCAAAATTCTTCTCTTCGGGATTTTGGAAATCCCAGCTATTATCCCAGGTAACACCTGAGCAACCCATGTGATTTGAAAGATAACCGCCACCATGCTTTTCGTGCCAATCAAGATCCTGTGAATAATAAAAGCCTAATTTAACATCGTGCTTTGCGCAAGCATTTGCAAGCTCTTCAATAATATCCTTACCGTAGGGAGTCGCATCAACAACATTGTATTTATCAACCTTGGAATGAAAAAGAGCAAAGCCATCGTGATGCTTTGTTGTAACAACAAAGTATTTCATACCGCAGTCCTTTGCAAGCTTAATTATTTCATCAGCATTAAAATAAATAGGATTAAATGTAGTTGCCAATTTTTCATATTCTTTAATGGGAATTGCAAAGTGTGAGCCAATCCATTCAGCATAGTTGTCGCCAAATTTCCCCTTATATTCTCCACCAAGAAGAGAATAAAGACCAAAATGCATCATCATTCCGTAGCCTGCGTTTTTAAAAAACTCAACATTGTTCATATAGCCACCTCTTTCAATAAATTCAGTATATAAAAAACACAACAGCAATGCAAGAAAAAAGTCGGTTAAAAGATAAAATCTTCTAACTGACTTCTGTTTTATTTATATTCTATAAAATTATATTTTTCTAAAGTCTTGAAATATTGAGAAAGTCTTTCGTAAAGAGGATTTGCCTTTTCACCGAAATGCTCTTCAACATATTTGCCGATTTCAAGAATATCTTTTTCGCCATCCATAAGTGGCCATATAAAGCTACCCATTTCGTCAAGGTGAATGTAACTGATTTTCGGCTTTTTAATAAGCTTTTGCATTATTTTGTTTGCAACGCCCTTGTTTTCCATTTCGAGAGTAACATTGCCGTTTTCGTCTTTAGACCAGTTAAGCCCATCTTTGCAGATGGGCTTTTTTTCAAGATAATTTTCTGAATTTACATTTTTATTTTTCATGCTTTTTTATCACGCTTTTTCCAAACTGTGAATTTAAGAACTGTAAGAACAATCAAAGCAAAGAGGAGCAAACCGCCAAGGTCAGAAACTGTTGCGGGGATGCCAAGCTTTTCAGAAAGATTGAGCGCCTTATCTACACCGAACACTGCAAGAAGAGCAAGAACAATACCAACAAGACCTTCACCTGCAATCATACCTGAGCAGAAGAGAATACCGTCGTTAACAATTTCTTCTTTATGCTCTGCTTTTTTACCCTTAATCTTGTCAAGAGCAAGTCTGATAAGACCACCAACCATAATGCAAGCATTAAGCTGAACAGGAAGATAAACACCAATTGCAAAGGGAAGAACGGGAATACCGATGAGCTCAACCGCAACCGCAATAAATACACCGATAAATACGAGAACCCAGGGTAAGTCGCCACCCATAACGCCCTCAACGATTAACTTCATCAAGGTTGCCTGAGGAGCGCCAAGCTCGTCTGAGCCAAAGCCCCAAGCAGAGTCGAGAAGGTAAAGTGTACCACCGATAGCAAGAGCGGAAGCGATAACACCGATTAACTCACCGGTCTGCTGTTTTTTAGGTGTTGCACCTAAAATGTAGCCTGTTTTAAGGTCCTGAGATGTGTCGCCTGCAATAGCGGAAACAATACAGATAATTGAACCGATTGCAATTGCACTGCACATTCCGTCAACACCGTCTGCGCCTGTAACCTTAAGAATAAGAGTTGCAATGAGAAGGGTTGCAATAGCCATACCTGAAACGGGGTTGTTACTGCTACCAACAAGGCCAACCATTCTTGAAGAAACGGTTGCAAAGAAGAAACCGAAAATAACAATAATAAATGCACCAAGAAGTGATACGGGAATTGCAGGAATAAGCCAGATAAGAAGAGTAAGAACAAGAATAGCGATAATTACTATTTTAAGATTTATATCTCTTGCAGTACGTTCTGTTGAGGTTGCGCCTGCGCCTTTCATACTCTTCAAAGCACCTGTAAAGGTTTTAACAATAAGAGGAAGAGATTTAACAAGGCTTATAATACCGCCTGCTGCAAGTGCGCCTGCACCGATATAGCGGATATATGTGCTCCAGATAGCACTTGCGCCACCCTCAGCAAAAAGCTCACCGATGGGAGCTGTTCCGGGGTAAAGTATCATTTCTGAACCGAAAAGCACAATCATAGGAATAAGTACAAGCCAGCTAACAATACCACCTGCGAACATATATGAAGAAATTCTCGCACCGCAGATATAACCAACGCTCATAACGGCGGGGTAAATCTGAGTACCGATTTCACCTGCAAAGCCTTTTACTCTGAATGAAATTTCACCTGATACGAGCTTAAGACCGTCAATGATGAATTTGAAAAGTGCTGCAAAGCCCATACCTGCGAAAACAGTGCCTGCATTTGCACCGCCCTTTTCACCTGCAAGAAGAACCTCTGCACAAGCAGTTCCTTCGGGGTAGGGAAGAACACCGTGTTCTTTAACAATAAGAGCGTTACGAAGGGGAATCATAAAGAAAACACCCAAAAGACCGCCTATAAGGGCAATAAGAGTGATTTCAACAAGGTCGGGCTTGTCCATTTTGCCTTCTGCTGCCCAAAGGAAAAGAGCAGGAAGAGTGAAAATAGCACCTGCTGCAAGGGATTCACCTGCAGAACCGATAGTCTGCACCACATTGCTTTCAAGGATTGAGTTTCTGCGCATAACAATGCGGATAACGCCCATAGCAATAACTGCCGCAGGGATTGATGCGGAAACAGTCATACCAACTCGAAGACCGAGATAAGCATTTGCCGCACCGAAAACAACCGCCAGAATAATACCCATAACAATGGAGGTAACTGTGATTTCAGGAGTTACCTTTTCTGCCGGAATGTACGGCTTAAAATTAGATTTGTTGTCCATATTTTCTCCAATCTGTATGAGTTTTTTCAAAAGGGAATGAGCTCATACCAAAATAATCGGTTTATTTTATCATAGAAATATGATAATTACAATATAATAATTATTTCAATTTCTCCAATATTTTCAAGAGAATGTTGAATACATTTTCTGTTGAAGAAATGCTTAATTTCTCATTTACTGTGTGAACATCGTATAGAGCAGGACCGATTGAAATGCAATCAATACCCTCAATTGCATCTGCGAAAACACCGCATTCAAGACCTGCGTGGATTGCTTCAACCTTAGGTTCTTTCCCAAAATAGTCAGTATATACTTCTTTGTAAATCTCGCGAAGCTGAGAATTCTCTTTATATTCCCAAGGTGGATAGTGGCCGTTGGTTGCAGTTTCCCAGTTAACAGAGTTGAAA
Source organism: Acutalibacteraceae bacterium (assembly GCA_045543035.1). Taxonomy (GTDB): domain Bacteria; phylum Bacillota; class Clostridia; order Oscillospirales; family Acutalibacteraceae; genus DTU089. The sequence goes on along the minus strand of JAZQMA010000032.1, from coordinate 2,362 downwards.
AATGCCTGAAGCTTTTCAATAAGGAATAAAAGACCTGATTTCTTATTGCTTCTTAAACCGAAATGAAGTGATAAAACGTTATTTTCAATTTTGAGAATACCAAGATTTAAAGATGTCTGAACGAGACCGGCGATTTCTGCGCTCATTTCAAGAACACCATTAGGAACACAGGTAAGAACAAAAATAAGCTTGTTTTTAATCTCATCGCTTAAAACCTTATAAGAAGACTTTTCACCCTTTTCAAAAGTGAAAGAAAAACCATTTTCTCTGTCGGAAATTTCCGCTTTTATAATATCGAGATATTCTTCTGCATTTTTGATAAACAAATCAATATCAGCAACGCAAAGTTCTATTGTGCATTTGTTGGGAATAGCGTTGTCCTTATCGCCGCCATTGATATTGGTTATGTCAAAATCGCAGGATTTTTTAACGTGGTTTAAAAATCTTCCCGCAAGTGTGTCTGCATTAACTCGGTTGTTATTGATTTCAACACCCGAATGACCGCCTTTAAGACCTTTGAGAGTAACTGTGATTTTTGTGCCGTTCTTTTCACGATAATCCACAGGCACTTTTGCAAGAAAATGGCATCCGCCCGCACAGGAAACAGTAACAGTATCATCCTCTTCGGAGTCAAGGTTGATCATTTTTTTAGCAGAAAGAATGCTCTTGTCAAGCTTTCCTGCACCAATAAGACCTATTTCTTCATCAGAAGTGAAAACTGCTTCAATAGGAGGGTGGGGGATATTATCATTTTCAAGAATTGCAAGCATCATTGCAACGGCAATGCCATTATCCGCGCCAAGAGTTGTTCCTTTTGCTTTCAAAAAGTCGCCATCAATAAAAAGCTCAATTCCTCGATTGATGAAATCTGTTGTTGCATTTTCTGTTTTCTGGCAGACCATATCTGTATGCCCTTGAAGAATAACAGGTTCGCTGTTTTCGAAACCTGCTGTGCCGTTTTTGAAAATAACAACATTATCTGCGTCATCTCTTACATATTTTAAATTGTGGTTTACTGCAAAGTTTTTGCAGAAACGAGCCATACCGTCGCAGTTACCCGAACCGCGTGGCACATCACTTATTTGCTTGAAATAATAAAATACTCTTTCAGGGGTTAAGTTAGTCATTGTTCTTCTCCTCATTTTTTTCGCTTATTTGCTTTGAATAAATACAACCGCAATAATTTTGTCTGTAAAGGTTATATTTTCGGGAAAGCTCACAGGAACGCTTGTAGCCCTCTTTCTTTTTAAAGTCAGAATAAAGGTAGTTTACACAATATTCTTTTTCAAGCTCGCTGCCGATTTCATTGAGCAGTTGTGCATTTTTGTATGGACTTACGGAAAGGGTGGTTGTGAAATAGTCAAAGCCTTTTTCTTTTGCATATTCTGCAGTTTTAGTAAGGCGTAAGCGGTAACATTTTTTGCATCGTTTGTCGCCCTCGGGTAAATCTTCAAGGCCTTTTGCAAGCTCTTCAAACTCATTATTGTCATAATCGGGAACAACTATTTCAATCTCGCTATAATTCATTTCAACAATGAGACGTTTTAATTCTTCAAGACGGTAGTTAAATTCGTTTTCGGGCGAAATATTTGGATTATAGAAGAATAATGTGATGTTGAAATGCTCATATAAATATTCTAAAACCGCACTTGAACAAGGGGCGCAACAGGCGTGAAGTAAAAGGGTGGGTTTGCTATTTTGCTTTTTTATTTCCTCAATTTTATCATCAAGAATTTTTTGATAGTTAACTTTCATTTTACACACCAATCTAAAAAATATCATTGAAATTATATATTATTAGTATAATAAATGCAAGGAAAAATCAAAGCTAAAGTTATACCAAAAAGCTGTTTTGAAAAAGTTTTTTAAAAAAATAAAAATTTCTCTTGACAACCAAAATCTTTTATGATATAGTAGTCAAGCATTAAGTTGCTGGTGTAGCTCAGTTGGTAGAGCAGCTGATTTGTAATCAGCAGGTCGGGGGTTCGAGTCCGTCCACCAGCTCCAGTTATGTTTGGGAGAGTTCCCGAGTGGCCAAAGGGGGCAGACTGTAAATCTGTTGCGTTTCGCTTCGATGGTTCGAATCCGTCCTCTCCCACCAAAAAGTCCGACTTGTTCGGACTTTTTTCTTTTATCCGCAGATACACTCCAGCCCCCGCCGTGATGACGGGGGCTGTTTATGATCACAACTTATTCTGCCTGTTCTTCCAGATACTGCTTTTCTTCCAGATAAGCTTCCAAAGTCAGGAAGCCATGCCGCTTGCATTTCCCGACTAAATATTGTATAATATAACTATTAGTTTGTAAAAGCTAAAACTTAATGATGCTTCTTAACTTGAACAGATAGCAAGAGTTGCCCCCT
>JAZQMA010000031.1:0-20042 GCA_045543035.1 Acutalibacteraceae bacterium | reverse complement strand
AGCGCAGGCATTGTGCTTAGTAAAAAAACAGGAGATAAAGTTGAGAAGGGTGATACCCTTGCAACTCTTTATTCCTGTAATGAAAAGTCCTTTGAGTCTTCAAAAGAAAAGTTCTTATCTGCTCTGGAGTTTTCTGAAAATCCCATAAAAGAAGAGCCGTTAGTATTTGAGGTTATAAGATAAATTTATCGTCCCTGTGCAAAAAATTGTTTTTTGCACAGGGACGAATTCATTTATATCTTCATCAAATTCGGAATACCTTTGATAACAGAGGGGATTGCTTTAACAATCATAACTGTTACACCACGAACAAGAGGTTTCTTGTCATTAAGAATGTCAAGGAGCTGTTCAGCCATTTTGGGACTGAAAATACCGAAGCTCATTGAAATAAGGTTCTTGATTGGAAGCTGTAAAGCGATACCTGATGCCATACTCTCTTCGCCAACAAGCTTTTTAATAAGACCAACGATTTTTGCACCGTTTTTACCTGCGGCAGAATCTTCAATTGTGTTAACAAGAGTAAGGTTGGGATATGCCTTGATTTCGCGAGGGGGAAGCTCTCTACCGAGAACAGATACAAATTCCTCGTCTGTAATATTCATAATATCTGCTGTGTAGTATTTAGCAGCAGTAGCTCTGTAATCGGGGATTACTGCTTCAACTGTGGATTCAACATTAAGTTCAGCACAAAGCTTGATATCACGGCTTGATGCACCAACATTGATAGTGAACTTACCGCTTTCAACGTGCCAATCGTGAATGTTTACATTATAGTAAGCGAATGCACGTTTGCAAAGTGTAACAGAAACTTCTTTTTCTTCACCAGCTTTAAGGAATACCTTTTTAAAGCCTTTAAGCTCCTGCTTGGGTCTGTAAATTGTGCTTTCGTTATCTGTTACATAAATCTGTGCAACCTCAGCACCGTCAACAGAACCTGTATTCTTAATTTTAAATGAAACAGTTACTTTATCTGTATCTTTAATAGAATCAGCAGAAAGCTTAATATCTGAATATTCAAAGTTGGTGTAAGAAAGACCGTAACCGAAGGGGAAGAGAACATTTTTCTCTGCAGTGTCATAGTATCTGTAACCAACAAAAACACTTTCTTTATATTCAACTGATGCGGTGTAACCCGGGTAGTAGTTATAAGAGGGATTGTCGGAAAGTGAAAGAGGATATGTTTCAGCAAGCTTACCGCTGGGGTTAACATCACCGAAGAGAATATCTGCTGCGGCACTGCCTGATGCTTCACCACCGAGAACACAGTTAAGAATACCTTTAACCTTATTTGACCAAGGCATTTCAATAGCTGAACCGCCTGAAAGAGCAACAACAACGTTTTCATTTACTGCTGTAACTGCATCAACAAGCTTTGTGTGAAGAGCGGGAATACCTAAATGACGGCGGTCAAAGCCTTCGGATTCAAACTCCTCTGTAAGACCGATGAAGAGAACAACTGCATCCTTGCCCTTTGCTGCTTCAACTGCTTCTGCAATAAACTGTTCGTCAGAGATTTTGTTTTTCTTTGCAGTTGAATAACCGGGAGCATAAGTAACCTTTGCGCCTTTTGCAAGAATTTCATCATAAGCGCAGTCAACCTTGATTGCATTAACAAGTGAAGAGCCTGCACCCTGATAACGCGGCTTTTTAGCCATTTCACCGATAACTGCGATATTTGCATTCTTTTTAAGAGGAAGAATTGCATCATCATTTTTAAGAAGCACCATACATTGACCTGCAATTTCACGTGCTTTCTGATGATGAGCGTCTTTATCGTATGTATAGTCGCCGAGAACTTCCTTGGATTTCATAATAACTGTAAGAACGTTATCAACCATTTTATCAAGGAATTCTTCGGGAATTCTGCCGTCCTTGACTGCTTCAACAATCTGTGCGTTACCAAGACCGTTTGATGTGGGCATTTCAAGCTCCTGACCTGCAAGAAGACCTGCAACACGGTCGTTTTCTGCACCCCAGTCAGTAACAATCATACCCTTGAAGCCCCATTCGTCACGGAGAACATCAGTAAGGAGCCATTTGTTTTCTGCGCAGTATGTACCGTTGAGACGGTTATAAGCGTTCATTATTGTCCAGGGCTGAGCCTGTTTAACTGTTTTTTCAAAAGAGGTAAGATAAATTTCTCTTAAAGCGCGTTCGTCAATAACGCTGTCGCAGGTCATACGGCGTGTTTCCTGGTTGTTACCTGCAAAGTGCTTGAGAGATGTACCGATACCTTTAGACTGAACACCATTAACAAAAGCAGCGGAAATTTCACCTGCAAGGTAAGGGTCTTCGGAGAAATATTCAAAGTTTCTTCCGCAAAGAGGAGAACGCTTGATATTTGTACCGGGTCCTAAAAGAACGCTGACCTGCTCTTTAAGACATTCTTCACCGAGAAGAACACCCATTTCATAAATCAAATCAGGGTCCCATGAGCAAGCGGTTGTTGCCGCTGTGGGATAGCAGATTGCAGGAACACCTTTAAGGCTTGTTGCCTGCTCTTTATCCATTTTTTCTGCACGCTTTCTGATACCATGAGGGCCATCAGTCCACATAACAACGGGGATACCAAGTCTTTCAATTCCGGGTGTGTGCCAATAGTCAAGACCGGAACAAAAGCTTGCCTTTTCTTCAAGAGTCATCTGTTTAATAAGGTCTGCGTGATTCATTTTCTACCTCCGTTAAGGGTGAAGATTTTCGCACCCTGTATTTCAAAATTATACATATTAATGATAACATACAAAATATTCCAATGCAAGAGGTATTATTGTAGTTTGCTATAATTGATTTTCTTAGTGCAGAATTTTTTTAAAACTGTACGGTACCCCCCTATAAATTACTTATTGTACTCTAAAAATGCTTTTTTGAAGTTATTAAGTTTTCTGGAAGATGTATAGACTGAATAGTCTTTTCCTTTATGTCTGATTTTCACAAAGTCTTTAGTAATCTCTTCAACATAACAAAGGTTTACCAAAAAACTGCTATGTGGCTGAGCGAAAATTTTTGGATTAAGAGATTTCTTCCAAAAACTCAAAGGATAATTAGTTTCAATCCTTTTTCCATCTACATAAACCGCAGATTTTCTATTTTCTATTGCTATGTAAATAATATCACACGGACGAATACGGCAAGCATTCTTAGTGCTTGTATGCACAATAATATCAGAATTGCAACACGGTCTGTCACAAGCTTCATCATTATCATTCAAATTGACACATAACCGATTGCTTCCACAACACTTTATTATCTCAAAATCCAAACCATTTTCTTTTGAAAAATTGATTAATTTTGCTCCAATTTCTGCATCAATCTTTTTCGGTACATCGCACACCCTCAAATCCATAAAAACCATCCTCATTTATATATAAAATTTGCTTCTATATATAAATGACAATTTTCGACAAATACTTCACAAAAATTTTCAATTTTTCAAATTTTCTGCCTTTTTAACAAATGAAAGTGCATACAATTGTGCAGAATTACAACACAAATTATTGTGATAAGAACCAAACATAAAAAACCACAAAAAGAAATCTGTATTGTTACTTACAAAAGTAATCATTTGTTCAAATTTATATATCATATGAAAACGCGGTAAATAAAAGTCGTGAAAGAGTTGTTTGAGCAAAAACGCTTAATCTGATGTTTTGTGTAATAAATATGAGTTAACAAATCTTATTATGAGACCCCACAAACATCTGACAGTTCACAGAGGAAAAGTGATAGTTTAGAGTACATCTCGACTTCCACATAGACTCTAACTCTACCCAAGCGCTCGATTATAAACACTTTACTACAAAGCTAATCCTATACTTAAACAATTCTAGGAAAGGCCTTTTATATAAACTACCGTTAACCATATCCTTTCATCTCCCAGCAACCCCTCATAAAATTTAAAGAAAAATTGGTGAAGAATGAATACTTAACAAAAAAATCCTACCACACAAAATATGGCAGGAATTTTTCTGATTTTTCTCTAATCTGTTACTATCACTGAGCCTGTAACCTATCACTAAGTCTGTAACCTATCACTAAGTCTGTAGGCTATCACTAAGTCTGTGGGCTATCACTAAGTCTGTGGGCTATCACTAAGTCTGTGGGCTATCACTAAGTCTGTGGGCTATCACTAAGTCTGTATGCTATCACTAAGTCTGTGGGCTATCACTAAGTCTGTGGGCTATCACTAAGTCTGTGGGCTATCACTAAGTCTGTATGCTATCACTAAGTCTGTAGACTATCACAAACCTTCGTTCAAACACACTACCAACTAATAATTATATATTGATAATAATCACTTGTCAATAATTATTGTCAAATTCCTTTAAAGAATCGCTAATTTTTTTTAAAAGTTTTTTATCAATATGGCCAATCCTATTTTTAAAATCAATTCTCTTTATACTCAACCATTGAGCTCTATATAAATTTACGTATCTTGGTTTATCCTTAAAACCATATATTCGTGGGATATCTATATGATAGCCCGCGTTAGGTTTACTATAACCAGAATCGATTGGTAAAACAAATACATCCCCACTTTTCATATGTACATTTAGAATTATGGCTGGATGTAAACCTGAAAATTCATTACCAATATTTACACCAAAGTTAATCCACAACACATTACCTTTAGTTATTAATTCGTTGTACTCTGAAATTGTTTTTGAAGAATCATCACTTAAAAGAAATTGTATCCAATCAATGTTGTTATTATCTTTCAACAGAATTATTTTCTTAATAATTTGTAATTTTATTACAAATCTTCTATTTCTTAACACGGTAACCTCCTGATAAAAGTTCTTTAAAGACTTTTTTGTTTTCCGGTTCAGTAACATTTGTATTTATGTTATTCAATATTTGTAACGAATTTTCTATTTTATTAACAAGAAAAACTGAACTTGCTATTGGTATAAACAATTCTGTTATCAATGATTCCAAAGACTCCTGAGAATCAGAAATTACACTATCCTTATATGCCACTACTTGAATTAACGCTATTTTTTTACCTCCAGTACAGCATATGGGAATACCGATATATTGTGAATAATCAGGCTTATAATTTTCAAAATGTTGCTCCAGTTCTTCTTTGTTCATATATATTTTATAATTTGTGGAAGTATTCTCGAACAATGCATGAAAACAATAATTCTCGTACTTTTCTTTTGACTCAAAATTTCTATATATCCTGGGAGTATGCCTATCAGAATTATAACGAGATGGCATAATATATCCTTCTTTTGAATTTTTGTTCGTTTTGAAAATTATGCTAACAGAAAACAATTTTCCCTTTTTGGCAATTTTTGTTATATATTCAAATAATGTTTTACATATTTTATCACAATATGTTTCAATTAAACTCCAATCAATAATTTCAGTATGTTCATCATTTTTTATTCGTTTTATTTCTTGATATAAATTGTCTGCAGTACCACTCACGATTTCATCAATCAATGCAAATGCAGTAGTTTTAGAATCATTGGAATTTATAACAAGTTTGTGTTTACACTCTTCATTTTCAAATCTAAGTTCAGCCAATGATTTATTAAGCTCTTCTATTTTCTTATCCTTTTCTGAGATTGTATTTTTACAGTCAATTATTTCATCTCTATTGCGATTTAGTAAATCTGAATTATTTTTAATAATTTTATTTTTTTCTTTGATTTCCTTTTTATGGGCTTTTATTTGCAATTTATGTTCCTTATCTCTAATTTGAAAGTCATAATAACTGAAAAATACTATTGCGCCAACATCAAGTAAGAAAAAAACAACAAAAAATAATAGTGGCGTTATATTTTCAGATATGTTTTTGTTAACTTTCCAAAGATCATAATAGTTTTTAAATACTATTGGAAGAAAAGTCAAAAATAAAGGTTTAATGATATTAATAATTTTCTCTTTTTTATCTGTATTTTTACTAATTATAAAAAACACCTTCTTTAATCACATCAAACATCCGCTAATCGAGATTTTATTTAATAGACAAATAAAAAACTTTAGATGACATTAAATCGCCCCAATCTTTTTTCTAAAGTCTACTTTAATAAAAAAACAATTTCAATAGTTAAAACAAAAACGCTTTATTTTTCGACAAAATCGCATATTTCTCGACAATGTTTTCAAAATAATACCGCACCATAGCCTCAAAACTACGATGCGGACTGTTCATTTGTTTCTGTTTTATTTATTCGCTTTTATTATAAATGTTGCACCCCAGTTATTAAGCACCTCGACAGAAGAAAAACCTGCTTCAAGCAAAGCTTCGGTTTCGTGTTCAACAGTTAATGGGGTGTCATAATGATAAAATTCATTATCATCAATTCCTTGTTCCTTTTTGAGACGAAGAAGTTCGTTTCGGAAGGCTTTCTCGTCTTCATCGTTCAATGCAAAATAATCGGTAAGAATAAAATATCCGTTGTCTTTCAATGACTTACAGAGTTTTGTATAAAGCGGTATCTTTTCTTCTTTTGTGAAGTGATGCAGGGATTCAACCGAAACTGCTGCATCAAAAGTGTTTTCATCAAATGAAACATCAAAATATGAGCCACATATCAAAGTTAAATCCTTTTCAGGAAACTTATTTTTCAATGCATTCAGCATTGATTCTGTAAGATCAATGCCTGTTATTTTTGCAGATGGGTTAAGTCTGAAATAGTGCTCCAATTCCAAACCTGTACCACAACCCAAATCAATAAGTTTTGCACCATCTGTCTTTGGTAAACAATCGGCTGTAAACGGATAAAACACATCAGACGATTCTATATTGGTCATCATATGTTCATCGTAGCCATCTAATCTTTTATTAAAAAATTCATTCATTTTTTCAAGCATAATTTATATATCCTCTGTTTCTCCATATCCTCTCGATATGCAAAATAATCTTTTGGTGGTTTAACTATCTCGATAAGCTCTGCTCCAAGTTTTTCAATTGTTTTATAGGAAGCAATATTGCTTTCGTCACAAGTCAACACCAACTCACACACACCATGTGATTTTGCGACCTGCAACACAAGTTTACACGCTTTGTACGCATAATTGTTACCACGGTGTTGCTTATCAATTTCGTAACCGATATGCCCGTTGTAATACGAATGGTAGTTATTACCTATACGAATACTTATTTTTTCAATAGGCGTATCACCAACACAAATATCGTAGTAATAGAATGGTAACAATTCATCATCACCTTGACATTTTTGAGAAATTCTTAATGTAATTTCACCATCAGATAAAACATCAAAATCATTTAAAAACTCAAATTTTGTCATTTGAAGATCCTCTTAAATCATTCCCACAAGCCTGATGTTGATTTTCCGCTTTTACCTGTAATACCAACAATTCTCGGCCACTGGTTAGTTTCAATTATTGTAGTTGCGTTTATGTTTCCTAAATGTGCATAGAAATGACGGAACTGCGACATTATCAAGCCAAGTCGGTTTTGGTTACAACCGGTTGGTATCTCATACAACATTACATCGTCAAGGCTGTTCAGATAATCTGTAATTTTTGCTTTTATGCTTTGCAAATACTCCTGCAACTGCTCTTTTGACAATATTTCTTCACTTGCGATATCAAGAGAGTTTAAATGTTCCGTATGAAATGGTGGATGATCATATTCCTTAGGGTTTATGTACCATTGGTCTAAACTGTGTAACATATGGTAACAGTGTTTCCAAATCGGCATATCGCAGAGAACATAGTCCATATCGCAAGTCTGAAGCATTATATCTGCATTAATAAACATTGTTTCGGTATTCAGTTTTATTGCGTTTACTAAATCGTATTTCATATATATTGCTCCTAATATCAATTCGGCTATCTTCTTAATAACAAATCATATTCATAACTGTCACCCTGATAACTTTCTTTTATTCTTGCAATAGGTTCTTTAAAGCCGTTCTTTTCGTACATATAACGAGCTCTTGCATTGTCATCTTCAACACCTACTGTAAACTCACTATATCCATTTTCTTTTAGCATGGTTAACACATTTTCAAGCAAATATGAGCCTAAGCCTTTACCTTGATAGTTTTCGTGGATACGAAACGCATATAAATATGCTCGTTTGCCTTTTACGGCAAAACGTTTATCATCACTAATGTATTTTACTCTTAATTCACCGATAATCTTATCCCTATCAAATAAAGCGAAAATATCAACAACACCGTTTTCAATATCTCTTGTATTTTCGGTAATCATTTCATTGACATCTTTATAATTAAAAAGAGTTGTCAGCATAGAAAGTTCGGTTACTTTAAGTTTTATGACTGAGTACAGTTTCTTCTTTATGAACTCAATTTTCTGATTATCCTGCTTTTCTTTAACATTCATTCTGTAACCATCTAATGAAGATTTTTGATAAACATTCAAATACTGTTCTAACGATAAAAGCATAAATTTAGTTCCTGATATATTGCGAATTTCAATATCGCAAATATCAATACCTGCAAACTCTTTCAAACTTTCAACAGAAGCATAAGAATAATCAACACCTTCTTTACGAAAAGTGTGTTCGTGTTCATCAATTAATGTATATCCGTGACATTCCAAAAACAAATTAAACTCTTTCCATTTGTCGCCTGTTACAAACACTTGTGGAATAAGAATATCAATATCATCAGCATTTAATGATGACTTTGTCAAAACTTCTAATCCTAACGAGCCATAAAGCAACGGAACGATATTAAATTTATCATTAAGCATCTCTGCGTTTTCTAAAAAGCAATTAAACTTTGTCATTTAAACTCCTTTTAGATCATTCCAACAAATCCTCAGCTTTACAGCCAAGAGTCTGAGCTAATGCAAACAAGTTGCTTGTAGTTGCTTTATTGATATCCTTTGCTCGTTGTTCATATTGCTGGATCATTCGCAGTGTAACTCCCGATTTTTCAGACAGCTCTTTTTGTGAAAGTCCGACTGCCTTGCGTACTGTCTGTAATTTTGTTGGTAAATTTTTGCGTTCAAGTATGGAATTTGCCACATCAATAAACTTTTCCTCTGATGCTTCGTGCAAGGTAGGATATAACTTATATATTTCACTCATAGGAAGATATTTTTTAATTTCCTTAAAGCTTTTGCCCGTATTCCATTGATAAAAGCTGAGTATCCAACCGCACCAATATTCCGGTGAGTAATCGTATTCGGTCTGTGGTGCTGATAAGTCAATGTTTTTCCCTGTGCGACTTAAAACCTCCCATACAAGCTCTGTTCCGGAAAGCCCTGAAACGAATTTAGGAACACCGCCGGCAAATTGTTCTGCAATACCGCTTATGATGAACATATCAAGAAAATCATCCATAGGAATATTCAGGACTGTTGCCGAATAATCAAATGCTTCACCAAGATTTCTCATAGCATCATTAAGATACATTTCATCGTAAGCGTACATCATCGTTTGTCATTTCCTCTCTGATAATATCTCGCATATAAATACCGTTAATATCTTCTTTTTCAAGCTCTGAAAAGAAAGCGTTACGTGCTTCATCATCTCTCATTTTTCTTCGAGCGTAATAAATAGTATTATCTGCCAATTCAGCAGATTTAAACTCTATCTGATTAAATGCTTTTTCGGTTTTCAAAACATACTGCTCACCGAGTTTGCCAAGTCGCATAGCATAGTTCAACTGACTTAAAGAAATTTCGTTGCTTATAAAAGCTCTTGCAAAAGAGAAATACGAATCATCAGCACGGTAACCGATTATTAAATCATATTCGCTGATATCAACTAAAAAATGCTCCTTTAACCACTGAACGCCTCTACGCATAACAGGAGTTGATACACGAAAACGGCGATTTTCCATAAGCAGAGCAAGCCAATGAAGAATAGTATACTCTTCTGATGATAAATTTAAAATTTTCAAATCTGTGGTATCAAGCTCATACTTATTTGCAAATCCGTCAACGCCTTCATTACAAGACCATTCCTTTGCAAGCTCAATGTGTTCTGTGCAATAAAAGCCCTGCCCATAATCATTATATACTTTACCTTTGCCGAAAAGAGGCTTTTCAATTTTTTCATTTGAACCGTGATATAAAATAATCTTACTCATAACAAATCTCCTTGTTGCTATCTCTAAAGAGTTATCTATGTGTATTATATCTCCAAAGAGTTAGTTTGTCAACGTTTGCTGACAGTAAAAGTAATATCTGCATATAAATGTAGAATTTATATGCAGATATCAACCTCATCCATATCAGGCTTTTCAAACATAGAAGCAAATTCCAGAGCGCGAGTATGTTCCAGGAAATAAGCTTTTGTTTTATTTTCAAGAATTTCGTTATTTCTTTTGTTCAATTGGTATTCCCAGGTTTCATTGTCAATTTCAATATAATGAAGCTCGCAATCAATGTTACGGGATTTATAGAATTCTTTTGTGGCGTTCCTTTCGTCTTTCGTCCAGAAGCCCCAGTCGAGAACAACATCAAAGCCTTTTTCGATAATCTCTAATGATTTATCGAAAAGGTGATTTTTTATTCTTTTTTCGTATTCCTGATGAAGTTTTTCTCCGCAACATTGGTCGAAAAGAGAAAGCATAATTTCATCAACTGAAAGCAATATAGCATTTTTTTCAGCACATATTTTTTTAGAATAAGTTGTTTTACCGCAACAAATTCTACCGCAGATTAAATATACTTTTGACATAAAATCTCCTTTTATTATTACTCGATTTCTATTTCACTCTCATAATACTGTTCCTGAAAATGAACGGCTTTTTCGATTTCCTCTTTTGAAAAGCTTATTCCTACTGGTGCGCCAACAAGCTTATCTTCAATATCGTTGTGGCGGTGAACAATGGCGATAATTTTACATTCATATTCTTTCACAGGTTCATTTACGCCCAGAAGATAAACATCAAGTTCTTCTCCGTCACCGCCTAAAACATCGGGGATATAGCCGTAATTTATGGGGTAGGTGAGGGCGTAGGTTTCTTTTTTATGAACATAGCCTAAAGGTCTGTCAATTCCGATTTTTACAATTTTTCCTAAATAAGATTTTACTTGCGTTTTTCTTTCTTCGTATGTCATATCAATTCCTCATACATAACCTTAATAATTTTAGTACTGTTAAGGCAACAATCGGTGTTGTTGGAGTGATAATAGGCGATAAGTAAATAATCTTCACCCTCAATAGTGGCAGGGTAGCAGTAACCGTTATTAAGGTCATCTTCAATATAGAAAAGCTTTTCTTGTGTGAAAGATTTTTCTTCTTTTTTTCTTGTTGCCATTACGTATGGCGTTCTTCCCCAGAATTCTGCATCGTCATCTCTTAGAATATGCTCGGGAATGGGGTTGAAAATTGCAACTGTAAGGTCTTTAAAGTCCTTAACCGACATAGGCGATGCAGGGGATGAGAAAAATACATTGGGTTCAGGTGTTGACCAGGTTTCACCATTATCATCGGAGTAACATTCATACTGATAGCCTAGAAGAGTTCGTATATAGCACCATATTTTACCATCGGGAAGCTCATAAAGTCCCGGTTCCTGAAAGCCTATTTTGTCATTGGAGAAAGGTGTTTTCAGTTCTTGGGCAGTTTTTCTCCAACTACGACCGTCATCATCGGAATAAAAAAAGCAAAGCTCACCAACAGATAAGTCATCACTATCGGTATAAATCGTGTGACGAGCTAAAGGCAGAATAATTCTTCCGTTTTTCAGCTTTAAAGCTCTGTCATTATTGAGAATAAAATAATCGGGTTTTTCGAGAGAACTCAGGCAATTCTGTGGTTCGCTCCATGTTTTTCCATCGTCAGAAGAGCGCCTCATAACAATAGTATCGAAGCCGTTTTTGTTTTTAACAATATAAAAAGCACCAATATCACCGTTTTCCATTCTTAAAAATGAAAAGCTCATAATGTTAAGGTCCTTTTCGTCCTTCTCAAAAAGCACCTTTCTTTCAGACCAGCTTTCGCCCTCGTCAGTTGAAGAAATGCAGGAAATTCTCGCAATATCTTCATCTTCTCTACCGCCTAAAAATTCAGTAAAGGCGAATAAAATGCTATTGTCATTCAAACGAATAAATGAGCCCTCGCCGATTCTTCTTATTGAACCTGCAGGTGCCATTAAATGAACTTCTCTACCGACTTTTTTCACGAAAAATCCACTCCGAATAAAAATTGATATATCAATTATATCATACAATTTGCACATATATCAACCGCGAAATTGTAACATCACGATAGGTTGTTTTTGTTGCTTTTAAAAAAAGCCTATGATAAAATCAAAGTAATGAATTTTAGGAGGTTTTCCTATGCTTTATAAGAAGAATTCTGCTCCATCTTTAACAGATGAGCTATTTAAAAATCCAACTGCGGAATACCGCGGAACACCGTTCTGGGCTTGGAATAATCTGCTCACTAAGGAAGAGCTTTGCCGTCAGATTGATGTTTTCAAGAAAATGGGTCTGGGCGGATTCCATATGCACGTAAGAACAGGTCTTAAAAACAAATATTTAAGTGACGAATATATGGAGCTTGTTAAGGCTTGCGTTGAAAAAGCAAAAGGCGAAGAAATGCTCGCCTGGCTTTATGATGAGGACAGATGGCCCTCAGGTGCTGCAGGCGGTCTTGTTACCTGCGATGAAAAATACAGAGCAAGAAACCTTGTTTTTACAACTGAAAAGCAGGGTGAGGCTTTTAGTGCAGGTAACTGCTCACGTTCAAATGGTGACAGAAGCGGTAATGATACTCTTCTTGCTTGCTATGATGTTGTGCTTGATGAGGACGGATACCTTGAAAGCTATAAAAGAATAGATGAAAATGACGAGGCGCAGGGCACAAAGTGGTATGCTCTTTTGAATATTTACGGTCCTAACAGTTGGCATAATGACCAGACTTATGTTGATACTCTTAATGCGGATGCAATCAAGAGATTTATCGAGGTAACTCACGACAGATATAAAGAAAGTGTAGGCTATGAGTTTGATAAAACCGTTCCTGCAATTTTCACCGATGAGCCTCAGTTTACAAGAAAAGATACATTTGACAACTCTTTCGATACAGAAGATGTTACAATGCCCTGGACGGATAAAGTTCCCGAGCTTTATAAAGAGGCTTATTGTGCAGATATTCTTGACACTCTTCCCGAAATTTTCTGGGATTTGAAGGACAGCGCACCATCAATTCACCGCTATCGTTATCACGATTTTATTGCAGAGCTTTTTGCACAGTCCTTTGCAGATACTGTTGGCTCATGGTGCGAAGAAAACGGAATTGCTCT
This sequence comes from Acutalibacteraceae bacterium, assembly GCA_045543035.1. Taxonomy (GTDB): domain Bacteria; phylum Bacillota; class Clostridia; order Oscillospirales; family Acutalibacteraceae; genus DTU089. The sequence goes on along the minus strand of JAZQMA010000031.1, from coordinate 6,831 downwards.
TACAGGTCATATGATGGAAGAGCCAACCTTACATAGCCAGACTGCCGCTTTAGGTGAAGCAATGCGTTCTTACAGAAGCTTTCAGCTTCCCGGAATAGATTTGCTTTGCAACTCTCACGAATTTACCACCGCAAAGCAAGCACAATCTGCCGCTCATCAGTTCGGTTATGAGGGCGTTCTCTCTGAGCTTTATGGTGTAACAGGTTGGGATTGCGATTTCAGAACATATAAGCATCAAGGCGATTGGCAGGCAGCTTTGGGTATAACCGTCAGAGTTCCACACCTCTCCTGGTATGCAATGGCAGGTGAAGCAAAGCGTGATTATCCTGCATCAATTTCTTATCAGTCTCCTTGGTACAAGGAATATGGTGCAATTGAAGACCATTTTGCAAGAGTTAATACTGCTCTCACAAGAGGTAAGCCCATTGTTAAGGTTGGCGTTATTCATCCTGTTGAAAGCTTCTGGCTTCATTGGGGTCCTAACGATAAATCCGCTATTTTCCGTGATGGTGCAGATGAAAACTTCCTTAACCTTACCAAATGGCTTCTTGAGGGTAGCATAGACTTTAACTTTATTTCTGAATCCCTTTTACCCACTCTTTGCGAAAAGGGTTCAGCACCTTTCAAAGTTGGTGAAATGGAATATGATACAATTATCGTTCCTGCTTGCGAGACCTTACGTTCAACTACATTGGAGCGCCTTGAAGAGTTCCATAAAAATGGTGGCAGACTTGTATTCCTCGGTGCTGCTCCCAAGCTTTGCGATGCAGTTGCTTCTGAAAGAGGTAAAGCTCTTTATGATATGAGCGAACACATTGACTATACCCGCTCTGCACTTCTCACCGCTATGGAAAAGGACAGAGTTGTTACCTTGAGAGATGACGAAGGCAGATTTACTGATGACCTTATTTATCAGCTTCGTCAGGATGAAGATTGCAAATGGCTTTTCGTTTGCCACGATAGAGAACCTTTTAATAAAGATATTGACCACGGTGGTGATATAAAAATTACCGTAAACGGTGAATATGGTGTTGTTATTTATGACACAGAAAAAGGAAATATTATTCCTGCAGATTATGAAATCAAAAACGGCAAAACAGTAATTTCCGACCATATTTATGGTTACGAATCAAGGCTTTATAAATTGGTTGATGTAGCTTGTGCTTCACCAAAAGAAGAAAAAGAAAAAGCAGAAAAAACAGAAATCCGTGTTCCTTCTCAGGTGGAATACAAGCTTTCCGAAGAGAACATTCTTGTTCTTGATATGGCAGAGTTTAAAATTGATGGCGAAGAAGAGTTTTCACCAAAAGAGGAGATTTTAAGGCTTGATAATATTTGCCGTGAAAGACTTGGTCTTCGTGAAAGAGGCGAGGCTATTGTTCAGCCTTGGGTATATGGAGAAGCACCGGATGTAAGCAAGGTTACTCTCAGATATACCTTCAACAGCGAAATTGCTTATGATGGCGCATTCCTTGGCCTTGAAGATGCAGAGAAAGCAGAAATTATCTTCAATGGTGAAAAGATTTCCAACGAAATTGTTGATAATTATGTTGACTTTTCAATTTATAAAGTGAAGCTCCCGAAAATCCAAAAAGGTGAAAATGAGCTTATTATCACTTACCCATTCGGACCTTCTGCAAACCTTGAAACAGTATTTGTTTTAGGTTATTTCGGAGTTAAGGTTGTTGGTACCCAAAGCACTATTTTTTCTCTTCCCGAAAAAATCGGTTTCGGTGAAATTCTTTCACAGGGCTTGCCATTCTACAGCGGAGCAATTACCTATAAAATCCCTGTTAATGTTGAAAACGGCAGTGTAGAGGTTGAAGCCTCGGATTATCGCGGAGGTCTAATTACCGTTGAGGTTGATGGAGAGAAAAAAGGCAGAATTATTTATCCGCCGTATATTTTTCAAATCAATGATCTCGAAAAGGGCGAACACGAAATCGGTGTTAAGCTTTACACTCACAGATATAATTCCTTCGGTCCTATTCACCTTGTAAACGAAAAGGAATCCTGGCACGGACCGAATGCTTGGAGAAGTACAGGCAGTAACTGGAGTTATGAATATGTGTTGAGAAAAACAGGTATTCTTAAAGCTCCTGTAATAAGATTGTAAAAAGAAAAAATCACTGCCTTAAAATTTGCAAGCAAAATTTAAGGTAGTGATAATCTTTATATATGGTAAGTGATCATTTTATTCAAGTAACTGCTTCGCTCAATCAGCTTCATGAAAAATCACCTCGCAATGTTAGCATATCACTTTCATTTCCCAAAATCAATAAATTTTTATTTTTGGGAAATAATGTTTGAAAGATGTATAAGTGAAAATACAAATTGGTGCAACTTCATTTACTGAGGTTGCACCAATTTTATGTATTAGGGTATTAAGATGCGTAGCATAATAACACTGCTTTGGCAATATCACTCGCCGTAAGGCAAATAAAACTGACGAAAGAATTTCGTCATACAAAAAGCTTCTTTGCAAGCCATGTACGAACCTTTTTGCTCTTGTTGGCATAAAGCCAGAAGAACACAAGTGCTAAACAACAAACACCTGAAATGAGAGTGATTTCACAAGCGATAATGTAATTGCCCAGGAAGAAGCAAAGACTTGCTACTGATAGGCATATTACAAGGTCAATGAAAATGTGAAGCACCTTTGAGGTCCAATGGCGTTTTCTTTTTCTGTACCAGAAGGTGAAATATAAAACGCAAGCGGAAATAATTGCAATAATCGGTACTGCAACATTAAAATACCATTTTGCATCACTTGGGTCATTGGCATAGAAAACCAGAGTATAAAGCGCAACCGCCAATGTATCAAAGCCCCACATTAAATAGGGGTGGAGATTTTTTGTAAAGAATGGGAATACAAATAAAATCCAGCACAAAAATGAGCTTGATGCCACAAAAATGAACCAGAGCGTTTCAGGATTTGCAAACAGATTGATAAACATACATACAATGTTAGGAATTAAAAGTATGAATGTAACAATAAGCGCAATGAATTTTTGTTTGATTCCCACGGGAATGTCGGGCGTGTGTGAAAAGGGAAGAGAGGTTTCTACACTTTTTTCATTAGGGTTATAAACAGGAGTATCGCAAAGGGCGCATTTATGAGCGCTTCTGTCTAATTCCACTCCGCAATTAACACAATATGACATATTTAAACATCCTTTTTAAAAATAGAAATGTGTTATTAATCTCTGTTGCTTTCAATCTTTACATGGAAACCCATTTTAACAAGCTTTGTGAAAATTTCTTTTTCAATGTCGGTTTCTTTTACAATACTTGCAACTGTGAAAACCAGGTTGTCGCCAACTGTTGCAAGACCGCATCTTACAGCATTTCTCACACCCGGACCGGGCATAAAAACAACCTTTTCCACAAGGGGTAACATATCTTCGGGAAGCTTGACTGCACCGACATTTGAAAGCAGAACAGATGTTGTCTGCTCGCCTGTTATAAGGAAAGAAACACCAACACCTAAATCCTTGATTGCCAAAGGTAAGAATTTTAAAACGGGATTTCTTTCAAGACTCATATTAGCCGTTACCATTGCATTGAGCTTTTTTTCATCATTAGCAAGGCGCAACTGATATGCAACCTGCTTTAAAAGCTCTTCAAAAGAATAGTCACCTAATTGGGGGTCAACCTTTGCACGAAGGCAGATTGTAAAGTTTCTTAAAGTTTCTTTATGATAAACACTTCTTAAGTCAATGGGAATCTGAACGGAAACCTCTTTTTGCTTTTTTGATTCTTTTCTTTGCTTTTCGATATGAACCTGCATAAGAAGAGCGGCAAAAAATTCTGTTATGGTTACACCGTGTTCTTTAGTATACTTATGAATATCGCTGAAGGACATTGTTCCCGAAATGATATTCACCATATGCTTTGGTAGCTTTGTTCCCTTAGCGTGATAAACATATTTGTCGCTTCTTTTTATTTTACCTTTTGAATCAGCAATTTCGGAAAAACTATCTTCCAATTCCTCTTTTTTAGGAGCTTCGGTGGCATCAAGAACAAGTCCGCCTGCGGAAATATTGTGACCGCAGAGTTTCAGATATTCTGCTGCAAGGGTAGAGCCGAAAACAGCTGCACCGTGACCATCAGTAATAGCGTGATAGGTATCAACCGAAATTCTTTTTCCGTGATAATAAACTCTGAAAAGAAAGCCTTTGTTTTCTTTGAATTTAACACGATGACAGGGGTTCTGAATATCCGGCTTAACATCGGGTGCGGTGTTTGGGTTTTTCTCAAAATAATACCAGAAAAGACCTTTTCTGATGCGAACATCAAATCCTGGAAAACGAGGCATTATATTTTGCAATGCTTTTGTAAGAGTTTCGGGGTCTATTTCTTCCTTTAATTCCATACAAAAGCGAAAAATATTTGACCATGTACCTGTATTCTGACCGGGGAAAATTGAAGCAGCATTATCAAGCCTGAACCATTCGGGCAAATTCGGGTTTCTTTTTTCTCGCATTTTGCTTTCCGCCAATTTCAAAACTCCTTTCCTTAATTATAAGAAATACCGTTTTACTCTTTCAGGGTAAAACGGTATTAAAATGTATAGTTTTTTCAGATTTTTACAGCATCCTTGATTTTGATTTTGCCAACGAAGGGAATTTTTAAGTAACCGTTGCACATATCATCTTCAAAGGTAAGATGAACATCAATTTCTTTGCCGGGAAGAATAGCAACAGTTGCTTTTGCATCAAGGGTATCGCCATCTTCTTCAAATTCGGTTATGGTAATGTCAAAATCAAAATCCGCATTGTCGATTTCAATTTCAAATTCATAGTTGCCATTTTCGAATTCAATTTCAAAAATAGCTTCACCTTTGAAAAACATATGGTCAATATCAACCTTGTATTTTCCTACACCAATCATAAATGAAAACCTCCGTTAATAAATTAGTCAATACTCATTCCGCCTGCAAGACGGAGAATTTTACGCGCGTCTTTTGTTGTGATTTTGCCGTCTTCGGAATTATCAACATTGGCAGTAAGCAGTTGTTCAGGGGTCAATGTTAATGTTCCTATAGATGCGTGCATAGCAGTTTTAACATCAAATAATGAAACTATGCCGTCTCCGTCAACATCACCCTTGAGGGAAAAATCATTATTCTCAAGAATTATAAATCTTCCGCCCTGAGAAACCTGAGCTCCCACAAATGGTGTGTGTGCAGAACCGCTTACAAGAATAAGCTCATCTCCGATTTGCTGATAAACCTTTGTTGCACTTGGAATTGCATCAGGGCAAACAGCAGTGAAATCGAAAATCACCTTGTCGTCAGGTTTGAAGGGGACATCATTTTGTGTAATCTCAACATCAAAAACATAAGCATTTGCATATCTTATGGGAAGCTGAGCTTCAATATCATTTATTTCAACGGAAGAGACCTCAATATCCATAGCTTCGCTTTCGGGAAGCGCATCATAAGCATCAATCAGTTTTATACGTGTATCATTGTCTGTTATTGAACGATGGGTTTTGATTATGATGTCTTCAGGAAGAGCCTGGTCAATTAAATAATTGTAAGCATATGAGTTTTCCATACAGGAAATTCCGTTAATAAAGAAATATACCTTGTTGTCATCAGAATCAATTGTTCCTAAAACAGCATCCTTTCCTATGCTGGAAAGGCTTGCAGGTAAATCTATTCTTTTTAAAGAGTCGCAGTGAGCCAGAGCTTCCTGACCTAAGGAATAAAGATTGTCACTTAATCTGATGTTTTCAAGATTCCAACAGTATGAAAAGGCGTGTGATTTTATTTCTGTTACTGTGTTATACATATCAACAGAGGTTAAATTGTAACAATGGTCAAAAGCATAGGCTGCGATTGTTTGTATTCCGTAAGGAATGGTGAAGTGACCGCCTTTTCCTGCAGGAAAACACACCAGCGTTGTAGGTTTTCCGTAGGTTTCGGAATCTTCGTCTGTATCTTTTCGATAAAGAACACCATCAATAACAGAAAGAAATTCGTTTTCTGGATTAATATCAAATTCAGTTAATGAGGAGCACATATTGAATGCTTTTATTGAAACTGATTTTAAAGAAGAGGGTAATTTTACATATGTGATTTTTTCATTCCCCGAAAAAGATTTTAAGGTGAGAGCGGTTACCGGTAACCCACCTAAAGTTTCAGGGATTATTATTTTGGTTTCTTTACCTGAGTAGCCGGTTATACTGGCTTCTGTCGGGTCGTCTGCCGGATATGTTCTGTAAGTAAAATCACTTTCAGGTGGAATAACGGGTTCCGGACTTTCGTAAATGACAGAAGTGCCACTTACAGAAACAGGCATTTTATCAATGAAAAATATACAAGAAAACAGAATGCACAAACATAAAACAAAACTTAACAGTTTTTTCTTGCTCAAAAAAACACATCCTTTCAAGCGGTAATATACTAATATAATTATAGTATAGGAAAATTGGAAATTCAATAGGAATGTTTATACAAAAAATATATGGATTTTTGTTTATTCACAATATAAAAAAGCGGAAATTTCTGAAAATAAAAAAGCAAAGCTCCGAAGCGAACTTCGGAGCCGTATGCTTTTTAACAATTCAGTTACTTAGATAGCGCGGGTAACCTTACCGGAGCGCAAGCAGCGTGTGCAAGCATATACTCTCTTGGGAGAGCCGTTTACGATTGCTTTAACTCTTTTTACGTTGGGTTTCCATGTTCTGTTTGAACGTCTGTGTGAGTGAGAAACCTTGATGCCGAAAGCAACTTCTTTGTTACAAAATTCACATTTTGCCATTGAGCTGCACCTCCTTATAAATTTTTCGATAAGTCTAAACATAAGACAACGAAATGTATAA
>JAZQMA010000030.1:0-109897 GCA_045543035.1 Acutalibacteraceae bacterium | reverse complement strand
TGTTCTTAAAATTGTTCCATTGCTATCGTAAAATTTGTAAGAAATTGATGATGTTGACTTTATTGGTTTTCCTGTATTGTTGGTAACATTTATTGTAACCTTGTTATCATTTAGCGAAAAACTGTTTATCGTCAAGCCATTGAATTCAGCTGATAAACTTGTGACTTTAATACCATCAATAACACTTTCTGAAACTCCTGTTGCTATTAACATAATTTGTCTTACATCAGAAAGTGATATTACATTATCGCCATCAAAATCCATTAAACTAAATCTATCTGAGTTAATATCGCACAATTCTATTCCAGATGCAACACGAAGCGCGTATCTTGCATCATTTATTGTAACACAAGAATCATTATCCAAATCACCTTGAGTAACCGCAAAACATTCAACCACATTAAAAAGCAGTACAAATGATATAACAAACACAAAAAAACGTTTCATATTACAACACCTACTTGAACTATACAATTATACACATCAAACACTTCTAACTGTATGTTTTATTAAAAGTCCATTAATTATATCTTCAAACATGCCAGGGTTATTAAGACACATCGAAATGTTTTCTTTATCGACATCAGTAAGAGGCAACCTAGCCATAGACATAGAACTACCAACTTCATTAATAATACATTCAATCTCGTTCATAAAACGGCGCCTCAACTATAACAACATCATAACATAGAAATAAAATCATATCAACATCTTTCCTGTCAATGAATTAATTTATTGAAATAATACCGAGATAAGTACTCAATAGCACTCAATAACACGTCATATTATTCATAATAATTGATATAAATATCTTCTGTTTCATTCTGTGCTTCCTTTAATATTTCAATACATTTTTCATCATTACAAATTCCAATGACATCAGTAATTGTATTAAACAGTTTACTATACATCTTTTGATACATATCAGCATCATTTTTCACTGCTATCTCCCCTAAAAAACAAAAAAGTGTGCTCCAAAAAGGAACACACCGAAAAAGTGAATCCCTCATTGTTGTCACACAAATTCATTGATCCTAAGGAATATGAATACGAGAGAAACACCTTTTACCGAAAGATGTTTCCCTTAGGATCCAAATATATTAAATTTGTGTGACAGGATTATCTTACCATATAAAAAACTAAATATCAACCGAAAAATAAAAAAGACGGCTACGAATTCGTAACCGTCAGTGAATTGATTTATTGGGATAATTATGAAATTGACCATGCGGGAAGGCAATATAAACTCATAAGAGAATAAACTTTTTTATCGCAAACAGAATAAACAAATGCACAGGGTAAAAAGCATAAAAAGCGTACTTCATAAATTTGCCTTTAATGAACCCACGTTTGCCGTTATACATATTGATGGGTACGAATGCACACCAAGCCGCCACGCCACCTGAAAGCAAACCGAGTGATAAAACACTGGCAAAGGGCAATTGATTTTTAAGTAAATATAAAAGAATAATGAGTATTACCCCTCTTGCTCCGTAATCACCTTTAATTATAAGTGACAAAACAACAACACCAAAAATATAAATTGCTTTTTCTGTATCTGTTTTTATATTTTCTAAAATATATAACGCAAGAAAGCCTAAAAACAACGTAAAAAATACATTTTGGCTATTAAGATTAAACACTTTCCCACTAACGAATAAATTAAATGGAATTTCAGAAATAATTGCAAAAGCTAAAAGATTAAAACCATATTTTTTATAGTTTTTAGTATGAGAAAAACCTTCTGTTATCAGAAATGCAAAAATCGGAAATGCTAATCTACCTATCAAACGGCAGATTTTAACTATTGAAACTGTTTTATCAAGAATTTCAAATGTTTCACCGCAAATATCAAAATATGGCAAAATCAAATAAGCAAGGTGGTCAATAAGCATACAAACCACTGCTATGATTTTCAACCAGCTACCATTTATTATTTTAATTTTTTCAAAAGCATTTTGATTTTCTGACATAAAACTGCCCTCTTCCATAACCACGGCATAAAACACGAACTATATTTATTATAGTTTTTTCCGTTGGGTTGTCAAGAATCAGGAAGAGAGCATTTTTATAGTTGCCGTTGGCTACCAATCGCTAGCTTTCGCTACCAATCGCTTCCGATGGTTGCCAATATAAATATAAAAATAAATAACGATATAAATACAGATATAGATAGTAGTAGAAAAAGAAATCAATATTGATATAGTTTTTGTTTAAAAATTTTTCTAGAGTTTTGAACATTTTTAGTCAAATTCTGAACAATTTTTGAACATTTTACTGCTTTTTGCTGACAATTTATAAACAATTTTCATTCAGCTTCGGTTATCTTTATTTTATCAGCAGATAAATCTGTGTTTGTTGTTATAACATCAATAATCTGCAATGCTGCATCTTCGCTTAAAGCATCCTTTGAAACAACAACTTGTGCAGATTTTTCATTGATTACTGCAACACATTCACTTGCAAGCTTTGCAGAAATTAATGCTTCAACGTCACTTTCAAGTTTAATTTGGGCGGTAAGTTCATCAATTGAATTGGTTATTTCTTTTGCTTCTTCACTGCCGCTTTTAGCTTTTTCAAGAGATTTATTCAATTTATCTAAAGATTCATCCCTTGATTTTTGTCGATTAAGTTTTACCTCACTGAAATAGTCTGCCTCATCCCCTGTTGCGTTAACATATTTTGCTTCTCCGAGATTTTGCACATACTCACTCTCCGTTGTTTCTTCAGGTGATTGAATGGTTGAATTATTGCCGGTATAATACCAATTCACAAACACCGCTGCACCTAACGCCACAACAAGAGTTGCCAGAATAAGCTGTCGTCTTTTGATTAATAAATTCATAAAAAATCTCCTCACTTTTGTATCATTTTCTCTACCGAAACCTTTGCGGTGCTTATATCAAAAAGCGCGCAAACGGTCTGGGTTATTGCATTTTTCACCTGAGTGTTACCTGCACCTTCAGCAATTACGGCAACCCCCTTAACAGTTGGCTCATAGACCTTAACAACAAGGCATTCTTCGGTATTTGAGCCATTTTTTATAATTATGTATTCCTCTTCCGATTCGTTTTTTTGTGAATCGGTTTTGTTATCGTTTTTCTCTGTATAACCTTTGGCAAAAACATTTTCATAGCAATTTTCAAGGGTAATCATAACTTTGACCTCCCCTGCTCCGCTTATGTTTTCAAGAAGTGCTTCAAGCTCTTTTTCAGTTTTTTCAATATATTGAGAGGAATAAATTTCAGTATTCTCTTTTGAAATATTTTCTGTATTATCAGGTGTTAAAAACTCACTTATTAAAAGCAAAAATATTATTAAAATTGCAACTGCTACCAGAACAATATTCTTTTTGCCTATTTTAAGATTTTTAAAATTTTCAAACAAATCATTCATTTTTCACACCGACTTTTAAAATCTCTTGATATTCTTTCGGAATATTGCTTTTTATAATGCTGATTTTGTTTTCAAAAGCTTTGCCTACCTCTATTTTTATTTCCTCAAGAAACACTGTGTTTTCCTCTTCATCAACAGTTGTTGTTATATATATTTCATATTCATTTATATTTTCTTTTATGAGTATTTCTTTCATTTCTTCCCGTAGCTTTCGTTCTGTTAAATTTGCGGTGTGCATAAGAGCATCTAAATTCACTTTTTCGCTTATTTCTTCATCGGGAAGTAAATTTTCAAGGTTAATTTCACTTTTTACGATGGGTGAAATGACCATCAACAACATTACGGAAACTATCGTTATTCTTAAAGTTTTCTTTGTTTTTTCAGGCGCGATATATTCAAGAACACCCCCTACCAAAGCGCAAACTGCATAATTCAGAAGAACTGTTTTTATAGTTTCTGTCATTTTAAACACCCTTTACAAAGATAACCACACCTACCGACACAATAAAAATAACCGCAGAAAAAACTGTTGTTGCACCTAAAAGAGTAAGTGCATCTTTAAAAATATTAAACATTCCGACGCAATCATCAGAACCTAAAAGCTCTGAAACGGAGATAATAAAACTTAAAGCAAATACCCACCCTATAAGCTCTAAAAGTGACGGAAAAACTGTTAAAACAACAGTAACGATACCAAATATACCAACTGTGCTTTTAATAAGAGAAAGGCTTGAAACAAGGGCGGAATATGTATCGCTTACCGCACCGCCGATAACGGGAACAGTTCTGCCAACAACAAAACGAATGCCTCTTGAAGTTAATGAATCAACACCTGCACCCATAACACCTTTTAATGTGACAATTCCCGAAAAAAATGTTCCGATAAAGCCTAAAAAAGTAATGTATAGTTTTTTGACTGTTGCGGATATTTTCTCGCTGAATTTATATAAATCAAAGCAGGATAAAAAACCAAGGGAACACATTGCGTTAACCGCAGGTTGACTTACTCCCGTCAGGAGCGCAGAAAACAAGGTATCAGAAAGTACCGCCAAAGAAGCATAAGATGTACCTAATGCCACTTTTCCCGATGCAGAAACCAACATTGCAAATACACCTGCGAAGGCGGTTGTGAAAACATTTAAAGTTTCAAGAACCGAAAAAGCAGTTGTTACACCATTAACAACAGGAACCGCAACAGAAAGTGCGAGAATAGAATTACCTATTACCGAAACAGTCTGTGAGGAATTAAGAAATGATGAAAACAAAGCGGTTAATATCAAAACGCCTGTTGCAGAAACTAAAAATTTAAGTGGCTCTGTTAAAGAGCGTTTGGTTATACTAAAAAGAACATTAAAAACCTTTGTTACACTAACTGAAAAGAGTTTTTCGAAGCTTATTTCGTCAATCCCCATTTCCGCTAAAATCTCCGCAGTTTCGCTATCAATTGCATCTGCGATACTTTGAAAATCGAATTCTTCGTTATAGCTATCAATATTTTCTTCAAAGGCACTAACTCCCAAACATAAAGAAGAAAACAAGATTAAAGATACTATTACAAACACAAAAAGCTTTAAAATTCTTTTCATTTTTCCTCACCTGAAAAAGGTCAATGCAATTTCAATAACCGCAGTAAAAACAGGCAAAGCGCAAGAAACTGCAAGAATTTTCATTCCCAACTCCACAACACCTGCAACCGCCCCCTCACCATTATCACGGCATATATCTGCCACCACCGCCCCTACTGCAAGAATACCGAAGGTTTTAAACATTATTTTTAAAGAGCTTTCTCCAATTGATGATAAATTTTCAAAATCATCAAACAACGAAAGCAATTTTTCCGCTTCGGGAATAATATTTAAAATTATTACGGCAACAAGAGCTATTTCACATAAAATTGCAAGTGTTGGTGCGTTTTTCTTTGTTAACACAAGTAAAACAACACCTGCAATAACAAAAACCGCAATTTTTAAAAAGCTCAAAATTCCATCACCGATGACAATGCATCTTTCAAATCTGAGAGTTCAGGGATTATAGCCATAAATGCGATTAAGAGCCCTGCAATCGTTAAAAGCAAGGTATACTCCTCTTTACCCGCCTTTTGCAATAACTGGTTTAAAAAGGCTATTACAAGGGCAATTCCCACGATTTTTATAATAATTGTAAAATCCATATTTCACCTACAAAAAGAATATGAGAACAGTTAAAGCACCAAAAAGACTTAAGGCAGTATTCACCTGCATTTTTTCCTTTTCTTTTACTTTTCGTTTTGTCAGCAATTCTTCAAATCTCTCTTTATACTCTTCGCAGATATTAATCTGACCTTCTTCATCCGTTGTGCCGATTTTACCTATAAAACAGTTAAAATCCTCACAAAAATTAACGCCTACAGATTTATTAAGAAATATCTGATTATCAGAAAAGGAAAGATATTTATAATTCTGGGCTTTACCCTTTAAAAAGATGTTTTCAAAATCTGCGGTTGTGTAATGAACCTCTGTTTTAACAAGGTTTATAAATCGGACAATTTCATCAAGAGCATTGGTTATTTTCAATTGTTTCAAAACATTCAAAGCACCTGAAATCAAAAACAATATTGCAAGAGAAACAACAAAAACTGTTTTCAAAACACAACCATCTCCTTAACCCTGCAAGGAGCTTCTTTGCCGTAAAGAACAACGGCTTTTTTAAAAGCACCTGCATTAACGAGCCTTTTTATATTAGGTCTTCTCAAAACCTCATCCATACTTGAACCATGTGCAGTTGCAATAAAATGAACCCCCGTATTCACCGCAGAAAGCATAGCCTTCGCTTCTTCATCCGAGCCGATTTCATCAAGAATAACAATATCGGGCGAAAGTGTTCGCACTGCAATCTCTGTACCGATGGCTTTAGGATAAAGGGTTAAAACATCTGTATGAATGCCAACATCAATTCCCTCACCGAAAGAACGGGATGCTATTTCATCACGTTCATCAATAATTGCAGTTTTCAATGGATTCAATCTTTCTTTACCCGAATAAAATCTGCATAAATCTCTTAAAATGGTTGTTTTTCCCGAAAGCGGTGCACCAATTATAAGAAAAGATGCACAATCCTCTCCAACCTTTTCTATTAAATCCTTAGAGCAACCAAAAAAGCTTCTTGCAACACGAATATTAACGGAATTAAATGAAGAAACTGAATATACAGAGCCGTTTTTCATAACTGCTCTGCCAACTACTCCGGCTTTGCAACCACCGCGCAAAGGAATAAAACCTTTTGCAATCATATCCTGATAAGTATGCAAAGAGCGGCGGGAAAGATAAAAAACAATTTCCTGTAAATCTTTTTCATTTACACAAAGCAAATCCGAAGAAAAAGAAACCGTTAAAGCACCGTTATTTCTTATGTAATAAATGGTATCTTGGGTATTCAAGGTAACAGGCTCACCGTTTCTGAAACGAATTTCTTTTACTGACACCGCTGTTTTTTCAGAAATTTGCTTTAGTATGCCTTTATATTTATCGGGCAAAAGTGATATAGCATTCAAATAATCCTTCATAGTTTTCAATCCTTTCAAAAAAATATTATTATCACTTGTCCGAATTTAGAACAGTTTTAATAATTTATTTAAAAATTACAAACTAAAAACCATTGAAAGAACAATTAATGTATGGTATTATTTATTATGTATTACTTTGTTCTAAAAGGAAGAATTTATAATGTTTAAGAACTTGAAAGAAAAATCTCAGACATCACCATTATTAAAGCCGTTTTATAAAACCCGTTATTCATGGCTTGCGGCTGCTTGTACTGCAGGAATTATGCTTGTAGTATATTTCTGCTATGATTTAATCCCCTTTGGTGACACAACAATTCTCAGAATGGACCTTTATCATCAATATGGTCCGTTATTTGCCGAGCTTTATGAGAGAATAACAAACTTTGACAGTCTGATTTATTCCTGGACCTCAGGTGGCGGTAGTGCATTTTTAGGCAACTTCTTCAACTACCTTTCTTCACCATTCCTTGTAGTAATGCTTCTTTTAGGTCATAAAAATATGCCTGAAGCAATTGCTGTTATGGTGCTTCTTAAAGCTGCAGTTGCCGCCTTTACTTTCTCATATTTCTTATCAAAGAAAAACAAAGAAAGCTCTCCTCTCACATCTGCATTTGGTGTTCTTTACGCTTGCAGCGGTTATTTCATTGCTTACTACTGGAACATCATGTGGATTGACTCATTCTACCTCTTTCCCCTCGTTATGTTGGGAATTGAAAAAATAATAAGTGAGCGCAAATTAAAGCTATATACAATAGCTTTAGCACTCACTCTCATTACAAACTACTATATGGGTTATATGGTTTGTATTTTCTCTGTTCTTTATTTCATTTATTATTTCTTCAGTAACTATAACTTTACAGACACTTATTTCGGAAAACTTGCTAAAAGAGAAAAAGGTATTAAAGGCTTTTTCTCCTGGGGTTACAATAATTTAAGAAACTCAAGATTTTTTGATAATGGTTGTAAATTTGCTTTTTGCTCAATCGGTGCAGGTATGCTTTCTGCTTTTATGCTTTTGCCTGTTTATTTCATTCTTGCAAACTGCTCTGCAACCTCTGGCACTTTCCCCACTGAATTCAAAACCTATTTCTCAATTTTTGATTTCCTTGCAAACCACCTTGCATACCTTGACCCAACTATAAGAAGCAGTGGTACTGATGTTTTACCCAATGTTTATTGCGGTATTCTTACTGTTATGCTTGTTCCCCTCTTCATTTTCTCCAATAAGATTTCACTTAAAGAGAAGATTATGAGTTGTGGTATTCTTGGAATTATGTTTGCAAGCTGCTACACTAACTACCTTAACTATATCTGGCACGGTTTCCATTTCCCCAATGATTTGCCTTACCGTTTCTCATATATGTATTCTTTTCTTTTGCTTGTTTTCGCTTATAAAGCAATCAAGAATATTAAAGAATACACAAACCGACAGATTATCGGTGTTGGCGTTGCAACAATCTTTTTCATAATTCTTGTTCAGGAAATCGGTTCAAAGAATTTCAGCGAAACAGGTGTTTGGATTTGCGTTGCATTTATCGGAATTTATTGCCTTGCACTTGGTATTCTTAAAAATGACAAATACCCCGCAATTGCAGCTGCTGCTCTTGTTCTCTGCTCCGTTTGCGCGGAATATACAGTTGCTAATACCAACAACTACAGTATGGACCAAACAAAGACAAACTTTGTTGGCGACTACGATAATTTTCAGGAAATCAAAGATAAAATAGATGAATATGAGGGTAACGAAAGCTACCGAATGGAATTAACAGCTTTAAGAGCAAGAATGGACCCCTGCTGGTATTACTACAACGGTATGTCAACCTTCACCTCTATGGCTTATGAAAGCGTTGCAAATATGCAGTCAAATCTCGGTATGTTCTCTAACTTTATCAATAGCTACACTTACCACAGACAAACACCTGTTTATAACGCTTTCTTCTCCCTTGATTATATTGTTGATAATTACACCGGTTCAAAAGCACCCTTTAACCAAAAATTTTACAAAGAACTTTTCATAGTTGATAAATACACTGCTTATGAAAACCTTTACCAACTCCCCATCGCATTCAGAACAAATGAAGAAATAAGAATGTGGTCTCACGATAACTCAAACCCCTTTGAAGTTCAGAGCCAGCTTTTTGGTTCTGCAACAGGTATTCACACAGTTTATAACGATATAGAAATAACAGATGTTTCAGGTACGGGTGCTTCTTGCAACGACCTATCATTCAGCGATACAGGTTGCTATCCCTATACTGTTGAAGATACCGCAGGTGCTTCATTGACATTCAATCTTGAAGTCAAAGAAAGCGGTAATGCTTATGTTTATTTCAAAACAAGCAACAACAACATTGATAACATCACTTTCACTCTTGATGACGGAACAGTTATTCCTCAGAATGTTGATACAAAGCCCTATATTATGGATTTAGGTTATCTCAAAAAAGGTGAAACAATCAAGATTTATGCACCTATCGCAGAGGGCACAGAGGGTTATGCTTATCTTTATGCAGTAACTCTTGACGAAGAATCTTTTGATGAAGGCTATGCTCAATTAAAAGCAGATTCTCTTAATGTTACAAAATTTGAAGAAACTGAAATTGAAGGCACTATCAATGTTTCAAAAGACGGTATTCTTTATACATCCATAAACTATGACAGCGGTTGGTCTGTTTATATTGATGGTCAGAAAGTTTCTCAGGAACAGATAGTTGAAATTGGTGATGGTGCACTTTTAGGTGTTTATATCACAGAGGGTGAGCATACAGTATCATTCAAATATATTCCTCAGGGACTTTTGCTCGGTTGCTCAATTTCCGCTTTAACGGTTGTTATTTTCCTTTTGCTTATTTCCATTATGAAATCAGGTTTATTTGACTTTAATCCACCTCTTTATGTTGAAGAACCTGAAGAGCTTGAACCTGTTTTAGAAGATGAAAACAGCGAAGAAAATGAAGAAAGCTTAAAAGAAGCAATTGATAAATTGTTTGTTGATGTTAGTGTCACAGAAGAAGCAACAGAAGATGTAACGGAAGAAAGCGACGCTGAATAATTATGTTTACAAAAATAAAAAGTGTTGGTCTTTTGGGGCTTGAATCCTATATGATTGATGTTGAACTTAACATCACCAACGGCAAATTTATGGTCGACATTGTAGGATTACCTGACACTGCAGTTAATGAAGCCCGTGACAGAATTATTGCAGCTATTAACAACTCAGGGTTAATAATGCATTTAACATCTCACTTCACCTTTAACCTTGCCCCTGCCGACGTTCGAAAAGAAGGTTCACTTTACGATTTACCTATGGCAATTGCGGTGCTTTCTGCAACAAAACAGATTATCGGCAATTATAAAGAAGCGGTATTTATAGGTGAGCTTTCCCTTTCAGGTGCGGTTAAAGGCGTTAAAGGCGTTTTACCAATGGTTATTGCCGCAAAAGAAAACGGAGTTAAGGATATTTATGTTCCTCTTGATAACTGTCAGGAAGCAGCTATCGTTGAAGGAGTTAATGTATATGGAGTTGAAAGCCTGAAACAGCTTGTTGACCATATAAATGATATTGAAAGAATTAAACCCGTTGAACTGATACCTTTTAAACATTATGAAATACCTGAGCATCTGCCTGATTTCAAGGATGTTAAAGGTCAGTTTGAGGTTAAAAGAGCTTTAGAGGTTGCCGCCGCAGGTGGTCATAATGTTATGATGATCGGGCCTCCCGGTTCGGGTAAGAGTATGCTTGCAAAACGTATTCCGACAATTCTCCCTGATATAACCGTTGATGAAGCACTTGAAACAACAAAGATATATTCTCTTTCGGGTAATCTTTCAAAGGATGAAGCGATAATAAACTATCGCCCTTTCAGAGCACCCCACCATTCAGTTTCTCCTGCAGGGCTTTCAGGTGGCGGAACAATACCCAAACCGGGCGAGCTCTCACTTGCTCATAATGGTGTTCTTTTCCTTGATGAATTGCCTGAATTCAACAGAAGCACTATGGAGGTTTTAAGACAACCCATTGAAAACGGAACAATTACAATTTCACGTGCCGCCTGTGCTTTGACCTACCCCTGCTCTGTTATGCTCATTTGCGCTATGAACCCTTGTCCCTGCGGTTATTACGGACACCCCACAAGAAACTGCTCTTGCCCTAAAGGTGCGCCTGCACGGTATCTTTCAAAAGTATCAGGTCCCCTTCTGGACAGACTTGATATACATATTGAAGTACCGCCCGTTGATTATAATCAACTTTCCGATAAAGAAGAGGGCGAAAGTTCTGCATCAATACGTGAAAGAGTAAACAAGGCAAGGCAAATCCAAATTGAACGTTTCAAAGGTACAGGAATTACCTGTAATGCAAAAATGACATCTTCTCTTACAAGAAAATATTGTCAGCTTTCCTCTGCCGCAGAAAAAACTCTTCAGGTTTCTTTTGAAAAACTCGGTCTTTCTGCAAGAGCTTATGACAAGGTTTTAAAGGTTGCAAGAACAATCGCAGACCTTGACGAGAGCGAAACAGTTGAAAACAAGCATATTCTTGAAGCTATACAGTACAGAAGTCTTGACAGAAAATTCTGGAAAGCATAAAAGCAAACTTTTTTTAACAAACATTTTTACAGAGGTGAGGCAATATGTTTTTATCGTTTATTATACCTGTTTACAATACTGAAGATTATATTGCAGAGTGTCTTAATTCTTTGTTGAATCAAAATATTCTCACAGATGACTATGAAATTATTTGTATTAACGATGGCTCCAAAGATTCAAGCCTTGATATTCTTAACAAATACGCTCTTGCCCACTCCAATATACATGTTATCGACCAACAAAACAGCGGAGTTTCTGTTGCAAGAAATGTAGGTTTA
Source organism: Acutalibacteraceae bacterium (assembly GCA_045543035.1). Lineage (GTDB taxonomy): Bacteria > Bacillota > Clostridia > Oscillospirales > Acutalibacteraceae > DTU089. The sequence continues at coordinate 98,095 of JAZQMA010000030.1, read as the reverse complement.
GAACATGCTAATGGGGATTACATATGGTTTATAGATTCAGATGACTTAATAAAAGAAAATTGTTTACATGAGATTAAAACAATCATTTCGACCAACGAATATGACCGTATCATTATCAACACCAGAACATTTAAAACTACCGACGATTTATTTTCAAAAGAAACAGCACTGAACGGAGCCTGGAAAGATAGTGTAGTATGGCGAAGTATTTTTAAAAGAAAGTTTTTAAATGATAACAATCTGCGTTTTCATCCCGGTTTAAACTTTGGAGAAGATGCTCTATATATTTTCGAGTGTTTTCGCTGTAAACCAAAAACTCTCGAAGCAGATTTACTTATCTACTACCACAGAAATGTTGCAGGTTCTGCTTCAAACAATAACACTTCTTCATTTTTGAAAAAACGAACTCAATCCACATTAACCGAAGCGAAAATTGTTCAACAATACTACGAACGAAATGATGGAATCTATCCCACTGAAACTGCCAACAGACTTATGCTTTATCTTTGGGGCGGATTATATGCATTAACACAAATGTCCCCCGAACATTCTAAGCCTTTTCTGAAAGATTTAAAAGCCTGCGGTTTATATCCTTATAAAACACCCCCGGAATGCACATTAACTAAATCTTATCAACACAACCGCACGGATTTTTTTGGTAAAATTTTCGACTATGTTTATACCCATCTACATCGCCCCTGGGGATTTCTACTAATGTGCATAATACATCGGTTACTGAAAATAATAAACAAAAGTTTATGATTATTCGACCAATAATAAAATCGACATTTACTTTTCAGCAAATGTCGATTTTAATTTTATTTGCTTATTCTTTCTGCTTCGTATTTTACCTCAACAGCCTTTTTGAAAAGCAAGTAGTCATATTTAGGCTTCCAATCGTCGCCAACTTCAAGATTATTGAATTCTTCTTCCGAGAAAGCAACAGAAATTTCCGTAACGCCCTTAAGTTCACCATCTTCTTTATATACTGTATCCCAGAAAGCGTGATGACCGATATGGGTAACACTTTCGGGAATATATACATAAGAAAGAGCCTGATTATAGCTGAAAGCATCGGAGCCGATAAACTCAAGACCTTCGGGTAATGAATTGTAAACCTCCCCAAGTGCTTTTTGGTTTTTAAAATGAGTATCTGTCACTTTATCGGATTTATAAGAATAAACATCCACAAGTGATGGAGTTGTTCCCCATTGGTCAACTCTTTCGTGGAGCTTGAAAACTGCCAATGTTTCAATTCTCTTTAAACCCTCGGGTAAATATATCACACGAAGATTTGCATAGTTAAAGCACATTTCATCAATTTTTTCAACTGTTGCGGGAACAACATAGGTCTGAATATCTCTTTCATATTCGGCAGTGACCTCGTCTTTATAAAGCTCTCTTTCGTAGCCGTATTTCTGACGGAGATATTCATCATGGTCGCAAGGATAGCAAAGAACTGCTGTTTTATCTTTGTTGTAAAGAACACCATCAATATCGCAATAGTTAGGGTTATTTTCGTCAACCTCAATATTCTGCAACGCCCAGCAAGAATAGAATGCTTTTGTATCAACATCTGTTACATCCGCACCAATTCTTATGGTTTTAATTTTATCGTCACAGTTAAGAGTAAACTGCCTTACGGACGTTATAGGCTTTGTTTCGTCCTTGACCACCTTAAAGTTTGTGTTAGGGTCATTGTTACCGGGAATATACTCAATATCAGAAACATAGTCAATATCAAGTTCATACAGATAGCCTGTGTTACTGAATTTTGAAAATTCAATACCCTGCTCGGTTTCAGTATATTCAAATGTGTCATTCTGCAAAGCCATAACACTGAAATATATTGAAAGAGAAACCGCAACAATAATAACCAAAACAAATACTACTTTCTTAAGATTATAGTACTTATAGGGTTTGTTGATATGAGGTGCAGCAAGACCCGGAACCTGATAAGACCATATTTCATCCTCGGGAATATCGAGCTGAATATCGTCCTGCCAATCGTTAATTTTTTTCTTTTCTTTTTTACTCATTCAACTCACCCCCTTAACCTTTATAGCCACCGGAAACGGACACGCCTTCTTCTTGGGCTTTCTTTTCTGTAACCTCTGCTCGCCGTTTAAGAACTTCCATAACAAGATTTTGTTTCTTGTTGTCATAATCCCAGAAGAAATACGGAATTGTCATAAGGAAGAAACCGATTGCATCAATAATAATCGGCACAACAACAATGTTTCTTCTTGAACCGTCATAGAAGAGAATTTCCCAGTTACTGTTGAAGCCATATTTCAAAAGGAATATTGGTATTATGAGACCTACAAAGTTCTTTATAGGGTCTGTGAACCAACCGAAAATACCTGCAAAGCTTTCAAGACGTTCGCCCGACAGATACATCTGATAGTCATTGATACGAACACCCATATCGTGACCTGCAGTTGTAGGAACAGTTTTTGTCATTTCCATAAAGAAGAGAACAACAACGCAGATTGTACCGCAAAGAGCAAGATTATCACCTAAAGTCCACATTGCAACGGCAATAACAGCATTACCGATTGCACGGCTTAACTGATAGAAAATCATAATCTGCTTATATGAAAATCTCTTAAGGAAATAGGGTGATAATAAATCAGGCGGAGTGCCTGCAAAAGAAATGAGGGCAACTATTAATGAATAAGGAAGACCACTCAGACGGAAGGTATAGAAATAAAGAATTGTTGCAAAGGGCAACATACCGTTACCGAGTGAATCAATAAGACCAACAACGGTATTAATAAGAAGATATTTATTCTTCAAAACGCCAAGCATACCATCCCAGAATTTAATCTGCACTTTCTTTTCGATGGGCGGTTGAGGAATTCTTTCTTTAATTCTGCCTGCAAGACCCATTGTGAATGCGGCAGAAATAATAAAGGTAATGGGAATAACAAATCTGTAGAAATTAATATCTGCCCATTCGTGACGAAGAGTGCCTACAATGGCAGGAAGAATAATCGCAAGAATAGAGTTAAAAATATGGGAGATTTTTACAGGATAACTACGAACAAGAATTCTTTCCTGAAGATTGGGGCTGATTCTCTTTGAGCATTCCTCAAGTACATTACCAAATCCGAACACATTATATGTAGCAAATAAAAGGTTTGCAACCCAGACTCTTGTTGCAACATCACCGATATTATAAACAGGAAGCCAACCGATAAGAATAACCATTATAGCTTTTGGAATAACATCGCAGTAAAGGCTGTATTTATATCTGCCGTATTTCGGAATAAGCTTTTTACGCCAGAAAATATTACGGGCACCAACCCAACCTGTATACAGGAAATGCGTACCAAACGTCTTAAAACACGCCGTGGCATTCATTCCCTCAAAGCTGTTGAGCATAGTAATAAACGAGCCCGATTGGTTAAACAGCATTGAATAGTCAAACAAAAGCGTTGAAATACCAAACGCCATCATAAGACCGTAAACTAAATAAACCTTTCTTTCGGTCTTTTTAGGCAAAAAGCCTAAGTTATCACAAACATACCACCAGATAAGAGCTGAAATATAACCCAAAGGCATATTCAGAAGACCAATAACCGAGAATGTAAGATAAGGTAATTTATAATGATGCATAATAAGGAAACAGCTTGACCAGAAACCGATATATTCAAGTGTTTTAGAACCTGTATAGTTTGCACCAACACCGATAACAACATCTTTATATTCCTTATAAGGAACATATTTACCCTCTGCAGGAACATTCCAATGGTCTTTGATTTCACCGGCAAACCATTTGACTTTATCAACCGCAGAGTTGATGCTACCTTTACCCATAAACATTCCTCCTTTTCCATATAATAAAATAATTTTATCATAAATAAGTTCAAATAACAATGAAGAAAAACCGTTTAGGATGTAGAATACTTTATCGGTTTCTTGTTAGAGTTGAACAATTTTAGCATTTCACTTGAAAAGCTTTGAACAAATGATTATAATAATAGAAATATTTCCGTCCATGGCGCAGTTGGATAACGCAGCAGATTCCGATTCTGAAGAACGGGGGTTCGAATCCCTTTGGGCGGGCCAAAAGAAAGCAACAACCCTTGCGGTTGGTGCTTTTCTTTTATCTTTAGTAAGGGATTCGAACCCATAGTCCATCTCGCGTCGGTTCGCCTTGGCGGAGACGCGAGGGACATAAAATGCGACGGTTTGCGTAGCAAACGATCTCGTGCGGAGCACGAATCCCTTTGGGCGGGCCAGAAAAAACGACTTGTTTCGACAAGTCGTTTTTTCAGTTATATTCGCCTTTGGCGAGTTATATTGCTTTGCAGTGATATTCGGCTAAAGCCGAGTGATATTGCCCTTCGGGCAGTTAAATGGGCGAATATAATATCACTGAAACCGTAAGGTTTCAATAACACTTTCGCTTGCGAAAATATCACTTTATTACTTAAATAGCTTTGGCCTTATTCTATCATTCTAAAAAGCAACAACCCTTGCGGTTGGTGCTTTTCTTTTATCTTTAGTAAGGGATTCGAACCCATAGTCCATCTCGCGTCGGTTCGCCTTGGCGGAGACGCGAGGGACATAAATTTCACTATCCACATTTCCCTCTTGCAAAACAAACAATAATAATGTATAATAGCAATATTAACAACATAAATTAGTCTATAAAGGTTATTTATGTTTAAATAAGGAGGAAAATTTATGAAACGCTTTATAGCAATCTTAATGGTTCTGGCAATGGTGTTTGCATTGGCAGCATGTGGTGGCAATGGTGATGCTAACCCTGATGCTAACAAAGATACAAGCAATGCAACTGCAATGACAATGGGTACCGGTGGTACAGCAGGTACTTACTACGGCTACGGCGGAATCCTTGGTAACCAGATTAAATCTTCAACAGGTATCACAGTTAACGTTGTTTCAACCGATGGTTCAAAAGCAAACATCCTCGGTGTTGACACAGGTAACTATCAGCTCGGTACTGTTCAGTCCGATGTTATGGCTTATGCTTGGGAAGGCTCTCGTTCATTCCAGGAAGAAGGCAAGATTGATACATTCCGCGTTGTTGGTGGTTTATATGCAGAAGCTGTTCAGCTTATTACTATGGACGCTAACATCAAATCCGTTGCAGACCTTAAAGGTAAAAAGGTTTCAATCGGCGCTGCAGGCTCAGGCGTTTATTTCAACGCTATTGATGTTCTCAATGCAGCAGGCTTAGAAGAATCAGACATTCAGCCTCAGTATCAGTCATTTGCTGATTCAGCAGATGCTCTTAAGGACGGCAAAATCGATGCAGCATTCATCGTTGCAGGTGCTCCCACTCCCGCTATCCAGGAGCTTTGCGCAACTGCAGATGCATATCTTGTTCCCATTGATGGCGACGTTGCTGACAAGCTTATGAAGGAAACTCCCTTCTACACAACATACAAAATTCCTGCAGGCACTTACGACGGACAGAAGGAAGATGTAACAACTGTTACAGTTAAAGCTACTTTAATCGTTAGAGCAGATGCAACTGAAGAAGATGTTTATAACCTTACAAAAGCTATCTTTGATAATGTAGATGCTATTACAGGTGCTCATGCAAAGGGTGCAGAACTTTCAATAGAAAACGCAACAAGCGGTATGACTGTTCCCTTCCATGCAGGTGCTGCTAAGTATTTCAGCGAAAAAGGTGTTACTGTAGAAACAGAATAATCTTTTCTTAACTGCTTATTTATGCTTGGCTGCAGTGAAAAAACTGCAGCCAAGATTTTATTCATTTTTGGAAAAAGGAGGTTCTTATGGCACTTTTAAAGAAAAAAACAGTTCCTGAAACCCAAGAGCCAATGAATCTTGACGATGTTATGAAAAAGTTTGACCGTGAGTCTAACACTCGTATCTGGGATGGTGTTCCCAAAACGATTGTTACTTGCATTCTTGCGGTTTTTTCAGTTTTTTGTATTTATGTAACTTTATTTGCAACCTGGCTTGACGAGGTGCGCCTTACATCCTTTATGGCATTTATAATTTTTATAGGCTACCTCGTGTTCCCTGCAAAAAAAGGTGTGCAGAAAACCAACTATATGCCTTGGTACGATATCATTCTTATGATTGCGGGTACAGGTGCATTTATGTATTTCTGCATCAACGCAACTGAAATAGTTTCTCGTTTTAAAATCACACCTATTGAGGTTGCAGTTGGCATTGTGGGCATTATCTGCCTTGTTGAGCTTTGCCGCCGTAGTGTTGGTTTACCGATTTTATGTGTTGCCGGCGTTTTGATAGTATATGCTCTTATCTGGGGTTCAACAAATCCCAGCATGGTTGCTCGTATAACCGAATATGTCCGCGTTTTGTTCTATTCAAAGGAAGGTATTCTTTCAACACCTATCAATGTTTGCTCCAAATATATTGTTATGTTTATTATTTTTGGCGCATTCCTTGAAAGAACAGGTATTGCTGATTTCTTCATCAGAATTGCAAACGCACTTGTTGGCCGTTTTTCAGGCGGTCCTGCTAAGGTTGCGGTTGTGGCATCTGCTCTTGAAGGTATGGTTTCAGGCTCTTCTGTTGCTAACACAGTTGGCTCAGGTGCGGTTACAATCCCTCTTATGAAGAAAACAGGCTACAAGCCCGAATTTGCCGCTGCTGCAGAAGCTTCCGCTTCAACAGGCGGTCAGATTATGCCCCCTATTATGGGTGCGGCTGCTTTCCTTATGGCTGAAACTGTTGGTGTGCCCTATTCAAACATTGTTGTTAAGGCAATTTTACCTGCTGTGTTATACTTTGCAGGTGTTTTCATCACAGTTCATTTAGAGGCTAAAAAAGAAGGGCTTCGCGGTCTTACCAAAGAAGAACTCCCTCGCTTAAAGCCTCTTCTTAAACAAACATATTTACTTTTCCCCCTAATTCTTCTCATTTATCTTGTTGGTACAAGCACTCGTTCAATTGCTTACGCTGCTGCAATTGCAATTGTTGCCGCAATCGTTGTAAGCTTATTTAACAAAGAACATCGCATTACTCCTAAGAGAATTCTTGAGGCTCTTGCTGCAGGCGGTCAGGGTATGATTACCGTTGCGGCAGCTTGTGGTGTTGCAGGTATTATTGCAGGTATTATCGGCGTTACAGGACTTGCATTTATGCTCTTTAACGGTATCGTTGCATTAGCAGGTAACCAGGTTATTATTGCATTATTCTTAACAATGCTTTGCTGTATTGTTCTCGGTATGGGTGTTCCCACAACCGCTAACTACTGCATTATGGCAGCAACCTGTGCTCCCATACTTGTTCAGATGGGCGTTCCTATGGTAGCGGCTCATTTCTTTGTTTTCTATTTCGGTATTGTTGCCGACCTTACTCCCCCCGTTGCTCTTGCAGCGTATGCAGGTGCAGCAATTGCACAAGCAAATCCAATGAAAACGGCTCTTACATCAACAAAGCTTGCAATCGGTGCTTTCATTGTTCCATATGTGTTTGCACTTAACCCGGCAATGCTCTTTATTGACACAACTGTACCTGAAGTAATTTTAATTTGCATTACTTCGTTTATTGGTATGTTTGGCGTTGCGGCTTCCTTGCAAGGCTATTTCTTACACAATATGAAATGGTATGAAAGAATTGTAAGTGCTATAGGCGGATTATTACTTATTTATCCCGGTATAGTAACAGATGCTATCGGTCTCGGACTTGTTGCAATAATGATTGTAATACAGCTATTAACAAGGAAGAAATATAAAAAAGTGACTGCATAAATCAGTTATCAAAAAACTCTGTAAGGATGAATCTTACAGAGTTTTTTGCTTATTTTTCAGTTTTGTTCATAACCGTGATTTCGCCTGTTTTAGTATTCAATAATAATTTTTCATAGTAAGTTACTTCGTGCTTCACGCCGGGAGGGAATTTATATTTACCGATTACAGTTTCGCTAATATCAAGATTTTTATTGGATTCAGGTATTTCATTCTCTGCCCATTCAGGTACAGCAAAAATGAACTCAACTTCATTATTACCTTTTTTCTCAATATCGGTAACAAAGCCCTCATATACTATAGCTGGACCATTCATAATTTTATCAATATCGGGATTCGGTGAATCATAAATGCTCCAACCATTACCTAAATGGATTATTTCATAATCAGTTCCGCCACCCATTTCCCAATCTGAAAGTTGAATTTTTTGTTCTTCACAAAAATCAATAAAAGCTTTCTGATTTTTAAATTTGTTTTTCTTTTGGGTAGTTGTATTAAAAACAACAAACAAATCCTTTTCGCTATCTTCATATTGATTATAAATGCAATGAAAAGCTACTGTATCTTTTCCGTTAGATGCATATTTTATAATATTTTCCCATTCATCAACTATATATACCCTATCTTTACTCTCGTCTGCATCAGGATAATAATATATACTTTGCTTATAGTTGTCCAAATCTTCAATATAACAGCCTTTATGAATTTCTGTAACAACTGAGTGAAAAGTATCTTCATCCGAAGAAAAAAACAAACTGAATATTGCAATTAAAAATAATAGTGACAGGCAACTAATTATAGCTATTGGTATCCATAAAACAATTTTTATAATTCTTTTGATAGCCTTTTTCACTTTTCCTCACCACCATATATTCATTTTAATTTATTCTTTCTATTATGTCAAATTATTGAAAATCACAGAAATTAGTGTTATTATGATTTTAATAAGGAGTTGAAAAAAATGCTCAAAGAAATGCTTAAAGAAAGAAAAGTTCCCGAACTAAAATCAAGAGAAGAAATGCTGGAATTGGTTTATACCGATTTATTCGGCTATATGCCACCAAAACCCGATAAGATTACCTTTGAGGTTGAGGAAGCTGTAATCCCTAAATTTTGTGCCGGTAAAGCAGTTTGCAACAGAGTTACTGCTAACTGCATTATAAACGGAAAGGAATTTTCATTTCCCTTTTTAGCAACTCTTCCAACAGACGATAAAAAGCATCCCTTTTTTATTCACGTAAATTTCAGACCCGATAATCCCGACAGATATATGCCAACAGAAGAGCTTATTGACAACGGCTTTGCGGTATTATCTTTATACTACGATGACATCACAAGTGACGATGGTGATTTCACAAATAAGCTTGCAGGTGTTTTATACCCTGACGGTAAAAGAGGTGAAACAGACTGCGGTAAAATTGCTATGTGGGCTTGGGGCGCACAGAGGGTGCTTGATTATGCCGAAACTATACCCGAAAAATTAGACCTTGACTGTGCAACAGTATGCGGTCATTCAAGGCTCGGAAAAACCGCACTTTTAGCAGGTGCAACCGACGAAAGATTTGCTTTTTCATATTCAAATGATTCAGGCTGCAGCGGTGCGGCAATTGCAAGAGGAACTGCCGAGGGTGGCGAAAGAGTTGCAGATATATGCCGTAACTTCCCCTTCTGGTTCTGCGAGAATTATAAGAAATACTGCAACAATGAACAAGCTATGCCATTTGACCAGCATTATCTTGTGGCGTCAATTGCACCGAGAAAGGTGCTCATAGGCAGTGCCGCACTTGATAAATGGGCAGACCAGCTTTCAGAAATGCTTTGTTGCGTTGCTTCAAGCGATGCTTTCAATAATGGTTTTAAATATGAGGACAGACCACCACAGGTTGATGATAAATTCTTTGAGGGTGACATCGGTTACCATATGAGAGCTGGTCTTCACTATTTCAGCCGTCTTGATTGGTTGAGATTAATTGAGTTTATTAATTTGCATAAATAATACTGGCAACTGGCATCTAAAAAACAAAGCTCCTTGCTTTCGCAAAGAGCTTTTGTTTTTTTATTTCTTAATTCTGTTAAGTGCTGCGTTGAGCTGGAGAAGTTCTTCTTTTGTGAAGTGGAGGTTTGCAGCGCCCATAAGGTTTGCAAGACGGATAACGGTGAAACCTCCCATCATCTGCATCATAGGTCCTGAAAGCATTTCTGCGCCCATATCACCCATCATTGACTTATCGCCGTGGTTCTTCATAGCGTTTGCCATAAGACCCATAAAGAGCTGTCTGCCCTCTTCGGAAGCCATAACATCGCTCATTTTATCGTTAAGTGAGAAATAACCGTCAATTTCAGTAATATCGAACCAGTTAAGAACTGCGCCTGTTTCACGAAGTCTGTAAGAATCATTGAAAACATCAACCTTGCGAATTACTGATGTATCTGTAAACTCGCCTGCAACAGCTTTAAGCTCTGTTTCGCCAACATTGGGAACATCGAAATAGAAGAAATGAACATCACTTGTTTTCTTACCGAGGCTCTTTCCGTTTGCAAAAAGCTCAACTTCAGGAAGATTTGAATATACAGTAACCTTTGTTACATCTTCAACTCTGTCGATATATCTTTTACCGCAGATATGAACGAATTTTTCATCGGAAAGCCATGCTTTATATGCATAGAAGGAGTCTTTCTTATACTTACGGTCAAATGTTACGAGACCCTTATGGTTCTGTCCGTTTTCGCCACCTTCGTTACGACTGTCAGCACCAAAGTCAAACATATTCCATACGTGTGTTGCCCACATATATTTACGGGAGAAGAACTGTTTGATAAGCTCTTCATGGTAATATGCCTGATATTCTTCTGTGTAGTCGCCCTGCTTGGGATCGGATGTGTGCCAATCAAGAGCTTCGCAACCGTATTCGCTACAACCGATCGGAATATTGGGGTATTTAGCGTGGAAATTATCGAACCAAGGTCCGTTCATAGTTGTATCTCCGCCATACCAACCGAAATAGTGGTTATAGGAAACAACATCTGGAATCTGAATATAAGGACTATCAATATCGCACATTGAAACTGCGGCAATAGTTGTAAGTCTTGTTTTATCCATTTCGTGAACAAGGTCGTTAAGAATTTCGTGATTTTCAAGCAAATCGGGGTCACTGTCACCCTTCATTGTGATTTCATTTGAAAGACCCCAGACAACAATTGAGGGGTGGTTATAGTTCTGAACGATAAGCTCTTTCATCTGAGAAATTGTGTTTTCTCTGCCACCGGGCATATGGTTTGAAATATAGGGAATTTCTGCCCAGATTACAAGACCTCTTTCATCGCAAAGGTCATAGAAATACTGGTCGTGCTGATAGTGAGCAAGGCGGATTGTTGTAGCACCAACCTCGCAGATTAAATCCATATCTTCTTTGTGATGCTCAGGAAGAAGAGCATTACCGAAGCCCCATCTATCCTGATGGCGGGATACGCCACGAAGAGGATATTCTTCACCATTAAGAATAAAGCCGTTTTCAGGGTCGATTTTAAAGGTACGGCAACCGAAACGAGAAGAAATGTTATCAACAACATTTTCACCATCAACAAGCTCAATTTCTGCGGTATAAAGATAGGGGTCTTTTTTACCGTGCCAAAGGTGAACATTGTTGATTTCAAGATTAACCTTTGTATCTGTTGTTTCTTTTTCTGCAACTACTTTACCGTCAGCAGATTTGATTACATAACGAAGCTTCTGATTATCTTTAAGATTAACAACCCAGGTTTCAATTTCGACATCAGCATTGATACCGTTGATTTCGGGTGTGATTTTGAGACCTGGACCACCGTGATGCATAAGCTCAAAGTGAGTGTCATTAACGCAGATAATATTCACATCTCTGTAAAGACCACCATAGAAGGTAAAGTCTGCCATCTGAGGATAAACCTTGTCATTTGCTGCATTATCAACTGCAATAACAAGAAGATTTTCTTCTTTGATACCGTTTGTTATATCAACTCTCCAGGTTGAATAACCGCCATCATGATGAGCGAGAACCTTGCCGTTAAGATAAACATCTGCAGAAGAGTTTGCACCCTTGATTTCAAGGTAATATTTTTCTGCTTCGGGAAGCTCAAATTTCTTAAAGCTTTTCACATAATAGCAAGTACCGCGGAAATAATCATTATCACCATCCTGACCGTCAATAGCGTTCCAGGAATGAGGAAGGTTTACGAAGCACCAATTTGAAGGCATTTCTGCGGGAACGGTTGTTGCCTGCTTTGAAAAAGCCCATTTTCTGTTAATGTTTAAAATTTTTCTCATATTTTTCTCCTTTAGGAAAATAATGTATTGTTTATTAAAAACTGCCGACAGAATAATTGTCGGCAGTTTCAATTTTATTTATTCATTTTCTGCCATTTTTGCAAAATTATTATTCCGCAATTTCTGCATTTACAGAATTTCTTCTCTCTTCAAGTTCAGAAGTCATCTGTGCAACCTTTTTCTTGTTAAGGTCATAAACGAAAGCGATAGCTATAAACATTACCGCAGCACTGAATGTGTAAAGAGCTGCAACAAGCCACTTCATATTTTCAGCAACCTCAAAAGGCTGATTTGCACCAAGAGCACCATCATAACCGAGAGTTTTCATAATAAGAATAACTGCTGATGGTCCAAGACCCTGAGCAAGCTTACGGAAGAATGAGTGAAGTGAATATACTGTACCCTCTTCTTTTGTATGGTTTTTCTATTCGTTATAGTCAATAGCGTCTGCCATAAGAGCCCATGATACGCAAGTATAGAAGCCAAGACCGAGACCAAAGAATACCTGAGCGATAATATAACCAATCAAACCTGCACCACCGTTACCAAGGGGAAGGAAGAGAAGAGCTGCACCAAACAAGCTGACTGCTGCACCTGCTGCGCAAGCTTCTTTTTTACCGAATTTGTTAACGATTTTCTTAATGAAAGGCATAAAGAGAAACATAGGAAGATAGCTGATAAGCATAATAACACCTGATGCTTTAGCATTTCCGAAATAGGACTGGAAAAGAACAGTTGTTGCTGTTGTTGAGCCCTGCATACCGATAAACATTGCCATTGCAGCAAGAGTTGCACCAACTGCTGCTCGGTTTTTCATAAAGTTACCCATAGCTCTGAAAACATTGAATTTCTGTTTTTCTTCACTGATTGTAACTGAATTTTCTTCAACACGGATTGTGGTCTTTTTAAGCATAAATATAAAGCAAGCAAGACCGATAACACCCATTATTGTTGCAGCAATGAAAACAACCTCACCCTTAAGGTTATTACTTGCATCGTAGCAAAGAATGGGAAGAAGAACCATAGGTACAACATTACCAATCATTGAACCGATTGAACGCCAGGTTGAAAGCTCAGAACGCTCTGCACCGTCTGTTGTGATAACGGACATCATTGAACCATAAGGAACGTTTGCAATAGTATAGAATGCATCCCAGAGAACATAACCTAAAACAAACAATACGCATCTCATAAGACGAGGAGCGTTGGGAACGGGAAGGAAGAAGAACAAACCTGAGAAAAGAAGACCCATTGCACCAACAAATATGTAGGTCTTGAATTTGCCATGCTTGTGGAACTTCTTATCTGCATCAAACAAAGAACCTAAAAGCGGGTCATTGATAGCATCCCAGATTTGAACGATTACCAGCAAGAAAGCATACATTTCCTCGCCGAGAGCCATAAACTGTGTCCAGAAAATTGCCATAATAGAGCTTTTAAGCGCAAAGCTCATATTACAACCAAGGTCACCTGCGGCATAAGCAACTTTGTCGCGCATACCGAACTTGCGGAACCCCTTTGAATCTAATTTAACTTCTTTTTTAGCCATAATAGATTCTCTCCTTTTTCTATATTTTTCCGATTTTGTCAGTAAATTTTGTAAAATTTACACAAAACCTTTCAACATCTCAATTTTATAATAAATTTAGTTTTTTTGTGAGTATTTTTTTTGCATTTTTTAGTATTATTTTTTGCACACTCTTGAAATTTTATAAAAATTATACGATAATGTAAATATAGTGATGAGGTGAGTAACTTGTTTTATAAAAAAGAATTAGAGTTTTTCAGAAAGTCTTTTGAAGCTTTAAAAATCAGAACCGCTGTTTTAACAAAAAAGAATATTCCGGAAGATATTGATATGGGTATCCGTCAGCTTCTGAATCTTAAGGAAGATTACAACAGATTTTTAAGTGAAAATATTGCTTTTGATAAGAGTGAAATAAGTGTTATTTCAGATATGTTTATGTGTAATTTCGTTTTCATTCCTCTTCCTGAAAGCAAGCCTTCTTCAATTCTCGTTCTCGGCCCATACACAAAAGAGCTTGTTACAAAGAACTCCATAAACAAAAAAACCGTTGAAAGCTCACTCCCCTCATATATCAACATTCAACTTGAAAAGTTTTATGGTGCTGTACCATATTTCCCCAATGATGATACAATACTTGCCCTTGTTGGCTCTTTTGGAGAATTGATATTCAAAGGCTTTGAAAATTTCACAATAGTTCATAAACATCTTGAAAGAGACATTGAGATTCCTGTTTTTTCTCAAAGCAATAATCAACACAAAGAAACAGAATCTTGGATGACAGTTCAGCTTTTAGAAAGGCGCTATGCAAAGGAAAATGAGCTAATTGAAGCAGTTTCAAAAGGTCTTACCCATAAGGCAGAAATGATATTTGCAAACATAACACCCGAAAATGCTCTTGAAAGACGATTGACCGATTCTTTAAGAAACACAAAGAACTTTTTAATTATATTAAACACCTTATTGAGAAAAGGTGCCGAGCAAGGAAAGGTGCATCCTTTCCACATTGATGTTGTTTCATCGGATTTCGCTTTAAAAATTGAAGCAACTCAAAGCGTTGAAGAATGCAGTGAATTGCTTAAATATATGGTAAAAAAATACTGCAGACTTGTTAACAAGCATTCTCAACGAAATTATTCACTTCTAATTCAAAAGGTTATAACTCAAATTGAATCCGATATTGCTTCGGACTTAAGCTTAAATAATCTTTCAAAAATATTTGAGGTTAACCCGAGTTATCTCTCTTCCCTTTTCAAAAAAGAAACGGGCAGTACATTAACAGATTATGTAAACAAGCAGAGAACAGAAAGAGCAAAAGAATTGCTTATTTCAACAAATATGCAAATTCAGAATATCGCTCAGCGTTGCGGTATGCTTGATGTAAACTATTTCACTAAAACCTTTAAAAAATATACGGACTTAACACCTAAAAAATACAGAGAAAAATATATGAAATAAACGGAACTGCCAAAAGCAATTCCGTTCATTTCATTTTTTATGCTTTTTTTCTAAATATGCTACATTTTCATTGACTTGTTTTTTATGAAGCGGATACCAGAACCAAAGGATTGCTGCAAGAAGAATAAATCCAACCGCAGGGACGAGAGTTGAAATATCAAAAATACCCTCAAGAACATTTTTATCAAAGGCGGTTGCTTCCGAATAGCCGATAGCAGTTAAAAGCGCACCAGTTACACCCGATGCCGCCGCCTGACCTAATTTACGCGCAAAGGAATAAAGGGCATAAACAGAGCCATCTTCCCTTATTCCGTTTTTAATTTCAGAATAATCTATAACATCAGTAATAAGTGCCCAGGAAACCATTGAGAAAACACCTAAACCGAGCCAACAAATTGTCTGAATGGCGATATATACAAGAACATTCTGCGGTCTTATAAAGTAAATCAGAAAACTGCCGAGACCTGCTAAAAGATTTGAAAATGCACTTATTTCCGCTTTACCGAATTTTCGCGCAATCGGTTTAGCAATAAACGCGGCAACAATCATACCGCCCGACATTGCAAGAGTTGAAACACTTTGCATACTTGCATTTCCGTAGTAATTGGGGTAAATATAGTTTGTCATCTGTTGGAGTGTAAGCTGAGCTAAAAGCATAACAACAGAGGCGGCAATAATTGAAATCAACGCTCTGTTTTTTATTGCATTACCTAACATTCTGAAAACATTGTTATCTGTATGCTTTAATGGTTGTGAATTAAATGTTACCCTCTCCCTCACTAAACCATAACAAAGGAGATAACAAACGATGGCAAGAACAGAGCAAACACCTGCAATAAGAGTAAATCTGCCACCATTCATAATATCTTTTCCGTTGACTTTATCATAAACAATAAGAGGAATTACAGCAGTTACAAATGCACCTGCAAGCATTGCACCCATTGACCTGAAAGTAGAAAGTGACTGCCTGTCGTCAGGGTTATTTGATATGGCTGATGCCATTGAACCGTAAGGAATGTTAACCGTAGTATAGAAAACAGAACCCCATAAAATATAGGTAATGAAAAGATAGATAACCTTTGCAGTATATGGCAGATTTGCCAACGAGGATTGATACATTAAAAAGGACGAAATTGCAACAGGACCGCACATTCTCAAAAGCCACGGACGGAATTTGCCGTTTTTTGTTGTTTTGCTTCTGTCGCAAATTCTACCCATTGTAACATCCGTAAAAGCATCGACAAACCTTGCAATTGCCATAATTGTACCGACAACCGCAGGTGAAACTCCCATAACATCTGTATAGAATTTCATAAGAAACGAGGAAGATAATATAAATGTGAAATCGTTACCGAAATCGCCAAACAAATAGCCTATTTTATCTTTTATGCCGAAAGGTCTGACATTGGAATTTGTTTTCATTTTTCAGGTCACTCCTTTTTCTTAATTACTTTTCTCAGAATATATAAAAATATACCAATATTGATTTTAATAATTTGATGTGTTATATTTATAAAAAAGAGAAAAAGGAGACTGAATATGGAGCTTTTAAAAGAAATATGGACAGCTAATCCCCCTGCGGCATTTGCTGTGATTTGCCTTATCGGTTATTTCTGGGGAATGGCAGTTGTTTTTATTGCAAAGCCCTTAAAGAATGCAGAAAGCTTTTCAATCAAGCCTGTTGACAATGCAGGTAAAACAGAAATCCGCGTATATTACGGCGGTATTTCATTCGCTTTAGGTGCATTTCTTTTATACCTTGCCCTTACCTTACATACTGCTACCTATTCCCTTGTTGGCGGTATTATTTTCGCAACAACCGTTTTAGTTACAAGATCGATTTTCCTTTGCGTTGATAAAGGCTGGAAATGCCCTTATACAAAGCTTGCAATCCCTGCAGAAAGTGCTTTCGTTATTGCTCTTTGGGTTTGCTACATACTTTCTAAAAACTACTAAAAAACAACTCTCGATGTTTTCGCATCGAGAGTTGTTTTTTCATTTATAGCTTTCAACCATACTTGCAACGTGTCTTGCGGCATCGTGCATATAGCGGAGCATTGATGGATAAAGCTCCGTTGGAATATCTGCAAGAATATTATCACTTTCAAGAGTTATATAACCCTTATAATCAATATCAGCAAGAGCTTTTGCAATTTCAGTCCAGTTCAAATCAAGGGTAAATGGCGGAAAATGCCAATCGTCAAAAGTATCGTTATCGTGAACATGAAGGCATCCTACCCTGTCACCAAGACCGCGAAGCATTGCTTCGGGTGTTGAACCAACAAGAGCGCAATGACCTATATCAACGCAACAAGTGAAATATTCTCTCGGAAGAGCATCATAAAACTCTGCAAATTCTTCGGGCAAACTGCAAACATTGGGTGTTTGCTTTCTTGTTACAGGGTCTTTTTTGCCAAACATATTTTCAAGAGCGATTTTAACCCCTGAATTTTTAGCATCGTCTAAAAGCCCCATATACATTTCCATATTTTTTTCAAATTTATTCTCTTTGAAAAATACAGGATGAACAACAATATTTTCAACCCCAAGCATACCTGCAATTTCAATGGAACGCTTAACTTTAGGGAGCATATTTTTGTTATATTCTTCATCACCATCTCTCAATGTAGGGAACGGTGCATGAGCCTGGCAGAAAGGCTTACCATATCCATCTGCAATATTTTTAAGCTCTTTAACAATATCTTTATATGAAGCGGTATTTAAAGGACAGTCATCCTTTGCCATATGGAACATTGAAAAGTCAATGGCATCGAACCCTGCTTCACAAACCATTCTCACTGCTTCATAATCATTCAAACGAGCAGAAACATATTCTGTCTGACTGGCTATTTTCATATTATTACCACCTTTATATTATTCAAATTCTTTTCCGGTAACTGTATTCAAATCAATACCTGTTGTATCTTTGGTTTTAAGCATCAAAACTGCAAGAGCAGAAACAAAACCCGGAACTGCAAAGAAGAAGCAGATTGTACCGATAACAGAGTTACCTAAAACTGTAATTAAAGGAATACCCACCACATAGGAAAAGGCAATACCAACACCCATTGCAATAAACTGAGTTGAAAGAATTGAGGAACGAAGATTTGTTGGCGAGGATTCGCTAATCATCAAGCTAGTTATATCTCCTGCACCCCAGAAGCTACCAATACAAGCGCCTGAGCAAAGACCTACCAACCAGGTTTCCCACCCCCAGGAAGAGCCGAGAGCAAACCCCAGAAAAGAAAGAACACACAAAGCTGACATCACAATTGCAGTTTTCTTTCTTCCGAAAGAGTCACCGAGAAAGCCAACAAACAATTGAACAATTGCACTACCTATAGGGAAGAAGAATAATGCAGATGTAACCTCATTAAGACTTACCTGATTAAGTATTTCTTCGGTAATCTCACCATATTTTCCTGCGTAACCGTAAGAGATAATTACCTGATAATACATAGTTATAAGATAACCTAAGTTCATAAGTGCCATACCAACATAAAGCCATTTCAACTGCTTGTGAGACCATACGAACTTAAGAGCGTTTATAATACCGCCCTGGGCATTTTCAAGGTCCTTTTTACCTTTTTCCTCCGCCCTTTCCTCGTCAGTCATTTTAAGATATTTAAGCCGTGATTCTATAAACGCATCGGTTTCTCTTGCAAAGAAAAGAGCAACAAACGAAGACAACAAACCGACAATAGCAGGAACAAGGAAAACATTTCGCCATTCATACATATTGTCCATAAGAACTCTTCTAAGAAGAGGCACAAGCATTATTCCCAAGGTTGCAAAGCTTTTAATAGTGAAATAAATTCTTGCTCTATGCTTACTGGGAACAGATTCCATTATGTAAACCACCTGCATATCGTGGGGAACAAAGAACTGAATCATACAAGTTCCGATGACATACAACGGAATGTTATTGGAAAGGAAAATAATCAGCAATCCTATTCCAAGACCGAAGGTATTTATAAATAAAAATTTCTTTCTACCGAATTTATCGGAAAGAGGTTTATAAAATATTGCAAGGCACTGAAAAGGTATTGCAATCATATTGAGAATTTCAAGAATACCAACAGAGCTGTCACCTGAAAAAAGCCCGTTAGCAATTTCAGTTTTCATCAAGGGACCAATTTGAGAAGCAACTTCATCAGTAAGGTAAATAAAACTGATTATGAAAATCAGATAAGGCAAATAAAACTTTCCTTTTGGTCTGCTCTTCTCTTTCTCCCATTTCGCAATTTCTTTTTCTCTTTTCTGAGAAAGTTTAATTTGCCTTTCGGGAGTTAAAGTTTTAGTTTTCATACAATCACCTTATCCAACTAACCATTTGTATTTTTCAACACTATACAAAGGAATGAAGGGTACCATAATCGGAACACTTTTTACATATTTCTGGTACTCGGGGTCATTGCCGTAGTTTTTATTCTGACGGATTTCAAGGCGACGGGCACCGCTGAACATAACAAAAATTATGCCGATATAGCCTATGGCAACCAAAATCCACTGAGAACCTTCAACTGCACCGATACCTGATAAAAGAACACCTGTCCAGAAAAGCATTTCACCAAGGTAATTAGGACAACGAACAAGGCGGTAAAGCCCTGTATCAACAAAACGACGAGGAGTAACCTTTTTAGCGTTATTTTTCTGAATATCTGCGGCTGATTCAAGCACAAGACCAAGAACCATAACAGCTGCACCTATGTAAACAAAAACATTGTCTTCAGCATTGTTATGCAAACGATAGAATACGCCTGAAACCTGAGTTACATAAAGCAAAGCACAAGTTACCCAGATAGCAATTTTCACTCCGAAAGGAACGGATTTGCCGTCTTTAATTTCGCCTTTCATATTCTTTTTATATGAGCTGCCGCCAAACTCACGAATTGCAAGATAACCACCCAAACGGCAACCGTAAATAATAAATAACACACAGCAGATAATTGTGCCGATGGTCAATTGCTTGCCGTAAAGAAGTAGCATTAAAATACCCTCACCTGCAATAGAAAAACCATAACCAAGTGAAATAAACCAAACATAATTCTTAAAGCCGATAGAACTGATAACCATTGCGGCAATAAACAGCCACAAAAGCTCAATAGTGAAAACCATAAAAACACCCTTCCCGTTTTTTATAGATATAATTTTACTACAATATTATAAAAAAGACAACGGATTTGATGATTTTAAATAGAAACAAAAAAATATAGAGAAACCACAAAAGCGATTTCTCTATGTTTGGTGCGAGTGTTCATAAGGGTTTAAATTTTAATCTTCTCTTTGTTCGGCAAGATATATTCCCCAATCTGCAAACATTTCGGGAATATCAAAAATGTCTTTTCCGTCAGTTTCAATTCTTCCTGACTTACCTGGATTATTTTGAGTGAAAGTATCCCAAGCGGTTACAAGTTTATTAACATGCTTTAATTCATTCTTTTCTAAAAGTGAATCATAGTTTTCAGGAGCTTGTGAATAAATAGTAATAACATTGTACTTACCAATCATTATTTCATCGTGTGAAATATGGCAACCGAAGCCGAAAGAGGACAAACCATCATTTACAAGAAGCTTACCAATTCTGTTTACAATAACAAAAGCTTGTTCCTGTGTGCAACCGTCAATGTAGTAAACATCTTTATGTAACGATTCAACCATACCGGGTTCTATTTCAGTTTCATCATACTGTTTTGATGGATTTTCTAATATAAAGAATAATGGTTCATTATGCATTTTTATAAAATCTAACAGCAAATTTTCTATTTTATCAGCATCAATATTGGCAATTATATAGTTGTCGTTAATTTCATATTCTTCGCGAATCATTTCAGGAAATGGAACTGTACAGCCTTTTCTGAATTTAAGCATAATATCACCTCTTGAATATATTATACTCATATAAAAAATTAAAATCAAGTTGTTTTGATGATTACTAAACCCACTTGACATCTTTGCAGTTAGACTGAAAGTGTCATAGTGGGTTATATACTTTGATATAAAGATAAAAAAATTGAGTATTCACAAGTCAAATCCCTTATGAATACTCAATATGGTGCCGGTGACCGGACTTGATGGGCTCTGCCCATCATTCGCTTCGCGAACACCCGATTATGTTCGGCTTCGCCGAGACCGGTTCAAGTCCTGTTACACTCAAACAAAACAAAATAGAGAACTCACACAAAAGTGCAAGTTCTCTATTGGTGCCGGTGACCGGACTTGAACCGGTACGATGTTGCCACCGAGGGATTTTAAGTCCCTTGCGTCTGCCTATTCCGCCACACCGGCACAGCTATTAAATTATAATCTTATCGAATCATATTGTCAAGAGTTTTTTTGTTACTTATTACAGTAATTTTATTTTTGACCCCTTGCAACAAATTGTTGCTTTACAATTTTTTAATGATTGATATATACTGTAGGTGAAAGGAAGGTGTTTATATGAAAACTAGAAACAAAAAATCAACACAAATCATTTTCGGTATTTTAACTGCTGTCGCTCTTTGGATTTCTGCTATTTTGTTATCAGGGCAGCTCCCACTAGGCGAAAACATTGAGCTTTATCACACAGGACCTTTAGTAATAATTTTCCCCTTTGTCTTTTTGGCTTTTTGTATATTTATTGCAAAATATTCTGCAAATAAAAAGCTACCTGCATATTTCAAAACATCAATTGTTTGTTTTATTATTCCTTTTATTGCCTGGATTTTATCCTTGATCCTTAATTTCATAGCACAAGAAACCACACCGGTTATTCAGTATATCGCTAACTATATCAGTTTAATATTTACTGTTCCGTTGGTTTCAGTATATCTCCAATTAATATCACTTCTACCCATAAGCACGGATGGTTTAATTCTTATATTAATAAGTATAGCATACTTTATTCCTATGGTTGTTGGTTTCCTTGTTTCATTTAAGATTTATAATGCTGATAAGACTCGCTTTACTTTATAATAAAATCAATAACGGAACGGATAAATCCGTTCCCTACCTTGCTGGCTACTGGCAACTGGCATCTAAAAAACGATAGGCTTTTTCGAGCCTATCGTTTTTTACTTTATCTTATTCCGAAATTTTCGATAACATAGTCCATATCTTTATCGCCACGACCTGAAAGGTTAATGAGAATTGAACCGTGGTCCATTTCCTTTGCCATTTTCATAGCGTAAGCTACTGCATGTGAGCTTTCGATAGCAGGAATGATACCTTCAAGACGGGAGAGTTTATAGAAAGCATCAATTGTTTCTTCATCGTCAACAACATCATATTTAACTCTGCCAATTTCCTGCAAGAATGCGTGTTCGGGGCCTGATGAGGGATAATCAAGACCGCTTGCAACTGAATAAACAGGAGCAGGCTCGCCATTCTCATCTTTAAGCATAATGCTGTTGAAACCATGCATTATGCCCTCTGTGCCGTATTTAAGACTTGCAGCGTGGTCGCCAAGCTTGGGACCTCTGCCGAGAGGTTCAACACCATAAATATCAACAGGGTCATTAAGGAAGCCTGCAAAAAGACCTGCTGCATTTGAGCCACCGCCAACGCAAGCAACAATTGAATCGGGCAAATGACCTGTCATTTCAATGAACTGTTCTCTTGCTTCGATACCAACAACGCTCTGGAAATCTCTTACCATCATTGGGAAAGGGTGAGGACCGAGAACTGAACCGATACAATAGATGCAATCTTTATATTCTTTACTGTAAGCATCAAAAGCTGCATCTACAGCTTCTTTAAGGGTCTGAAGTCCGTGGGTAACCTCAATAACATTTGCACCGAGAATTTTCATTCTTGCAACGTTAGGACCCTGTTTTTTAATATCAACCGCGCCCATATAAATATCGCATTCAAGACCAAAATATGCCGCTGCAGTTGCAAGGGCAACACCGTGCTGACCTGCACCTGTTTCAGCGATAATTTTCTTTTTACCCATATATTTTGCAAGAAGAGCTTCACCCATACAGTGATTAAGCTTATGAGCACCTGAATGGTTCAAATCCTCACGCTTTGCATAAAGCTGAACTCTGCCGATACTATTTGAAAGTCTTTCAAGGTGAGTAATGGGAGTTGGTCTGCCCTGAAATTCTTTTCTTATTCTGCGAAGTTCTGCAATAAACTTTCTTGACTGACAAATGTCGTAATATGCCTCGGTAATTTCCTGCATAGGAGCTTTTAATTTATCATCAATAAAAACTCCGCCGTATTTACCGAAATACCCCTCTTTTGTGGGGTAATCCTTATAATAGGTATCGAAATCAATGTTGTTGAAAATCATAATAATTTCTCCTTTTCTTTTTCTTTGGAGCAATATAATAACCTGCCCCATAAACTATGGGACAGGTTTAATAATCCTGCGGTACCACCCAAATTCGTGTAAAAACACGCACTCAACTGTGTACTGACATACACATAGCATTCTAACGGTTGCTTGCCGTCTCCCCTACTTAATTCAGTTCGCCCTCGGAAGTCCATTCAATGAAAATTCCACTATCGGCATTCCACCATCGCCGACTCTCTTTAAGCTTCCTTAACATTTACTACTCTTCGTCATTGGTTTATTTTATGTGATAGAGTTTACCATTTAGTATTAAAAATGTCAACTATTTTTTGAAATTACCAGATATTAGTGGTATTTCGGTAAGAAATCGCCATGAGCTTCAATAAGGTCATCAACCATATTCTTGATATCGTCAATGCTCAATTCACTTGCAGTGTGGGGGTCAAGCATTGCAGCCTGATAGATATGCTCAAGCTTTCTTGTTCTTGCTGCTTCAATTGTAAGAAGCTGAACATTGATATTTGTCATATTCATTGCTGCACACTGAACAGGAAGAGCACCAACGTATGTTCCGTGAACACCTTTACCGTCAACAAGGCAAGGAACCTCAACACAAGCTTCTGCAGGTAGGTTTGTGATAAAGCCTCTGTTAAGAACGTTACCGCCAATTTTATAAGGGGTGTTTGTTGCAACGGATTCCATAATATGAGAAGCGTATTCATTGGAACGTTTATGCTCTTTAACACCTTTTTCAAGCATCTCTGCATATTCCTTTTTCCAACCTGCAATCTGATTTACGCAACGTCTGGGGTATTCATCAAGAGGAATATTATATTTCTCAATAAGTTCAGGGTATTTGCTCTTTATGTAGAACATATTGTATTCTGCATTATGCTCGCTTGACTCTGTGCAGTAATAACCGAAATGCTTGATATATTCAAGTCTTACCTTGTTATCAAAGTCAGGGTCATCAATTTTTGCCTGAATTCTGCTCTTGATTTCAGGATAAAGGTCGTTGCCGTCTTTATCTGCAATTTCAAGAAGCCAACCCATATGGTTAATACCTGCAATAAGCTCTCTTCTGCCCTCTAATTTGTCTTCCATACCTAACTGATTAAGTAAGTCAAGTGAACAGGTCTGAACGCTATGGCAAAGACCAACAGTGTTAACACCTGTATATCTCTGCATATAGCCTGAAAGCATTGCCATTGGGTTTGTATAGTTAAGGAAAAGTGCATCAGGGCAAACCTCTTCCATATCCTTTGCAAAATCATCCATAACAGGAATAGTACGGAGCGCACGCATAATACCGCCGATACCAAGAGTATCCGCAATCGTCTGACGAAGACCGTATTTCTTTGGCACTTCAAAGTCAATTATTGTGCAGGGGTCATAAAGACCAACCTGAATTGCATTAACAACAAAGTTTGCGCCACGAAGCGCATCCTTTCGGTTTTCAACCCCAAGGTAACATTCAACCTTACCATAGCCACCCATTGTTTTTTGCATTGCTTCAATAATTGTTTTGCTTTCGTTAAGGCGTTCGCCATCAATATCATAAAGAGCGAAAACGCTGTCACGAAGAACCTCAGAACACATACAGTCGCCGATAACATTTCTTGCGAAAACTGTACTGCCTGCACCCATAAATGTAATTTTCATATTATTAACCCCTCTTTCAAGGTATTTTAGATAACAAATCCGCCATTAACAGAAAGAACCTGACCAGTGATAAACCTTGCTTTATCACTGACAAGGAAGCTGACTGCTTCTGCAATATCATCGGGTGTACCCAAAGTATTTAAAGGTGTTTCTTCCTTTAAAACTTCTTTATCGCTTTCTGAGAACGATTTCATCATATCTGTTAAAACAACTCCGGGAGAAACCGCATTTACACGAACACCCGAAAGACCAACCTCTTTTGCAAGGGCTTTAGTCATACCAATAAGCCCCGCTTTTGCGGTTGAATAATGAACCTCCATTGAAGCCCCAACCTCGCCCCACATTGAAGCAATATTTATGATTATGCCATTCTTCTCATTAATCATATTTTTAAGAGCTTCTCTTGAGCAATAAAACGCGCTTGAAAGATTAGTATTAATCATTCTTTGCCACATTTCATCGGTAATATCGGTAAAAAGCACCTGCTCCGCAACACCTGCATTATTAACAAGCACATTAACATTTCCCAGCTTTTGAGAAATCTCGGAAAACATTTTTTTAACCGCATCCGAATCAGAAACATCACATTTAAAAATCTCGACCTCTGTAATTACAGAAAGTTCCTCCTTTAAAGCAATCGCTTCTTTTTCTGAATTATTGTAATTCACGGCAATTTTAAATCCGTCTTTTGCAAGAGCACGGCAAATTGCCTTACCGATTCCTCTTGCGCCCCCTGTTACAAGGGCAATTTTTTTATTACTCATATCAATGATTATGATTAGGGTCTGTGCAGTTGGTTGTTGAAGCGCTGTTTGTTGTGGTTACATTAACTATTTCCTCAGTATAATCTGCAGGAGGAACAAACAAGCCTTCGGAAACATTTGTTGATATTACATCATAATAAAGGATGGAGCCATCTGTTGATTCGGTCATAACAAGTGTTTTACCATTGAAAAAATCACGGGTTCCGTCATCATATTCAACAACTCTGTACTTAACACCATACATTTTTTCTGTGTAGGTATCAACTTCTTTTTTATTTGCATAGAGATTAAAAACATCACCTGTGAGAAGGTCATCAAATTCGCCTGTATCTCCGTTTTCCTCTTCAACTAAATCTCTGGAAACTTTAGCGTAGGTTTTTGTTTCAGGGGAAACAAGATACACATACTTTGTACCCATAATCAAGCATACTTCTTTACCGTCATATACAGTTCTGAAGGTAAAACGATTTCCGTCTCTTGCCATTTTATAAGGGTAAGATGAACCATCGCTACCAACCGCTCTGCCTTCAATAAGATATTTGCTTGAGTTAAGAACCGCTAAATCATCCTGAACCTCTACATTTTCTTTTTCGGGTGCAGTTGTTATTCTGTCAGAAGCAGGCTCTTTTGAAATTTCTGTTTCTTTTTTATTATCTTTGCCGGATTCTTTATTGGTTTCTTTTTCATCCTCTTTACCATTAAAGAAATCCTTACCATCCTGAACCTCTTCAGGTGAAAGAGTAACCTTTTCTGTTTCAACAACCTTACCCTTTTCGTTTGTTACCTCAACAATTGTAACAACAGGAACAGGCTCAGTTGTTACATAATGAACAACTGTTTCAATCTGGGTGCTACCCTCTTCATCAGTTACAACAACAGATTCAATTGAAGTTTCTGTGTTATTTTCGCCATCAAGGCTTATTTCAAATTCGCAACCGCTGAAAGCAATTAAAATCACTACAAGCAAGGCGATGATGGTTATAATAGGGGTTTTGTTCATAAAGTCCTCCGAAAAACATTATAGAATATAAATATTTATCTAATATTATCACAAGTTTTTTACAAAAACAAGGAAATCATAAATAACTAAAACTTTGTTTACAATTTTTTTATTTTTTAGATTTATTCTTATTGTTCTTTTTATCTTCTTTCACAAGTCTGCGAAGATATTCAAAGGTATAATCCTCTCCGTAATCTTTTAACATCACAAGCAAGCTCTCAAGCAAATCAGATGTTTTCGGATGAATAACTCTTCTGTGCTTTGCTTTCATAAAGTATTCGAGGGGCGAAGCATCTGTATATTTATCACCGTTATATATTTTACCTGCGGCAACTCTGTCGCAAAACATCTCTGCCACATAATTTATCGGCATTTCAACAGGTTCAACTAATTTTGAAACAGGGTTATAATCAGTCCAATATTCAAAATGATGACGGTTTCTGCCTTTATGATGAATCCAGGCAAGAGAATAGCCGTTTTCAGCTCGTTCGCCCTCATTGGGACTGCGCTGACCTGTGTAATATTTTATACCGGGCAAAAATTCTGTGGGAGAATATTTTGATAAATCGTGCCTTAACCCTTGCAGGAAAACACCTGCTTTTTTACAATGCTTTATAACAAGGTGGCGGTGCTTTGTTATAGTTACAAAATGGCCTATAAGGTTTTTCATAATTCACCTTTATTTAATGATTTTATATACATAAAGATGCTCGCAAGCAACATCCTCGGGAGCGCAGATATTGGTTCTCAAAGAGAGTTTGCCGTCTTTATTTTCTGCAATTACTTCACCCGCTGAACCGAGAAGAGAAATCTTATAATCTTCGCTGAAATCAATTTCAGGAAAAACAGTTTCTTTTGAGGGGAATTTTTCTGTTATCGCATAGATATTGCCGGCTCGCTGAGTATAATAAACACCATCTGAGCTTTTTTTGGAATAAACTTCACTTTCATAAATCGCTTCACCGTTTACTTCAAGCCATTTACCCATACCTAAAAGACGTTCTTCCATTAGAGGCGGAATTGTACCATCAGCATCGGGTCCGATATTAAGAAGGAAGTTACCACCTTTGGAAACAAGGTCGCAAAGAGTTTGGAGAAGTTCTTTTACTGAAAGATAGTTCTCGCAACCCTCTTCTTTATTAATACCGAATGAACGACCGATTCCGCGGCATTCTTCAAAGGGTCTGTCAAGTTCAACATCTTCGATGCGTCTTTCAGTGCCCAGATAAACATCAATAATACCGTATTCAGTTGTAAAGTTACCGCCTTTTCTACCGCGGGTTTCTTTGCCCCAACGGTCATTGGGAACGATTGTATCTTTAACAGAGGATTCGTTATAAAGCCACTGTAAAAATTCGGTTGAATGCCATACTGAGCTTTCATGCTCCCATTCGCCATCTGTGAAAAGCGTTGCAGGCTGATATTTTTCAACAAGCTCTTTAAGCATTGGATGAAGATGCTCTAAAGCGTATTTCTCAGGGTCTTCAAGGTAGTAAGGATGCCACCATTCATAAACTGAATGATAAACACCGAAACGAACACCTGTGCCTTCTAAAGCATTTTTAAGTTCCATAAGGAAGTCGCGCTTGGGTGCACACTCAACAGAGTTAAGACCCGGTGCATATTCTGTTTCATAAAGGCAATAACCATCGTGATGCTTTGAAACAAAGTTTATGTATTTTGCACCTGCGCGCTTGAAAAGTTCTGCCCATTTATTTGCGTCAAAACGGTGACCTGTAAATTCATTTTTAAAATCATAATAAGGTCTTGAATTATAATGTTCTTTATGGAATGCCTTATATTTTACCTGTGCTTCAGTTTCAGGATTTTCCATATTACAAGCATAGCCGTACCACTCTGCATAGTCTTTAATGGGCGCATAAGCAGGGATGCTGTAAAGTCCCCAGTGAATAAAAATGCCGAATTTTGCTTTACCAAACCATTCGGGCACTTTTCTTGAATTCAAGGATTCCCAATTATTTTCGTACATCTTAATTTTTACCTCTTTTCGTATATTTCCACACCGAAATGAACAGTTGTTTCAAGCTTTTCAAGAGAAAGAAGCCTCTCTGCATCTTCTCTGCCTGTTTTATAATAATAAGGTGTCATTTTGAAAAGATTTTCAATATCTTCTTTTTCGGTCAGGCTGATTTTATATTTAATCTCTTTTTGAGAAACCAATTTAAAAAGCTCGTCGTTTCTCTTTTCGGGTTTATTTTTATAAGGTTCTTTATAAAGAGCGCATTTAAGCTCCCACAAATGCTCCTCTAAAGGTATTGCTTTAACAAGCTTTCCATCATTTTTTAACACTCTGTAAAATTCTTCATAAGCAGACGGAGCAAAAACACTTAAAACGCAATCTGCAGAACTCTCTGCAAAGGGCAAAGAAAATGCACTTGCTACCGCAAAACTACTGTTTTTCACGCTCTTAGCAGCATATTTCAAGGCATCTTTTGAAATATCTATACCGAAAATTTTAAAATCATTAACTTTTGAGATTTCAGAGGTATAATACCCCTCACCGCAACCAACATCAACAATTGTTGAACTTTCGGGCAAAGCATCTTTCAAAGTTTCGCAAAGAGCATTACGAAGTTCATTATAAAAACCTTTCTCGAGAAAATCCCGCCTTGCTTTAACCATTAATTTATCATCACCGTGGCGTTTTAACGAAGATTGTTGCGACATCAAAAGGTTCACATAGCCATCTTTTGAAAGGTCAAAGCAATGGTTATTGGGGCATTTATAGGTTCTTTCAAAAAGCGAAATTCCACTCTTACAGACAGGACAAATAAAATTTGACATAATCTTAAATAAGCACAAATAGGCTACCCGAAGGTAGCCTAATTTTTATTCCTCTATTAATAATTTTTTAAGCTCGCTCATAAATGTGTTTATATCCTTAAACTGACGATAAACAGATGCAAAGCGAACATAAGCAACCTCATCAATATCTTTAAGCTTATCCATAACAAGCTCACCGATTCTTACAGAGGTAACTTCTCTATCAAGAGAGTTCTGAATTTCTGCTTCAATTTCATCAATTGCTTTTTCAATATCACCAACTGAAACAGGACGTTTTTCGCAAGCGCGCATCATACCGTTGAAAAGCTTATCGCGGTCAAAAACCTCACGGGATTTGCCGTCTTTCTTAACAACAACAATCGGAACACTTTCGATAATTTCATAAGTAGTGAAACGCTTCGCGCAACTCATACATTCTCTGCGACGGCGAATTTTTTCACCCTCATCAGTCGGACGAGAATCGATTACTTTACTTTCTTCAAAACCACAAAAGGGACACTTCATACTGTCTTCCTCCGTCAATAGAATAAGTAAGATAATTGTACCAAATATTGTGTTATAATTCAATAGTTTTCCAACATTTTGTATGGTAAAATATATTGTATTCGCCTGCATTTTCCATTGAATAAATACAATTTTTATTATAGTATTATTTCGGTGATAATATTGACTAAAATAAAAAAGTTCTATAATTCTCTCGGACGAAAATCCCGAATAGTTATAAAATGCACTCTGGCACTTGCTTTACCGTTATTATTTACAAGCATTTTTTCAAATTATGCTCATTTTACACCATTTCAATACGAGCTATTAATTGTTTCCGATGATTTATCTGCAACCGCAAGGTCAATTCTTTCAACAGGGCTCATAGGTGCATTCATATTCAATTATTTAGAAAAAACGAAGTGAGGGGTTACAGAATTTGTATATACCATCGCTTTCGCAATGGATAAAAAAATCGACAAGCCTAAGCTTGTCGATTTTTTGGTGAGTCATCGGGGATTCGAACCCCGGACACCCTGCTTAAAAGGCAGGTGCTCTGCCTACTGAGCTAATGACTCATATATAAACCCTGAAAACAGGGTTTTTATTATAACAATTTAAACATAATAACTGCAGCAAGACCGATTACAAAGAAAACGGCTGCAACAATCTTAGTAATTTTAGAGAGCTTTGCCTCTACTGTTCTGCCTTTATTCTTATCGAAGAATGTATCAGCACCACCGGCAATTGCACCGGAAAGACCCTGCTGTTTGCTCTGCTGGAGCATAACAGTTACGATGATAATTAATGCCGAAATGATAAGAACGGCGCCGATAAGGTAATGATACCATAAAAGCTGATCCATACTAACTTTCCTTTCATTCTGAACTGTGTCTCGTTCACAACGCCCGATTATATTACCACATAAGAAATAAAAATGCAAGTGTTTTTTTAAACTTTTTTTAAAAATTTTGCATACTATGTATTTTGCATAAAAAACCGGACAATATATAGTCAGCGAATAAACATTTTGTACGCGTTTGCATCGTTTTCGGAGCATTTGTGTTAAACATCGTCTTTACGGTTTGCTCAAAACGATTATATTTATTCGCTCTCCCCGTTCTTTTGAACGGGGAGTTTTTATTTATTACATTAAAGACAATTGCTCTGCAGTGTCATCAGCACTTAATGTTGCACCTGCAGCAGGAAGAGTTTTTGTGCGATAACGGTGTGGTTTCGCAAACTCTCCTTCTTTATAAAGTCTTACATCCTGCACTTTATGATACTTTTTAAGTGTCATAACATTAACACCTGCAGTATCTTTAGCTGCTTTGGGTGAGATAGCACCTGTATTGACAAGAAGATGTCTGCCTGTCGTTGAAGAAATAACGACCTCTGTATCTTCTTCAATATACATAGCTGCAACAATTGGTGATTTATCAGAATATGCTTTTATAAGTTTTTTACGGTTAGTTTTAGTTGCATAACCCGACATTGTTACCTTTGCAACCTTACCATTTTCAAAAATAAAGAGCATATAACCTTTATAATCATTTGTTACCGCCATATAAATTGGTTTTTCATCTTTTTCAAATTCAAGCTTCGATGGAATGAAATCACCCAGCACACTTGCTTTTGAATCCTCAAAATCCGATGCCTTTGCTTTATAAACCTGACATTTATCAGTAAAGAAGAGAAGCTCTGCAGAGTTTTTGGAATTGATAGCACAAACCATCTCATCCCCTTCTTTAAGCTTCTGCTCTCCACCCATACGAAGTGACAAGGGAGTGATTTTCTTAAAGTAACCGTCACGGGTAAAGAAAAGGTTTGCCTCGTAATCGGGAATTTCTTCAACAAACTCTTCTTCTGTATCTGTATCGTAGATAATTTCGCTCTTTCTGTCTCTTCCGTATTTTTCGGAAACCTTTGTAAGCTCATCAACGATAATCTTCTTAACTCTTGCTTTGCTGTTAAGAATATCTTCCATATCTTCAATGCTCTTTTTAAGGTCATCAATATCAGAAAGACGTTTGAGAATATATTCTCTGTTCAAATGACGAAGTTTTATTTCCGCAACATATTCCGCCTGGATTTCATCAATTCCAAAGCCAATCATCAAATTGGGAACAACTTCACTTTCTTCTTCTGTTTCACGAACAATTTTAATTGCTTTGTCAATATCAAGTAAAATCTTTTTAAGACCTAAAAGAAGATGGAGCTTATCTTTTGCTTTTGTTAAATCAAAATAAACTCTTCTTTTAACACATTCTGTACGGAACGCAATCCATTCTTCAAGAATTTCCGAAACGCCCATAACCCTCGGCACACCTGCAACAAGAATATTGAAGTTTGCGCTGAAAGAATCCTCGAGAGAAGTAAACTTATAAAGGCGTTTCATAAGCTTATCCGGGTCTGTACCACGTTTTAAGTCGATTGTAATCTTAAGACCCGACTTATCTGTTTCATCTCTTATATCACTGATTTCTTTAAGAGAACCTGCTTTAACCTTTTCTATTATTTTATCAATAATTGCTTCACAAGTGGTTGTTGCAGGAATTTCCGTAATATCAATGCAGTTATTGGATTTATCGTAAGAATATCTTGCGCGGATTTTAATTGAACCTCTACCGGTTGAATAAACCTCTTCAAGAGCGGCTCTGTCATAAACAATCAAGCCACCACCAATGAAATCGGGTGCTTTGAGAGTTTCAAAAATATCAAAATCAGGATTTTTAATAAGACCGATTGTTGTTGCACAAAGTTCTCTTAAGTTAAATGAGCAGATATTACTTGCCATACCAACTGCAATACCGCTATTCATATTAACAAGAACACTTGGGAATGAAACAGGCAAAAGAGTTGGCTCTTTCATTGTACTGTCGTAGTTATCAACAAACTCAACAGTGTTCTTATCAATATCACCGAAAAGCTCGGAGCAGATGCCTTCAAGCTTTGCCTCTGTATAACGAGCAGCAGCATAAACCATATTTTTGGAATACGCCTTACCGAAGTTACCTTTGCTGTCGATATAAGGGTGCAAAAGAGTTTCATTACCCTTGGAAAGACGAACCATTGTTTCATAGATTGCCGCATCACCATGGGGGTTAAGTTGCATTGTTCTACCAACAATGTTAGCAGATTTAATTCTTCCGCCATTGATAAGTCCCATTTTATACATAGTATAAAGGAGCTTTCTGTGAGAAGGCTTAAAACCATCAATTTCAGGGATTGCACGAGAGATAATAACGCTCATTGCATAGGGCATAAAGTTGGTTTCAAGAGTATCGGTAATC
Organism: Acutalibacteraceae bacterium; assembly: GCA_045543035.1. Lineage (GTDB taxonomy): Bacteria > Bacillota > Clostridia > Oscillospirales > Acutalibacteraceae > DTU089. Next base: position 64,800 of record JAZQMA010000030.1, on the reverse strand, counting down.
TGCTGAGTAACAACCTCACCTGCACCGATAATATTGGCTTTTACTTCTTCAGTTTTTGCTATTTCCTGAACTTCTTTTTTCTTTCTTGCCATTATTATCCCCCCTTACGAAATATCTGCAAGGTCAAGATAAAGATGACCGTTTTCTGCAATAAATTCTTTTCTGTCCTGAAGATTATCGCCTAAAAGAAGCTCGAATTTTTCTGCAATCAACTCTTCAACATCATTGGGTTCTACCTTGATAAGACGGCGTGTCTGAGGGTTCATAGTTGTGAGCCACATCATATCCGCATCGTTTTCACCAAGACCCTTTGAACGCTGAATAGTGTATTTTGCATCACCGATTTCTTCAAGAGCCATTTGTTTTTCTTTTTCTGTATATGCAAACCAGGTCTGCCCTTTTGAATTTATTTCATAAAGAGGTGACTCTGCAATAAAGACTTTACCCTCTTTCAGAAGAGTTGGCATAAGTCTGTAAATCATTGTAAGAATAAGTGTTCTGATATGGAATCCGTCCACGTCTGCGTCGGTACAGATAATAATCTTACTCCAACGAAGATTATCAAGGTTAAATAAAGAAAGCTCTTTATTTGATTTACTTGAAACCTCAACACCGCAACCTAAAACTTTAATGAGGTCGATAATAATATCGCTTTTGAAAATACGGTTATAATCAAATTTCAAGCAGTTAAGGATTTTACCTCTTACTGGAATAACCGCTTGGAAAGCGGAATCACGAGCCTGCTTACAAGCACCGAGAGCTGAATCACCCTCAACTATGAAAATCTCGCGTTCATTTTTATCTTTACTACGGCAGTCAACGAATTTTTCAACTCTGCTTGTCATATCATTAGATGAGGTCAGAGTCTTTTTAAGATTTAATCTTGTGCTTTCTGCTTTAACGCGTGAACGCATATTGATAAGCACCTGTTCGCAAAGCTTATCTGCATCAAGTTTATTTTCTATAAAGTAAATTTCAAGTTGATGCTTGATAAATTCGGTTAAAGCCTCCTGAATAAACTTATTTGTAATAGCTTTTTTTGTCTGGTTCTCATAAGAAGTCTGAGTTGAGAAAGAAGAAATTACAAGCACCAAGCAGTCTTCAACATCCTGAAAGCTGATTTTGGGGTCATTCTTTGTATATTTACTATTCTGCTTCAGATAAGCGTCAATCTGTGAAACAAACGCGCTTCTTGCAGCTTTTTCAGGAGCACCGCCATGCTCAAGAAAGCTTGAGTTATGATAATACTCTTTCATTTGCTTTTTATTTGAGAAGCAAAGAGCAATATTGATTTTAACCTTATATTCGGGCTTATCCTCTCTATCGCGACCTTTTCTTTCTGTTTGCCAGAACTGAACTGTTGTAAGTCCATCACCACCGATAAACTCGTTCACATAGTCAACAATACCATTGTCATAAACATATTCAAAGCTTTCGAATTTTGCTTCTGTGAGCTGATTTTTAAGAATAAATTTAATTCCTGGGTTAACAACAGACTGTCTTTTAAGAATTTCCTGGAAATATTCAAGAGGGATTGCAATATCTGTGAAAACCTTCAAATCAGGTCTCCATTTAATTCTTGTACCCGTGTCCTTCTTCTCATAAGGAGTTTTTTTCATTTCACCATTGATTTTACCTGCCTTGAACTGAAGCTCATAGCAAAAACCACCTGAATGAACCTCTGCCTCCATATATTCGGAAGCATACTGAGTTGCACAAAGACCAAGACCGTTAAGACCGAGAGAATACTCGTAGCTACCACCATCATTGGTATCGTATTTACCGCCTGCATACAAATCGCAGAAAACAAGCTCCCAGTTATAGCATTTCTCACGATTGTTATAGTCAACAGGAATACCACGACCAAAGTCCTGGACCTCAACAGAATGGTCAAGAAAACGGGTAACCACAATCTTCTTGCCATAGCCCTCACGAGCTTCGTCAATGGAGTTGGAAATAATTTCAAAAACTGAATGCTCGCATCCGTCAAGACCATCCGAACCGAAAATAACCGCAGGGCGCTTACGAACCCTGTCAGCACCCTTTAATTTTTTAATACTTTCGTTACCGTATTCTTTTGGTGACTGTGTTGATTTAGCCATCTATAATACCTAACCTTTCGAAATCTCAAATTCTCGAAATTCCTAAAAAATACAATTTTTGGGGATTTTACCTTATATATTATACAAGATATTGTGATTTAGTCAAGAATTTTTCTTCCACAAATATTCCAAAGGGAGATTATTGGGACAATGATGAATTATCTTTTACCCATTATGGTTGTTTTTTCTTTATTCTGTGCAATTGCAACAGAAAAAATCAGCGAACTTTCAAGTGCGGTTGTCACAGGCGGAACAGATGCAATTTCATTAGTAATTAAATTAGCAGGCGTAATCTGTCTTTGGAATGGTTTGACCGCAATTGCACAAAAAAGCGGTTTAACCGCCTTAATCTGCAAACTCTTTTCCCCTTTTTTAAATTTAATATTTCCTAAACTCAAAGACAAGAAAGCAAAAGAAGCCATTGCTATGAACATAACAGCTAATTTCTTAGGATTGGGAAATGCCGCAACACCTTTAGGTCTTGAAGCTATGAAAAGACTGCAGAATATAAACCCATCACCTGAAAAAGCAACAAATGAAATGGTGCGCTTTGTTGTGATTAATTCTGCGGCAATTCATTTAGTACCCACAACAATTGCGCTTTTACGCTCGGAATACGGCAGCAATGCACCAATGGAAATTCTCGCTCCTGCGCTGACAACCTCGATTATTGCTTTAACAGTTGGAATACTTGTTACAAATCTTTTAAAAAAGGTGTTCAAATGAATAAAATAACAGATTTTATTTTACCCGTTCTTGTAGTTTTAATTATTCTTCACGGAGCATTTAAAGGCATAAATGTTTTTGATGAGTTCGTTAAAGGTGCAAAAAGCGGTTTCAACACGATTTTAGATATTACACCATCTCTTATTGCTCTTTTGCTCTGTGTTAATATGCTCAGAGCATCAGGAGGACTTGATGTTATATGCTCGTTAATTTCTCCGTTAACAACATTTCTTGGAATACCAAAGGAAATAACACCTCTTGCAATTCTCTCCCCTGTTTCCGGAAGCGGTGCTTTGGGAATGTATGAAAATATTCTGAAAAACTTCGGACCAGACAGCTACATAGGCAGATGCGCTTCGGTTATTATGGGTTCAACTGAAACCACCTTTTACGCAATAACTCTTTACTACGGCTCAATTAACATAAAAAAAACACGACACACTCTGCCAAGTGCATTGTGTGCCGATTTCACAAGTTTTATTCTTTCTCCAAGATTGGTTAAATTATTTTTAATAAAATAACGATGAAAAACGCGGGTCAAGGTGCATTGAGTATGCTTCACCGTTTTCACCTACAATTATATGGTCTGCAAGAGCATAACCGATTTTGCGGAGCGTTACGCAAACCATTCTTGTTGAGTCAATATCAGCTGCGGATGGTTCTGCAGAAGAAGTCGGATGATTATGCGCCAATACTGCTATGGAAGAATCACTATCAACAAGATTTTTGATTACTTCTTTCATGTTGATTTCCGAAGAAACCTCATCACCCTCAGAAATAACAATATAACGTTTTAAAGTCTTCTTAGCATCAAAACATAGTAAAAAAACCTTTTCGTTTTTCTCTCCTTCAAGAAGAGCTCCTGCAAGTTCTTTTAAATCTTCTGTGCTTTTATATACTCTTTTCTTTGGCGGTTTTGATTTTGATATTCTATTGAAAGTTTCGCCCATTGCAGCAATCATCACTGCGGTATTTTCGCCAACGCCATTAATTCTTTCAAGTTGTTTTATATCAGCTTTAAAAACCTCTTCAAATGAACCGAAATGATTTATGAGCTTATGAGCGAGTTCATTTGTATCTTCTCGCGGTATGGAATAAAATAGCATCAGCTCGAGAAGCTTATGCTCCTCAAGCTGTGAAAATCCATTTTTTATAACATTCGCTTTTACGCGTTTTCTATGCCCTGAATGAATATTTTTCTCTGCCATTTCCAATCACACAAAAGAGAATTTTTTTACAAATTATAAAGCTGCCGCATTTCTGAGAGTTTCTGCCATATCAGTTTTCTCCCATTTAACATCAAGGTCAATTCTACCCATATGACCGTAAGCAGCAAGAGCTCTGTACTGAGGTTTTCTCAGTTCAAGCTTTTCAATAATTGCAGCGGGACGAAGGTCAAAATATTTATTAACCAAATCTTCAAGCTGTGCATCAGAAAGCTTACCTGTGCCGAAAGTATCAACACGAACAGAAAGAGGACGAGCAACACCGATAGCATAAGCAAGCTGAAGCTCACATTTTTCTGCAAGACCTGCAGCAACAATATTTTTTGCAACATATCTTGCGGCATAAGCGGCACTTCTGTCAACCTTAGTGGGGTCTTTACCTGAGAAAGCACCGCCACCATGACGGGAATAACCGCCATAGGTGTCAACAATAATCTTTCTTCCTGTAAGACCGCTATCGCCAACAGGACCACCGATAACAAAGTTACCTGTGGGATTCACATAGAACTTTGTATTTTCATCAAGATATTTTTCAGGAATGATGGGTTTAATAACATTCTCAATAATATCTTTACGAAGAATTTCAATATCAATGGGGTCATGCTGAGAAGAAACAACAACTGCTTCAACTCTTACAGGTTTATCGTTATCGTCATATTCAATTGTTACCTGGCTTTTACCATCGGGACGAAGATAGGAAAGAGTTCCGTTCTTTCTTACTTCTGTAAGACGGCGAGCAAGCTTATGAGCAAGTGAAATTGGAAGAGGCATAAGCTCTTCTGTATCATTACAAGCAAAACCGAACATCATACCCTGGTCACCTGCACCGTGAAGATTATATGTATCTTCCTGACCGTCTTTAAGTTCAAAGGATTTATCAACACCCATTGCAATATCAGCAGACTGTTTATCAATTGTCTGGAAAACTGCGCAGGTATTACCATCAAAACCGCACTCGTTATTATCGAAACCTATATCGCAAACAACCTCGCGAACAATTTCGGGAATGTTAACCTGAGCATCAGTTGTTATTTCACCCATAACCATTACCATACCTGTTGTGCAGGTAGTTTCGCAAGCAACACGGGAATATTTATCTTGTGCAAGCATAGCATCAAGAATAGCATCAGAAACCTGGTCACAAACCTTATCGGGATGACCTTCTGTTACGGATTCGGATGTAAAGTATCTTTTAGACATAATAAGCCTCCGCTTTATAATATTACATAGAATTACAGGATAATATTACACCACAAAAGACTTCTTGTCAAGTTGTGTCGAACTGTTTAACAAAAGGTTAACATATAAAAAGTGATTGCCAAAAAAGCAACCACTTTCACTCATTTATCAAGTCCGACGCTCACCGACAGAGCATCGTTTATTCTTGACATATCTGTTTCGGGTAAATTACCCATTTTTTCTTTAAGGCGTTGTTTATCGAGAGTTCTTATTTGTTCAAGTAACACTACAGAATCCTTTGAAAGACCGCAGACCGCCGCATCAACGCTTATATGAGTTGGCAATTTTGTTTTGAACTGCTGACTTGTTATAGCGGCGGCAATAACTGTTGGACTATATTTATTCCCAATATCATTCTGAACTATAAGTACCGGACGAACTCCGCCTTGCTCCGAACCGACAACAGGACTTAAATCGGCATAATATATGTCCCCTCTTTTAATATTCAAGCTATCACTCTCCGAAAAGGCAAAATTTATTTCAACCATATTTTTGCCCAACGGTATTAAAAATAATCAACAAAAGGAAATTTATTCTCAAATCTCCTCCGATAACAGTATATACAAACTTTGTCCGAAATGTGAAAAAAGAAAAGTTGTCACCTCTTTCGAAGTAACAACTCAGATTTATATGTTATATCAATATGTTACACATTCCGCCTTGATACCATATTTAACGGCAGCATCGTGACCGGCAGAACCTTCAACGCAGTAAATAACCATATCTTCGGGATGTTCACCGCTGAAAGCACCCTGGCCTATAACAGTTACACTTTCGGGAATATCAACTTCTTTAAGGTTATTGCAATTACGGAAGCAATAATCACCGATTTCTTCTGTTCCGAATTCAAGAGATATTTTTTCCAACGAAACGCAACTGTCAAAAGCAAGGCTACCGATACGCTTTGCTGCTGGAAGATTAATTGATTTGAGTTTTCCGCAATTCTGGAAAGCGTTATTACCAACAGTTATTGTTGAAGGCGCACCCTTAAAGGTTACAGATGCTAAATTCTTACATCCTTGGAATGCACTGTTTCCGATGCTTGTAACTGTTTCAGGAATAACAACACCTTTAAGACTATTCTTTTCAAAGCATTTGCTACCTATACCGGTTACGGTATAACCACTGATTTTTTCAGGAATCCAGACAACAGTATCATCACCAAGATACTTGTTGATTGTTGCACTGCCTGTTGCCTTATCGATTGTATATTTATACTCTGACATCTGAGGTTCATCGTCGGAATCATTTGTTGTTCCTTCAGTAGGCTGAGGTGCAACGTTGGTTTCAGAATAAACTATGTAAACAATTGTTGTCTGAATAGCAGGTGGTGCTGTTGTATCTGTTGTAGTATCGCTGGGGTCAGTTGTATCTGTTGCAGTTGCAAGCTCACTTGCCATCTGCTCAAGGTCAACCCAGGATTCTGTAACACCTGTTGTTGAGGGTGCTTTTGTTGCCTGCAAGGAATAAGCAGGTTTTGTAGTGGTTTCTTTGCCTGAATTACTGTTCTGAACAAGGCTTACTACCAATACTGTTGCAACAATAAGTAAAGCAACACCAAGAGCAATAATAATCTTTGTTGTGTTTTTCATATAATAACCTCACAAGGATGATTTCATTTCATTCCTTGTCATTATACAGTATATTTTTCAAAAAGTACATAGCATTTTTTAACTTAACTGTTAATTTTTTATGTTTTTGTCATTAATTCCCGAATTTTTGTACAAATTGAACGGCTTTATTTAATGCAATTTCACGATATTGAAAAGTTTTGTTGTGTTTTCGTTCTTTATTTGTTAATATTATCTTAATATTGAAACAAGTGAGGTTTTATTATGCAAAAATCCTGGTATAAAGAAATGGTGGTATACCAAGTATGGCCCCGTTCATTCTGCGACGGTAACGGCGACGGAATCGGTGACCTTGAAGGCATATTTTCAAAGCTTGACTACATCAAAAGTCTTGGAGTAGATGCTATCTGGTTTTCACCACTTTTCAAATCACCTAATGCTGACTATGGTTACGATATTGCGGACTATATGGATATTAACCCTGAATACGGTGATATGGCAACCTTCAAAAAAGTTCTTGCAGGTTGCCATGAACGAGGAATAAGAGTATTTATGGACCTTGTTGTTAACCACACATCAACTGAGCATATGTGGTTCAAAGAGGCTTGCAAGAGCGTTGACAACCCTTACCACGATTACTATATCTGGCGCAAAGGTAAAGGTAAAAACGGTAAGAAGCCACCCAACAACTGGCTTTCAACCTTTGAAGGCGGTGCCTGGGAATATGTTGAATCTGTTGACGAATACTATCTTCACGTTTTCACAAAAGGTCAGCCTGACTTAAATATGGATAACCCCAAGGTACGTCAGGAAGTTAAGAACATTATGAAGTTCTGGCTTGATATGGGTGTTGACGGCTTCCGCGAGGACGTTATTACATACATTTCAAAAAGAGAAGGTCTTCCCAATGCTATTCCGATTCCTGTTGCTGCAGGTATGGAGCATTACAACTGCGGACCCCATCTTTACGAATACCTTAAAGAATTCCATGATGATGTTCTTTCAAAATACGATTGCTTTACTGTTGGCGAAGGTCCCCTTATCACACCTGAAAAGGTTCTTCGCTTTGTTACAGAGGATGAAACTCAGGTTCTTAAAACAATGTTCAGCTTCGACCACCTTGAGGCAGACTGCTTTATGACCGACTGGATCAAGATTCCTTTCAGCCTTAAAAAGATGAAAAAATGTTACCAGAAATGGTACGACGCTATGAATGGCAAGGGTTGGCATACACTTTATCTTGAAAACCACGACCATCCACGTATTGTTGACCGCTATGGTAGCCTTAAATACAGAGAAGCAAGCGCAAAAATGCTTGCAACAATGTGTTACCTTCAAAGAGGTACCGTTTTCATTTATCAAGGTCAGGAAATTGGTATGACAAATATCGAGCTCAAATCAATCGACGAGTTCAAAGATATGATTACCTTCAACAACCAGAAATTGTTCAAAAAGCTTCATATAAGTGATGAGAAATTCATAAAAATGGCAAATGCAGGCTCACGCGAAAACTCACGTACACCTGTTCAATGGAACGATGGACCTTATGCCGGTTTCTCAACTGCAGAACCTTGGTTCAACCTCAACCCCAACTACAAGGAAATTAACGTTGCAGCTGCAGAAGCAGATGAAAATTCTATTCTCCACTACTATCGAAAACTTCTTAAATTCCGTAAGGAAAACGAGGTTGCTATTTACGGTGATTTCAAGCAATATTACAAAAACAGTAAAGAGCTTTTTGTATATGAAAGAAACCTTGACGGTGTTAAACTTCTTGTTGTTGCTTCATTTACAGAAAATGCAGTTGATTTCAAAGCACCTGATGGAATTGATCTTTCAAAGGGTGAGCTTGTGCTTACAAACTACAATGATTCAACGCTTAACGGAAATGGCTTTAAAACAAAGCCCTATGAAACAAGAGTTTATTTGTTTAAATAATTAACACATAAAAAATCGTATTCGGTTTTTCCGAATACGATTTTTTTATACATTTTCAAAATATCTGTTTTATGAAAAACAAATCAGTTCAAGCCTTTTAAATATGGAATTCCCCATAAAACGAGCAAAATGATTGATATGATTATACCCAAAGGTATTGTCAGAGCAACCAGGGATTTTGTTTTTTTGATTTCCGCCGGATTCTTTTCTTCCTCGGGTACAATAAACAAAAGCGCTCTTTCTTCTTTTTCTTTATCCGTAACTTTTGTAACTGCAGAACCTATAACCATTGCTAAAATTCCGGCTCCAATACCTACAAAAAACGGATCAAAATAAATTGGCAACAAAATATTTGCTACAGAGGTATATATTTTCATACCGCCACCTACAACAAAGCCAACAAGCATGCCCCAGAATGCACCTGTCTTGGTTACACGCTTACTCCAGACACTTGCCAAAGCAACAGGTAACCACGAACAAGCAACAATTGTTGCTCCAAGATATGTTATCCAGAAAATCTGAGGCGGATTATATATACAGAGAATGCAAATTATTGCGCCTACAATTAAAAGAACTATTCTTCCATACAACAACTTGTTTTTTTGATTCTTCACGGTCAAAATATCGTTCATAATATTAGAGCCTATAAGCGACAGAAATGTTGTTGCAGATGAAACTGCCGATGCCAGAACGCCCGAAAGAATAACTATACCCAAAATTTTCGGCATTACATTTATAGATGCCCAGATTAATACCTGAGAAGGATTTTCCATTCCGGGATTTATTTTCTGTAAAAACACACCCGCCATGCACATAAGAAATTCTATTATAAACACGCTTGCAGAAGCAACTACACCAGAACGTATTACAGCATGCTCATTTTTTGCCATCAAATATCTGCTTGATTGCCAGGGTGCAACCATAAGCACTGCCATCCAGGCAATTCCATATCCTACTGCCCAAATCATATTTTCTTTTCCTGTAGGATAGAAATAGTCCAGATTACCGCTACCGGATAATATTCCGGGTATAGCTTCATATGTAGCCATTTCTGAAACAGTTGCAGTCCATCCGCCTGCTTTTACAGAAATAAAAATCGCGCCAACAACCGTCGCTCCAGAAAACAATGCAAACATAATTGTATCAGTAACGAGAACGCCTTTAGCTCCGGAAAACATTGTTATCAGTGTAAAAACAACTACTACAACCACAATTCCCACACGATAATCCAGCCCTGTTACAACAGTAAACAGAGTACCCATACCCTGTACTGTTGAAAGACTATACACAAGCATGATAATAGTACTTGTAATAGTTGCCAGCTTATTTAACGCCGGAGAATCAAACCTTTTACCAAAATATTGAGGTATTGTCATTACATTGCTTCTTCTGAGGTAACGCCCAAAGAAAACAGAACCCACAATATATCCTACTGACAGAACGCCAACCGCTACCATAATGGGAGCAAAGAAACCACTATAAGATTCTCCTACATCCCCCATAAACAAGCCAACGCCTATAAAAGACGCAACTAACGAGCCGGTTATAAGAAATGCAGGTGCGTTTCTCCCCGCTACATAAAAGTCATTTGCATCCTTTACGCTGCGGCTAATAATAGCACCAATCACTAAGTAAGCAACCAATGTGCATGCTATTCCAATCAAATAAATATTCATAATATACACACCCTAAACTTATTCCTTATTATAATCTTTTGAAACTGCAACCACAGTTATAATACCTGTTAAGACAAACCAAAAACCAATAAATACTGCAATACCGATTTCCACAATTAATTCTCCTTGACATTTTTTTCTTTTATCAGCTTAATCGCTGAATCTCTATATCCGTTCATTTTATCGTACCAATCCAAGAGATATGCAGATACGCCTTCATTGTTTTTTTCTGCAAAGCTCCCCCAAATGAACCAGTAATAATATATAACAGCTGCACACGCTATCAAGTGAAGCTTTTCATCATCTGTTATGTTTCTTTCAAAATAAGGATACACCCATTGATCTATCTCATCATATGGAGGATTAACAAGTGAGAAAAGCTTACAAATATCAAACCCTATATCAGCATCGCCCGCAAACTCCCAATCAATTAAAGTTAGTTCATCATCTGCCAGCAAAAGATTGGGCTCATATATGTCATTGTGACAGAGTGATACCTGCCATTTATCTTTTGACAAATAATCAAAAATGAGCTGCATCTGAGAATTTTCCAATAAGCTTTTACTATGCTTGATTGTATCTATATTTTTCTCAATCTCTATAATCTTTTCAGCTTCCCTTTGATAGTTAAAACCAAACCCTACTGAAACATTTGATGAATGTAACTTCTTGAGTTTTTTTGCCAATAAAGCAACATGCTTTTTGTTATAAAAGTCAAAGGTTTCTGTAGTCGAAATATATTTAGAAACCTTCCAGCCTTCATTTTCATCAATATAAATGTGTGAATTATCAACATCAAGTTCTTTCGCTGTTTTTAAAGATAACGCCTCTTTATGCCTATCTATTACATTGGAAGCATTTACCCCCGGATGACGATAAATATAACTCTTCCCTTTGCAAACAAACTTAAAGGACTGGTTATTAAGACCTTTTTTAATCGTCTCTATATCTTCTATATCGCTTATATCACACTGCAAAACATTACATATATTCTCAAACACCTTAACTCTATTATTATAAATATAGTTACTGTCAAAACGCTTGAGTTCTTCCATACTGTCGAATTCTAAAATCTCATCGTCATCGCACTTTTTTATCCACATAGGTAGTTGCTTAACATTTTCAGCATAGATAGTTTCCCAATACATATATTCAATTCCGGGACGACCAAAATAATCCTCCAGTATGGGTTTGAACTTCTCTGTAAATTTATTGTCAAAATACGCATGACCATACATAATCCACTGATTATTTGATGGTTTGTTTGTGTCATATATCAAACCATTGTTATCAAACTGAAATGCACGTTCCACATAACTGATACCGGGACAATAAACAGAACAATAAAACGCTCTGTATTCGTAGCGATGGAACATATTATCAGGATAATAATTATCAGAACAACAAATATATGTATTACTAAGATAATCTCTTGCAACATATACACTGCTATGAGTGTTTTTGGTGTAAAACTCATTGTTTATCACCAATTTAACATTGTACTTATCGCGCAAATAAAAAAACTTTTCCATTTTGTATCCGACAACAACAACGACCTCTTGAATACCTGCAGCTTTAAGTTGTTCAATAATACGTTCAATCATAACATCGCCTTTGACAGATATCAGACCTTTTGGAAGCTCATATGATACCGGAATAAAACGACTACTCATGCCAGCAGCAAGAATAATTGCATTTTTAACCTTATATGGTTCCATAACAGAAAAACCTTTTTCCGTTACATAATAATTATCATCTATATAGGCTTCTTTTTTTAATTCCGCTACAATCTTATTAACTAAGCCTAATGAAAGTTCCGTCTCATCTGCAATCAATCTTTGTGTAACTTCCTGATAATTTTCGCAGAGATATCTAAGAACTTTAAACTGATTTTCTGACAACAAAAAAACCACTCCTGTCTGTTCACGAAATTTTATTTTTTGCTTTTTATGAACACGCGTTTAAAAAAATAATCATTTTCCAAGCGATTGCCTATTAAGCCCACCAGAAAACGATTACAATAACAATACATCTTGTATACTACAACAAAACACAAAAAAAGTCAATATATATTTTTCCTTATTAATTGTAAATGCAATTTATCATTACCCATATACACCTTTGTTTCTTTCAAAATTACAGATGAAAAATGTATTCAGCATTTAACTGAATACATTTTTTGTTTAGTTCAATTTTGAAACATCTAGTTTTTCATATTTTTCGATAAACTTCTTGAAGAAAGCAAGCATTTTTGCTACTCCGCCCTCTTTATTGCTTTCGCAATTGAGAACGAGGAGAGGTTCGTGAACACTCATTCTTAAAAGCTGCCATCCGTCACCGAGGTTTTCGTCGAAATTAACTCTGACACCCTCGTGATTTACAGGTGCAACTGTTATACCCTCGGTATTTTCACAAAGATTTTTGAAATCTTCAATAACAGAAAGTCCATAATCTCTGAAATCATCCAAATTGATTGTAAATCTTACCTCTTTTTCTTCAATTGGTGTTTCGAGATTTTCAATAAGGCTTTCAATTGATTTGCCCTCTTTATTGAGCTTTGCAAGCTCAATTATGATTTTGGTTATAAGATATGCACCATCATCAAGATAATAGTTTTCTTTAAATGCGGCGTGACCTGAAGTTTCAATTGCAAGAGGTGCATTTTTATTTTCTTCGTTTTCAAGGCGGATTGCCTCGTCAATTACATTCTTATAACCCCTCTTAAAGCGATGATGAACACCATCTAAATCCTTTTCAATAAACTTTGCAAGTCCGTCACTTGTTACGGAATCTGTAACAATAATTCCGCCTTTGTTATCTTTGAGAGCGATATAGGAAGCAAGGGCAACAAGCTTGTTTCTGTTAATTTCCTGAGCATTTTTATCAACGCAGGCAGCTCTGTCGCAATCAGTATCAAAGATAACACCGAAATCGGCACAGCTCTTTTCTACTGCTTCGGAAATGGATTTCATTGCCTCTTTATTTTCGGGGTTTGGAATGTGATTAGGAAATCTTCCGTCAGGTTCAAGATAACGGCTACCATTAATATCTGCGCCTAATCTCATAAGCACATTTTCTGCATAGAATGCGCCAACACCATTACCCGCATCAACAACAATTTTAAGGTCCTGCAAGGGTCTGTCATAATTTTCGGCATTAACGCCTTTTTTTATCATTTTCTGCAAATCCTCGCAATATTTTTTCATATTGTCAAGTTTCTCAATATTAAACTTAACTTCTTTTATTTCATAAGGATTTTCTTGTGCGAACGTAAGAATTTCTTTAATATCATTGCCGGAAAAACCGCCCTCTTTAGTGAAGAATTTAAGACCATTCATTTCCATGGGCAGATGACTTGCGGTAATCTCAATTGCCGCATCAACACCGAAATTGATAATGGACATAAACATTGAGGGTGTTGAAGAAAGACCGCAATCATATACTTTAACGCCTAAAGAAGCCAGAGTTCTTGTAACTGTTCTTGAAATATGCTCTGAGGAAACACGGGAATCATAACCAACAGTAACGGTAAGAATTTCTTTTCCCAGTTTTTTTTTGAGAAACTCTACAAAAGACGCGGTAATGCTCATTAAACGAGCATCTGTTAAATCAATTGCTTTTCCGTCTTTCTCAATAGCAATTCCTCTTATATCTGTTCCGCTTTTTAAATACATCAAATTATCCATTATATTCTCTCCTGATTACATAATATGCTCTTTGGGTATCTTCCTTTGGTTGACCGCAACTGAATTCCCTATAGCATTTAACAACCTTAAACCCTGCATTTTCAACTGCTTCTGTAATTTCTTCATCACTGAAGGCAATCTCCTTGAAATTCTCGGTAAATCTATCGTAGCTACCATCTTCATTTTTAACAAAGAAATCGAGATTTATGCCTACTGTTACACCATCGGGATAAAGACTGTTCTGCCAGATGCAATAAACATTCTTTTCGTCATATATAAAAGTATTATTACCTAAAACTTCTTGGTGCTTGTAAATAGTATTAACATCAAAAATCATTATTCCCCCATCATCAATGAAATTTTTGAGAACCTGAAAGGTTTTTCTCATTTCATCAACAGAAGAAAGGTGATTTATACTGTCAAGAGAACAAACAATAGCTCTTACTGTTCCGTAAAGGTCTGTTTCCTGCATTTTCTGGCATAGGAAAAGTATATTCTCTCCCTCTTCCATTGCTTTTTCACGGGCTTCCATAAGCATATCGGGAGAGGCATCCGTTCCGATTACCTCAAACCCCATTTTTGAAAATTCGACAGAAAGAGAGCCTGTTCCGCAGGCAAGGTCAAGAAGAAGACCATCTTTTATATCAAAGTCTGCCAGAATACTCGCTATATATTCTGCTCGCTTTTTATAATCCACATTCTGAGTTAATTCATCATAAACAGATGCAAAGCTTGAATAAGACATCTTACCACCTCATATTTCTTTTATTTTATCATAACTGCATTAATATGTAAATAATACCAATTATGTTGAATTGCTAAAAAAGAGGTACTCAAATTTATGAGTATTGCACACTTTAAATGATGTTAAATATATGTTAATATGGAATTAATAATGGAAATAGGAGGAAACTCTATGAAAAAGATATTTGCTTCAATTCTTGCGATTATTATAATTGCCGTTGGTGTTCTTCCCTGCTTTGCGGCAGACGGTAGTTGCACCTGCGGTCAGACACCTATAATTTATGTTGCAGCTCTTGGTAGCGGTTCGGTCTACCTTGATGAAGGAACAGAAAATCAAAAACAGCTTTTCCGCCCCGATGTTGGCGAAATGCTCGGTGAGTTCGTTCCTGTTATCGGTGCTGCAGCAGAGCTTCTTGCCACCAAGGATTATGATGCTTTCGGTGATGTTCTTATTCCTTGCGTAAACAATGCTTTTGGTATGCTTGCTATGGATGATGAAGGCAACTCTCAGCCAAGAGTTACAACTGAGGAATTCCACCCCGACACTGCCGACCACGGAATTGATTACAGCTATTATTTCGGTTATGATTTCCGCGTTGACCCCATTGAAAACGCAAAGCTTCTTCACCAGTACATTCAAGAGGTTAAGGAAATAACAGGTCACGATACAGTTCGTTGCAGGGCTTCAAGTATGGGTGGCGTAACATTTATGGCATACTTAAGGCTCTATGGCTCAAAAGATATTGAAACCATTATCTTCCAGAACTGTCCCTTACAGGGCACTGCAGTTGCAGGTGAGCTTTACAACGGTCTTGTTCACATTGATAAGGATGCTCTTTTAAGATATGCCGAATGTGCACTTCCTTCAATGGATAGTGACTTCTTTGGTGCTTTCCTTTTTGCACTTCTTGAGATGCTTGATGCAGGCGGTGTTTTAGGCGGTCTTGTTGGTGTTGCAGATAACCTTGTTGTTAACCTTAAGGACAGAGTTTTTGATGAAGCTCTCATTCCTATTTTCGGAACAATGCCCGGTATCTGGAGCTTCGTTCCACACGAATATTATGAAACCGCAAAAGAATTTATGGGCATTAATGATGGCGAACATCAGGTGCTTATCGAAAAGCTTGACTACTACCATTATGAAGTTCAGCAGAGTGCAGAAGAGCTTCTTAATCAGGCAAAAGCAGATGGTACTAATGTCTATATTGTTGCAGGTTATAATATGCAAAGAACTCCTCTTGTTACTGCATACCTTAACACATCTGACGGTACTGTTGATACAAAATACGCATCTCTCGGTGCCACTTGTGCAAATATCGGCGAACAGCTTCCCGAAGATTATGAGCAGGCAAAACACAAGGAAATTTGCTACATTTCACCTGACAGAATGATTGATGCTTCAACCTGTATTCTTCCCGAAAACACTTGGTTCGTTAAAGATATGCTTCACTCAACAACCCACGACGGACACGATGAATTCTACAGAATTCTCCACGAAAGCGAAAAACAGTTAACTGTTTTTGATATGGAACAATATCCTCAGTTTATGCAGAATGATACAGTTAATCAGACCTTTGTTGAGGTTCTCCCACTGAAAGACAGCGCTTTGGAAAACGCATTCGCACAGGCATCCCAGATGCCGAGCTTTATGACCGTTATGAAGCTTTTCGTTGCATTCTTTGAAGAGTTCTTTAATTGGTTAGTTGGCTAAAAACACTTAACCCCTTGGTAACCAAATGGTTATCAAGGGGTTAATATATTTCACTTACTTGGTTATTCCAAAATAATCAGGATACTGTTCCATAACGGTTGTCTTAACAAGATTGAAAACTATTACACCTTCTGCAACTTCGCAGTTATAATGGTCACCAAAAGTAATTTTGCCATCAGTATAACTGATTTCTCTTTCCGGTGCTACTCCGATATGATAAACCTTTTTAAGATTATCTACGCTTTTTTCATAAGGTGGTTTATTACCAAGAAGACCACTACCTTTAAATTCAAGAACATAGTTAGTTCCTGAGTCGGGAACTGAATAAATTGCAACAAGTGATGCAGGGTCAAGATTATAAGTTTCCGCAATCAGCTTGATAAATTCATTATTAGGGTCATCTGTAAGGAAATTATCGCCATTCTTATCGGGAATAACAACTCCACCTTCACCGATATTGGCAACTGCTTTGAGAGCAAGAACAGCATCCTCAACAGAAACAATGCTATCTGAATTCATATCCGCTATTAAAAACAAATCTTCGCTGACTGTTTCCATACCTGCAGAAATTCGCAAAATCAAACGAGCATCGGTTGTTTCCACCTTGCCGTTTAAATCCATATCACCAAAAAGAATTGTCGGTTCTTCTGTCCCTTCAGTTCCACCCTCTTCTGCAAATGCAATTATTGGAAACGAACTCAACAAAAGAACTAAACAAAGAAGAAACGAGGCTATTTTAAACATCTTTTTCATTTTTATAATCCTTAACTATTATTGTTTAAAGAATTCTGTAAAGGCACGATACGCCATATACAAATCAAGCTTTGAAATAACTTCATAAGGTGCATGCATTGAAAGAACGGGAACACCAAGGTCAACAACATCAACATCAAGATTTGCGATGTATTTTGCTACTGTTCCGCCACCGCCTGCATCAACCTTACCAAGCTCGCCAATCTGCCAGATAACACCGGCTTTATCAAGTATATTTCTGATTTTACCCATATACTCAGCAGATGCGTCACTTGTGCCTGCCTTACCTCTTGCACCTGTATATTTTGTGATTACAACACCCTTATTTAGATAAGAGGTGTTATTTTTTTCGAAAACAGAATTGAAAGTGGGGTCATAAGCAGAGTTAACATCTGCAGAAAGACATTCGCTTTTTGAAAGAACCTGATAGCCATCAAGACCATTTGCTTTTGCAAGGTCATTTATGAAATAAACAAGGTAAGAGGACTGAAGACCTGTGTTACCATCAGAGCCTGTTTCCTCTTTATCTGTAAGAACAGTAATTGCAGTATAATCCGGGTTTTCAATGCTGAAAATCGCCTGTTCTGCAGGGTATGCGCAAACCCTGTCATCATGACCGTAAGAACCGATAAGACCTCTGTCAAAGCCTATATCATCTGCTTTGAAAGCGGGTACAACTTCAAGCTCTGCGCTTAAGAAATCGCTTTCAACAATACCGTATTTTTCATTCAGAAGTTTGAGAATGTTAAGTTTAACAAGCTCACTGCCCTCATCACTCTTGAAGGGACGGCTGCCAACAATAACATTGAGCTCTTCACCCTGAATACCATCAGAAAGAGTGCGCTTGCCCTGCTCAGAACCAAGATGAGGAAGAATATCAGAAATAACGAATTTAGGTTCTCCCTCTTCTTCACCGATTTTAACAGTTATCTTTGAACCATCTGCTTTAACAATAACACCGTGAAGAGCGAGAGGTATTGCAACCCACTGATACTTTTTAATACCACCATAGTAATGAGTTTTGAAAAGCGCAAGTTCATCACTTTCATAAAGAGGATTTGGTTTAAGGTCAAGGCGGGGTGAATCAATATGAGCGGCGGCAATTTTAACGCCCTCTTTAAGACTTTTTTTACCGATAACTGCAAGAATTATTGCCTTATCACGGTTAACATAATAAACCTTGTCCCCTGCTTTATATTGTTTTTCAGGATTAAACTCCTCAAAGCCTTTATCCCTTGCATCCTCTAAAACAACTGCAACTGCTTCTCTTTCGGTTTTTGCATTATCTAAAAACTTTTTATAATCCTCTGCGAAAGCATCTGCTTTTGCAATTTCATTTTCCTCAACAACTGCACTTGCATGCTGAGGTTTATAAAAAAGTTCTTTTTTGAGTTCTTCAACTGTTGCCATATATATCGTCCTTTCCGATATTATTTTATATCGTAGATTTTTTTATATTTTTCTGCATTTTTAATAACCCTTTTAACGTAACCTGCGGTATCTTCATAAGGTATGTTTTCAAGAGTTTCGCCATCTGGTGAAATCCTCGGGTCTGAAAGCCATTCATTCACCTTGCCTCTTCCTGCGTGGTATGCGGCAAGGGCGGTTTCGGTATTGCCGAACTCCTCTAAAAGCATATCCAAAAAATATACTCCGTAATAAACAGAAATCTCAGGTTCAAAAAGTGCATCCTCATCATAGTTTTCGCCTGTCTTACTTTGCAACCAAAAAAATGTATCAGGAGTAATCTGAGTTAACCCCTTTGCACCCACAGAAGAAACTGCATTTTTATCAAATCCGCTTTCGGTTTTAATAAGTGAATAAATTAAAGCTTCATTTATATCAAATTGTTTTGCGTTTTCTTCAACAAGGTCCACATACTGCCTCGGATAAACTGTCTGAACCCCCAACTTAACTGCGTTAACTATTATTATAATCAAAACTACTGCTAATATCAATAGCAGAGATACCAGTTTAAATTTGTTTACATTTCGGTTTTCGCTCAATCAAAAAGCTCCTTTTCAAGCTGTGAAAGTTGTTCTTCATTGTTATAAGGCGGAAAATTATTAAAGACAAAATCCGCTTTTGAAAGATAAAAATCATCTTCCTTTTGACCGTTAATTCTCACCTCTGCGTCTGCTTCAGAAAGTCCGTCACGCTTTATAATTCTTTCTTTCCTTATTTCAACAGGTGCGTGAACAACAATTAAATAATCACTTTTTTCGGTAAATCCCGATTCTATTATTGCCGCCGCATCAACGATAACAACATCATAATCGAAAAAAGCTTTTTCAGCTTCCTCAAATATATAATCATTGATTGCAGGGTGCATTATGGAATTGAGTTTTTCGGTTTTTTCGGGTGTTGAAAAAGCTTCCTTTGCAAGGGCACGTCTGTTGAGAGTTCTGTCAGGATTTAATATTTCCTCACCGAACTCTTTACTTAACTTATTAAGTAAACTGAAATTATCAACAAGGACTTTTCTCGCGACAATATCACCATCAATAATATATGCACCTTTTTCCTTAAGAAGTTCAGAAACAGTAGATTTTCCTGCTCCTGTTTTACCTGTAAGTCCAACAAGTTTTTTCAAAAACTACACCTCAATCACATTGAACCCTGCCGCTCTTAAAAGTCTGTTAAGAACTGCAAGATTATCTTTATTCTCTTCATCGGGGTACCTAACAAAGCACTGCTTTGCACCGATTTTATCAAGCTCACGAAGAGAATCAAAAAGATTATGGGAAAGATTTTTATAATCTGCATGCCCATATTTTATGTACGGTATTTCAAGATTTTCAACATTATCATCATTAAAAATCATTGCATAGGTTTCGTTGTCAAAACCATTTACATATTCACAAAAAGCATCAAAAGAGCCTTTTACAAGAGTAATTTTCGCATCGGGTGAATAATGCTTGTATTTCATCCCCGGTGAAGAGGCTGTTTCATTATTTTTCAAGGGATTTAAAACTGCATCATCAACCTCAACTTCGCCTAAAACGCTGATAAGTTCTTTAAGAGTAACATTACCCGGTCTTAAAAGTCTCGGCTTTTCTCCTGCAAGAGTAATAACAGTTGATTCAACACCCTCTGCACAATCTCCGCCATCAATTATAAAAGGAATTCTGCCCTTTAAATCTTCAAAAACATGGCCTGCTTTTGTGGGGCTTGGTTTACCGGATAAATTTGCAGATGGTGCAGCTAAAGGCAAACCGCTTAATTTTATAAGCTTTCTTGCAATTTCATGGGAGGGGCAACGGACTGCAACTGTATCGAGATTACCCGTTGTGCAATATGGAACTTTATCTGCCTTGGGAAGAATTATCGTAAGCGGACCGGGCCAGAATTTTTCCGCAAGTTTTTTTGCAGATTCGGGCACAACCTTCACCAAATCATATATTTCGGAAAACTCGGAAATATGAACGATTAAGGGGTTATCGGTAGGTCTGCCCTTTGCTTCAAAAATCCTACTTACTGCAAGAGGTGAAAAAGCATTCCCAGCAAGTCCGTAAACAGTTTCCGTGGGCATACCAACAACCTCTTCATTCTGAAGAAGTTCAACTGCTTTTTTATATTTTTCGTCACAATCCTCAATTGTTATTTTAACAAGTTCTGTGTTCAAAATTTATTCCTCTGTTACTCTTAATTTGTCTGCTGTATCGGCAGTAATAAGGGCATCAATAATTTCATCAAGGTCGCCGTTCATAATAGCTTCAATTCTGTAAAGAGTAAGACCTATTCTATGGTCACTTACTCGCCCTTGAGGGAAATTATATGTTCTTATTCTTTCGCTTCTGTCACCTGTTCCCACTTGTGAACGGCGTTCATCCGCAATTTCCGCATTCTGTTTTTCTCTCTCCGCTTCAAGAAGACGAGAGCGAAGAATTTTCATTGCTCTTTCTCGGTTTTTATGTTGACTTCTTTCATCCTGACATTCAACAACTGTACCTGTGGGCAAATGGGTTATACGAATGGCAGATTCAGTTTTATTAACGTGCTGACCACCTGCACCGCTTGAACGGTAGGTATCAATCTGCAATTCCGTTGGGTCAATTGCAATATCAACCTCTTCTGCTTCGGGAAGAACAGCAACAGTTACTGTTGAGGTATGAATTCTTCCTCCTGATTCCGTTTCGGGCACACGCTGAACACGGTGAACACCGCTTTCAAATTTAAAGCGGGAATATGCACCCTCACCTGTTATCATAAAGCTTATTTCTTTTATACCGCCAAGACCTGTTTCGTTAATAGACAAAACTTCAGGCTTCCATCCTCGGTTTTCAGAATACATTGAATACATTCTGAAAAGAGAATGACCGAAAAGAGCAGCTTCCTCTCCCCCTGCACCTGCACGGATTTCAATAATAACGTTCTTATCATCGTTAGGGTCTTTGGGTAAAAGAAGAATTTTTAATTGCTCGTTAAGTTCTTCAACCTTTTCTTTACATTCTTCCACTTCAAGTTCAAGAAGCTCTTTAAGGTCTTTATCAGGCTTTTCCGAAAGCATTTCCTTTGCGGCTTCACCGTCGCTTACAGCTTTTTTATATTCTCTGTATGTTTCAACCAAAGGAGTGAGATTTTTTAATTCTTTCATTAATGAAGCGTATTTATTCTGGTCGGAAACTGTTTCGGGTAAACAAAGCAATTCATTAACCTTTTCAAAACGCTCTTCTACCTGCTGGAGTTTATCAATCATCTGTGTTCTCCCTTGTTACTTTCTTTATATTCTTTTCTGCTTTAGAACGGGGAATTAAAAACTCTCTGCCACAACCGTTACAATGCAAACGGAAATCCATTCCCGAGCGCAAAACAGTAAATTCTTTCGAACCGCAAGGATGTTGTTTTTTCATTTCAAGAACATCGCCAACACGAATATCCACCTGAACTCCCCCAATTTTAACTATTTACAGAAATATTGTAGCACACTTTTACATAAAATTAAAGAGTAGGTTAAAGAAAATATAAATAAAAATAAATGAATCAGGTGATAACGAAATGACAAACTACCTTCCCGAAGGCTTTTTGATTAACACAAGAGAGAATATTCACGCACTTTCATCTTATGAGGCTTTCCATAAAGCTTTTACAGATAAAAAGCAACTTGAGGCAAGAGCAATTTATTGTGACAGAGAGCATAATTTACATATTGATTTTGGCTTTATTCACGGCATCATTCCCCGCGAGGAATGTGCAATCGGAATAAAAGAAGGCACAACAAGAGATATTGCAATAATCGCAAGAGTAAATAAGCCGGTCAGATTTATTATTGAAGATATTAAACTTTCAGGTGATAAAAAAACTGCGTTTTTAAGCAGAAGAAAAGTTCAGGAAGA
The DNA here is from genome assembly GCA_045543035.1 of Acutalibacteraceae bacterium. GTDB lineage: Bacteria > Bacillota > Clostridia > Oscillospirales > Acutalibacteraceae > DTU089. The sequence goes on along the minus strand of JAZQMA010000030.1, from coordinate 42,092 downwards.
TTTTCAAAATGAAATAAACAAAAACATATTCACAGGAGATATTATAACCGCAAGAATTACCCATCTTGAAAATTTTGGTGCTTTTTGTGATATTGGTTGCGGTATAAATGCGCTTTTGCCTATAGATAACATTTCGGTTTCAAGAATACCTCACCCTAGCGTAAGATTTAACGTTGGCGATGATATAAAGGTTATCATAAAAAGCTTTGATGAAAACGGCAGAGCTACCCTTTCTCATAAAGAGCTTTTAGGAACCTGGGAAGAAAATGCAGAAAAATTTCACATCGGCGAAACTGTCAGCGGTATTGTAAGAAGTGTTGAAAGCTACGGGATTTTTGTTGAATTAACTCCGAACCTTGCAGGTTTGGCAGAATATACTCCTGCGGTTTTTGACGGTCAACAAACAAGCGTTTACATAAAAAGCATCATACCTGAAAAAATGAAAGTAAAATTAATTATAGTTGACTCATTTGATGCCGATTACCCAAAGAAAAAACCTACTTACTTCATCAAAGAAGGTCACCTTGATTATTTCCGCTATTCCCCCTATCTTTCTGACAAAATTATAGAAACATTCTTTTAATTTTGCTTGAAATGAAGTGTTACTGTATTGTATAATTATGACATACTACCTTTAAAGGAGTGAATACTAATTATGCAATACAGTAATTTTGCTTCTATCGGCAGAAGAATTTCCAAGCTTGGCTTTGGTCTTATGCGTTTGCCTAAAAAAGAAGAAAACAGTGAAGCTATTGACAGAGATGAAGCATTCAGACTTATTGACCTTGCTATGAAATCGGGCGTTAATTACTACGACACCGCTTATTTTTATCACGGCGGTGACTCAGAGCAATTTGTTAAAGAGGCTTTGAGCAGATACCCTCGCGAAAGCTTTTGTCTGGCAACAAAGCTCCCAAGCGGTCCTATTAAAGATAAAGAGAAAAATACTGAGGAAATATTCAATGGTCAGCTTGAAAAATGCGGTGTTGATTATTTCGATTTTTATCTTCTTCACGCAGTCAGCGAAGATAATATGTGGATTTTTGAAGAAGATAATTCTTATGAATACCTCACAAAACAAAAAGAGCTTGGAAAAATCAGGCATTTAGGATTTTCTTACCACGGAAATCTTGAATTTTTCCTCAAGCTCATTGATAAATACAAATGGGATTTTGTTCAGCTTCAGATTAACTATTATGACTGGGAAAATCAGAATGCAAAAGCTTATTATAAGGCTCTTGAAGAGAGAAACATTCCCTGTATTGTTATGGAACCTGTTCGTGGCGGTTCTTTACATACTCTTAATGATGAAGCAAAAAAAGTTTTTGAAGATTTGGGCGATGCATCTGCTGCTTCTTATGCTTTAAGATATGTTGCAGAGCTTCCCAATGTTCTTGTAACTCTCAGCGGTATGTCCACCTATGAGCAGGTTGCGGACAACCTTAAAACCTTTGATGAATTAAAACCTCTTTCTGATATTGAAAAAGAAGCAATCGAAAAAGCGAATGTGCTTTTCAGAAAGAATTTTGCAGTACCCTGTACTGATTGCAAATACTGTGTTGAAACCTGTCCCGTAGGAATTAACATTCCCGCTTGTTTTAAAGCATATAACGAATACAACAAAACAAGAAGCACTGAAGACTTTTCAAAGCACTATTATATAATCGGCACCGAACAGAGAGCAAACAATTGCTTGGATTGCAAAGCTTGTGTTGAAAAATGCCCTCAAAAAATTGACATTCCGCGTCAGTTAAGAAGAGTTACTGAGCTTTCGGAATAAGGTGGAAATATGAAAAAGTTTTTATTTCCACTTACAATTATCATTCTTATAATCTGCCTTTTCTCCTCTTGTGGCGGTAACAGAATTGTTGATATTATCAGCACCGCAGAAACTGTTCTTATAAACGGTGAAGCGGTCGATACTGTTGAAGCCTCAATGGGTGCTTTTCAAGGTAAACAAGGCGATTATATAGAATTCCGTTTTTCCGAAGAACAGACCTTCAACACTGTTTTTATTAATGAAAAATCAGCTTCCGTGCGCCAATACAACATTTTTGCCGAGGTTGATGGTGAATTCAAGCTTATTTACACAGATAAGCTTATCATTAATGAAAATATAGCGGTTGAGGAAACCACTGCAACTGCTCTTAAAATCCAGATTGTTAACACCGAAATAGGTAATGATAATTTCATTATTCAAGGTATTAGCGCATATAACATTGAACAAAAATAAGGTGATTTATTATGGCAATTAATTTCTGCAAAGAAACAAAAACATTCAAGCTTGATACATACAGTTCAACATATATTTTCGGGATTTTTGAAGGTAATTATCTTGTGCATTATTACTATGGTGCACCAATTCCCGACACAGATGTTGAATCACTTCGTATAAGACCCGGATTTGCTTCATTCTGCCCCGACAGTCCGTCAGCAAGAGTGTTTAACTTTTCCCCTGATGTAACTCCTATGGAATATTCCACTTTCGGTGCAGGTGATTTCCGCCTTTCTGCTTTTGCTGTTAAAAACAGCGAAGGCAACAAGGTAACTGATTTAAGATATGTAAGTCACGAAATCTACAATGGCAAAAAAGCTCTTCCCGGTCTCCCCTCTCTTTATGTTGATGAAGATGGCGAAGCTGAAACGCTTGAAATTCTAACAGAAGACAAGGTTACAGGTGTTAAAGCTACTCTTATTTATACAGTTTTCGAGAAAAAAGGTGCTATCACAAGAAGCGTTAAGGTTGAAAACCCAACAGACAAGCCCTTCTATATTGATACAATACATTCACTTTGCATCGATTTACCCGGTTACGACTATGATATGCTCGGTCTTTACGGCAGATGGGTTAAAGAACGCGCTTTAGACAGATACCCCTTGCACAGAGGTATTCAGTCCATAAAGAGCAAACGCGGTTCTTCAAGCCATAATCACAATCCCTTCACTGCACTTGTAAGCAAAAACGCTACTGAAGATTACGGTGATTGCTACGGTTTTAACCTTGTTTACAGCAGTAACTTCTCCATTGATGTTGAGGTTGACGGATTTGCTTCATCCCGTCTTGTTATGGGTATTAACCCCGAAGGCTTCAACTGGCTTCTTAATCCGGGTGAAGAATTCTATTCTCCTGAAGCGGTTATGATTTACACCAACAAAGGTATTGGTGAAATGAGCCGTATGTTCCACAGACTTTACGCAAACAACCTTGTTCGCGGTAAATGGAAAAAAGCAAAACGTCCTCTTCTCATTAACAACTGGGAAGGTACAGGTATGAACTTTGACCACGATAAGCTGGTTTCCTTTGCTCGTCACGCTAAAGATATGGGCATTGAGATGCTTGTTATGGATGACGGTTGGTTCGGCAAACGTGATGATGACAAATCCTCTCTCGGTGACTGGTTTGTTGCTGAATACAAGCTCAAACACGGTCTTTCAGGTCTTATTAAAGAGGTTAATGATTTAGGTCTTAAATTCGGTATCTGGTTCGAGCCTGAAATGATTTCACCCGATTCCGATATATACAGAGCTCATCCTGATTGGTGCTTGCATACAGAGGGCAGAGATAAATCTATTGCCCGTACTCAGTATGTTATTGACTTTTCAAGAAAAGAAGTCCGCGACCATATTTATTCAATGATGTATAAAATCCTTTCCGAAAACAACATTGCATATCTAAAATGGGATTTCAACAGAAATCTTACGGAAGTATCTTGTGCAGAGCTCCCTGCTGAAAGACAGGGTGAGGTTTTCCATCGCTTTGTTCTCGGTACTTATGAAATTATGGACAGACTTACAAAAGACTTCCCCGACTTACTTTTAGAAAACTGCTCAGGCGGTGGCGGACGCTTCGACCCCGGTATGCTTTACTATTCTCCTCAGATTTGGACAAGTGATAATACCGACCCCATTGAAAGACTTACAATTCAATTCGGAACATCTCTTTGCTACCCTGCTTCCACAATGGGTGCTCACGTTTCTGCTAGCAGAAGAGCAAATTACGAAACTAAAAAGAATGTTGCTCTCTGGGGTTCATTCGGTTATGAGCTTGATCCCGATAAATTAACCGAAGAAGAAATAGCTGAAATTAAAGAGCAGGTCAAAGAATATCACAAATATTATGATGTTATTCACTATGGTGAGCTTTACAGACTTATAACACCCTTTGAAAACGAGTTCAAGGTTGCTTGGGAATTCGTAAGCGAAGATAAGAAAGAAGCTCTTGTTACCGTTGTTCATATCAAGCTTCCTTATGATGATTTATTCATTTTGAAGCTTCAGGGGCTTGACCCTGAAAAGGTTTATGAAATTGAAGACACAGGCGAAACCTATAGCGGTGCATTCCTTATGAACGCAGGTCTTAACCTTACTCACAGACCTAAAGGCGACGGAATTTCATATTTAATTCATTTAACTGAAGTATAATAAAAAGCTAACCGCACATCCAATCGGATGTGCGGTTCTTTTAACCATTATATTTTATAGGTTTTGATTCTTTCTCGCATGTTGATTTAAAACTACTGCACTTTGACTGCACCTTATAATAATAGGTCTTGCCTTTTTCAAGATACTTGTTTTCGTGCACATAAACTACTTTTCCTTTTTTAGCTTTAACCCCACCAGGAGATGGACCTATACCATACCATTTTTTTGATCCCTTTTCTCTGCAATAGAAAAGGTAGCCTGATGCAGCATCAACCGCATTACATTCAATTCTGATACCTGATTTAGTTTGCTTTACTGATGTTATTTCAGGCTCTTCCATATACCTGTGACCATTTTCTCTGTATGAGCTTTTGTAATCTCCATTTATCGCCCATACAGCATAGGTTCTTACCTCGCCATATTTAACTTTAGTATCGGTATATGCCAAAGTATCAGAAGCAGAAACAGTTTTTAATGTAACCCATTCTTCTTTTTCTGTATTATAGTATTTAAGAACATACTTTTTAGCACCTTCAACTTTAGACCAATAAATTCTCAAACCGTTCGATTTAGGCGAAATCTTTTTAATTTTTGGTGCTGAAAGATACATATGAGTAACATAGGTATAGCTACCATAACTATCACAACCATAGGGTTTAGCCTTAATCCTGTAAGTATACTTAACACCACTTTTTGCGCTATCATCAACATAAGCAGAAGAACTGTTCAAATAAAGGTTTTTTTCTAATGTTTTCCATTTACCATCGGAAGTTTTTCTCCCGATTACAAATTGTGCAGATTTAAAATCCTTATTTGTTGATTTGAGTTTAACACCTTTTGTTGTAGTGGAAACTTTTATTGAAGGTGTTGATATAACCTCATTGGATGAAGAAACATATTTTAGAGAAAGGAAACTGTTTTTATTTACATAGGCTTTATAATTATACTGTTTGTTAATAACTGCAGTTTCATCAACATAAGCCCCTTCACTTACAGGAACCTGTGCTAAAAGCTCATCATTTCTGTAAATAACAATCTCTTCACCAGCAACCTCCTCGGGATTCCAAGTGAATTTCGCTGTTGTTTTATCAAAACTAATTGAAACCGCATTAGCACTATCGTTGCCATAATCAATTACAAAAGATGGTCCATCAATCATTGTGACTTTACCATCGGGAGTTGTTGCAGCAATAGCATATTCATTAACGCCAACCCTTTTATCCAACAGAAGTTGACCGTAGAAATATGAAAAGCTCACTTTCTGCCATTCTCCATCAACCTTAACAAACACATAATATTTATTATCAGCACTGGCATTTTCACATTTTACTGAATATCTGTCAGATAAATTATGGTTAGGTACATAAAGTTGCTCACGGATTTTTTCTGAACCCAGAACGAATTCAACACTTTTTTCAACTGTTGCAGTTTCTATAACTTCACCCTTATATGAATATGCTATTTTATATGTATAAGGAACACCCGCTACAACAGTAGTATCCCAGAAACAACTTGAATCCTCACTTGAGTAAATTAATTCATATTCACTATCTGCAGTTTTTCTGTATACATATGATGCTTCTGCTCCATTAGGTAAAGTCCAATCTATATATGCGCCTTTTCCTTCAATTGCATATAGCTCTGTTATCTGGGGTTTCGGGCGATATTCAAGGGTTATACCATCTTCATTGTATGGACTTGAAACAGAATCGCAATTGCTCTGCACCGTCATAGTTACATCCGTAACCTGATAAGCAAGTTTCATAGAATATTGCTCATAGTACGAAGAAGATTCATATTCCCATTGGTCATTATTTTTTATATAGATACCATAATAATTGCAATATTTTGCTTGAGGGGTTAACCATTTCAATGTTGCTGTTCCATTATCATTAGCCTCAAAGCTTTCTAATTTTGGTGCAATAAGTTTAATGCCGGTCACACCGCCACCATAAGATGCAAGTTTATCATCTTTATAGGCTTTTACAAGATAATAATATCTATCGAGATTTGAAACGGTTTCATCAGTATAAGAAAATGTTTTTCCGTTTACAGAATCTATGTATTCATAATCTGCATTAGTTTTTGCTTTTCTGTAAATTCTGTATTTATCTGCACCAACAGATTCTGTCCAGTTAACAGTTATACCGCCAGTTTCAGGATATGTGCACTCCTTCATCTTTGGCACATTTAGAAGCCATGTAGACACACCTTTTGTATTGTAACCGGTATAAATTCCATCCACATCTGCAATAACAGTAAAATAATATTTTGTATTGGTTTTTAATTTTTTACCTTTAGGTTTTATATCAGATAACTCAATGCATCTACTGGAGCCACCGCTTGTAACCTCATCAATTTCATACCAATCTTTAATATCTCCGCCTTTGATATAAATATGGTAATCTGAACGGTTCCCTATTTCTTTCCAACTGAGTTTTATCTCATTATTGGCACGGACGGTTAATTTAACTTTCGGTGTTGGGAGTATTTTGGTTTTTAAAGAAATTAATGATGATGGTGTTTTTGAGGAACCTTTATAAGCAACCACCCTATAATATCTTGTGCAGTTTTTACCTTCCATATCGCTATCAACAGCACTTGTAAATTTTTTACCGCTGTCTTTAACTGTTTTTATTTTAGAATACTTACCTGTTTTCGGGCTTTTCCTATAAAGATAATAGCCTGTTGCACCGGGAACTGAATACCAATATATACGCGGACCGTCTTCAGTATTTTCGAAGCCATACATAACGGTATTCATATCTTTAAGACTGGTGCCACCCTTTACTATTTTAATTTTGTATTTACGAACAGTATCCTGGTCTATTGTTCGAGAACGAGAATGGAGAGCATCTCCAATTTCCCATTTTTTTACATAGGTTTTCACATAATATGTTCCGCTCTTTAAATCATCAAAGGCCACCGGAATTCTGAGGTAATCAGTTCCGACTGAGCTTTTGGTTGAATAATATACCACTCTTTTTTTATAGTTAGAATCGGAATACATTGCAAAGCAAAACTCATCCCATCCTCTGCAATCTTCATCCTGATACATTTTCAAACAGATGTAATCCGCTCTTCCGTACAAATTGAATGTTGACGCAGTTTTCTTAGAATTGGCATCGACCAACCACATATCACTATGCCCTTCATGTGTCGGAATTTTTATGGCAGATGCAACAGGCGCAATTGGTGACATAACACCAACAACCACAATTGCAGCAAGCATTAAGGATAATATTGTTTTGAATGCTTTTTTCATATTATTGCCTCCTTTGAAAGCAAAAAAGTTCCGTGCTTTGACGGAACTTTCTTCATCCGTCAGTTATATTTTACCAACGCATTAGACAGATGTCAATATTTTTTTCTATTTTGTTAAAATTTGTAATATTTAACATTCAGAATTCTTAGGCTTAACATTTACAGAATAATAAGTGTAATAAACAACAAAACCGGGCTTTGCACCATTGGGTTTCTTTATATTTTTTACATCAGTATAGTCAACTGTTACAATTGTTCCGTCTTTAGCAGAGCTGTAAAAAGCGGCAATTTCAGCAGCTTCAACAATTGCATCATCGGGTATTTCTCCCCCGTCACTTAAAAGAAGCACGTGAGAACCGGGGCATTTCTGAGCATGTAGCCACATATCCCCTTTTCTGCCAACCTTAAAGGTAAGCTTATCATTCTGAATATTATTTCTGCCAACAAGCACTGTAAGACCCTGACTTGTTTTAAATTCGAGGGGAGGAAGTGCTTGTTTTTTCATTTGCTTTTTGCTTGATTTTTTAGGCTTTATAAAGCCTTGAGAAATAAGCTCATCTTTTATTTCAGAAAACTCTCTTTCAAGAGTTGAGCGTTCAAGTAAGTCCTTAACGCTTTTAAGATATTCTAAATCCTGTTCCCCATCTTCAATAAGCTTTATGAGCATATTTTCAGCAGTACAGGCTTTTCTGTATTCTTTATAAAGTTTTTGAGAATTCTGAGATGGTGAAAGCGCAGGGTCAACTGAAATTTTTACGATATTATTGTTATCGTAATAGTTTTCAACTTCATAAACACTTGCGCCTTTTTCTAACTTATACTGAACGGCAGTTATCAATTCCGCTTTTATTCTCAACTCTTCCCTATCGGCGCATTTTCTCAAATCTTCCTGCTGATTATTAAGCTTTCTTGATGTTCTTTCAATAGCATTATCAAGAAGCTTGAAAAGCTCTGCACCTTTTGAGCGTGTACGAAGAACTCTGTCACGTTCGGAATAAAAGCCTTCTAACAGTTCGAAAACATCGCTCTTTGTTATAACCCTATATGCCCCACCATATTGTGTAATTGGCATAAATGAAAATTCCATTGGCTTTTCTGATTCATCAAGAACCATTGTGGGCTTAGTTTCCCCACTCATAACCATAGTTTTAAGGGAACTGATTTCGCAAAGAAGAGCCATTTTCTCTTCCGTTGAAAGCTCACTTATACCTTTATCATCACCGCACACTCTGAATGCTAATTCTCTTGATAAAAGCGGTGAAACACCCTGCATTGTTTTAAGAATTGCCGAAGAAAGCTTTGAATTTGTAAGATTGAGAACGCCCTGACAGATTTCCTGAGGTCCAACGCTTCTTATATCAAGCTTATCCTGGGGTGGTGGCAATTTATACTGTGCTCCGGGTAAAACAAGGCGATAAGAGGATTTTTCACTGTCAACGCGCCTTAAAGCATCAACAATTCTGTTTTCCTCATTAAAGAGAATAACGTTACTGTGTTGCGCCATTATTTCAACTGCAAGAGTAAGCTTTACTCTGTCGCCTATTTCATTGGTTGCATCAAAATTGAAAAACGCAATTCGGTCAAGTCCGTACTGCTCAACACTTACAAGAGTTGCACCAACAAGACGCTTTCTGAAAAGCATACAAAGCATTGTTGGTGTCTGTGGGTTTTCAGGAACAGAATTCACCACAGCAAAACGAGGACTGTTTGCATCCGCTGAAAAATACAGCTTGTGCATACCGCCCCTTGTCCGCATTATGAACACCAACTCATTTTTAGAGGGTTGGTGAATTTTATCAACCTTTGCTCCTGCCAGAAGTTCGTTTACCTCTGACACAAGAAAGTTCAAATAAATACCATCTAAAGCCATTAAATTTACCTTTTATTTTTATATATGATTTACAGGATTTCCTAAATCTGAAACCTTGATTTCAATTTTATTTCCGAATTTTTCGTTAAGTGAATTATATAAATATTCGCAAACTATATTTTCTGTTTCAAAATGACCTGCAACAAACATTGATATGCCCAAATCTTTTGAAAGCAGGTATTCGTGGTGCTTTGCTTCACCTGTGAGAAAAGCATCAGCGCCAATATTTTTAGCTTCCGCTACTAAATCTCCGCCCGAACCTGAGCAAAGAGCAACTGTTTTAATATTTTTCCCTGCATCAGTAAAAGAAACCGAACCACCTAAAGCATATTTGATTTTCTTTGCAAAATCTTCTGCGGTGCAAGGTTCAATTCCACCATATTTAAGGAATTCGTCATTTTCGGAAGTTTTTAAATTTTTAATACCAACCCTGTTTGCAAGGCAATGATTAACTCCCCCCTCTGCTTTATCAAGGCAGGTATGAGATGCAATAAAGCTAATTCCCGATGCCACTGCTTTATAAACCAAACTATCACAAAGAATTTGTGAAATGGGGTTAAAAATCATAGGATGATGAGTGATAACCAGGTCTGCACCAAAAGAAATTGCATCTTTCAAGACATCATTTGTTACATCAAGCGCAATATAAATCTTTTTAACCTCTTGGTTAAATGAACCAACAGTCAGACCGCAATTGTCCCATTCTTCAGCAGTTTCAAAGGGTGCTATTTCATTCAGGTAATTATAAATATCTTTAACAGTCATTTTTCTTTACCTTTTCCTTTTTCAAAATATCATAGCGAACAATCGCAATTATAAGTGAACTCATTACGATACATTCTGTTATAATTCCCGCAACAGAGCCTGTTATGATGTTATAAATAAGCCAACAAGGTGAGCTCGGAAATGTAACAAGGCGGATTTTTGTTTCATTTTTAAGCCAATAGCTGACAGTTGTTAAAATCATTGCCATAGCAGGAAGAAATGAATACCAATCCACCCAAGTCAAAACACTTGAAACTGCACTTATAACAACAAATATTCCTAACCAAACAGGACTTTTTGCCCATTTTTTATCGTTATTAATAAACACAATCGAACGGAGAAGTCCGATAAAATTAAGTGCCGCACCTGTATATGCGCCTAAAAGTATGTAATGAATTATAAAAAGAACTGCCGCACCAATCTGAACACCGATTATGCCTTTTCTTTTTTTCTGTTGGAATGAAAGTCCGTTAAGTGCCGCACCTCCAAAACCAACAATCTGCGCTATTGTTTCAATCATTTATAAAACCCTTTAATTTTTGTATTGTATAAAAAAGCTCGTCATCAGTTTTGCCGATTTCTTTTGTAGCATCGTATCTTTTCTGCAATCGGTTAACCTGCTTTCCGATATGTATTTTTGCATCTTCTGTTCTCGGGAGTCTTCCTAAAAAGCAATCTGCAACTGTAAACTCACGAACCTCGCCTGTATAGAAAGCTTCAAAAGCAATATAAAATCTGTTGCCTTCGTGAGTTGCAATTTCTGTTCCTATTTCAAAGCCGTTACTAAAGAGAAATCCCCGCAAATCCTCTGCCCTGCTCTGAGGTTGAAAAACAAAGTGCAAATTTCTATTTTTAATCCAAGGTGTTTCTTTAAGCTTTTCAGCAATAAGAGTACCGCCCATTCCTGCAAAAACAATTTCATCCACTTCATTTTCTCGGAATGAGTTAAGACCATCGGAAAGACGAAGCTCTATTTTATCTGCAAGTTCATATTGAGCAACAGATTTTCTGGCATTTTCCAAAGGCATTTTTCCGATATCTGCCGCAATAGCTTTTTCGATTTTTCCCGACTGTATTAAATAAATGGGTAAATACCCATGGTCAGTTCCTATATCAGCAACAATGCCGCCACCCTTTACGAGAGAAGCGGCGGCAGAGAGCCTTTCTGATAAATTAATAATCATTTATTCTCAAGAAATGCATTGATTTTTGCAATAAGCTCATCTGCATCAACACCGTGAACTCTGCAAGCCTGCTCAACAGTTTCACCGCGAGAAGCAGGGCAACCGAGACAATGCATACCCATTTCAAGGAAGAAAGGTGCTGTATCGGGAGCTACATCAAGAATTGAACCGATTATAGTATCTTTATTAATTGTCATTTTAATTACTCCTTTGTTTTGTTTTCTCACATAGTATATCATAACTTTTAATAAAAATAAATATAATTATGAAACTTTTTAACATATTTTAATACTTCTAATTGTTTGTTTTTACAATTGAATTAAGCTTTGGTAAATGTTAAAATTAAAGTGTATAATTTTGTACCTATTCAGGAGGAGTTAATATGCTTCAGAAAGATTTCAAACCGATTCTCAGATTTATGGTTACAAGTGATGTTCACATCAAAGATGAACCTTGCATTGAAGAAGAAAGACTTGAAAAAGCGATAAAACGAGTTTATCAGCTTTGTGAAGAAAGCGAAAGCTATAAAAAGCTTGATGCTTTTTATTCCGTTGGTGACTTTGCAAACAGCGGTACTGAACCTCAGATGAGAAAGTTCAAGGAAATTGTTGAGAAAAATCTCAAACCCGAAACACAGTATGCTCTTACAATGGCAAGTCACGAATACCATAGCGAAGGCGTTGAAGCGGCACACGAAAAATTTGCAAGAGTTTTCAATATGCCTGTTGATGAGCACAGAGTTATAAACGGCTTCCATTTTATCAGCCTCACTTGCTCTCACGGAACAAACTTCAATGGTGATAAAATTGCATATATGGCAAAGGAGCTTAAAAAGGCAAGAGAAGCAGACCCCAAGAAGCCTATTTTCGTTTTCCAGCATCCCCATATTACAGATACTGTTTATGGCAGTATGCTCTGGGGTGAAGATGAGCTTTATGCTACATATATGGACTACCCTCAGATGATTAACTTCTCAGGTCATTCCCACGCTCCCATCAACAATCCCCGTTCAATTCATCAGAAGCATTTCACATCATTGGGAACAGGTTCACTTTCATATACAGAGCTTGACGAGTTTGATAAATACTACGGCACAGTTCCACCAATGAAAGCAAACTTTGCTCAGTTCCTTATTGTTGAAGCAGATAAAGACGGCAGAGTAAGAATTTACCCCTACGATATTTTCACAGATAATTTCTTCCCTTATGTTTGGGAAATTGATGAACCCTGGAACCCTGAAAGCTTTAAATACACTGATGACATCCGCTTTAAAACTGCAGTTACACCCTATTTCGCAGAGGATGCAAAAATAGAATTCCTTGACCTTGATGATGACGGCTTCAGAATTAAATTCCCGCAGGCTAAGATAGATGAAGATTATGTTAACGATTACAAGGTTGTTGTTATTGAAAAAGCAACTGATACAATTGTTAAGCAAACAGGTATGTGGTCAGAATATTATTTCTACAATATGCCCGAATATCTCGAAATTGCTTATACAGACTTAAATCCTGAAACAGAATACGAAGTAAAGATTTATGCAGGTAGCTTCTGGAAAACCACTTCTGCTCCCCTTTGTGCAGAAATCAAGACTTTACAATAAATTAAGGAGGTTTCACTATGGACCAAATCAGAGTTTCCGGAATGAGATTTCTTGACGAACACGGCAGAGAAAGAATTCTCAGCGGTATGAACGTTGTTGACAAAAAAGACTTCGATGAAAAAAATCCCGGTTACGGCTATAGTGCGGACAAATTCCCATTTGAAGAATTCCGTGCAAGAGGCTTTGATATAATCCGTTTAGGCTTTACCTGGAGTGCTATGGAACCCAAGCCCGGTCATTACAATCAAAAGCTCATTGATGACCTTTGCGAGTTTCTTGATAAATGCGAGGAATACGGCATTTACGCATACCTTGACTGCCATCAGGATGTTTATTCTTCCTATTGCTATGGTGATGGTGCTCCCCGTTGGGCAACCTTAACCGATAAATATACTCCAAGAAAGCAAATTGCAGTCTGGGCAGAGCCTTATTTCTACGGCAACGCTTGTTTTAGAGCTTTTGACAATTTCTGGGACAATGTTCAATATAACCGAAAGGGCTTGCAGGATTATTTTGCAGATATGTGGAAAAACCTTGCAAATGCAGTTAAAGATAAACCTGCTCTTTTCGGTTTCGACTTTTTCAATGAGCCTCACCCCGGTAAAGACGGCGGTAAAATCTTCAGAAAAATCGTAACCGGTGTTGCAAAAACTGCTGTTACAGATAAACGAGTTAATCTTCTTGAAATGGCAAAGGTGGGTCTTTTCAGCGATGAAAAACCAAAAGCACTTGACCAGTTCCCCGGTGAAGTTTTCAAGGAAATGAGCAAGGCTTGTAACGGAATTGTTGAAAACTTTGATAAAAACCGTTATTCACCCTTCCTTTGCAAAATGTCAACTGCTGTAAGAGAGGTTACAGACCGCGGAATTATGTTTATGGCAAACAACTATTATTCCAATATGGGTATTCCCTGCTGTAACACTCACATCAAAACAAACGGAGAAATCGAAAGCCAGCAGGTTTTCGCTCCCCATGCTTATGACCTTATGGTTGATACTCCTGCATATAAATATGCAAACAACTCACGAGTTGGTATGATTTTTGATGAACACAGAAACACTCAGGTAAGACTTGGCATTCCCTGCCTTGTTGGTGAATGGGGTTCTTGCGCTGAGGGTGACGGTTGGTATCCTCATATCAGATTCTTGCAGGACAAATTCGACTCCTACAAATGGAGCAACACCTACTGGTGCTATTTTGATGATATTTTCAAACAGGACTTTATGAAAGTGTTTACCCGTCCTCGTCCTAAGGCAGTTACAGGTGAAATTATCTCCTATAAATATGACCACGATGACGGCGAATTCAAATTAAAATATAATCAGACAGAAAAATTCAAGGTTCCCACAGTTGTTTATGTTGACCGCAAGCCCAAAGAAATCAAATGCGACGGTAAATATAAAATAATTGAACTTCCAGGTAACATCGGTTATGATATTGAATTCAAAACCGGTATCGGAGAACAGGAAATTGAAATAGAGTTTTAACAAATAATTAATATTATTATTTTATAATTTATGGGTATAGTCAAATTTACGAATTTTGACTATACCCATTTTAATCTTTAAAAGACGGAGGGCTTGGCTATGACTGATATAAATATACTTGCCGAAGAAATATTAAACCAAGGCAAAAAATCAGTTTGCCGAGAGCTTCCGCCTTTTATAAGAGCAATAAATGCAATAGATTTTAAATTATCGGAAAACGGCTACAACTATACAAACGGCAAAGTTTTTTATTATTCCCCCGAAATGATTTGCAAGGAATATAAAACCAATAAAAATAATATTACAAGACTGTTGCTACATTCTTTATTGCATTGCTCTTTGCTTCATATCTATAACACGGATTTTAAAAACCAGAAGCTCTGGGATTTAGCTTGTGATATATGCGTTGAAAAAATAATAAACGATGCAAAGCTCCCCTGCTCTCAAACAGAGAAATCTGCAACACAGAACAATATAATAAAAAATCTTTTAAACAAAACAAAGAATTTGACCGCAGAAAACATCTATTACTATTTAACAGCAGAAAAGCAATCGACCGATGATTATGAGCTATATTCAGACTTGTTTTCAGTTGATAATCATATAACCTGGTATGAAAACGCGCTTTTCAGTATAGACGATGACGATGAAATTATTGAGGTTGAGGCACGTTCTATTTATAAAAGGGAAGATGACCGAAGGGGCGAATCCCAAAGTGGAGGAAACACCTTGAGCGAGTTTTCAAACACCAATGCAGAAAACCCTGAGGATGCCTGGCGCGAAATTACGAAGCAAATTGTTCGTGATTTGGATACTTTCCCCTCCCGAATGGGTTCTAATGTTGGTGAGAGCTTACAGATTCTCAAATCCGTAACTTATGAAAAATATGATTATTCGGATTTACTGAAAAAATTTATTGAAACCAATGAAACTCTCGAAATAAACGATGATGAGTTCGACTATATTTATTACACATACGGACTTAAGCTTTATGAAAACATTCCGCTTATTGAACCGCTTGAATATGCAGAAAACGGAAAAATCAAGAAACTTATTATTGCAATTGATACTTCCGGCTCTGTAAAAGGTGAAATTGTTGAGGGTTTTATAAAAAAAACTTATTCAATACTAAAATCCACAGATTTTTTTAAAAAAAACTCAGAAATACACATTATACAATGCGATTCAGCTATACAAGATATTGCAATTATAAAAACCTCTTTAGAGCTTGAGGAATATATGAACAATCTCGTTTTACACGGATTCGGAGGAACAAACTTCACTCCCGTTTTTCAATATGCTGACGAGCTTTATGAAAGCTCATCAAGGAAAGAGATAAACGGTCTTATTTATTTCACGGATGGTGACGGTATTTATCCCGAAAAAATTCCACCTTACAAAAATGTTTTCGTAATTCACGATAACGGATTTGACAAAACCCGACTTCCCGTTTGGGCAACACCTTTATACATTGACAAAAACAAATTGATTGCTATGTAATTTGAAAGGAAATCTATTTTGAAATCTGCAGAAAAAGCACTGAAACTCTTTTTACCTGTAATAAAAACAGATAAATATGCCTTCAATTCCCAACTTGAAGACGTAGAGATGTTTCATACTGTAAAAACAGTTAAAAGCTCTGCTTTCTGCAATTGCTCATCCTTAAAAAACATAAAATTCTCTGAAAGTCTTTCCGAAATTCAGGATTTTGCTTTTTTGAACTGTTCTTCATTAGAAAAAGCTTCACTTCCTTCTTCAATAAAAAATTTGGGTGAAGGAGTTTTCAAAAGCTGTACAAATTTAAAAAGAGTTGAACTGCCCGAAGGGTTGAAAAGCCTACCAAAAAACTTTTTTGAAAACTGCAGAGCACTTGAATCAATTGTTTTACCGGAAGGGCTTGAATGCATCGGAGAAGAATGTTTTAGCGGTTGTATAAATCTAAAAGAAATAGTCTTACCGAAAACATTGAAATCAATAAAAAGCAAAGCATTCAAGCGTTGTAAAAGCCTTAAGAGCATAGTTTTCCCGAAAGGAGTAAAACATATCGGCGATATGGCTTTTGACGGTTGCAACACCCTTGCAAACGTTGTTTGGGGCGGAACACTTGAATATATCGGTGCTTCGGCATTTTCCGAACCCCCTTGCCTTCTGCCTGATATAAACGGAACAATGTTTTCTTCAAGCTTTATTCAAAAAAGTGAATACGGACTATGCCCGGCAGTCACCGTTCCAAAAGGAATTAAAACCTTGTGTTTAGGTTTTGAAAATACACTTACCTACAAGCAAACCTGCGAAAACAAAACTTGCCACTGCCATATTCTTGCATTAGAAAAATATAATGCCCGGATTTTTATAAGTGAGAAATTTTACTCTTATTCTGACAGAGAAGATGCACTTATAAAAAACGGTGAATTTGATTTTAAAAAATATGATTCACAATTTGAAAAAGCAGACAAAAAGGAAAAATCAATTATTTCTGCTTTCCGCCTCACCTATCCGATAAAACTCAACGAGGAAACCGAGATTATTTATAAAAACTATTTATCACAAAATGCAGAATATGCCACAATTTTTGCAACTGAGAAAAATGAAGAAAAGGTTTTAAAACATCTTCTCGATAACTTTGATTTAGATTCCGAATTCTGTTTATTGTTATATGAAAAAGCATCAAAAAACAGCTTTTTAAATTTACAACAGATTTTATCACAAAAACAAAAAAACACAGGATTTGATGAAATTAACTTTTTATATCAAGAAATTTTAGGGTGAATTTTATGAACATAAAAGAAGCAACAATACATATAAAAAATACAATTATTGCATATCTTGAAAAAAATGAGGATGGCTCATTTTTCATACCTGTCGAAAAACAACGCCCTGTTTTCCTTTATGGCCCTCCCGGTATTGGTAAAACTGCGGTTATGGAACAGATTGCAAACGAACTGAATATAGGTCTTGTTTCATATTCTATGACCCATCACACAAGGCAGAGTGCGATAGGTCTTCCGTTTATCGCAAAGAAAACCTTTGATGAAAAAGAATACAGTGTTTCCGAATATACAATGAGCGAAATCCTGGCTTCTGTTTATGACTACATTGAAAAAACAGGCAAAAAGGAAGGTATTTTATTCCTTGACGAAATCAACTGCGTTTCCGAGACTCTTGCTCCTTCAATGTTGAGATTTTTGCAGTATAAAACCTTTGGCTCTCACGAAGTTCCGAAAGGTTGGATTGTTGTTACCGCAGGCAACCCCCCTGAATACAACAAATCCGTCAGAGAATACGATATTGCAACTCTTGACAGAATAAAGAAAATTGATGTTGAAGCAAGTTATGATGTCTGGAAAGAATACGCAATCAATAATAATGTTCATCCTGCCATTCTTGCATTTTTGGATATTAAAAAACATTGTTTTTATTCAATTGAAAACACGCCCGTTGGCAAACACTTCGTTACCGCTCGTGGTTGGGAAGATTTATCGAGAATTATGTGCCTTTATGAGAAGAAAAATCTCACTGTTGATGCTTCTCTTATTGAACAGTACATCCAATCGCCCTCAGTTGCACAGGATTTTTCAAACTATTATTCTGCTTTCAAAAAACTTGAGGATATTTTTGATACAGAAAAATTTCTAAACGGCTGCTTTGATAATTCTCTTATTGAAAAAATAAAAACTTTGGGAATTTCTGAGAAATTAGGGTTAATTAATATATTAAGCGACTACATAACACTTGAAGCTAAATCTGTTATCGCTAAAAGCAACTCAATTAAAGAAACACTTAAGCTTTTAAAAGATAAAGAAGCAACTGAAGAGAAAAAAACAAGTGTAAAAACAGATATCGAACAGCTTAAAGAAAAAGTAAAAAAACTTCAAGAGAATCTTTCAAATATTGTTGAGTTTATGAACTATGCATTCGGAAATTCTCCCGAAACTGAAATTTTCATTTCAAATATTACCTTAAATAAAAGCGCCGCAACATTCTTGATGGCTTTCGGCTGTGAAAGCTTTGCAAGGCTTTCCGATAAAAGCGAATATGAGAAAAAGATTAATGAAGAACTTGATATTCTGATATAATGTCAGCACCCCGAACCAAATTGATTCGGGGTGTTAGTTTTATGCTGCAACAGGTTCTGTTACGTATTCATTCAATTCTTCATCGTAAGTGTAGTAGTAATCGTCATAATCAACGAACACTTCTTCATAACGATAATTATCCCACTCATTATTAATATATTTTTCAACAACCGATTCAATTTGCTCGCCGTTAATATATAAACCAACTACTTTGAAACTGTTTTTATAAACCTTCAAAACTGCATAAGCTTCGGTTGCAGGACCCTCACAATGACCATGATTTATATTAGCTATTTCAAGTTCTTTATTATACAATCTCGCAAAATCCAAATCATATTCTGACTCAATGTTTTGAATTTCATATCTGAAGCTCCAATTCTTATTGTACCAATCATACAACCTGTTTCTGCTTACATATAAATCTGTTCCTGAAATATCAAGAGTTTCCCTAAAGGTATAATAATCACTTCCGTTATTTTCAAACACGATATAATTATTATCTATTGAATAAATAAGGTTCTCCAAATCTTCAATTTCAAAATCCAAACCATTGTCATCATAATAAATTATGTCAACAAGCAGTTTGATTTCCTGTCCTTTTTCTTCCAACTCTTTATTCTTATAGGTTTCGTAACCCCAGACGCCTAAAGGTATTATAAACTGAATTGCAAGTATTATTGAAAGAATTATTGTACCTTTTTTATTTTTCATCATCTTCCACCGCCTTATCTAATTCAAGCTGTTCTTTTTTGATTTTCTTTGAGATGCAGAAGTTTGCTCCGAAAAGAGATGCACCGCTGATTAAGAACATAAGGCCAACCGTTACCATATTCCAATCGAAAGCTGAAAGCACGAAGAACATTAATACAAGGAGTATTATAAGACCAACGTTAAGATTAAAGTAATTCTTTTCACTTGCACCTTTAATGAGCATCACAAGACCTTCTGCAAATGTGATTGCGAAAAGAATAAGTCCCATCCAAGCAACTGATTTGAATGCGGAGCTGAACAAAGCTATCATCGCACCTGCTGCACCAAGGTAGCAGAAAATTGACTGATATTTGTTTTTATCAAGTGATTTTTCTCCGATGATAAAACCGATTGTAAGAGTTGCTACTGTTAAAATGATAGTTACTACACTTTCAGGTTTAATTAAATTCAACCAACGCAAATCATTATACACATAACCTACATCATCCTGTAAATGAACATAAGTTGAAAGAATTGAAGCGAAAGCTGTTCCCAAAATACCAATTGGGTAAAATGGCATTGACCATCCGTCGTGCTTATTCAATGTGTAAATGCAAACTGCAAATGCCAGCGGTAAGGAGAAGTAACCCCATTCAAGTATACTTACACTAACGATGAAAGCCATAGCACAAGATGCTAAAACTGAAATCCAAGAAGAATATTCATATCTTGCATCCGCTACATTCTTTCTGTTGAAGAATGTGAAAAGTAAACCTGCGCCAACTAAAATAATCATTAAAATTGTTGTTAAAATTTCGTTTCTTGTGTACTCCATAACACCTATTGAGCCCGCTATTGAAAAGCCGTAGTAGAACACCAAGGGTGAAACAACCTTGAAGAAACACAATATTGGAAGAATTAAAACTGCATCAATAAGCAAGCACATTAAAGCGCCTAAATGAAGCTCTAAAACCATACTTAAAAGGCCAACTGTTGCGGTAACACCTGCGGACCAGAGAATTGATGCACCCTCTCGCCAGGCGACATTATCGAACTTTTTCTTATAGGTATAAATTGCTCCTGCCTGCCCTAAAAGCAAAGGCAAGAATGAAACAGTTGCTTTCATAATATTGGGGAATTTGTCCCAAAGGGCAACCATAAGAATTATTATGCCTGCACCAACGAACAAGGAGCCTAAAATGGAGAAAACCATAAACAAGGTTTTACTTGTTCTGACGCTTTCCTCTAATTTTGTGTTGCGTTTTTCTCCGTAAAGCAGTTCTTCAACCTCAACACCAAAAAGCTCAGCGATTTTTTGAATCATATCCAGATCAGGTTGAGTTCTGTTATTTTCCCAGGATGAAACTGCCTGACGGGAAACGAAGAGCTTTTGTGCCAACTCCTCCTGACTCATATTCTGTAACATTCGTAAGCGTTTGATGTTTTTTGAAATTTTAGTCATTTTCATCACCTCTATAACCATATAAACATTCTTTTTTAAAAATGTCATTACTTTTCAGAAAAACAGTTTTGCTACAATTTGTTGCGGGTAAGGTAAACCGCTTTCGCGGTATTCAATTATACGCACAAAGTGCTAGAACCCTCCACCACACCTACGCTCCACTCCGGTGTGGTCCCCCTCCCTTCGCCAGGGAGGTTTGGGTTATCTGCTTTTCTTGACTATATTGTAGCTCAAAGGCATAAAAAAACTGCCTGAATGTAACTTTCGGGCAGTTTTTTGTAATTTTTGGGTATTTAATTGTGATTTTAGAGCATTTTTTAGTGTTTACTCTTATCGTCACGCTCTCGGATTACAAACCTTACAGGTGTCCCCTCAAGACCGTAAACCTCACGAATCTGATTTTCAAGATAACGCTGATAACTGTAATGGAACAAATCTGCACTGTTAACAAAGCAAACGAATGTTGGGGGTCTTGTGGAAGCCTGAGTCATATAATAAATCTTAAGGCGTTTGCCTTTATCTGTTGGGGGCTGAACTCTGAGTGTTGCTGCTGCAAGAATTTCATTTAGCTGACCTGTTTTAATTCGCATTGCATTCTGGGTATCAACGAATTTAATAAGCTCATAAAGTCTGTCTACACGCTGACCTGTTTTTGCAGAAATGAAAATGATTGGTGCAAAGGACATAAATGAAAAATCCTTCATTAACTGTTTGCGGTAGGAGTCCATTGTTTTGCCGTCTTTTGCATAGGCATCCCATTTATTAACCGCAATAATGCAACCCTTACCCTGCTCTAAAGCGCGACCTGCAACCTTGCTGTCCTGCTCGGTGAAGCCTTCAAGGGCATCTATCATAATAACGCAGACATTGGCTCTTTCAACTGCCATATCTGTTCTTAAAACACTGTATTTTTCAACTGCATCATCAATTTTTGATTTACGGCGAAGACCTGCAGTATCAATAAACATAAATTTGCCGTGTTCATTCTCAACAAAGCTATCGGTAGCGTCTCTGGTTGTTCCTGCAATATTGGAAACAATCATTCTTTCTTCACCGATAATCTTATTAACAAGTGAGGATTTACCAACATTGGGTTTACCGATAACTGCAACCTTAATATAGTCATCCTCGTCATTATCTTCTGTAAGATATTCTTCGGGAAGATGCTTTAAAACCTCGTCAAGAAGGTCACCTGTTCCGTGACCGTGAACGGATGATACAGGGAACGGATCACCAAGACCAAGATTATAGAATTCATAAAGCTCGGGTGGTGGTGCGCCTAAACCATCGCATTTATTAACTGCGAGAACAATGGGTTTTCCGCTTTTCTGAAGCATGGTTGCAACCTCTTCATCAGTTGCCACAACACCATCACGAACATCGGTAACTAAAATAATTACATTGGCACTGTCAATGGCAAGCTGTGCCTGACGGCGCATCTGTGAAAGAATAACATCATTTGAATAAGGCTCAATACCACCTGTATCAACAAGAAGCATATTGTGCCCCAACCATTCGCAATCACCAAAAAGGCGGTCACGTGTAACGCCGGGCGTATTATCAACAATTGCAAGGCGAGTGCCTGTAAGCTTGTTGAAAAGTGTACTTTTACCAACATTGGGTCTGCCAACAATAGCAACAACCGGTCTTGCCATTATCTTGCACCTCCATTTAATATCATATCAAGGAATACTGCACCATCATTTTCAACAGGTGTAACCTTAACTTTTAATTCTTCAGAAAGCTCCTCAATTGTTACATCGTCGAGGAACTTGTCACCCTCGTTTCTCAAAGAAACTCTTGGAATTAAAAGCTCGTCACCTAAATCCAAATTTTTTAACTGCGCTTTAAAATCCGCACCTGTTATAAGACCTGCAACAGTAACAGTATCACCGAAAAAGTCATTTTTAATTTTTACTACATTGATTTTCAAGCCATCAAATTTTTCTTCCGCCTTTTTACAAAGGTTTGAAAGAAGTTTGTGTGCAGCATAACCTGTTGCAACAGTAATATTGCGGTTTACTGCTTTGCTTTCAGTATCTTCTAAAGCATCAAGGAATTCTTCTTTTAACAAAGCGCACATCCCAACGCCGTTATCAAGCTGAGAAAATTCGCCGTAATAATCTGCATCGGGAATTTCACGTTCTGCTATAAGATAAAATTCATCAGAAGCATACGCGAGAGTTTTTCCACCGTTATAGAAAGAATAATGGGCATTAAACTCATCAATTATATCAATAACATTTGCCGCTTCTTCTTTGGTATAAGTTCTCAAAGGGTAAAGGCCATCACGGTATTTTGTTAGACCTACAGGAACTGCAGCAATGCTTTTCACACTCGGAGAAAGCTTAGAAAGCTCTTCCAAAGAAAAACGAAGCTCATCACCATCGTTTATACCGGGGCAAAGAACAAGCTGAGTGTTCATATCAATTCCGTTTTCGGAAAAATGGTCAAGAATTTTAAGGCTTTCTCCTGCGAAACGATTTTTCATCATTTCAACCCGAAGCTTGGGGTTCATTGTATGAACTGAAATATTGATTGGAGAAATGTGCATATCAATAATTCTCTGCACTTCTCTTTCACAAAGTCCAGTTAAGGTTATATAGTTACCGAAAAGGAAGGACATTCTCGAATCATCGTCTTTGAAATAAAGGGTTTCTCGCATACCTTTAGGCATCTGGTCAACAAAGCAAAAAACGCATTTGTTTTTACAGGAATGTTGCTTGTCCATAAGATATGTTTTAAATTCAAGACCAATATCAGCGAATTCGTCGCTTTTTCTTATATTAGTAACAACTGTTTCACCGTTTCTTAAAATTTCTAATTTAAGTTTTCGGCTTTGAATATAAAAGCGGTAATCGAGAACATCAAATATTTCGTGGTTATTGATTTTAACAAGCTCATCCCCTGCCAAAACCTCTGCTCTTTCACCATAGGATGCAGGGCAAATTTTTTCCACAATAACGGACATTCTCTCACCACCTTTTTATTTTAAAACTTTAATCTTAACAGTCCAATAGGGCGGGGAGAATTTTCCCACCGCCCTTTCAATTCAGAATACTATTGCACTTACAGATTATTCTGCGATTTCGATAACCTGTTTGCCGTTGTAATAGCCACATGCTGTGCAAAGTCTGTGAGGTCTTTTGAACTCACCGCATTTGGGGCACTTTACAAGTGCTGCTGCGTCCATTTTCCAAACGTTGGATCTTCTTTTGTCACGTCTTGCTTTAGAAACTCTTCTCTTAGGTACTGCCATTAGTACTACCTCCTAATAAGATTTAAAAATAATTAGTAACTTAGTCATCCAAAAGCTGTAAAAGCACTTCCATTCGCGGATCGATTGGAGCTTTACAGTCACATTGGGATTTGTTAAGGTTTTTGCCACAAGTGGGGCAAAGTCCTTTACAATTTTCGTTGCAAAGGTATTTTGAGGGAAGAGCGAGATTAACATCTTCCTCAACAAGCTCGTCAAGGTTAAGTCGCATATTGGGCACCTCGAGGAAATCGTCATTATCGCCACTTTCGAGGGTAACAACGAGAGTATGCTCAACAGGGAATGAGAACTGCGAAATTACATTCTCCGCACAACGATCACAAGGAGCTTCGTATTTAAGTGCGGCACTTGCCTTGAGATTAACGATACCTGCTTTGTTTTCAACAAAACCGCTTACCTTAACCGGAGCGGTAATAGGCGAAAGTCCTGATACTTCTATTCCGCTTAAGGAAAGCTCGTAATCAAAGGGGATTTTCAACCCATCGGTATTAAAAACTGATTCAAGTTCGATAATCATATACTATACCTCTCAACATACCCAAGTATTATATTATCTAAATCGTATTTTGTCAATAAGAAAAGTTAAAAAAACTAACAAAAATCCCCTCTTGACAGAGGGGATTAAAAATCGCATCAGATTTTCTGTGCATTCTCAAAGAGAGCAGCAGGAAGCTTTGCTTCGTCTTCAGAAACTGTGAAAACGATATCAATTTCATTTTCTGCAGATACCTTGCTGAGCTTGTTGATAAGAGCTGCAAAAGCATCATAATCTCTGCCAACAATTTTGAATGTTGCATCAACAAAAATTTCTGTAATATCGTGGTCCTGAGCGATAACGCCACATACCATACCATAGAAAGCGTCGCAACCCTCTACACCGAATCTTTCGGTTTCGATAAGTCTTGCTTTGTGAGTTACTTCATAAGTAAGTAAGGGAGATTTTTCAATGCAAACTACTGTTCCGTTTGAATTTTCAACTGCCTCGTTAATGAGATTGATGAGTCTCTTTGTTTTGCCGGAACCTTTGTTGCCGATAATAAGTTTAATCATAATGATTTACCTCCGTTGTTTATAATCTCGCCAAATGGCGACTTTTACAAATTTATTTTATGTATGCAAATCCAATAAGATTTGCAATAATTAAGAAAGTCTTGCTTCAAGAGCTTTCTTATGTTCCTCGTAACCGGGTTTACCGAGAAGAGCGAACATATTCTTTTTATAGCTTTCAACACCGGGTTGGTCAAAAGGATTGATTCCTAAAATATAACCTGATACTGCACAAGCTTTTTCAAGGAAATAAACAAGATAACCGAAATCATATTCGTTCATTTCTGAAATTTCAAGAACCATATTGGGAACTTTGCCGTCTGTATGAGCAAGTATTGTTCCGAGGAAGGCTTTCTTGTTAACAAAATCAACAGATTTGCCTGCAACAAAATTGAAGCCATCGCCATTTTCGGGATCAAGGCCAATAATAAGCTCTTGCTTGGGTTTATCAAAAGCAACAACTGTTTCGAACATTACCCTTTCACCCTCCTGAACATACTGACCGAGAGAATGAAGGTCTGTTGAAAAGACTGCTGATGAAGGATAAAGACCTTTTCCGTTTTTACCTTCGCTTTCACCGTAAAGCTGTTTGAACCATTCGTTCATCATTGTATAATCAGGTTCATAGGAAATCATCATTTCCACTGATTTGCCTTTACGGTAGAGAATGTTTCGCATCGCAGCATATTTATAACAATCGTTTGTATAAACATTGCCTTCTGCAAATTTTTCACGGGCATCCGCTGCGCCCTGCATCATTGAATCAATATTGATTCCTGCAACTGCAATAGGAAGAAGACCAACTGCTGTGAGAACCGAATATCTGCCACCAACATCATCGGGGATAACGAATGTTTCGTAACCCTCGCAGTCGGAAAGCTCTTTGAGAGTTCCTCTTGCTTTATCAGTTGTTGCATAAATTCTTTTTGCAGCTTCTTCTTTGCCGTATTTTTTCTCGAGCATTTCCTTGAATACTCTGAATGCGATTGTGGGTTCAGTAGTAGTACCCGATTTTGAAATAACATTTACTGAAAAATCCTTACCTTCGCAAAGAGCAATTGCTTCTGCAAGTGCTGATGAGGAAAGAGTATTTCCTGCGAAAATAATCTGAGGTTTTTCTAGCAAGTTACGATTTTGGGATTTGCAAAATTCGATTGCCGCTCTGGCACCTAAATAAGAACCTCCGATACCGATAACAACGAGAACGTCGCTGTCGCTACGGATTTTCTCTGCGGCTTTTTTGATACGTGTGAACTCTTCCTTATCGTAGTCAACAGGTAAATCTAACCAACCAAGGAAGTCATTTCCTGCGCCCGTGCGCGAGTTAAGAAGTTCAACAGCCGACATTACCTCGGGAGCAATACCCTGGACATCGCTTTCGTTAACAAAGCCCTCAAGATAGCGTGTGTTGAGTTTTACTGACAAATGTTTCATCTCCTATAAAATTAACTATTGCATTAGTGTAGCAAACAATAGTTATATTTGCTAATATTCTACAATAAAACGTTACCGTTTTCAATAGAATTTTAAGATTTTTACAAAAATTTCTCATTTTCAGACAAGCTTAATGCAATATTCACTAATTATATTATCATTTATTGTTGCAATAGCCGAAAAGAATTGAACCCCGTACGCCTAAAATTCAAATCTTTTGGCACATCACGGCGTTTTTCGCCTTAATATACGCCAGTATATCTGCGCCGAAGAAACACCCCGCTGCACCAAAATCTTTGGAATTTTAGGTGCGAGCAGTTTATTAAGGAAAAATTTTTGCAATAACAAGGAAAAAAGTGAAGGAATACTGGCGTATTTCAAGCTTTTTGACGCAGTTAGTGCGGAAATTTTCCTTAAGAAACCGTGCGGTGTTCAACTATTTTCGGCTACTACCGAATACAAATTGCTATTACCTTTTTCAATTACTGTTACACTTGCCGCAACTACCGTTGTAAGAAGCATTATCACAATTGCGAGAACAGTAAAGATATTAAAAAGCTTATTAAATTCTTTCATTTTTCCAATTCCTTATCTAACATTTTCGAAATAGATTTTCCTATTAAAGATGCGGAATAAACCGCCTCTTCCAATGTATTTGCATCCGTTCCGAATTCAAGCAAAAGAGAACAAGGTGTAACATTCATATTATACTTTCTGTTGCAAAAGAAAACAGGTCGCATTAAGCCGTCATAGTTTTCTTCAACCGTATTCTGCAAATGAAGAGCAAAGGTCAGATTATCTTTCCATTTTGGAAAATCTTCAATCCCATCGCCCTCGCAACCGCTTATTATCATAACCTGAGCGGCTTTTTTTCCATTTATTTCTGCTGTTGGTTTGCTTTTAGTTCCGTTATCATAATGAATTGCATCTCTATGAACATCAAGAGTTAACACAATTGACGGATACTTTTTCAGATATTTTTCAACACTTACAAGAGAACGACCATAAGCACCGTTATAGCTATTGTCATAAATGGTTTTATCATGAATAACCTTATACCCTGCTTTTTCAAGCTCTTTTACAAGCTCTTCCCCTACCCTGACCATATTTTTTCGTGAGTCTTTTGAGCGAGTATCATTTTGATTTGAATACCAGCCTAAATCCAAAAGCTCATAAGTCTCGGTTGTATGGGTATGATAAACCAGAATATACGGCTCGTCTTTTGTTATTGTTTTATACTTCGGCGTTTCGTTCAGAAGATTTTTGATGCTTATATTTTCATCCGTTCTGTTATTTACTGAAACATCACCATAGGAAGTGCCTGTTGCACTTGTGCAGAACTGTTGCTCTTTTATATCGCCTGTTTTCTTTAATTTCTTATAAATTCCCTTTGCTTCTTCCATAAGCGCAATTATATCAGAGGGTGTTCCATTCTTATAAGTAACAACATTATACCCTCCGCCACCAAAACCCGATGGTGAAAAGGTTGCGTTACTATCATTATTAAAAGCATTGTTCACAGATAAATCTGCGCTTTGAAAATCTCTTTTCAACGAAAACATATCAGCTATAATGCTAATCACCTTACCGCTAATATAATCGCCACCGTAAAGTACGGATGAAACAAGAGCAACGCAGATTATTAAACACAGTGATTTATAAATAAAACTATTTTTATGCTTCAACAAAACACCTCCCCATATAAAATATGAGAATTGTTTTGTTATTAGAATAACTTTACATAAGCGAATATAATTCCTTTGGTGTTAATGTTGGTTGCAAAGCGCAATTGATTGAAAGTGCCAAAAGATACGATGCATTTTTTACTAACAAATCAATATCTTTAGGTGCAACAATCATTCTTTCGCCATTCAGAAGTTTAGATTTATCAAGCTTTTCGGGAGAAATGCCCGAAAGCTCAGAAGAAAGAGAAATTGCATCAACAACAGTAGGAATACCGATAGCAATTACAGGAACACCTAAAAAATCCTCGTCAATTCTCGCTCTTGCATTACCTATACCCGAACCGGGTGCAATTCCCGTATCGGACATCTGAATTGTTGTGCCAAGCCTTTCAACGCTACCTGCGGCAAGAGCATCAATTGTTATAACGCATTGAGGCTTAACCGCCTCACAGATGCTCTTTATATATTCGCCTGACTCTATTCCCGTTTTACCTAAAACACCTGCAGAAACAACCGCCACAGGTCGCAATTTTTCAGAAAAGCCTGCAACCTTTTGCACTTCTCTGCTGATATGCCTTGTTGCAAATACCAATGATGCAGTTTCAGGTCCGAGCGCATCGGAAGTAATATCTTCATTCCCTACCCCTGCCACGAGAACCGTTCCGTCACCATCCGGCAGAACTTGTTTTATACTTTCGATAATTGCTTCAAGTCTGCCGTCACTCACCGGAGCTTCGTTTGAAAAGGAATTCATTTCAAGGGTAATGTATTTACCAACACCTTTCCCCAATCTTTTTGCCGCATCTTCGGTTTTTATCTCAATTATGGTTGTACGGCATTCGTCATTTTCTGTTTTTGTAACCTCAACACCGTCAATATCTTCGTTAATCATTTCCCTGCGTTCAAGAGCAAGGTCTGTTCTGAAATTCAAATTATCACCTCAAAAGTATTATTGGTTGCGATTTTCAGGACTATTCAAAAATAATATTTATCGGTAAAATATTGAAATACATATTATAATGTGTTAAAATACTTGGCGATAATTTGAAAAGGAAGTTATTATATGAAACTTGGTATTGTTGGTCTTCCCAACGTTGGTAAAAGTACACTTTTTAATGCACTTACAAATGCAGGTGCTCAGGCAGCAAACTACGCTTTCTGCACAATTGAACCCAATGTAGGCGTTGTTGCAGTTCCCGATAAACGCCTTGATGCGCTTTGCGAAATGTATAATCCTGTAAAGGTTACTCCCGCAACAATCGAATTTGTTGATATTGCAGGACTTGTTAAAGGTGCTTCAAAGGGTGAAGGTCTCGGAAACAAATTCCTTTCTCACATTCGTGAGGTTGATGCTATAATTCACGTTGTTCGTTGCTTTGACAATGACGATATTATGCACGTTGACGGTTCAGTTGACCCTCAGAGAGATATTGAAACAATTAACCTTGAGCTTATTCTCTCCGACGCTGAAATTCTTCAGAGAAGAATTGACAGAACAACTAAAGCTATGAAAGGCGATAAAACTCTTGCAGCAGAGCTTTCAATTCTTGAAAAAGTAAAAGACGCACTTGAAAACGGCATTTGTGCTCGTGCGGTTGACCTTACAGATGACGAAAAGGAAATTCTTGATTCAGTTGCTTTGCTTACATCAAAGCCTGTTATTTATGCTTGTAATATGAGCGAAGAGGATTTCGCTTCAAAAATCGATACAAATGCTCGCTACAATGCAGTTAAAGCTCTTGCAGAAGAGGAAGGCAGTCAGGTTCTCCCCATTTGCGCAGAGCTTGAAGCACAGATTGCAGAGCTTGACCCTGAAGAAAAAGAAATGTTCCTTTCAGAGCTTGGTGTTTCAACAGGCGGTCTTGATTTACTTATTGAAAGAAGCTATGACCTTCTTGGTCTTATGAGCTACCTTACAGCAGGTCAACCTGAAGTAAGAGCATGGACAATCAAAAAAGGCACTAAAGCACCTCAGGCAGCAGGTAAAATCCACTCTGATTTTGAAAGAGGCTTCATTCGTGCAGAGGTTGTTTCCTTTGATGTTCTTATGGAATGCGGTTCAATGGCAGTTGCAAAAGAAAAAGGCCTTGTTCGCTCCGAAGGTAAAGAATATGTAATGCAGGATGGAGATATTGTTCTCTTTAGATTTAATGTTTAATTAATAAACAAAAGAATCCCTTGAAAAAACTGTAGCAGTTTTTTCAAGGGATTTATATTTTTATTCAGCCAATTTATAGTGTCTTAAATAAACACCAACGGTTTTATCGTAGTCAAGAACGTGGATGAAGGTTCCGTCTTCCATTGGAAAAACTGTTACACCTTCTGCCTCGTTACCTGCCATAGAGGGAAGAGAACGGGTGCAAAGCTCTTTAACAAGACCGCTATCAATCTCAACTGTGATAATTTTATCATCGTTACTGTCTGCAATATCAGAGGAGAGGTAAAGAACTCCGTCATAAACCTCGCCACCCTGAATGCGAACGACCTGCTCTGACAAAGGAATTACATGTGAAAACTCCATTGTTTCAAGGTCAAAAGCAAGGATTTCATTTACTTCGTTGAACTGTGAGCAATATAGATAACCGTTTTCACCGTCAACACAGCACCACGGAATACCATCGGGGAGGTCAGTGTTAGGTAATTCGAAAATATCGACAACATGAAGTGTTCGTGCATCGTAGGTTATAACAAGTGGTAAATCCTCTGCTTCATTTTCAACTGCAGCATAGATTTTGCCGTCATAGTAGCTGATACCGCCAACATGGTCGCTGCCATAATCATCAATGTATTCCTGAGGAATGGGAGAATCGTTTTTAACGAGGATTTCCATAGTTTCGGCATCCCATTTGGTAATACTTGTCATACCAAAAGCTGTTAATGAACCTGATGTATAATAATATTCACCGTCGGTTGTTACACCCTGACCCGATTTAAAAGCATCAAGGAAAACAAGCTTATCTTCTCTTACAAGCTCAACCTCGGGAGTGGAAGTTGCATCGCCTGAATCCATAAAACCTGTGAAGAGCATACAAATACTAACTAAAATGCTTAACAAAGCATCTATAATATGTATTCCTGTCATATTATTCACTCCTAAACTTAATATACAATATAGAATATACCATTTCATACCTTTTTTCAATAAAATATTAATATTCTGTGAAAACTCACAAAACCATTGATAATTAAATAGTTACAATGTATAATGCTATGGAAAGTTTTTATTTAAAGGTGCAGATATGGAATATAAATACGAAATACACGCCCACACAAAGAATACAAGCCGGTGCGGTCAGTTAGATGCAGAAGAGCTTATAAAGAAATACAAAGAGGCAGGTTATTCGGGAATTGTTATAACCGATCACTATTCCCCTATGACCTTTCAACTTTCTGAATTTTTTAATAAGAAAAAGGCACTTGAACATTATCTTCGGGGTTACAGAAAAGCAAAAGAATTTGAAACAGAAGATTTCAAAGTTCTTCTTGGTACAGAGTTAAGATTTTATGCAACTGTTAATGATTATTTAATCTATGGTGTTACGGAAGAAATGCTTTATGAACTCCCCTTCTTGCTTCCGCTTTATATTAAAAAGGCAAGCAGATTATTCAGGGTAAGAGGGTGCCTTTTCATTCAGGCACACCCTTTCAGGCAATTTATAAGAAGAGCAAACCCCAAATATCTTGACGGAGTTGAGGTTTTCAACGGCAAAGCAACTAAAGAAGCTAACGATAATTCGCTTAAATGGGCAGAAGAAATAAACGCTAAAATCAAAACAAGCGGTAGCGACTGCCACAGAGAAACAGGAGTTGGTTTAGGCGGAATAATAACAGAAGAGCCAATAAAAACAAATGATGATTTATTGAGAATCCTCAAAAGCGGAAATTATAGATTAATAAGAAATCAGAAATAACAAAACACCATTTCTTACAGTTTTATAAGAAATGGTGTTTCTTAATTTATTGAATATTAATGCTCAATCACAGAACTTTCCTCTAATTGATTTTTATTGGTGCATTCCAATATCTTTTCTTTTAAATCTGCTGCACCTTTCACTCTTAAGAGATTATAACCAGTTTGCTTATACA
Source organism: Acutalibacteraceae bacterium (assembly GCA_045543035.1). Classification (GTDB taxonomy): domain Bacteria; phylum Bacillota; class Clostridia; order Oscillospirales; family Acutalibacteraceae; genus DTU089. Next base: position 9,740 of record JAZQMA010000030.1, on the reverse strand, counting down.
AGGCTTCAACAAAATCATCTCTTTGCTTTTGTGCTGAATTGTGAGAATTATCATCTAACTCTATTAAAAGTTCTATTTGCAAATTTTCAGGTTTAGCAAGAATAAAGTCCACATGTTTTTTATTGATTTTATTAAAATATTTCATAAAATCTTTGTTATCTTTTACATTAACTTCAACCAAATCTGCAACTCTAATTTTTGCCAAAACAGAGTAACCCAGTTCATCAGCAATCGGCTTCAAACGTTTATAAAATGCCCATTCGTTTTTAGTGAGCAACAATTTCTTTTTATATGGAAGATTTTCCGTTACTTCAATTATAGGTTCTTCTACTATTTCCAAAGGTGTATTTTGAACAGTTTTTTTCTTTTTACGATTAACACGAACAACTATAAATATCACTACTACTATTGCAATTATCAAAATCTCCATATACCTCTACCTTTCAATATGTAATTTATAAATTGATTATACATCAAGCAATCAAAAAACAACACAAACACCAAGGATTTACGATTCAATTACAGAACCATCCTCTAATTGGTCGTCCGTCATGGAATCTATTGCCTTTTCAAAATTAAGCCAATTACTATATTCGGTTACAGTTCCAGTTGTTGCATCAATTATAATATATTGGCTATAGTATATATCTTCTGTTAAGAATAACAATTCACGGCGTTGCTTAATAACCTTGTCAAAAGAAACAGAAATATCACTATATTCTAAGTTGCGGAATTCTAAAATGTTTTTTGTAGGCACTTCCAGTTTAAAAGCGAGAATATTTTTATTACTGTAAACATCTGAAATAAAGCCTTCATAAATAACTTCGTCATTCTTTAACACAAAACCCATTAACGATTCAGATGTTGCTTTAGAAACACTCCAGATATCATCTCCTTGGACTCTAGCCACTGTTTCATAAGAAAAACCATTTGAATAAATCCAGTTGATATTAATACCTTTATCTGCACAAAAATCAAGCATTTCGTTTTGTGTTGCAAAATCAAAATACGCATTTTTTGAAATATCAAAAACAGTAAATAAATCTTTTGTTATTTCGTAATCCACACCATTAAGATAGCGTATATCTTTTGTTGATTCGTTAAATGGAGCTAACTTATTCCAATGATAAACTATAAAATCATTATCATACGCATATCTAAAAATCAACACATCTTCTACAATATATTTTTTATTATTATTTTCAGTATTGTTATCTTCAGTAATATAAATACTGTGTTTAGTATCTGAAAATCTTTCAAAATAAATAGATTCAGTAATTTGGGGATTATAAAAATCTTTAAAATCCAAAGTTTCATTATTACTTTTATTATCAACCCCACAAGAACTGAGAAATAAAACACATAACAAAACTGATAGAAAAATTTTCATTAAATCACCTTTACCCTATTTCGAAACACCAAATAAAAGGATGTTTCTATAATGAACCTTTTCAATATAAAAAACATTCCAAATTGATTTAATTATATACCACATAATAACAAAATGCAATAATTGCAGAAACCGCTTAACAAAAACATAAAAAGACGGTTACACTTGGCAACCGTCTAAACTTGATTTATTTAATAATTGATTCTTCCCATGAAGCATAGGGTTCGATACCGAAAATTGTTGCAACTGTGGGAGCAACGTTTGCAAGACCGAATGCACCTTCTTTAACTTCGTAGGAATTCTTGCTATAGATAATGAAAGGAACTTCGTTGAGAGAGTGTGCTGTTCTGGGAGCAACATTACCCTTTTTGTCCTTTTCAAGCATTTCGTCAGCATTACCGTGGTCAGCAGTAATAAGAACTGTTACACCGCATTTATCTGCAGCCTTAAGAACTCTTGCAAGGCCAAGGTCAACTGCTTCAACCGCTGTGATTGTTGCATCAAGGTTACCTGTATGGCCAACCATATCGCCGTTGGGGTAGTTGCAACGGATGAAATCATATTTACCGCTTTCCATAGCTTCGATAACTGCATCTGTAACCTCTGCGGATTTCATCCAGGGTCTTTCATCAAAGGAAACCTTATCTGAAGGAATTTCCATATATGTTTCAAGCTCTTCTGAGAACTTATCGCTCTTATTACCGTTCCAGAAATATGTTACGTGGCCGTATTTCTGAGTTTCGGAAACTGCAAACTGATTCATACCCTTTGAAACAAGAAGCTCTGAAAGAGTATCTTTAATTTCGGGAGGATTAACAAGGAAACGAGCGGGAAGCTTAAGGTCGCCGTCATACTGAAGCATACCTGCATAGCAAACATCGGGTTTTGCGCCTCTGTCAAATGCAGTGAACTCTTCATTATCAAATGCCATTGAAAGCTCAATTGCACGGTCGCCACGGAAGTTGAAGAGAACAACACTGTCGCCATCCTTGATTGCGCCAACAGGTTCACCGTTTTCAGCAATAACAAAGGGAGGTAAATCCTGGTCGATAACGCCATCGTTTTCTGCACGGTAGGTTTCAATTGCTTCAGTTGCACTTGCAAACTGTCTGCCGATACCTTTAACGTGAGTATCCCAACCGAGCTTAACCATATTCCAGTTAGCTTCGTAACGGTCCATTGTGATAACCATTCTGCCGCCGCCTGATGCGATTTTACCACAGAATGCACCGTCATTAAGTTCGTTAAGAGCATTTTCAAGCTCTGCAACATACTGGAGACCTGATGTTGCAGGAACATCACGACCATCAAGAAGAATATGAGCACGAACGCTCTTTACACCCTCTGCTTTTGCCTGTTTGAGCATTGCAATAAGGTGAGAAATATTTGAGTGAACATTACCATCGGAAAGAAGACCAATAAAATGAAGGGTTGAGTTTTTCTCAACACAGTTTCCTGCAATTTCTTTCCAGGCAGTTGATGCATAGATTTTACCTGATTCGATAGATTCATTGACAAGCTTTGCACCCTGAGAATAAACCTGACCGCAACCGAGAGCATTGTGACCAACCTCGCTGTTACCCATATCGTCATCAGAGGGAAGACCTACTGCTGAACCGTGAGCTTTAAGGCGAACGTTGGGGCATTCTTTAAGAAGTTTGTCAAGAACAGGTGTGTTAGCAAGTGTAACAGCGTCACCAAGACCTGTTTTGGAGTAACCAACACCGTCCATAACAACGAGAAGTACTTTTTCAGACATTTTATATCACCTTTTAATTTTATCTTAACAGAAATTTCGGGCAGACGATAAGGTCTGCCCTACTCTTTTATTTTAATTAAACGCTTGCTGCTTTAACGATTACAGAGAAATCTGCTGCTTTAAGAGAAGCGCCGCCGATAAGACCGCCGTCAACATCTACCTGAGCGAGAAGCTCTGCTGCGTTACCTGCATTCATAGAACCGCCGTACTGAATTGTTACGCGGCTTGCGCATTTGGGACAATAGATTTCGCCAAGAACCTCACGGATTGCATGGTTAACCTCATTTGCCTGTTCTGCAGTTGCAGTTTCGCCTGTACCAATAGCCCAAACGGGTTCGTAAGCGATGATAATTCTGTCAAGTTCTTCGTTAGAAACGCCCTGAAGAGCAATTTTAGTCTGTGAACGAACAACTTCCATTGTAACGCCTTTTTTACGTTCGTCGAGAAGCTCGCCAACGCAAAGAATTACTGTAAGACCGCTGTCAAGAGCAGCTCTTACTCTCTTATTAACTGTTTCATCAGTTTCGCCGAAATACTGTCTTCTTTCGGAGTGACCGATGATAACATATTCAACACCGATAGCTTTAAGCATAGGAGCTGAAACTTCGCCTGTGAAAGCACCGCTTTCTGCCCAATGGCAGTTTTCTGCACCAATTTTGATATTGGAGCCTGCAGCTGCTTCCTGTGCTGCGAAGATGTCGATATAAGGAACGCAGAGAACTATGTCACAATCAGCATCTGCAACAAGGGGTTTCATTTCGTTGATGATAGCCTTTGCTTCATCGGGAGTTTTGTTCATTTTCCAGTTACCAGCGATAACTGCTTTACGAAGTGATTTATCCATAATCTATAAATCCTTTCACACATAATTATTTATTATTTCTCTATTCCTCCGACCCACTCGCAAAGAGTGTGATAAGGAATAGAGTGCGTGCAGTTGGTGAGTTAGTGACCCCGAAGCGTATGAGATACGCGAGTTTGGGTCAGTAACTCGACAAATGCGCGTGCTATATTACTTATCATTAACTGCTTCGATACCGGGGAGTGCCTTACCCTCGAGGAATTCAAGAGATGCGCCGCCACCTGTTGAGATGTGAGTCATTTTTGCGCCGAAGCCAAGAGTATTAACTGCTGCTGCAGAGTCGCCACCGCCGATGATTGTAACTGCATCAGTTTCAGCAAGAGATTTAGCAACTGCAATTGTACCTTTTGCAAGGATGGGATTTTCGAAAACGCCCATAGGTCCGTTCCAAACAACTGTTTTTGCAGATTTAACTGCATCTGCATAAAGCTCTGCTGTTTTGGGACCGATGTCAAGGCTCATCATATCTGCAGGGATTTTATCTGCATCGCAAACTTCAACTTCGATTTCTGCATCGATAGGATCAGGGAATGCTTTTGTGATTGTAACATCAACGGGAAGAAGAATCTGAACGCCTTTTTCTTCTGCCTTTTTGAGCATATCTTTGCAGTAGTCAATCTTTGTTTCATCAAGGAGAGATGTACCTACGCTGTAGCCTTTAGCTGCAAGGAATGTGTAAGCCATACCGCCACCGATGATAAGAGTATCAGCTTTGTTAAGAAGATTTTCGATAACATTAAGTTTATCAGCAACTTTTGCACCACCGAGAATTGTAACGAAAGGTCTCTGGGGGTCTTCAACAGCGTTGCCGAGGTATTTAAGTTCTTTACCCATAAGGTAACCAACTGCAGCTTCTTCAACAAAGGAAGCAACACCAACTGTTGAGCAGTGAGCTCTGTGAGCAGCACCAAAAGCATCGTTTACATAAATATCGCAAAGAGAAGCAAGTTCTTTTGAGAATGCTTCGCCATTCTTTGTTTCTTCGGGACGGAAACGGGTGTTCTGAAGAAGAACAACATCGCCATCTTTCATTTCTGCAACTGCTTTTTTAGCATTTTCGCCAACAACAACATCATCTGCTGCGAAAACAACTTCTTTATTGAGAAGTTCGGAAAGTCTTTTTGCTACGGGAGCAAGGCTTTCTTTCTCGTTGGGGCCGTTTTTAACTTTACCGAGGTGAGAGCAAAGAATAACCTTTGCGCCATCTGCGAGAAGTTTCTGAATTGTGGGAAGAGCGGCTGTGATACGGTTTTCGTCTGTGATAACGCCATCTTTAAGCGGAACGTTAAAATCGCAACGAACAAGCACCTTTTTGCCTTTTGCGTTGATATCATCAACTGTTTTCTTGTTTAAAAGACCCATTTTTGATTACTCCTTTTTTGTTTTTAGCCAAAAGCAAACCCGCAATTGACCATTGTTAATTTTTTACCGAATATATTTTATACTAACTCCCCTCTTTTTTCAAGAGTATTTCGTATTTTTTAGTGTATCATTTTTAACATTCTTTTATAACACTGAACAGATATTTTTGTTATGTTAGGCTAAACCGTCATTTTTTCTCTGATTTCTTTTAAAATTTTCTTTTCCCGCCTTGAAACCTGTACCTGTGACATTCCCAGTTTCCCTGCCACTTCCGTTTGAGTTTTTGACATAAAATACCGCAATTCAATTAACTTTCTGTCCTTTTCGGAAAGCTCTTTTATACACTTATCAAGCGTCAGCCTTTCATTGATTTTTTCTTCCTCGCTGTCTATGGGTATATCGAATTGTTTTTCATCTGCTTCACCGTCTCCTGATGTGAGAGAAACAACGGGTTGCAATGCAAGCAAAAGTTCACTTGTTTCATAAACACTCAATCCGACCCTTTCGGCAATTTCCGTCAAAGTGGGTTCATAACCTTTTTCATTTTCTAATTTTTCTTTTTCTGCCCAGATTTCTCTTGAACGTTCTTTAATGGAACGGCTGACTTTAACTGCTCCGCCATCACGAAAAATCCGCTTCATTTCGCCTAAAATAGCAGGTACGGCATAAGTTGAAAAAACATAGCCAAGACTATCATCAAAACCATCTGCTGCCTTAATAAGACCAACGCAACCTGCCTGAAATAAATCCTCATATTCCACGCCCCTGTTTCTAAACCTTTGGGCACAGGAATGAACAAGACCTAAATTATCATTTATTCTTTTTTCTCTTTGGGTCATTTTGTTTTACCGCATATTCTTTTTTCAATTGTAACCGTTGTGCCAACACCAACCTTTGAACGAACACGAAGCTTATCGGAGAAGCTTTCCATAACTGAAAACCCCAATCCCGAACGGTCACCGCCAACGCTTGTATATAAAGGTTCTCTTGCTTTTTCAACATCTTCAATTCCGCAACCCTTATCCCTTACAGTTATACGGACAATCCCCTCTTCGAAAACCGAACAGGTTATGTAGATTTTGCCTATGGTATTTTTATAAGCGTGAACAATACAGTTGGTTACCGCCTCGCTTACAACTGTTTTTATATCCCCCAATTCCTCGACAGTCATATCGAGCTGAGAAGAAAAGGCAGAAACTGCCATACGTGAAAAACTTTCGTTAACAGAACGACTGTCAAATATCATTTTCAATTCATTAATTTTTTTCATATATATACCTCATTCCTTTGTTTTATCTCTGCAAGTTTTTCTATTCCTGACATTTTCATAATGGTGTAATCTCTCTTTGAAAGATTATTCACTTTCAATTTTTTTCCTTGTCCTGAAACAAGGCGATAACGCCCCATAACAAGCCCAACTCCCGAGCTATCCATAAAAGTCACATCGTAAAAATCAAGCACAAGAACCTCAATATTTTCAACACTCACAAAAGCATCATCTATTGCATCTCTTATTTCAGGGACTGTGTGATGGTCTATTTCACCTTTTATAAATGCGGTTAACGTGCCGTTTCTGTTTTTAAAAGTTACAGGCATATTTATTCCTCCTTTTCAATATAATGTTAGTTTACAATTAATCCACAAAAAAATATGTCGCATAAAGGCGGATAAATAAACTATCACTGATAAAATAAATGTAGAATTTTAGTATACTGTATGATATAATGAATAAATTATAAAACTTACGGAGGGTCAAAATGGTTAAAAAAGTTCTCTCTAAACTCAAAAACAACAAGCTTATTAAATGGACAGCAAGCCTTCTCCCTTGCGCAACATATATCAAAAGCTTAAAAAAACGTCCTATTGACGAAAAAGCTGTTCTACTTGAATCCCAGCACGGTGGCGAAATCAGTGGTAATATTTTTTACATTCTGAAAGAGCTTGCCTCCAACCGGGAGTTTTCTTCGTATAAGCTTTATTTAAGCTGCAAAGCAGGTAGCAAAGAAAAAATAAAAAACATTCTTGATACTTACGGCATCAAAAATGTTAGTTTAGTTACTGTTTTTTCTATTAAATATATGAAAATTGTTGCTACTGCAAAATATCTTTTTAACGACAATACTTTCCTTCCATTCTTCACAAAAAGAGATGGTCAGATTTATTTTAATACCTGGCATGGAACGCCTCTTAAAACCCTGGGCAAAAGCATAAAAAATGCTATGCACAGCATTGGTAACACACAGAAAAACTTTACAGGTGCAGATTATCTTCTTTACCCCAACGAATACACAATGAAGCATATGGTTGAAGATTATATGCTTGAAAACCTTTCCAAAGCAACTTGCGTTCTTTCAGGTTACCCAAGAAACACAGTTTTCTTCGATACTAAAAGGCGAGAAGAACTTCGCAAAAACTTCGGTGGAGAAAACAAGAAAATCTATGCTTATATGCCAACCTGGCGCGGTGCTATCGGCGAAATCAGTAAAGATGCAAACAAGCAAATGACGGAATATCTAGAAGAAATTGATACCAAGTTAACCGAAAGTGAAATTTTATATGTAAATCTTCATCCCATCGCAGTTAAGGATATTGATTTCAGCACTTTTAAGAACATCAGAAAGTTCCCTGCGAACCTTGAAACCTATGATTTTCTTAACTGTACAGATTGCCTTATTACCGACTATTCAAGTGTTTTCTATGACTATGCAGTAACAAGAAAAAAATGTGTGCTTTTCACCTATGATGAGGAAGAATATTTTGCAGACCGCGGAGTTTACAAACCCATCAGCGAGCTCCCCTTCCCACAGGTTAAAACAGTTGATGAACTTCTTCGGGAAATCCGCTCCGAAAACCAATATGATGATACTGAATTTTTAAAAGAATACTGTGCTTATGACTGCGCAGATGCTACAAAAAATATTCTTGATTTAGTTTTCAAAAACAAAAAATCTCATAGTATTACTTTAACCCCCATCCCTCATAACAACAAAAAAAATATTCTTATTTACGGCGGAAATCTTGACCAGAATGGCGTTACAACTTCTCTTTACAATTTATTGAGAAATGTTGATACAACCGAGAACAATTATATTATTTGCTTCCCTGCATCCAAGGCAAAAGCTCACCAGAGCACTATTGCAGATTTACCTCAGGGAGTAAGTTATTTCCCAATGCAAGATAAATTAAATCTAGAATTAATAAAAAACATTATCTGGTATTCTTTCCTCGGAATGTGCTTCTTCAAGAAGAAATTTATAAAAGCTGACTTTATGACCAAGCTTTTAAAGGATGACTGGCAATATGAAATAAGAAGATTATTCGGATGTGCTGAATTCGACCATGCTATACAATTCACCGGTTATGGTCCCAGATTAATCTTCCTTTTCGGAAACTTCAAGTGCAAAAGAACAATTTATGTTCATAATGATATGCAGATGGAAATCAAAACAAGAGGCAATCAAAGAGCGGATGTAATTAAATACGCTTATTCAAATTATGATAATGTTGCCCTTGTAACAGAGGACCTTTTCGAACCCACTTCTTCATTTGTTGAAAGTACGAATAATTTCAAGCTTGCTCACAATGTAATCGCTTATGAGGGAATTATTGACCGCGGAGAAAAAGAACTTACCTTTGAAGAAGGGGTAACTCAAAGCAACAAACCCTTTGAAGAAATCAAAGATATTTTAAACAGTGATAAAAAGAAGTTTATCAGTGTTGGCAGATTTTCTCCTGAAAAAGGTCATAAAAGAATGGTCGATGCATTCAACAAAGTTTGGCAGGATAACCCCGACACATATCTTATAATCATAGGTGGTAACCAATATGATAACCATTACAACATTCTTTCCGAACACATAAAAACACTTCCTTGCGGTGACAACGTCATATTGATTATGTCAATGAAAAATCCTTTGCCTGTTGTAAAAAAATGCGATGGATTTATGTTAGGCTCGTACTACGAGGGATTTGGGCTTGTTCTTGTTGAAGCAGATATTCTCGGTTTACCTGTTGTTTCAACAGATATTGTCGGACCCAGAATATTTATGAACAATAACAACGGCACTTTGGTTGATAATACCGATGAGGGTATTGAAAAAGGCTTCATACTTCTTCTTGAAGGTAAAGTACCAATGCTTACAACTGATTACAAAAAGTATAACGAAAATGCAGTAAACGAATTCCTGGCATTATTAAAATAAAAAAAGAAAGCTATCGACTTAATTTGCACAAGTCCAGTAAAAACGGACAATAGAAAAAAAGAGCCTCCTATGGTAGAATTAAAGAAACTACCATAGGAGGAAATTTTATGCCCAGAAGCTACAGACACATAAAAGAGTATGAACAAGAAATTGTAAAACTGAAAA
>JAZQMA010000029.1:0-75134 GCA_045543035.1 Acutalibacteraceae bacterium | reverse complement strand
GATCACCGGTCTTGATTTTAAAATCAAGGAGATGGCGGCGCGTATCAGAGAGCTTCGTGAAATTGAAGGCTACTCTGCTGCTGAAATGGCTGAAAAAACGGGCGTTTCAGAGGCTGAATATGTTGCTTGCGAAAACGGCGAAAGCGACCTTAACTTCGCGTTTATCTATCGTTGCGCCCTTGCGTTTAATGTTGACGTTTCAAGCATTATTGAGGGTAGCACGCCTAAGCTTACTAACTATGTCTTCACAAAGGCCGGTAAGGGCCAGAAAATCGAAAAGGCCCACGGGATGACTTATTTCAACCTTGCTTCAAAGTTCAAAAATAAGATTGCAGAGCCGCTTTTTGTTAAGACTACATACAGCGAAGAAAATCAGAATAAGGATATCGAGCTTACGTCCCATGACGGTCAGGAGCTTGATATCGTTGTTGAGGGTAAGCTTAAGGTTCAGGTAGGTGAGCACTCCGAAATCCTTGGCCCCGGCGACAGTATTTATTACGATTCTCTTACTCCTCATGGTATGATTGCCGTTGATGGTAAGGATTGTACTTTCTATGCTATTGTTCTTAATCCGTCAGGCGAACCTATTCCCGAGCTTCAGCACGTGAAGACCGAGGAATATAAAGCACCTGAAAAGATTAAAGAAGATAAAAAAGAAAGAATTTATCATAAATTTATTGATGTTGAGCGTAACGAAAAGGGTACACCCACATCAATCAAATTCAAGAATATAGAGAATTTCAACTTTGCCTATGACCTTATTGATGCTCTTGCAGACAGAGAGCCCGATAAATTGGCAATGCTTCATATTGCAAGAGATAAGACCGAGAGAAGATTTACTTTTAAGGATATGAAAAAGGGTTCAGCTCAGGCAGCAAACTATTTCAAATCCTTGGGTATCAAAAAAGGCGACAGAGTTATGCTTATTCTCAAACGCCACTATCAGTATTGGTTTGCAATGCTCGGTCTTAATAAATTGGGTGCTATCGGTATTCCTGCTCCCAATCAGTTGCAGGAGCACGATTTGGAATATCGTTTTCAGGCAGCAGGAATTAAAGCAATTCTTTGCACAACTGATGGTGATGTTGCAAATCAGGTTGATATGGCGGCAGAAAAATGCCCCGACCTTAAAATCAAAATTGCAGTTGGCGAAGACCGTGAAGGCTGGAGAAACTACGATGAAGAAAGCAAGCTCTTCAGTTCTCACTATGAAAGAGGCGAGAATGCTCCCGGTGGAGACGATTTAATGCTTATGTTCTTCACATCAGGAACAACAGGCTATCCAAAAATTGCCGCTCATAGCTATACTTATGCTCTTGGTCATTTCCATACTGCAAAATATTGGCACAATGTTGACCCCGACGGTCTTCATTTCACAATTTCCGATACAGGCTGGGCAAAGTCTATGTGGGGTAAATTCTACGGACAGTGGCTCTGTGAAGCAGCTCTTTTCGTTTATGACTTTGACCGTTTTGATGCGGCAGACATTCTTCCCATGTTTGCAAAACATAATATCACAACCTTCTGTGCTCCTCCCACGATGCTCAGAATGATGATTAAACAAGATATTTCTAAATATGATTTCTCCTCTGTTAAGCATATGACAACAGCAGGTGAGGCACTTAACCCTGAGGTTTATCGCCAATTTGAAAAGGCAACTGGTCTTCAGATTCTTGAAGGCTTCGGTCAGACCGAAAGCACAATGATTATCGGTAATATGACAGGTGCACCTCACAAAATCGGTTCAATGGGTAAGCCCGCTCCCATTTATGATGTTTGCCTCGTTGATGCAGACGGTAACAAAGTAAATGTCGGTGAAAACGGCGAAATCGTTGTTAATGTTAAAGATGGTGCTCCCTGCGGTCTTTTCAAAGGCTATTATAATGACGAAGAAAAAACCAAAGAAGTTTGGCACGATGGTTATTATCATACAGGTGATGTTGCCTGGATGGATGAAGATGGCTTCTATTGGTATGTTGGTCGTGTTGATGATGTTATCAAGTCATCAGGCTATCGTATAGGACCGTTCGAAATCGAAAGTGTTATTATGGAGCTTCCCTATGTTCTTGAATGTGGCGTTTCTGCCGCACCCGATGAGGTAAGAGGACAGGTTGTTAAAGCAAGTATTGTTCTCGTTCCCGGAAAAGAGGGTACAGAAGAGCTCAAGAAAGAAATTCAGCAGTATGTTAAGGAGAAAACCGCTCCTTATAAATATCCGAGAATTGTTGTATTCCGCGATGAGCTTCCAAAAACAACCAGTGGAAAGATACAACGTAATAAGCTTTGATAAATCGGGAATCAGAGCATTTACTCACCTCGCGGTACCTTTGTACAGCTTCGGTTCGTAAATAACTTTGCTTCATCGATTTCTCTGTACTTATATAATTGCGTCGCAGACCCGAAATTTTGCATTTTGCATCTTGCATTTTGCATTTGAACGGAGTGATATATTGAATAACAAACGAATGACCCTTTTCGCAGGGCACTATGGCAGCGGTAAAACAAATATTGCCGTGAACTATGCTTTGTATCTTAAAAGCCTTGGTGAAAATGTTGTTATTGCCGACCTTGATATAGTAAATCCCTATTTCAGAACCCGTGATAGTCTTGAAGAATTGAACAATGCAGGAATAAAGCTTATTTCTTCTGCATTTGCAAATTCAAATGTAGATTTACCTGCTTTGCCTCAGGATGTTTATTCTCTTCTTGACAAACGCGAAGAAAAAGCCATAATGGATATTGGCGGTGATGACCGCGGTGCTTATGCTTTGGGAAGATATGCAGACGCTATTAAAGAGGAAAACGATTATGAAATGCTTTTCGTTTTCAATAAATATCGTCCTCTAACTCCCGATGCAACTTCTGCATTCGAAATAATGCAGGAAATTGAAGCAGCGTGTAAAGTTAAATTCACAGCTATTGTCAATAACTCCAATCTTGGTGAACTCACCACAGCAGAGGATGTTATAAATTCGGTTGACAGTGCCGAAGAGTTATCAAAATTAACGGGATTGCCCGTCAAGATGACAACTGTCACAGAAAAATTAGTAAATAATCTCAACGGAAAAGTTGAAAATCTGTTTCCGCTGACTTTACAAAAAAAGATAATTTAGGAGGCAGAAAAATGGCAAAAGTAACATTCGCAGAAAATGTTTGCAAGGGTTGCGGTTTGTGCGTAACTGCTTGTCCCAAGAAAATCGTGGAACTTGATTCTGCAAAGCTTAATGCAAAAGGACATCATCCTGCACATTGCATCGATGAAAGCAAGTGTATTGGTTGCGCATTCTGTGCAACAATGTGCCCTGACTGTGCTATAACTGTTGAAAGGTAAGGTGAAATAAATGGGTGAAAAAGTTTTAATGAAAGGTAATGAGGCTATTGCTGAAGCTGCAATCAGAGCAGGTTGTATGCATTATTTCGGTTACCCCATTACTCCTCAGACAGAAATTGCCGCATATATGGCAAAAAGAATGCCCAAAGTAGGTGGCGTATTCCTTCAGGCAGAAAGTGAAATTGCTGCTATTAATATGGTTCTCGGTGTTGCCGCAACAGGCAAACGTGTTATGACATCATCATCAAGCCCCGGAGTTTCTCTTAAGAGCGAGGGTATTTCTTACATAGCAGGTTCTGATGTTCCTGCACTTATTGTTAACGTTCAGCGTGGTGGCCCCGGTCTTGGCGGTATTCAGCCCTCACAGTCTGACTATTTCCAGGCAGTTAAAGGCGGTAGTCACGGTGACTTCAAGAAAATCGTTCTTGCACCTGCATCAGTTCAGGAGATGGCAGACCTTACAAGCACTGCATTTGATCTTGCTGATAAGTACAGAATGCCTGCAATGATTCTTGCAGACGGTACTCTCGGTCAGATGATGGAGCCTGTTGAGCTTCCTGACACAGCTCCCAACAGCTTTGATAAGCCCTGGGCACTTACAGGCACAAAAGGGGAGAGAAAACATAATATTGTTAACTCTCTTTACCTTAAACCCGAAGAGCTTGAAAAAACAAACTTCGAACGTTTCGAAAGATATAAAACAGTAGAAGAGAATGAAGTTCTTTTTGAAGAATATCTTATGGATGATGCAGAAATCTGCGTTGTTTCCTTTGGTATCACAGCTCGTGTTGCTAAAAACGCTATTGTTGAAGCCCGTGCAAAGGGTATCAAGGTTGGTATGATTCGTCCAATTACCCTCTGGCCCTTCCCTGAGAAAGTTCTCAGAGCTGCGGCAGATAAATGCAAAGCATTCCTTTGCGTTGAAATGAATATGGGTCAGATGATTGAAGATGTTAAGCTTGCAACAGAATGCAAGAAACCCGTATATCTTTGCAACCGTACCGGCGGTATGATTCCCGCTCCCGAAGAAGTACTTGCAAAAATTGAAGAAATCAATGAAGGAGGTAACAAATAATGGTGGTATTCGAAAAACCGAAAACATTAACTGATGCACCGCTTCACTATTGTCCCGGTTGTACTCATGGTATTATTCACAGACTTGTTGCCGAGGTTATTGATGAACTCGGTATCGAAGGCAGAACTATCGGTGTTGCTCCCGTTGGTTGTTCTGTTATGGCTTATGATTATTTCACCTGCGACTTTATTCAGGCTCCTCACGGTAGAGCTCCTGCAGTTGCAACAGGTGTAAAGAGAGCAGACCCCGAAAACAATGTTGTATTTACATATCAGGGTGACGGTGACCTTGCAGCTATCGGTACTGCAGAAACTGTTCATGCTGCTGCAAGACGCGAAAACATCACTGTTATTTTCGTAAACAATGCAATTTATGGTATGACAGGCGGTCAGATGGCTCCCACAACTCTTCCAGGTCAGGTTACTCAGACCTCTCCTTACGGCAGAGATGTTGAAACAGTTGGTTATCCCGTTAAGGTTTGTGAGCTTCTTCAGAATGTTGATGGCGCAGCATACCTTGAAAGAGTTTCCGTAAACAACCCCTCTAATGTTAAAAAGGCAAAAGCAGCTATCAAGAAGGCTTTCCAGAATCAGCTTGAAGGCAAAGGCTTCTCTCTTGTTGAGGTTGTTTCAACTTGCCCAACAAACTGGGGTATGACACCCGCAAAAGCACTTGAATGGCTTGAGGAAAATATGCTTCCTTATTACCCCTTGGGTGTTTATAAAGATATTTACGCAGAGGAGGCAAAATAATGAGTAAAGCATGTAACATTCTTTTTGCCGGTTTCGGCGGTCAGGGTATTCTTTTTGCAGGTAAATTCGTTGCATACAAGGGTCTTCTTGAGAATAAGCAGGTTTCCTGGCTTCCTTCTTACGGTCCTGAAATGCGTGGCGGTACTGCAAACTGCAGCGTTATCGTAAGCGATGAACCCATCGGTTCTCCCATTGTTGGTAAACCTGATGTTCTTGTTGCTATGAACCTTCCCTCACTTGATAAATATGAAAATGAAGTTGTTTCAGGCGGTAAAATCTTTGTTGATTCAACTCTTATTACACGTAAGGTTGAGAGAACAGATGTTGATGTTTTCTATATTCCTGCAACTCAGCTTGCAAATGAACAAGGTATCAGCACTCTTGCTAATATGATTATCACAGGTAAGCTTCTTAAAGAGGTTGAAGCACTTGGCTTTGACGGCATTGATGCACCTCTCGCAAAGGTTGTTTCTGCTCGTCGTCAGAACCTTCTTGAAGTAAATAAAACAGCACTTAAACTCGGTTACGATTATTAATCAATAATTATTAAGTATTGAAAAGAGGTTATTTTCAATGAGTTATAATTTCAAAATTGAAAGAACAACCGCTCCCAAGGCAAAACCTCAGGACGAGAGCAAGCTTGGTTTCGGTAAAATCTTTACAGACCATATGTTTATTATGAACTATGATGAAGGTCAGGGTTGGCATGATGGCAGAGTTGTACCTTATGGTCCTCTTGCTCTTGACCCCTCATCAATGGTTTTCCACTATGCTCAGGAGCTCTTCGAAGGTCTTAAGGCATACAGAACTGCAGACGGCAACATTCAGCTTTTCCGTCCTCAGAAAAACATTGAAAGAATGAACAATACCTGTGACCGTCTTTGCGTTCCCAGACTTGATCCCGATATGGTTCTTGAAGCTATCAAGACTGTTGTTGATGTTGATAAGGATTGGGTTCCTCATAATGACGGAACATCACTTTATATTCGTCCTTTCATTATTGCCACTGATGCTTTCCTCGGTGTTCACGCTTCTCATAGCTATATTTTTGCAATTATCCTTTCACCTGTTGGCTCTTACTATGCAAATGGTATGGACCCCGTTAAAATTTACATTGAACGTGAATATGTTCGTTGTGTAAAAGGCGGAACAGGTATGGCTAAAGCAGGCGGTAACTATGCTGCATCTCTTATCGGTCAGGAAAAGGCAGATAAAATGGGTTATGCTCAGGTTCTCTGGCTTGACGGTGTTGAGAGAAAATACATTGACGAAGTTGGCGCAATGAACGTTTTCTTTGTTATTGACGGTACAGTTATCACACCTTCTCTTGAAGATGGAAATATTCTTCCCGGTGTTACAAGAGCTTCTTGTATTGAAGTTCTTAAAGAAAACGGCTATAAAGTAGAAGAAAGAAAGCTTTCTGTTGACGAAGTTAAAGAGGCTCACAAAAACGGCACTCTTACCGAATCCTTCGGTACAGGTACTGCTGCTGTTATTTCTCCCGTTGGTGAATATATCGATGGTGATGAGCATCTCGTAATCAACGAATCCAAAATTGGTCCGGTTGCACAGTTCCTTTATGATGAACTTACAGGCATTCAGTGGGGCAAAAAAGAAGATAAGCTTGGTTGGATTGTTAAGGTTGACTAATTATTGATATATAAAACACTCCTTGCATTTTGTTGCTTGGAGTGTTTTGTGTTTATATACTTGAAAATATATAGAAAAAAAGGTATAATCTAATAAATAAAACAATTAAAGGAGGTAATTCTATGTTGAAATATGAAATTGAAGGCGGTAGCTTGCCTGTTGTTATCTGTTATCCCGAGCAGGGGCAGACTCTTTGCACCGAAGGTGGTTCAATGAGCTGGATGAGTCCCAATATGCAAATGGAAACCAATTCCGGTGGCGGTATAAAAAAAGCATTGGGCAGACTTTTTGCAGGTGAATCAATTTTCCTTAATGAATTTACCTCTGTAAGCGGAACAGGTATGATTGCATTTTCATCAAGCTTCCCCGGTGAGATTATTCCTTATGAGGTAACTCCCGGTAATGGTATTGTTGTTCAGAGAAAAGGTTTTCTCGCGATGGAAAAAGGGCTTGACCTTTCAATTTTCTTCCAGCATAAAGTTGGTGTTGGATTTTTTGGTGGCGAAGGCTTTATAATGCAGAGAATTACCGGTAACGGTATGGTATTTATTGAAATTGATGGTCATTGTAAAGAATATACACTCGGTGCAGGGGAGAGCATTATTGTTGATACAGGTCACCTTGCTGCAATGAGCGAAACCTGTTCAATGCGTGTTGAAGCAGTTAAGGGTATGAAAAATATGTTTCTCGGCGGTGAAGGTGCATTCCATACTGTTGTTACAGGCCCCGGTAAAGTGTATCTTCAGTCAATGCCCATTATAAATCTTGCGCATACTATTCAAAAGTACCTTCCGCAACCAACATCCAACGGAAATGGTATTAATATAAAATTAGGTGAATAATCTTTATTCATTTCGAAGGTTGCGGTCTCGACCGCAACGACCAGAAGGAGAATTATATTGGCAGATAAAAGAAATCCAAATGAAGATAAGAAATTGTCTATAAATGATGATTACATAGAACTTTTAAGCTATGTAAAAGACAAGGACGAATACGAAGATATTTATAGTTATTCTCGTGATGAGGATGAATACGAAGATGTTTTCAGCGATTCTTCAAAAGAAGATATATATATCAGTAAAGGTCGCAGAAAAACTGCAGAAGAAGATGGTATTTATATAAGCAGAAACAAGTCTTCTTATCAACCTATACAATCAGAAGAGTATAATGAGGATGAGTTTTCAGTTGAAATACCCGCAACACCACCTTTATCACGAAAGAAAAGCTTGCAGGATACTGATGAAATTTCCGATTTTGAAGCGAGAAGAGGTAAGCTTGTACCCGAAAAGAACGGCTCAAAGGGTAAAAGAATTGTTGCAATAATTCTTGCGGTTATATTGGCTTTTGGTGCAATTCTGTTTGTTATGGCAAACGGCATTGTTGGTAAATTTACTAAAGCAGAGGATATAGAGCATATTGAGGGCGTTGAGCTTATAAGTGATAAAAATGTCCGCAATATTCTTCTTATCGGTTGTGATAAAGCAAACGGAGGTTCATCCCGAAGCGATAGTATTATGATTGCTTCTGTTAACAAAAACACCGGTAAAATCACAATTTGTTCAATTCTTCGTGATACTCATTTGTATATTCCGGGAGAGCGTGAAGCAAAAGTGAATTCTGCTTATGCATGGGGCGGAGCAAATCTTCTTATTCAGACTATTGAACATAATTTCGGAATTAAAATCGATGATTATGCAACAGTGAATTTCGAAATGTTTACAGCTCTTGTTGATGGTCTTGGCGGAGTTGATGTTGAGGTTACGGAGGATGAAGCGGATTATATCAATAACCGCCACAGATACGGAAACGAGAAAAAACCCGATGCTTTCGAAAGCGGAGAAAGCGTTCACTTGAATGGTTATCAGGCTCTTTGGTATTCACGTATTCGTAAATTGGATTCTGATTTTATGAGAACTCAGCGTCAGAGAAAGGTTATCTCTGCAATTGCATCAGAGGTTAAAAGTCAGATAAATCCTATTGGCATTTTCGGTCTTGTTTCAACTGCAAAAGAGGTTGCACCATATATTGAAACAACACTTTCAACACTTGATTTCTGGAGCCTTATTTTCAGCCTTTCAGGTTGCCTTGCAAAATCAGGCGCAGATATGGACAAGCTTCTTGTTTCTCAACAAATTCCTTTTGATGATACCTGGTGGTATTCTTCCCAATGGGATGGCTCAAGTATTTCAATTAACCTTGAGCAAAATAAACAGATGCTTTACGCACTTCTCTATGAAGAGCCGATTGAAGAGGATACAACTGAAATTGAATAAACTCTAAACTTTATTTATTATTGGTTTATCATATCTATAAAACTCCCTTCATATACTTTCACAGAAGGTATATGAAGGGAGTTTATTTTTATGGACATAACCTTAAAAAAAGAGAACTATAAAATATTGCAGACAATAAAGGATAATTCAATTGAAGAATGTGTCGAGGCGGATTTTTCTTTGCCGGAGTATATGCCTGAAATTTTGAGGATTATTAAATCAACCGCTCAACCCAAGGTTAATTCTTGCAAAGCAGTAGGGGAAAGGGTAACTGTTGACGGTGAGTGTGAACTTCGTATGATTTACACTGCAGAGGATGGTTGCATTTATTCCTTTTCTCAGTCACGACCATTTACTCGACATTGTGAAAACAACATATTTAACGATGCAACAGATATAAATTGCGAGTTATCTGTTTCTTTTGTTAATTGCCGTGCCACAAGTACCAAGAGAGCAGAAATAAAAGCAGGTATAGTAATAAAAATCAGTGCCTTCCTTGAAGAAGCAGAAGAAATAATTTCTGTTGAGGAAACTCTGATTGAAAAGAAATGTATGCCTGTAAGAGCAATGTCTTTAGGTTGCAAGAAAACAAGAACCTTTTCAATGAGCGATACGGTAGCACTTTCAGTTCCCTGTGCTTTTATAATCAGCTCCCGAGCAAGTGCAGTCTGCACAGAGGTTAAGAAAATCAGCAATAAAATAATGGTTAAAGGCGATGCAGTGGTCGAAGTTTGTTATGTTAATGCAAATGATAAATCCTGCACCGAGCTCATAAGGCACACTCTTCCCATAAATCAGATTTTAGAGTTTGATGGTATGGAAGAAAGATTTACGGGTAATGTAATTCTTAATGTAACTGCAGTTGATGTTATGCTCAAAAATGAGCAGGATGGAGTTGGCAGTTCTTTTGATATCGGGCTCAGCATTGATGCGTCTGCTTCAATGTGGGAGGAAAAGGAACTTGTTGTTATAAATGATGCTTATGCAGTTGGAAGTGCAATTGATTTAAAGAAACAGTCAATGGTATTTTTCACACCTCTTGATGAAATCCGAGATACATATATTTTCAGAGAGGATTTTCAGGTCAGTGGTGAAGGTGTAAGCAAGGTTATGGGTTCAACCTGCGAGGTAACAAATGTTGTTGCTAAAAAAGAGAAAGAAGCACTTATAGTATCAGCCAATCTTTCGTTATCAGTTCTTATAAAAGATACATCGGGCAGTGTTTCAAATATAAATAAAATTCTCGATGTTAAGTATGAAAGAAAAGCTGATTACGAGGATAGCGATATTTTTTGCTTGCCTAAGCTTAATGTTTTCTCTTTGGATTGTGCAGAAAAGGGAAATAACAGTATTGATGTGAGGGCAGAAATTAATGTTTCTGCAAGTGTTTTCGGTAAAGTGTTTATAGATGCGGTTACAGATATAACAGAAAGCGAAAATCAACCTGTAAGAAATTCAAATGCCATCACGGTTTATTTCCCTGAAGAAAGTGAGAGCCTTTGGTCAATTGCAAGGCGTTATAATACAACTGTAAGTGCAATTGCAGAAGAAAACGGCTTGGAGGGGGACACAACAGAAAATCTCAAAGTTATTTTCATTCCTGCAGTATAATTACATAAAAATCAACTGTTTTATAAAATTTTAAAAAACAGTTGATTTTTTGTTTTTGATGTGATATTATTATCAAGTCTATGTGTGCGTTGTTTCGAGACAACGGCAGTTAATGGCAACATTAAAGCTGGCGGTCCGCTGTTTATAGTTGCAATAGCTATATAATAAGAACGCTTGAAAAAATTCGGAGGTTTATTATGGACGCATTAAAACTTATTGCACAGGACAGCCTTAAGGCTGAGAAGCCCGAGTTTAACGTTGGTGACACAGTTAGAATCGACGTTAAAATCCGTGAAGGTCAGAGAGAAAGACTTCAGGCTTTCGAAGGTACAGTAATCGCAAAGAATGGTAGCGGTATCAGCGAAACATTCACAGTTCGTCGTGTTTCTTACGGCGTAGGTGTTGAAAGAGTTTTCCCTGTTCACTCACCCAACGTTGCATCTGTTAAAGTTGTTCGTTACGGTAAAGTTCGCCGTGCAAAACTTTATTATCTTCGTGATAGAGTTGGTAAGGCTTCTAAGGTTAAGGAAAAAATCGGCTGATAACGGTCGAAAAACGGGGCAGATTTATAATCTGCCCTTGATTTCTTTATTGGATTATTTAATTTTGCTTAAGAGGTGAGCTCTATGCGCAAAACTGAAGAATATAATATCACTTTGGGTGACGAAGCAACTGCTAAAAAGATTAAGAAAGAAAATCGCGGAAAACTTGGTGTGTTTGAGGTTTTTGAGGCAATAATCGGTGCGCTTGTTGTTATAACGATTATATTCACTTTCTTTTTCAGAGTGTTTAAGGTTGACGGTCCCTCTATGAAACCAACTCTTCAACATAATGATAGAGTTATTGTTTCGACGGTTGGTTACAAGCCTCAGAAAGGTGATGTTGTTGTAATTTCCGAAACTGCTGATTTAGACGAACCGATTGTTAAACGTGTTATTGCAGTTGGCGGTGATACCGTTGATATTAATTTTACAACAGGTGTTGTTACTGTTAACGGAACAGAAGAGGATTATTCAAAAGAGTTAACCTCTCAACAGTTTGACATAGCATTCCCGATTACAGTTCCTGAAGGTACTGTTTTTGTTCTCGGTGATAACAGACCGAACTCTCTTGACAGTCGCTCAACGAGAGTTGGTTGTGTTGATGAAAGATTTATTGTGGGAAAAGTGCTCGGAAGAGCATTTCCTCTCGGTGATTGGACGGTAGAATAATTTATGAATAATAATGATGAAAGAGTTGTTGAAATAACAACAGAAGAAACTGTTACCGAAATCAAACAGGAAGTTAAAAAGACTGAAAAAAAGAAAAACAGTTTTCACCTTTCTGTTTATGATATGGTTTCAATTGTAATGTCATCCTTCATAATTATTGCAGTTGTGTTTACTTTTGTTTTCCGTCTTGTTGGTGTTGAAGGTTATTCAATGACAAATACTTTGCAGGATAACGACTGGCTTCTCACAGTTCAGAAAGAGAGCTATGACCGCGGTGATATTGTTGTTATAACTCAACCTAATTATTTCAATGAACCTCTTATTAAAAGAGTTATCGCAAAAGGCGGAGAAACAGTTAACATAGATTTTGCAACAAGCACCGTTTATGTTGATGGCGTTGCTTTGAAAGAGCCTTATACCAAAGAAGATTTTATAGCACCTAAAATTGATGATATTGAATTTCCGTATACTGTTCCGGAAGGTCATATTTTCTGTATGGGTGATAACAGAAACGGTTCTACCGATAGCCGTTCAAACCTTATCGGACCTTTAGACGAAAGATATGTTTTAGGCAAAGCTGTAATAAGAATTTTGCCTTTTGGAGATTTTGATATATACGATTATGAGTGATTACCAGAAACAAACAGTTCAATGGTTTCCCGGTCATATGGCTAAAACGCGCAGGCTTATTAAAGAAAGCCTGCCGTTTGTGGATTTAGTAACGGAAATTGTTGATGCAAGAATACCAATGAGTTCCTCTAATCCCGAACTCAAAGAAATGATAGGGAACAAACCGAGAATTGTTCTCCTGAATAAATGCGATGTTGCAGATGAAAAAGCAACTGCAAAATGGGTTGAGTATTATAAGAAAAACGGAATGTATGCTCTTCCTGTTGATTGCCGTAGCGGTAAGGGTCTTAATGCCTATTTACCTTTGGTAAGAGATGTTCTGAAAGATAAAATTCAGCGCAATACCGAAAAAGGTATGGTGGGCAAACCTCTTCGTGTTATGGTTGTTGGCATCCCTAACACAGGTAAATCTTCCTTTATCAATAAAATGGCAGGGCGCAATCGTGCAAAGGTTGCGGATAAGCCCGGTGTTACCCGTTCAAACAGTTGGTTTGCGGTAGGTAACGGTGTTGAGCTTCTTGATACTCCCGGTGTTTTGTGGCCTAAGTTTGATGATAAAACGGTGGGCGATAAATTAGCCTTTATAGGCTCTGTTAAAGACGAGATACTTGATAGCGAGGTTCTTGCTATGAGGTTTATTAACGTGCTTAAAAACGGCTATTGTGAGCGAATAAGCGAACGTTTCAAGATAACAGGCTTTGAAGATAAAGAGGATTATGAAATTCTTGAAATGATTGGCAGAAAAAGAGGTATGCTTGTTTCAGGTGGCGAGATTGATACTGAAAGAGCTTCAATAATGCTTCTTGATGAGTATCGCGGTGGTAAATTAGGAAGATTAACTCTTGAATTACCCGAATAAATATTATAAAATAAAGGTCGGAACGAATATGTTTCGACTTTATTTTTTGAGGTTTTATATTATGTTAGATTATTCTTATGAGATACAAGCGCATAACGATGGTTTTACTGTGGTTTGCGGTGTTGATGAAGCGGGCAGAGGTCCTCTTGCAGGTCCTGTTTTTGCAGGCGCGGTAATTTTACCTGAAAATTATTCTCACGAAATCCTTAATGATTCAAAAAAGCTTTCGGAGAAAAAAAGAGACATTGTATATGACGATATAATCAGAGATGCTGTAGCTTGGTCTGTTGGTATTGCAACAGAAAAGGAAATAGATGAAATTAATATTCTCAATGCTACTTTTCTTGCTATGAAAAGAGCTGTTGAAGGCCTTAATATAAAACCCGATCTGGCTTTTATTGATGGCAACAGATACCCTAACACGGGTGTTAAAGAGATAACAATCGTGAAGGGCGACAGTAAGTGTATGTCTGTTGCGGCGGCATCTATTATTGCAAAGGTCAGCCGAGATAGATTTATGCTTCAGATGGATGAGAAATACCCTGAATATCAATTCTGTAAGCATAAAGGTTACGGAACAAAGCTCCACTATGAAATGATTGAAAAATACGGTGTTTCCGAAATTCACAGAAGAACCTTTCTCAAAAATATTCTTGGAGAAAATAAATGAGAAGTGATTTGTTAGGTGCTTTAGGTGAGCATTATGCAGCAAAATACCTGAGATATAATAATTATAAAATCAAAGCTGCCAATTATAAAACCTATACAGGCGAAATTGATTTGGTTGTTTTAAAAAATGATGTTTTATGCTTTGTAGAGGTTAAAACACGTCAGATTGGTGGTTTAACACCACCTGCAGATGCTGTTGATGTTCATAAGCAGGAGAATATAAAAAGTGCCGCATCAGTATATATTAACAGATGTGTGCCGGACTTTGAAAAAATCAGGTATGATATTATTGAGGTTTTTGTTGAAGATAAAGAATTAAAAAACATAAATCATATTGAGAATGCTTTTTGAGGTGAAATATGAAGTTTTTTGATTTGCATTGTGACACAATAGGGGAATGCTATAATAAAAAAATAGCCTTAAGAAAAAACAATCTTCATTTGGATTTGGATAGAGCAAAAAAGCTTGGGGAATATACCCAGGTTTTTGCAATATGGATATCTGATGAGCTTCGCGGAGAAGATGCAGTTAAATATTTTGATGAGGTATCAGATTGCTTTTATAAAGAGATTGAAAAAAATAGTGATTTAATTTCTTTATATAGTGAAGAAAAGGCGACACCTGTAAAAGCAATTCTTTCGGTTGAGGGCGGTTCTGCTTGTGGTGGAACAATAGAAGGTTTATATCACCTGTATGAAAAGGGTATTCGTTTAATAACACTTACATGGAATGCTAAAAATGAAATTGGAAGCGGTGCTTTTTCTGAAGGTGGTTTGACTGCTTTTGGAAAGGATTTTATCAAAGAAGCAGAAGGTCTTGGTATAATACTTGATGTATCTCATCTGAATAGACAAAGCTTTTTTGAGTTTGAAAAAATAGCACAAAAACCTTTTATAGCAAGCCATTCCAATGCTGATATTATAAATAATAAATATGCAAGAAAAAGAAACCTGAGTGCAGAACAAATTAAAGTTATAAAAGAAAGAAACGGACTTATCGGTTTTAATTTCTGCAAGGATTTTATTGAAAGCGAAAAAGCAGAAGGTATTGATGCTCTTTATCGACAGATCGAATATATGCTTTCATTTGGGTGTGAAGATATTATTGCTTTTGGCAGCGATTATGACGGATGTCAGGTTCATTCGGATTTTTGCGGAATAGAAAAAATTCCATCTGTTTATTGTAATTTAAAAGAAAAAGGTATTGATGAAAAAATTCTGAATAAAATCTTTTTTCAAAATGCCGAAAAATTTTTTCAAAAATAAAAACTGTGCTCTTGGTTTTTCCAAGAACACAGTTTTCTGTTTTAGTTTAGTATGTGATTGAAGAAGACTGAGAAGCTGATGCGGCATTAGATGTAGCCTGAAGTGCAAGAAGCTTTTCGTTAGATTTAACAAAGATATTCATAATTGTTTCGTTTTTCTCAACTTTTTCAGAAACTTTATCATAGATGCCTGTTGAGAAATCATTGAATTTTTCAGTTGCAATTGCTGAACGAACATCGCTTTCCCATTTTTCTGTTTTATCTGCGCCAACAAAGTACATAATGTGATAACCGTAATCTGTTTTGATTATGCCTGTGTCACCTTTTTTATGAGAAGCAAGAGCCCAGTCAAGGAATTCAGGTACATAACTGCTTGTTGAGGTAATATCTTCGTAAAGACCACCGCTATCTTTTGAACCGGTGTCATCAGTGTTACCTGTTGCAAGTGCAGCAAAGCTCTTTTCAGTTGCTTTACCTTTTTTCCATTCTTTGAGAAGTCTTTCTGCTTCTTTCTTTGCTTCAGCAAAGTTCTTATCAATTTCGTCCTGAGAAAGGTCAACGGTGTTACCTTCACTGTCTTCCTTGGTTGTTTCAGCCTGAACAAGGATGTGTCTAACATCTGCGCCTGCAGTGTTTTTGTCGGGAGTAGCAGGAGTGATGATGTATGCAACATAGAATGTTTCTGTTGCTTCATCTTCAAGAACAGTTACATCACCTGATTTACGAGATGTATCGAAAAGCCATTTTGAAATCTTTTCAGCACTGATTGATGCACTTGTAAGTTTTTCTGCAAGAGTTGCACTATCTTTTTCAAAGGAGGTCTTCTGAGAGGGAAGTGCATATTCTTTTGCAAGCTCAACGAAAGAGCTTTCGTCTGTGACTTTGTCTTTAAATTCGTTAGCAAGCTTTTTAGCTTCTGATTTTGAATATGTGGGGTCATCTGTTTTTGCTTCTTCAGCAGGCTTTGCATAGGAGAAAGCAAACAATCTTGCGTCTACCATATCAAAATCGATTCTGTTTTTGTTGTAGTAATCCTTAACATCTTCTTTAGATGTTGTTTCAGAAATGTTTTCCTGATACCAAGTGAGATATTTTTCTACAATCATATCTCTGTTGAGGAGTTCTCTGTAGGATTTTTCTGTAAGACCTTCACCGCAGGTTCTTGCGATATAATTGTCAACAGAGAAGTCTGATTGTTCTGCATATTCAGTGATTTTTTCAATAGCAGTATCAATTTCTTCGTCGATACCCAACTGCATAGCATTATCAATTTCAAAGCCGGCCTTTTTTGCTTCTTCACCGGTAGCTTCGTTATAGATTTCTCTTTGAATAAATGCTTTTTCAGGAGCCATAAGTCTGAAATAGTCTGACCATGTTTTAACACCTTCGGGAGCATCCTCACCGATATAATCCTGGTCTGCAGGGTCTTTAGTAGCGTCAAAGCCTGTGTACATAGCACCATAACCTGCACCATAATATGAATCAATCTGCTGAGTTGTTGAAACAATCTGGTTATAAAGGGTCATATAGTAGTAGTTATATTCTGCTACATTGATTTTTTCGTCCTCGTATGTAGCAACTGTGAGCATCTTCTGAGGAAGGCATAAAACTTTTGTTGCGATGCTTCCAACACCATAGAGAACAATACCGGCAATAAGTAAGATACAAATTGTCTTAATTAAAATTCTGATGATTTTGTCACCTTTGCCGCTTTTCTTTTTCTGCGCTTTAGCAAGGCGTTCTTTACGCTGCTCGCGGTAGATTTCGGCATTGGTTTTGATTTCATTGTTTGCCATTTGTTTTTCATCCTTTGCTTTCTTTTATAATACAACAGAATTGTTGCAAAATATCTCTTTCATTTTATACTAAAACAAAAAATTTTACAAGTGTATTTTACATATTTATTATATATATTCTTTAATTTACATTTTATTTACACCTTTTTTATAATTAAATTAACTTAATAGATATACTTTTGGTTGCATTAAAACAGTGTTTATGATATTATGTTATGGAAATTATTTTACGGAATGGTGTTTTATGACCGGGAAAAAAAGTAAAAAAGTTATAGTTTGTTTTTCTTTGATTTGTGTATTAATAATTGCGGGTATTTTGAGTTGCATTTTTGTTCCTCAACTTTTTGCACAAAATGCAATTCAGATTAACCTTTGCCAAGGTAAGCAGAAAAAATGTGATTTTAGTAATGAATATAAGCCTTTTGTAAAAACAGCTTCGGGTGTGCTTTATGTAAACGAAAAAACATCTGCAGTTGCTATTGCAGATAAAAACGGTAAAGTTGTTTTCAATTCTCATTCAGAAGATGCCGCTGCAAATAAGCTCGCTTGTGTACTTTCTGTAACTTTGAGAGATAAAACAGGTAATTCTTATATAAAAAACAGTTCAAAAAATAGTGCTGAACACGGAAACTTTAAAGTTACAAGTAAAAAGAAAAACACTGCTACAATAACATTCTCATTTTCTGAAGACAAGGGTGGTAATATTTCAGAAGTTATTCCTGTTAAATTCAGTGAAGAAAACGGTGGCATTAAGGTAGCAGTTGATATGGCTGAAGTAACCTTGAAAGATGGATTTTCTATTGAAAAAATCAGCATCTTGCCCGGTATTTTTTCTGAAAACAATCCCAAAGAAGAGTGCTTTTATACCATACCTGATGGTTGCGGTGTTCAGTTGGACTTGACTGCTGAAGCCAAAAAATCCTATGCTCAGATACTTGATGTTTATGGTAGCGATATTTCATTTGGTGAATATTCTCAGGGTGCAACATTACCATGTTATGCTATGACTAAAAATGGCATTATGCTCACATCTGTTATTAATGATGGTGATGCAATTTCTTCAATTTATGTTAAGCATAACAAAAATGTAGGCGGTGATTTATACAATACATTTGTTGTTACTCCCTACGCGAAAATTGATGATAAACTTGTAAAAGGTCCGTCTTATGATGGTGTTATTTCTCAGATTTATTATGTTTCCACCAATGGTGAGAAGAACTATAACACAGTTTCTTCAATTGTGCGGGATAAGCTCACTGAAAAAGGTTATCTGCCTTCAATAATGAGCGATACGTTCGTTGATTTCCCATTTTTTATTACAGCAATCGGAAGCGAGAACGGAAAGAAAAATACTGTTTATACAACCTTTGAAAATGCTTCTGAAATAATAGCTCTTTTAAAATCACGTGGCGTAAGAAGTGTTGCCTTGAGATTTGCCGGTGCAGGTGATAAAGGCTTGAATTCAGGTGCTGAAGGATGCGATAGTTTAAGTAGTGTTCTTGGCGGAAGAAAGCAGTATAACGCTCTTTGCGATGTAGCAACAGAGAAAAATAGTTCTGTCTGGTGTGATGTGAACCTGTCTGTTACACCAAGCAAATATGGTAAAAACAGTCTGAATTTGTATGACGATTTGAGAAATTATATTTCAACAAATAAAATAAATTCAAAAGTCAGTTCATATCAATCTGCTTATTCTGATATTTCTGACGTTTATGAGTTCGTTTCTCAGAGTGAATCGGGAAATGTGTGTATAAACGATTTGTCGTATCTTCTTTATACTGATATCTGGGGCAGGGTGGACAGACAAACCGCTTTAAATAATTTACAGGATAAAATTCAATCCTTGAGCGTAAGTAACGGTCTTATGCTTACAAGTCCTGCAGTTTATCTTATGAATCAGGCAGATGCAGTATTTTCTGTTCCTCAGAGTGCAGTTCTTGAAAATAATGCAGGTGTTAAAATAGTTCCTCTTTTGCAGATGGTTCTCCACGGAAGTGTTTGCTATGGTTCTGAACCTGTAAACCTTTTTGAAAATAGTCAGGATGCTGTTCTTAAAGCGGTTGAATATGGTGCAGTTCCCTCATTTGTTTTTACCTATGATAAATGCGATGTGCTTGATTACGGCATTTACGCAACACAGACTGCTAAGTTCTATTCTTCCGTAAAACGTATGTTACCTTTGATGGATATGAAAATAACCTCTCATGAACAGGTTGTTTCGGGTGTATATAAGATTACTTATGACTATAGCAAGGTTGTGTATGTAAACTACAATCCATCGGTTGTTGAAGTAAACGGAATACTTGTTTCCGCAAAGGATTTTATTATAATTTAACTTTTGAAAGGCTTTCAATGATTTTGAAGGCCTTTTTTCTTGTATTATGACGAAATAGTTATTATTTTAACAAAAAAGTGTTTGCAATTTACAGGTTTTATGATACAATGATAAGGTATAAATTAGTAACTTTAGAAAGGATGAATCTAATGGACTACAAAATGGAATTAACCCCCGAACAGTCCGCCATTCTTAATGGTGAAAAAGGGGAAGTAATGGCAAAGGTTATGAAGACCCTTGTTATGTATGGTGAAGCATTTGGCGCAACTAAGATGATTCCCGTAACAAGCGAAAAAGGTCACCTTGTTACAAGCTTCGGTCTTAAGGTTATGAGCCCTGTTTATGACCTTATGGATCAGCTTATTGAGGCAGGTATTAAATCAACACAGAAATTCTCTGTTGACCCCAAGCCTGTTGATCCCAAGGTTCCTTCAAACTTTGCAAAAAATCTTGTTTTCAACAAATTTATGTATACTAAGCAGGATAGCTATGATGAACAGCTCAGAAAGCTTGGTCTTTTAAGTGATGATGCTTATACCTGCACTTGCTATATGGACCAGGTTGGTAATGTACCCCAAAAAGGCGAAATTCTTTCATGGGCAGAGTCCAGCGCTGTTGTTTATGCAAACTCTGTTCTTGGTGCTCGTTGTAACCGTAACTCCGGTATCATTGAGCTCTTCGGTTCTATTGTTGGTTGCGTACCTTATTTTGGTCTCGTTACTGACGAAGGCAGAAAAGCAACATGGATTGTTGAAGTAAAATGTAAAAAGAAACCTGAAGCTCAGATTCTCGGTTCTGCAATCGGTATGAAGGTTATGGAAGATGTTCCTTATGTTAAGGGGCTTACTGATTGGATCGGTACAGAGCTTGATGATGCTGCAAAAGCATACCTTAAAGACTTTGGTGCTGCTACTGCTTCTAATGGTGCGGTTGGTCTTTATCATATCGAAGGTCTTACTCCTGAAGCAGTTGAAATGGGTGAAAGCCTTATTGCAGAAAATGCACAGGTTTATGTTATTGACGATGCTGAACTTGAAAGAGTTTATAAATCATATCCCATTATGTGGAAAAAGGTTGATAAGGCACCCCAGCTTTGCTTTATCGGTTGTCCTCACCTTTCACTTCAGCAGCTTAAAGAGTGGACAGATAATGTTTGCGAAGGTCTTAAAAAGAGCGGTAAAAAGAAAGTTATAATCCCCACAGTATTTACTGCTGCTCCCGCAGTTTGCGATGAATTCAACAAAACTGAATATGCCGCAAAGCTTGCTGCAACTGGTGTAACTCTTAGCTATATTTGTCCTCTTATGTATATGAATAATCCTCTTGCAAAGATGGGCAGAGTTATCACTAACTCAAACAAACTCCGTACTTATACAACATCTCGTTACTACACAAGTGAAGAGATTCTTGACATAATCACAAAGGGGGCAAAATAAGATGAAAACATTTAAAGGTCGTCCCGTTGTACCGGGCACAGCAGAAGCAGTAGCACTCGTTTCACACGGTGGTTTTAATACACTTGCTTCATTCCAGAATGCTCTCCAGTTTGACAAGGAAGAGGATAAAACAGCAAAATGTGGTGACCAGAACAATCCTGATATCTATAAACAGCCAATGGGCGGTTCAGCTCTTTGCCTTCCTCAGACAATCGGTTCAACCACCGGTGGTATGGTTCTTTATTGTGCAAAGGTTCTTGGCAAATGCCCTGCATGTATGCTTTTCTCTGAGCATATTGACTCTCTTGCAGCTGCAGGTGCAATCCTCGGTGCTGTATGGACAGATACTCCCATGCCCACAATTGACTGCTTAGGTGAAGAATTCCTTAATACAGTTAAAACAGGCGATAAAATTAAAGTCTACGAAGACGGCACAGTAGAAATTCTTTAATAAATTTGCGAAATCGGGAGTTTGCTCACGCTCGCAGTACCTTTGTACAGCTTCGATTCGCAATTCACCCGATTTCATCAAATTTCTTTAAAGAATTAAAATTTGTGACTAATTTTGCGGATTTGCGCGTTTGCTCACGCTCACAGTGCCCTCAATAAAAAACAAAAATTGCGATAACTGTTTTTTGACAGTCATCGCAATTTTTATTTTTTTTAATATTAGATAAGTCCCTGAGCCATCATAGCATCTGCAACTTTAATGAAACCTGCAATATTTGCACCTGCAACAAGATCATAACCAAGACCATATTTTTCAGAAGCGTCTGCAGAATTATCGTGAATATTTTTCATAATCTGTTTGAGCTTTGCATCAACTTCTTCAGCAGTCCAGCTATATCTCATTGAGTTCTGGCTCATTTCAAGAACAGAAACAGCAACACCACCCGCATTAACTGCTTT
This sequence comes from Acutalibacteraceae bacterium, assembly GCA_045543035.1. Lineage (GTDB taxonomy): Bacteria > Bacillota > Clostridia > Oscillospirales > Acutalibacteraceae > DTU089. The sequence continues at coordinate 53,333 of JAZQMA010000029.1, read as the reverse complement.
TGAGGGAGCAACAACCTTAACATTTTCTTTAAGGTATTCAAGAGCATCGTTTGTTGTGGGCATATTAGCAACCTCAATATAATACTGAGTACCGTTAGCAACAAGCTTTTTAGCTTCATCCATATTAATTTCGTTCTGAGTTGCGCAAGGCATTGCAACGTCGACCTTTACGCCCCAAGGTTTCTGACCTGGGAAGAACTCAACACCGAATTTATCTGCATAATCCTGAACCTTATCACGACCTGATGCACGCATTTCGAGAAGATAGTCGATTTTTTCGTCAGTTGTGATACCGTCTTTATCGTAAACATATCCGTCAGGACCGGAGATTGTAACAACCTTACCGCCAAGCTCAGCAATTTTCTTTGCTGCACCCCAAGCAACGTTACCAAAGCCTGAAAGAGCAAATGTTTTGCCTTTAATATCTTCACCGAAGTGCTTAAATACTTCAACTGCATAGTAAGTAGCACCGTAACCAGTTGCTTCGGGACGGATAAGAGAACCACCGTAGGAAAGGCCTTTACCTGTGAGAACACCGTTTTCAAAAGCACCGCGAATTCTTCTGTACTGACCGTAAAGGTAACCGATTTCTCTTCCGCCAACACCAATATCACCTGCGGGAACGTCAACGTCGGGACCGATATGTCTGTAAAGCTCTGTCATAAATGCCTGGCAGAAACGGAGAATTTCCATATCGCTCTTACCACGGGGGTCAAAGTCTGAACCACCTTTACCGCCACCGATGGGAAGACCTGTAAGGCTATTTTTGAAGGTCTGCTCGAAAGCAAGGAATTTCATAATACCTGAATAAACTGAAGGATGGAAACGAAGACCGCCCTTGTAAGGTCCGATAGCACCGTTAAACTGAACACGGTAGCCTGTGTTTACGTTAACTTTGCCATTATCGTCAACCCATGTAACGCGGAAAGAAATCTGTCTTTCGGGTTCAACCATTCTTTCAAGTAAAGCGGCTTTTTCGTATTCGGGATGCTGGTCAATAACAGGAGCAAGAGAGGTGAGAACTTCAGTAACAGTCTGAACGAACTCAGGCTCATTTGCATGTTTCTTTGCAACATCATCAATAACATTCTGGATGTAACTCATAGCGGACAACTCCTTAATAGTTCCGAAGAACTGAATAAATATACTATTTTTATGAAAGATATTTTATACCACAGTTTTTTAAATTGCAATAAAAAATTAATGGCTTTTTCATTATTGTAAGAATAAATAAAAATGAACCTTTTATTATTTGATTTTTTATTGCATTTAGCCTTCTTTTTTCTACAATTTTAACTAAAAAAACACATAAAAAACGAGCAAAATAGTGAATTTTCATTCACTTTTTAGTGCAAAATAACAACTATGGAATTATTTTTAAATGAAATTGATTGTTGAATTAAGTTAGTTTTATTATATGTTATATCAATTAAATGGTGAGTTAAATTAATATTAAACTTAAAAACTTGACATTATTAAAGTAAAATATTAAAATAGATTGGATTTGTTTGAAAATATTTTGAAAGGAATATTCGATTATGATTAAACCCGAAAACAGAAACTGTTTTGAGTTTTTCAGAGATTGCACGAAAGATTTTGGTGTGTATGATGTGTCTGAAAGCTTCGGTAATCTTATAAGCCGTAAAAAGTTTATGAGAGATATTGAAGCGATTGCAGGCTTTCTTCACAGTAAAAATATAAAAAGGGGAGATGTTATAACAATCTTTCTTCCCAATACAGTGCAGAGCTTTGTTGCTTTCTATGCGGCAAACCGTATTGGCGTAATTGCAAACATTGTTCATCCTTTAACACCACCTGATGTGCTTGAGGAAATCCTCAAAAATTCTCATTCAAAAGCAATTTTCATTCTTGATGTGTTAATGGAAAAATATGTGAGTATGCTCAGGAAGAGAAATAAGCTTGTTGTTGTTTGTTCTCCTGCAGATTATGCAACAACTCTTATGCGCCCTGCACTTAAGGTTTATTCAAAAATAAAAGGGAAGAATACACCTTCCTCCAATACTGCATCATATCACACAATTTGTCATTTGAATAAAACTGCACCAAAGGTTGAGAACAACGGTGATGATATTGCTGTACTTCTTCACGGTGGCGGAACAACAGGTAAAAGCAAAACCATTCAGCTCACATCAAAGAACCTTAACGAGCTTGCTTATAAATTAAGTTTCTTTGATGCACCTCACGCACCCGGTGCAGAGTGCTCACTTGCGGTTTTACCTCTTTTCCATGCATTTGGACTTGGTGTTGTTATGCATTTCAGTATGTGCGCAGGTTTTACCTGCATTCCTATGATGAACTTCTCTGCTGATAAGGCAAACAGACTTATAAAAAAATATAATATAACCTATATCGTTGGCGTTCCGAATATGTTCAAAAAAATGTATGAAGCCAATAATTTTGATGGTCCTCATCTGTCAAAGCTTCGTCTTTTATGGGCAGGCGGAGATATTATAAGCGATACTTTCCTTAATTCCTTTAACTCCAAGCTCGAAAAATACCACGCTAAAGGTAAACTCTACCGCGGTTATGGTCTTACAGAGGTCAGCTCCGTTTGCACAGCGAATATCAAAGGTGCTTATAAAGAAAATTCAATAGGCAGACCTCTTGATGGCATTACAGTTGAAATCTGGAATGATAAATGTAAAAAGTTGCCTCCGAATACTATTGGTGAAATTGTTGTAACAGGCTCAACTGTTATGGCAGGGTATCTTGGTAGTGAGGAAAGCGGTGTTTATACCGATAAAAAAGGCAATCGTTGGGTAATGACAGGCGACCTTGGTTATATGGATGAAGATGGTTTCGTTTTCTTTACAGGAAGAAAGAAACGAATGATTATAATTTCAGGTTATAATGTTTACCCCAATGACATTGAGCAGGAAGTTCTAAAGCTCGATTATATCAATGAAGCTTGTGCAGTTCAGGGTTATATTGATACAAAGCCGATTATCAAGCTTTTCGTTTCACTTTATCAGCCAACTGATAATCCTGATGAGGTTTGTAAGCTTATCAAAGAATATTGTGACAGTAAGCTTGAACGCTTTTCAAGACCAAGTGCTGTTACAATTCTTGATGCACTTCCCAAAACCAGAATGGCAAAAATCGACTTTATGAAATTAACCGATATGCCACCTGCACCTCAGGCAACCAAAAAAGAAATCCGCGAAGAGCGTAAGGCAAAGCGCGAAATTGAAAAAGCCGCTGAAAAAGCAGGCAGGGAAGCAGAAAAGCAGGAAAAAGAAGAACGCGAAGCTGCTGAAAAAGCAAAGGAAAACACTGCTTCTACGGAGGTAAATCATGGACGAGATGAATAAAAAAAGCCTGTCCTATAAAATACAGAAAAATCCCTTTCTGTTAGGCTTGTTTGTAATAGTTGTAGCAATTGCACTTGTGGCGATTATAAGCCTTTCTTCTGCAATCAGCAAAAAGGCAAAGGAATTTGAAACAACAACTGAAAAAACAACAGTGTCAACAACTGTTGCAACTGTTGTTGAGGCAGAGAAAACCGTTTCTCTTGAAGGCTTGAAAAAACATATTGATACAATTAAAAATGTATCTGCCGATTTTGATAACAAAAGTGCAAAAATCATAGTTGAGTTTGGTGATAAAGAAGCTCTTCTTGATGCCCATTACGCAACTAATGATTTCACAATTGATATAGCTCCTGTTTTCTGTTTTTACATCAACAACGGCACTCAGGTTACTTGCCCCGGCGAATTCAGATTTCTTTCAGACGGCAAGAGTGTTGAATACACCCTCAAAGAAATTGATGACCTTGTGAATGTTGTTGCATTAACAGATGAGCTTACTGTAAACTATGAGAATGTTTTTGAAGCTCTTAAATTCAATATTTTTCTTGAGCATCAATCCAAAGACGGTGTAGGAAGAACCGTTGTGGGCACTTATGCAAAAACAACAGAAGACTTTAATAAAGATAATGCAGAAGCTCCTGCAGTAATTTCAAACCTTAATGAAGGTGTTGAAAAGGTTCAGGTAACATCCGCAGATGAATTTATCTGGATTGATATTTATTTCTCTGATGAAGAAAGCTATAAGAAATTAAATCACGATTTCGAGAATAACTTTGTTTGCTTCGGTTTTGAAAAAGGTGGAAAGAAATTTGATTGGAAATTTATTTCCACAGAGTATGACGATTTGTGTATGATTCGTTGCAAGTTTGATGTTTATTCTTTAAAACAGCTTGCAGATGAAATCGGAGATAAATCCATAACAATTCCAACGCTTTTCACAGAATATCAGATTAATTTCTGGACATCGGATTACGATACAGAAACAGAACTTTTTACAATGAACTGAAAAACAAAAACCATCGAACCTTAATTTGAAGTTAAGGCTCGATGGTTTCATTTTTTATCTGTTTAATAAATAAACACTAAAATTTAAAACTGCTGCAAATGTAACCCATATTAAATAGGGGATTAAAATATATGCCGCTCGGGATTTAATCATTTTAAATTCAAGTATTGTTGCAATAATAAGAACCCAGAGAATAATTATCCACACAAAAGCAAATAAATAATTACTTGCTGAAAAGAAAATGAAACTCCAGACAAAATTAAAGAAAAGTTGGATGTAATATACCGTTAAAGCTCTACTTTTTCGCGGACTGCTTGTGTTTTCAATAATATAAGCCGCAAATCCCATTAAAGCATAAAGTATAGTCCAGACAACAGGAAATACCCAGCCCGGCGGAGCAAAAAACGGTTGCTTTGCCGTAGCCATATATTCTTTAACATCCTCGTTAGTCAAAAATCCTGCCAATGCTCCAATAAGCAACGGAATTGCAAGATTTTTAATCAAACTCTTCGTTCTGACCGATAATACCATACACACATCACTCTCACACTACTCAATATAAGTATATTATATTTTTGCAGGATTATGTGATTTATTTGTAATTAGCGGTTAGCAAGGAGCTATTCGCTAACAGCTATCTGTCGTCCCATAAGAACGCCCATAACGGATGCCATCATAAGACCTCTTGTCCAACCGGAAGAGTCCCCGAGGCAATGAAGACCTTTAACGCTTGTGTTAAGCTCTGTGTCCATTTTAATTTTGTTACTGTAAAACTTAAGCTCAGGAGAGTAAAGAAGCGTTTCAGTTGATGCAAAGCCTGGAACAACATGGTCAACTGCCTGAATGAAGTTGATAATGTTTGTCATTGCTCTGTAAGGCATTGCAGCGGTAATATCGCCTGCAACTGCATCGGGAAGTGACGGACGTAAGTTAGACTGTGCCAATTCTTTAGGCCAGGTTCTTTTACCATCAAGAATATCACCATAACGCTGAACAAGAATGTGGCCTGCACCAAGCATATTTGTAAGCTCGCCAACCTTCTGAGCATATTCAATAGGCTGGTTGAAGGGATGGTTAAAGTTATGTGAGCAAAGAATTGCAACGTTTGTGTTGTTGGATTTTTTCTCTTTGTAAGAATGTCCGTTAACAACAGCAAGGTCGTTGTCATAGTTTTCCTGGCTCACAAATCCACCGGGATTCTGGCAGAAGGTTCGAACCTTGTTTTTGAAGGGCTTTGGGTAGCCGATAAGCTTTGATTCATAAAGAACTCGGTTAACCTTTTCCATAACCTCGTTTCTTACCTCAACGCGAACACCAATATCAACAGTGCCAGCCTGATGCTCAATGCCGTGCTCGTTGCAGAGCTTTTCAAGCCAGTCAGCACCTCTTCGACCTGTTGCAACAACGATTTTATCTGCATCAATCTGCAATTTTTCCTCGCCCTTGCTGATGAAAACCCCTTTGCAGATACCGTCTTCAATGAGAATATCGTTACATTCATAGCCGAACATCATATCAACATTTTCTTTGCGAAGATGGTTTTCAATTTCAAGGTAAAGTGACTGTGCTTTTTCTGTACCAAGATGGCGGATAGGGCAGTCAACAAGCTTAAGACCTGCCTGAATGGCATTCTTTCTTATTTCCTTAACCTCTGCATCGTTGCTGATGCCTTCAATATGCTCATCAGCACCGAATTCAAGATAAATCTTATCTGTATAATCAATAAGCTCCTGTGCGAAATCCTCGCCAATAAGCGAAGGTAAATCACCGCCAACCTCATAGCTTAATGAAAGCTTACCATCTGAAAATGCACCTGCACCTGAAAAGCCGGTTGTAATGTGGCAATAGGGTTTGCAGTTAACGCATTGTTTAGTTTTTGACTTGGGGCAGCTTCGCTTTTCAACGGGTTGCCCTTTTTCAATTATAAGAATTGATTTGTTGCAACCTTTACGGCGCATTTCAAGAGCTGTAAATATACCTGCAGGTCCTGCACCAACGATAACAACATCATATTTCATAAAATAATAACCTTCTTTAAATATTTTTATTCATCAATGGTAACACCACTGAGCTTTCTGCGTTCTGTAAGTTCTTTCTCAATCTGAGGTTTTATACCATCAATCTTGTAGAAGAACATAGGAATTGCGCAAAGAAGCATACTGATACCGGGGACAATGGAAACAAGGGAGAACATTGCAAAGTTCTGCATTCTTGTAAGGTCTGTTGCAGCCATAACCGCTGTAGATGAAAGCATCTGAGCAGGGTCGATGTCTATAAACATATACATTAAAACAATACCGCAGGTTGCGAAAGCATTGCCAAGCTTGTTTACAAAGCCCTGACAAGCAGAGCCAAGCGCATTGTCACGGAAGCCGGTTTTAAGCTCCATATAGTCAAGGCAGTCACCAATCATAGCAATGGATATGTTGTTAATAACACCTAAAGGAATGCAGGAGATAATAATAAATGGAATGCAAACATAAAGGTTGTTTGTAAACCAACCGATAAGAGTTGTGAAAATGCTTGAAACGAAGCCCAAAAGGCAGGTCGTGATAACGATTTTGTGGTATTGGAATTTTTTCATAAGTGTGGGCATAAAGAGCATTGCACCAAACATACCAACAATAGCACAAATCTGGAAGATTGTTTTAACAGTAGAAACACTTTGTGAAATTGCAGCGATTCTTTCATCTGCAGTAAGTGTAGCAAGGTCAGGACCTATATAGAAGCCGTATCTTGCAACGTGGATTGCAGCAGCCTGCACCATATATCTACCGCTTGAAAGCACACCCATAGCAACAACAAGCATAAGGGGCTTGCATTTGAAAAGTCTTGAAAGGGTAGTAGGCTCACCGGGTTTACGTGTTTTAGGCGGAATATTAACTCTTTCTTTAACATGGAAATATGTTCTTACATAGAGAATTATACCAATACCTACAGTTACAATAGCCATTAAAAGATATTTTCTCTTTTCCTGAGTAAGAGCATCCTGACCTGCAAAAAGAACAGGAATAACGAAACCGCAAACAAGGAAGAGTACCTCAGGGACAGCGGAACCGATACCATTGATAGTTTTACCGAAGGATAAAACATTACCTCTTTCGTCTGCCTTTGGTGTCATAATATTGGGAAGGCTCCAGAAAGGAACGTCAGCCATTGTGTAAAGCATACCCCAACCAATGTAAACAATAGCAGAATAAACCATCAGAGCGGTTTTATCAAGATTCGGGCTTAAATACATAAGTATTGTGAAAATTGCAATAGGAGCCGCTGCATAAAGAATGTATGGTTTTAATTTACCGCGTTTCGTTGTGCGCTTGTCTGCAATCATACCCATTAAAGGGTCATTGATTGCATCCCAGACACGTGCAAGGAGCATTAAAAGAAGAACGAACATGAGGGGTAAATGAAGCACGTTTACATAATAGTCACTTATGTAGCTTGACATCATTGCGTAAATCATACCCTGACCGCAACCGCCAATGGCGAAAGCCCATTTTTCCTTACTTGAGATATAGCCTGTCTGTTTAGGCTTATCAGTTTTTGTTTTTGCCATTAGTATTCCTCCATAACTTTTGGAAAATATATATAATTCAATTATTTGAATTTATATGCATAAAATAAATTTGCCACTTCTTCTGTATATTCACCGTTTTCTTTTTCAAGAATAAGCGGGGGATTAATTCTGAAACCGGGTGCAGAACCTTTTTTACCCTCAACCATAACAAGACTTGGTTCTTTGCCTGCTCTTTGGATAACCTCCCGCATTGATTTAGGCTCAATTTTGAATTTCCGCATAGCAGCAAAAATATCGGGTAATCTCTCGGGACGTTGGCAGATACAGAACCTACCGCCAAATTTCAAAAGGAGAGAGGCAGCTTTTGAAGCATCTTCAAGAGTGCAGGTGAATTCGTGACGGGCGTTTTTATAATCTTCACCCTCGTTAACAATACCTGTTCCAAGCTTTTTATAGGGTGGATTAATGCTCACCAAATCATAATATTCATTGGGTAAAACACCCTTCAGTTTTCTTAAATCACAATGAACAACGTTGACCTTATGGGTTAAATTATTTTCTTCAAGAGTTTTGTTGAATAGCGTTACCGCGCTTTCAGAAAGTTCAACTCCCGTAATCTCTTTTGGTTGAAAATCTCTCAACCAGAGCATTGGTATTATGCCGTTTCCCGTTCCCAAATCGCAACATTTGTCCTTGTGACGAGGAGAGCAAAAATCTGCAAGAACAATCGCATCAGAGGTGAAAATATGAGCATCACTGACATATATTTTCATATCTTTTGAAAGAGCTTCCGTACGTTCTTTTCTTGATGCCAAAAAATCACCTCTTATGTTAAAAGCTTTGCATACTCATACAAACTAAATTATAACATAAGAAGTGTTGTTTTACAATGTGAAAAATCATACGATAAGAGGTTTTGGTGGATTGCACAAATTGAAACAATCGCTTTTGTGAACTTGTACTTTTTTCATTTGTTTATTTGTTTGCGAAGCTTAATTCCGCACTCCGCACTCCGCATTCCGCATTTACTCTTCCATCTGTTTCCCTAAAAATGCCGCCGCTACCTGAGCAAGCTTGATTTCAGTGTCGGTAGGGTAGTCGCCGTTTTCATTTTCAAGAAAAATAACTGCACCGCCAATATCACCCGACGCAATAATAGGAAATGCCAATGCAGCGGTAAGTTCCATATTGTCAATAGGGTAGAAGGTAGGAAGACCCTTTTGTCTAATATAGTTTTCGCGGTTTTCCATCAGTTCTTCCATCTCGTGTGAAATGTGGCGTTCAAGTACATCCTTTTTGGCAATTCCTGAGGCGGAAACCACATGGTCACGGTCGGTAATAAGAACGGGCATCCCTGATGTTCTGCTGAGCACCTCTGAATATTGCCCTGAAAACTGCGAAATCTCACCCATAGGGGAGTATTTTTTAAAAATAACCTCACCATCACTGGCAGTAAATATTTCCAACGGGTCTCCCTCACGAATCCTTAAAGTCCTTCTGATTTCTTTAGGAATAACAACCCTGCCTAAATCATCAATTCTTCTCACAATCCCTGTAGCTTTCATTATATATCATTCTCCTTAAACTCAAATTATGTTGTTAGTATTTGTGATTAAAGGGAATTTATACTGTCGTAATTTACTTTTTGATTTGGTTGTGATACAATAAATTAAAGGCGGTGAAAGTATGAGTTCGTCATCCAAGAAAGATGAAAATCAGTGTTATACATATTTTCGTATTGTAGGAGATTTTAACCCTGATGAAATTTCATTGAAATTAGGACTGCATCCATATGACTCGTGGAAAGCTGAAGATAAAAACAAATTTGGAAGGGCATATGGGTTTTCTGCTTGGCATTTTGGTAAGTGCGAGGTCTATAATATTGTTGTAACTGAACAAATGGAAGAAACAATTGCTCCGTTACTCGATAAAATAGAATTATTAAATCAAATACGAAAAGAAAACGATGTCAATTTTTATCTTGAGGTTGTGCCATTTTTAAGTTCATATAATGACAATCCTTGTTTAGCACCTTCATTAAAAGTTATGGATTTTTGTACTGCAACAAGAACAGAAATTGATATTGATTTATATGTTTGTGACTGATAAACTAACATCGGAGTGAAATTCACTCCGATGTTAGTTATGGCTTTTTTATTGTAAAATTAAGTCCCAGAGCACCGACTGCTAAAACGAGAAGCATAACAAATGGTGCGGTGTAGCTACCGGTTGAAATTAACAAAGAATTACTGAAGGTTGCGATAAATGATGCAACAATCAGGTTGAAGTTTGTAAGACTGTAGTTGGTTGGGAAATATTTTGTGCCGTAGAATGAAGCGGTAAATGCAGAGGTCATAGTAGGGCAGGAGCCGTAAGAAAGTCCTGTAAGGCAAAGACCAAGAATACAAAGCGGAAGTGAATTTATCTGTACTGCAATAAGAGTTAGGCCCGCAGCAAAAATGGTGAGAATGTTAGATGCCAGCATTGTTGTTTTTCTTCCTAGAGAATCATAAATTGCACCTGTAAGAATACGACCGATGCCGTTAAACACGGAAAGCACACCAACAAGCGTTGTTGCAAGGGCAGGAGTCGCATCAACAGAAAGAACTAAATCTCTTGCAAAGCTTATAACCGAGTTACCAACGGCAGTTATAAGTGCCATAAATATGAATGCGCGCCAGAAAGTGAAGCTTTTAAGCATTTCTTTTGTGGTGAAATCCTTAGTTTCAAAGCTTTCTTTCTGAATATTCTTTTTAGCTTTTGGCGCAGGAAACTCAACATCAGAAGATGGCTTTTTGAGAACAAGAGCTGCCAAAACAAGAACAATTGCAACAACAATACCCAAAAGAATATATGCTTTACTCCAACCAAAATTTGCATTTTCAAACAAAGTGCTGATTATGTTGCCAAGTAAAAGAGTGCTGATACCAAAGCCCATCATCAAGCAACCTGATGAAAAGCCCTTTTTATCAGGGAACCAGGAGTTAACTGTTGATACAACAACATTATACGAAATACCAATACCTGTACCTGCTAAAATAGCGTATGTAAGATATAAAAGATAGGGTGTTTCGTTACTTAAAAGCCCCGTTGTAACGAAACCTATTCCTACTAATATACCCGCAAGAACAAGCGTGATTTTAGGTCCGATTTTTTTGCATATTAAACTACCGAAAAATGCACCTAAACAGAAAAAGCACATTGTTAATGTGAAATTGAAAGCAAGAACAGAATCGCTCCAGTTAAATTCATTTTTAAAAGGAATTTTTAAAATAGACCAGGCGTATAAAACACCTGAAAAAAGCATTGTGAATACACCCGATATAAGATAAAGCCAACGCTTATTGATATCTGATTTTGTTGCCACAAACATTCCTCCCAAACAACAAAATAATTGCCTTTAATTATAACACATATATTTAACAATTCAATAAAAAAATGACCCTATTGATAAAAATGTTTATCAATAGGGTCATTTAAACTAGCTTACATTTCGCCTTCGTGTTTTGAGGCTTTTTTCTTGTCGGTAGTCAATGCCTTTTCGCCATCAAGATACATTGCAACCAAACCTAAAATAACCATTGTTGTTGAAAGATAAATAATTACAGGAATGATTTTTTCGTATATCACAGCACAAATAGTTGCTGCTGTATCGCCACCGATAATAAGAGCGACAACATAACCGAAGAATGTAAGACCACCTGCGAAAAGAGAAATCATTATTCCGTAGCCGAAGATAGTTTTTAAAACTGATGCAATTTTTTTACATGCCTTTTTCATTTTTCTACCTCCTTACATTCCTAATATGGGAAGCCATCCCATAAGAACTACAACTTCAAGAATAAACTGGGCACCAACCCACCACATATTATTCTTAAATGTTTTACTGAAATCCGATTCTGCAAGGGTCATACCTGCATACATACCAAGTCCGAGAGGAGGAGTGATACCGCACATAACACCACAGATGCAAGGAAGCATCGCTGCAACAAGTAAAGGTTCACAACCAGCCTGTGCGAGTACTGTAATGAACATAGGTCCGAAAATAACAACGAGGGAGGAACCGGGGATAATCATACCCATAAAGCAGGTGATTAAGCAAACTGCAACAACAGTACCTAATTTACCAAAGTTCCAAGCGGTGATGATTGTGCCCATTTCTTCAGCTACATTAAGGTCTTTGAAAAGAGCGCCTACCATATAACCGAACACACAAACACCAATAGAAGGTGCGATTGTTTTTACGCCATTAGCAAACATTTTTGCAACATTGTTGATTTTAACAACTTTTTTATCTTTTGCAATAAGACAGGTGTAAATTGAAGCAAGACCACCGATGAAAAGAAGAATGGAGCTTGAAAGGTATTTTGCACCTTGTTCACCAAGACGAGCAGTAAAGAAGCCGTCTTTAAAAAGATAGTCAAGAATAAAGGGAAGGAGAATGATTACGGGAATCAAAAGACCTTGCCAACCTGTTTTGAGAGTTTCTTTGAGGTTGGGGAGTTCGTCTTTTGACATAGGCTTAACTTTATAATATTTGCAGAATCCCCATACCATAGCAATTCTTTGAACAATAAACCAGATAGCGATACCCCAAAGAACAATCCAGAATTGACCTGTTGTAATATTAAGAGTGGGATAAAGTGCGGTGAAAGCACCTAAAGCGGCAACTATATTTGATGAGGGTGGAATCATATTACCCATATAACTTGAGTTACTTTCGATGTTAGCAGCAAGTTCAGCAGGGAAGCCTGATTTCTTCATTGCAGGAATTGTAATTGCGCCTGTTGCCATAACGTTACCGGGACCGGAGCCGGAGAGTGCACCCATAAATGAGCTGGCAACAACTGCGGCATAGCCTGCACCGCCCGTTACTCTACCGATAAGAGAGAGAATAACAGCAATACAACTGTCAATAATTTTAGTTTTGGTTAACAAAATGGACATTGAAACGAAAGCTACCATTGAATATAAAAGCGAGGTAGATAAAGCAGCATCAATGTAACCCCAAAGATTACCCCAGGTTCCTGTGATTGCAACAAGTATTATAAAACTAAGTAAAACTGCTTCATAAACAGGACGTTTTACAAACATAAACCACACGATAATAACCGCGAGCATAATGCCAAGGTAAATTAAACATGAAGGCATTTTGTTATCTCCTTTCTTTTTAGTTGTCTTTTATGTTAATATTTGTAAGCGTAAAACTTTTTAGTTATAAAAGTCATTGCTTTGCGGTTATATTATACTTGATTATTTAATTTTGTCAACAGTTTTTTATAAATGTAAAAATTTTTTCTTGATTTTACTTGAAAAATAAAAAAACTACGAGTATTATGTTGGGTGAAATCTGTTTGCTTCAGGAGGGTGAATATGAACAGAAAACAATTACAATACGTAATAGAGCTTTCAAAGGATTTGAATTTCTCTGTTGTTGCAGAAAAATTAGGAATTACTCAGCCTGCTTTAAGTAAACAAATATTGTCTTTGGAAAAAGAGCTTGATGTTAAGCTTTTTGACAGAAATAATATTCCAATGACTTTAACTGCAGCAGGTGAGCATTTTGTTGCAGAGGCTAAAAAGCTTGTTTATAGAGAAGATCAGCTTCTTCGCTCAATGGAGGATTATAAGTCTGGTAAGCTTGGTAAGCTTGAAATAGGCATTTCTCCTTTCAGAAGTCTTTACCTTATACCTGATATTGTTAATAAGGTGAAAGAAAAGTTTCCGGGTGTAACAGTTGTTCTTCATGAAGAGGGGAGCGACCAGCTTCGTAAAAATGCAGTAGAGGGCAAATATGACTTTGCAGTTGTCAATCTTCCGGTTGATGAGTCTGTTCTTGATGTAAAGCTCATTGAGGCTGATACTCTTGTTCTTGCAGTCCCGGAAAAATTTTCTGTTAATCTTCCCGTTTCTTCTAAAAACAATATTCCTGAAATTGATTTGAAGGAGTGTAAAAAACTTCCCTTTGTTCTTGTTAGCACTGCTCAGGAAATGCGTCAGCTTTTTGATAAAATGTGCGCTGAAGCAGAAATTACTCCCAATGTTGCAACAGAGGTTGTTGGTGTTAGCACCGCGTGGTCTATGGCGAGAGCAGGGGTTGGCGCAACCCTTTTACCGTTGCAGTTTGTTAAAAATTTTGATTTTGACGAAAGCATTGCTTTATATAAATTGAAAAACTGTCAGCAATCTCGCCAACCTGCAATTGTAACAAGAAGAGGTCAGTTTATTTCTGAATATGCAAAATATGCAATTGAATTGTTAACAGAAAAGAGTATATAAATAAATCGCACTTACCATTTTCAGTAGGTGCGATTTTTTTAATTAAAGATTATTTAAAATATTAAGAACACATCTTAATTCTTCGGGCTGAATCTTTTCAACAGGTGTATTGTTGATTACGCAGTCTGCAAAATAGCGTATTTCATTTGCATAAGCGTTGCTCTTTGGAAGATTAATATCGCCTGTTTCGCCTTCTGCTTCTTCTGAAAGGTCGATCTTTTTATCATCTCTTAAATGAATAAGCATTTTGCCGTTTTCATTAGCAACAACTGCATCTTCAAACTGGAAACGGAATTCTGCAGTAAATGGGTAGCTTGTTGCATACCAGGATGCTTCGGAATTAATCTGAAAATCACCAAAATCATAGCTGATGCTGATAAAATCCTGATCAGGAAGCTTTGAACGATATTGATGAGCAACCTTAGGCATACCGAAAGCATAAACCATAAAATCAAGATCGTGGATATGTAAATCAAAGGGAACAAGACCGCTTCTCTTTTCATCCATCATCCAACCATCCCAGCTCCATCTGGGATAGCAACCAAGTCTTGTCATTGTGCCTGAAAGAAGCTTGCCGTATTTTTTTGTTTCATAAATTTCTTTAAGAAGCTCATATTCAGGCCAGAAACGAAGAACCTGAGCAACCATAAACTTAACATTGTTCTTCTCTGCAGTTTTATAAACTCTGTCAATATCTTCTTCTTTTAAAGAGATTGGCTTTTCGGTAATAACATTAATACCTTTTTCCATTGCCTTAACTGCAAAATCAGCATGAAGATATGTAGGAAGGCAAATATCAACAATATCAAATTCTTCATTGGCGAGCATTTCATCAAAATCTGTGTAACGATGTTTTTCGGGGAATTTTTCCATTCTTTCAGGACGGATGTCACACATAGCAATAAGCTGGGCATCCTCCATTTTTTCCCAAGCATCAATATGTGAATGGCTGATACCGCCAACGCCAACAAGACCGATTTTCAACATAAAAAGACCTCCGATAAGTCAAATAAATTATAATTTGATTTTATCATAATAAATCAAAATTACAAGATAGTTTTTAATATATAAAATATTTTTTTACTGAATTTTTATACTTTTCTAATTCTTTCTTTTGAGAACATATATAATTATGTGGGTTAAAGTTTATATCCAGTATTTTATTTGTTCCTGCAAGGTTTATAAGATGTTCTGAAAATTCAGTTTTTTCAGGATGAATTGCTCTGACTGCTCTTATAAGCTGTAACCCTGTTTCGAACATATTAACTTCATTTTTGTTTATTATTTCTATACGTATACCATAACATTTTTTACCTTTATAATCACTGAATGTGGGAGTAAAGGTATAAGGCGTAAATTTTAATCCGTTAAATGCCGTTTTTTCTTTATTGGGCAGATTATTAAGATATTCAATAACTTTTTCTGAGCTTAACCAAGGTGCACCAAAGCTTTCAAAGGGACTATCAGTACCTCGACCTTCGGAAAGATTTGTTCCTTCAAAAAGGCAGGTTCCTGCATAAAGGAAAAGTGCATCGGTATTTCTCATATTGGGAGAGGGAGGGATAAAGGTTAAGTCTGTGTCCTCAATTTTTAAATCTCTCGTTACCCCCTCGCAAGAAATAACTTTAACATTTGCGTTTATATTCAAATAGTCGTTATACCATAATGCAATTTCTCCAATTGTCATACCGGTGATGGTAGGCTGGCTTGCAACTCTTCCTACTTCTGAAACGCAGTCGCTTTCCAATAGGTTACCTTCAATTCTGTTACAACCAAGAGGATTTATTCTGTCAAGAACTATTAGTTCTTTATTGGTTTTTTTAGAAATATGTAAAGCATCAAGAAGAGTATATTGATAAGTATAGTAACGAGTTCCTATATCCTGAATATCAAATAAAATACAGTCAAGCTTTTTAAATATTTTTTCTGCTTTTTCTACGTGTTCTTTACCGCCGAAAAGGTCGTAAACGGGAACACCTGTTTCTTCTTCTGTGAAAACCTCGTTATCAAATTCACCTGCTTGCTTTTGTGTGTTAAAGCCATGTTCGCCGCTGAATAAAGCGCAGAGATTATATTTTTCATTAACTTTAAAAGCAACGGTTTTTCCGTTTCTCAGGAGTGCATTCGAATTTGAAATTAAACCTAATCTTTTGCCTGATAACATATTAAATGCTGCTTCACTATCAAGCAAATCGCATCCGTTAAGAATCTTTTTCTTCAAGGCTTTCACCTCTTGTTATGGTAATTTTAATAAATTTTATCATTTATATTAATAAAAATCAATATAGTTTTTCGTCAAAATAAACATAATTTATCAACTTACTACAAAAATACTTTACAAGGTGCATAGTTTATTGTAAAATGAATATAACCAATATGGTAACATTATTTCACAAAGGGAGGCTTATTTATGGTAGATGCTAACAAATTGCCGTTGTTGCTGTTAGATAACAGTAGTATGATGTCTGTTCTTAACGAGGGTCAGTTCAAATGCTACAATATTTCATTTGAAGAGGCTAAACACATTCTTGAGATTTTTGATGAAGATGAATATATCAAATGCTTTTCCAACGCGGACATTGAATCAGTAATGTTCGAGCAGTTGGGTATTAAAAAACGTAATTTTGAATACAAAAGCATCCGTAATATGCGTCCCGGTCAGAATGCAATTGTGTTTAAGCTTTATCGTACCCCCTCTGAAACCAATCCTATTATTCAGGCTGATGATGGGGTAGAGGCTAAAAAGATAATGAATGTTTACGCATATTGCCAGTATCTTGTTAGAATAGAGTAAAAGAATTTATTGTGGTGGTGTTGAAAAATGTTTTTTAACACCACCACATTTTTTATTTGATTTATTTAAAATATGTGTTAGTATATTATTTAGTTTAGTGTTTATTATGGAATGGCGGTGAATGTATTGTCTATATATACTGACTTTGAAAATGTATTGAAGTCTTTAGGAATGGATGAAATTACCCATCCGTTATTTTATAATTCTAAAGTTGGTATCAGATTTAATATTGGCGGAAATGGTAATAAAATATATACAGATGATGACAATGTTAATCCTCAATACATTTCTACCTGTCTTGAAAGAGCAAAAATAATATATAAAGAATTACCATTGAAACCCAATGTTTTGATAATTGAGGGATTTCTGGACGAAAATGATATTTCTTATGAAGCCTCAAATGTTGAAGAATTTATTGAATATATTATTAGTTTTACAAAACTATCTGTTCCTGATGAAATAAAAAAAGTTGTTTGTTACGAAGAAAAAGAAATGTTTGAAAAGGTTTGTTTGTGTTGGAATTTAGAAAGTTTTAATCCTGATAAACTTTTAGAAGAAATTATCAAGTCTGATTTTTGTAATGGTTGCCAAGCTTTGTCCTCGTCTGTTTATTTTGCAAATACAGTAAATAATACAATATTTCACTTGTATGATGACCGTGGTGCAGATTTAGTTGCAGATAATACGGAAACACTTATTAATGTTTACAAAAATCTGAATGATTTAATATTAGATTACGATAGAGAAAAGATTGATGGCGTTTTTTCTGGGAAATAGAATATGGTTAATTTAGTAATAGCTTGCTTAAATTCAAAATATATTCATGCATCCCTTGCCCCTTGGTGTTTGCTTTCTGGGGTCAGGGTGTTTTGTGCTTCTTCTGTTAATGCAAAAGTTATGGAAAGCACCATAAACAGCGATATAAATACTTTTGCGGAACAAATTATAAAAGAAAATCCCGATATCGTTTCATTTTCTTCATATATCTGGAACATAGAAAAAACTCTTGAACTTTGCAAAATATTAAAAGAAAAAATAGATTGCACAATAATTCTCGGTGGTCCTGAGGTTTCATACAGAGCCGGAAATGTTTTAGAAAACTATTCCTTTGTTGATTTTGTTCTTTCGGGTGAGGGAGAAAAGAGCTTTCCCTTATTCCTTGATACCTATTCAAATAAAGGCAATTTGAAAAACGTCAGCGGTCTTTCTTTCAGAGAAAATAACAACATAATCTCCATACCCGAGGAAGAATTTACTGAAACACCGCCATCACCATATAACGATGAGTTTTTTGATAATCTCAAAGGCAGAATTTCGTATATTGAAACAAGTCGCGGTTGTCCTTACAGATGCGCTTTCTGTTTATCGGGCAGATGCTCACCCTTAAGATTTTTTGATATAGAACAAGTAAAGAACGATATTTTAAAACTTGCAGTCAGTGGTACTAAAACAATAAAATTTGTTGACCGTACTTTCAATGCAAAGGCAGACAGGGCAAATGAGATTTTGGAATTTATACTTTCAAATTACGGAACAAAAATTCCCGAGGGAACTTGCTTCCATTTTGAAATAGCAGGGGATATACTGAAAGAGAGTACAATGGAAATACTCTCAAAAGCTCCTAAAGGTGTTTTTCAGCTTGAAATCGGTATGCAGTCCTTTAATGAAGATACACTTAGAGCAATTAACCGAAAAACAGATACAAAAAAGCTTATAGAAAATATTAAAAAGCTTATCTCATTCGGTAATATGCATATTCATATTGATTTGATTGCAGGACTTACAGGAGAAGATATAAAGAGCTTTGAAAGAAGTTTTGATATTGGGTATAGCCTTAAAGCAAATATGCTTCAAATGGGCTTTTTAAAGCTTCTTTATGGTGCAGATATGAGAGAAAATAAAGAGAAATACCCTTGCGAGTTTAACGAAAAAACGCCATATGAGGTAACCTCAACTCCGTGGTTATCAAATGAAGAAATTGTTAAACTGAAAAAATGTGAGGATGCTCTGGAAAGAATGTATAACAGCGGTCGTTTTCTTTTTACGCTTGATTATCTGTTAGATGAATGTGGTTTTACACCATTTAAGCTTTTTATGGATTTCGGAAATGAAATTGACGGCAACAAAATGAGCCTTTCTGATTATGCAATACATATTTATTACTATTTTAAAGAGTTTGCAGACCCTGAAAGACTTCGTGAAACTCTTATCTGCGATTTGCTTTCAAGCTTATCAGCCTTGCAGATTCCTGAAATTTTTAAAAGAAAAAATGACCCTCTATATAAGAAGGTCAAAAAGTATTTTACTAAAGACACAAATGCACTTAATAAGGTAGCCATTCTGTATAAATCTCAAAAGATTTTTGTTGTGAATCAAAGAAGTCAAAAGGATTTTAACGGAAGATATGAAAGTAATTTTTATAATTTAGAAAATTTCGTAAATTAAATATGGGTTCACATTGAAAAAAGTTTTCAATGTGAACCCAATAAATTTTTATTTTGCTTTTTTGTCTTTTATATATTTAACTAAACAACCAATTCCCATTCCGATAGCAGAAAAGCCTGTTCCCATTAACAGAGCATCAAAATTGATAAAGTTAAATTTATCAAAAGCAACCATATTGGCAAGGGAGAATGTGAAATATTCGCAGAGCATATACATTATACCTATTAAAACAACGGTTCCGATTTTTATTAATGGTTTGAAATTATCTTTTCCTATAATAGCAGAAATTATTAAACTAGTAATAGGAAGAATACCCCAGAACACGAAAATGGAAAAAACAGCCGCATCAGTTGCACCGCTAAAAATCCAGAAGAATAAAATACAAGCTACCCATATTAAAATATAAATCAAAATAGGCAAAACATTTCTAAGGCGATTTTTGCTTTTAACTATATTTGTAGTTTCATCAAGATGTTTAATCATATTTTCGTCCTCCTTTAATAAGGTATCAAGAGTGATAGAATAAATGTCACTTAATTTAATTACACTTATTATATCCGGGTATGATTTACTGTTTTCCCAATTGGAAATTGTCTGTCGGCTAACTCCAAGCTTTTCTGCAATCTCTTCTTGAGTGAAATTTGCTTCATTTCTTGCATTTTTCAGTTTGTTTCCGATGTCCATTTCGTTCACCTCTGTAGCTTAATTATAGGGTTTTTCCGAGTATTTGTCTATCAAAATTCTTTTACATTTATACTTTTTTATAAAAAAAGGTTTTACAAAAAGAAAATCTATGTTTGCCGAAGGCAACTTCATTACGCAGTACTTCATTGCACAGCACTTCATTTGTTGAAAACAACTTCGTTCATTTTTGTCGTATGAAGTTCAAGTGAACTTGAAATGAAGTTTTCGCCTAAAGGCTCAAAATTAAGTTATGTCCTGCGGACATAAATGAAAAATCCAAGTCATACGACTTGGATTTTTGGCAGGGATGGCGAGATTCGAACTCACGCGTGACGGAGTCAAAGTCCGTTGCCTTACCGCTTGGCTACATCCCTAAGTATATTAAAATAAAAAAATGGGGTGGATGATCGGGGTCGAACCGACGACCTCCAGGGCCACAACCTGGCACTCTAACCAACTGAGCTACATCCACCATAATTTATAATATTGGCACGGTTGGAGGGATTCGAACCCCCGACCTACTGCTTAGAAGGCAGTTGCTCTATCCAACTGAGCTACAACCGCGCATTGTGGAGCGGGTGATGGGAATCGAACCCACACGACCAGCTTGGAAGGCTGGGATTCTACCATTGAACTACACCCGCGTGCTGTCACAACAACCGATATTTTATCACAACACTATATACTTGTCAAGATTATTTTTTGAAAATATCGGAATTTTTATATAAATTTTCCGATACAATAATCATTTTCTGCACCGATTATTTTAACAGTTAAAAATTTACCTTTGCAACGTTCTGTTGAGTTTACTCTGACAGGAGTATAATTTTTTGTGTAACCCTCGCAGAAGCTATCCTTTTCCGTTTCAAAAAGCACTTCAACAGTTTTGCCGATTTGTTTCTTTAAAAATTCTTCTCTTATTTTATCAGTAACAGCAGAAAGGAGAGCAGCTCTGTCTTCTTTAACCGCTTTTGTAAGCTGTTCCATTTTTGCTGCCCTTGTTCCTTCTCGAACAGAGTAGGGGAATACATGAACTTTTTCAAAGGCGACTCTTTTAACAAATGCAACCGTTTCGTTAAAATCTTCTTCTGCTTCTGTCGGAAAGCCAACAAGCACATCAGTTGTAATCGTGGCATCAGGGAAAGTTTCTCTCAATTTATTTGCTAACTGCTCATATTCTTCTGCAGTATAGTGTCTGTTCATTGCTTTTAAAACGCTATCACAACCGCTTTGAACTGATATATGGAACTGAGGGCAGAGCTTTGTGATGGATTTTAACTGCTTAATCATTTTGTCTGTTATGTGGTCAGGCTCAAGTGACCCAAGACGAACCCTTTTAATACCATCATATTTTTCCGCAAGGCGCAAAGCATCAGGGAGAGAATATGGTGTGTTTTTACCGTAATCAGAAAGATTTATGCCAACAAAAACAATTTCCGAATAGCCATTTTCGGAAAGGGCGTTTAATTCTTTATCTATATCTTCAAGTGATTTTGAACGTGAACGACCTCTTGCAGTGGGAATAAGGCAATAAGAACAAAATCTGTCACAACCATCCTGTATTTTTAAAAATGCTCTCGTGTGACCATCAAACTTAGAAATGCCGAGGCAAACAAATTTATCACCTGTTTTATGTTCTGTTCGTTTGATGAGCTTTTTGTTGCTTTCGGTAAACTGTTTAATTGCCTCGGCAATTTCGAGATTGCTTCTGTTACCCATAAAAATATCAACTTCGGGTAAATCATTAATAATATGAGGTTCTGCCTGAGATGCGCAACCTGTGAGGATGATTATATTATCAGGGTTTTGTTTTTTAAGTTTTCTTATAGTCTGCCTTGTTTTTCTTACACTTTCGGCAGTAACTGTGCATGAGTTAACAACAGCAACATCTGCTTCAGTTGCATTATATATAATAGTATGTCCATTTTTTTCTAAAAGTTCACTCATTTCCTGAGTTTCATATTGGTTAACCTTGCAACCTAAAGTGTAAAAATATACTTTCATTGTTTTACCTGTTTCATAAAAAATCACTCCCGAATTTCTTCGGGAGTGAAATTATATCATAAATATGAAATTAGTGCAAGTGTACTTAGCCGGGGAAGGGACCTGTCTGAGAAATGTCAGAGAAACCATTTCCGCCGAATACTTTGTAGATAGTATCATCAACGAATTTAGCAACAGCACCGAGAACATTCATCATTGTTTCGTCTTCAGCTTCGCCTTCTTTACCAACTCTGCGAAGAGCATTGAGAAGTCTGTCTGAAACTGCTTCTGCTTCAGCAGAGTCGCAGATTGTGTTCTGAAGAAGTGCCTGTGCTTCGTCGTAAGCAGCCTGAAGTTCGTCAAGGTCTTCCTGTGCATATATTGATTTATCTTCTGCATTGAATACTTCTTCAGCTTCTTCAAGATACCAACGAGTGATGTTCTTTGTATTACGGTTACCATTGAACTGAGGATATTCATCAGACATATCTGCTACAGATTTAATTTCACCTGTGATAAGTTTACCGATAAGCTTGATAACAACGTCGTTTCTGCCAACCTCGTGATGCTGACCTTCAAAGAGCCACACATTTTCGGGGAAGAGGCAAGTTGAAACATCAACGCTTCCGTCAGGGGAGATGATAGCATCTTCAGCGAAAAGAACTTCATCAGGAAGGATTTCGCCTGCGGGAGCATAAGTTGCACCGAGTGAAGTTGAGTCGATATCGATGATAGCGTCACTGTTTGTTGTGAGAGAGGATTTCATAGCTGCAAAGAAGCAGTAATCCTGTGCGCTGTAATCAAGACCATAACCAACAACGTTATGTACGAGTTTGCCGTCATCCATAAGTTCGGTTAAGTTTTCGTCAAGATTGAGAGCTGCAGTATGGAATGCATCAATCTTGGGAGCAAGCTCTGCATATTCAGAGTCATCCCAGATAAAGCTGTATTTTTCTTTTGCATCATCGAAACGGTCTGCAGGAATCATTGCCCAGAACTGAGGACAGTTAAGCATTAATGAATCAAGAATACCATCAACTGCTGCAGTAAGAATTGAGTAAATAACCTGTTTCGGGAATATCTTAAGAGCGATATTGATTAGGTAACCGAGAGCGGCATTGCCTGATGTTTCTTCCATAATCATAGGAATGTATTCATGGAAGAAGAATTCGTCTTCAAGGTTCCAGTTTCTGAGGTAGAAGTCACCCATAACATCTGTACCCTGGAGACAGGAAACAACGTTAACAACGCGGTTAACATCAGGATAACCTGAACCTTTAAGGTTTTCAAGGTAAGCAGTAAGGATTGTACCACCGAGAGAAATTGTAACGATATTAACTTTATCTACACCTTTAGCAGCCTTAACGCCTTGAATATATTCATCAAGACCTTCAGCGGATTTCATAGGATCACCGATAAGGGGGAAAGCATAGAGATAAAGGTTATCTTCGCCAACTTCGTCCTTAATGGAAGTCATAGGAATCATTCTGTAGAAATAATCTCTGTCATCCTGAGTCATTTCTGCAACTGATGCAGGGGTAACGCCATCTTCTTTTACATAAGAAATTGTTTTAAGATTGTTGATGGGGTTACCGTTCTTGTCACTAGACTGAATAGCGAAAAGCTGCATAACTGTGTTATAAACACCTTCGCCGAGCTTGCCGTCAGCATCAGACTGAGTGATGAGAGATGTTGCAAGAGGAGCAGCGAGGTTGTTGACAACTGCGGGGAGAATCTGGGTAGAGTCAAGAATAAGAAGACCGCCGGAAAGTTCTTCGCCGTTTGAGTTAACAGCAGGGTCACCGTTTTCATCAGCAAGGTAAGAAATTGACTGACTGATACCGGGAATGATAACTGTAGGATAAATCACAGCATCTTTCTGAGTTGTAGCCTGAGCTTCATAGGAAGCTGCTACTTCTTCCTCAACGTAGAACATATCGGGGTTAGCCTCCATATATTCGATTGCTTCTTCAACGCTGTTTGCGTTGACAACAGTTGAACCATCGGAACCGATAGTAACTGAATTTGCTAATGCCATAAAGGTAATAGCAACTGCGCCGACACTTATCACTGAAAATACCATAACAAGTGATAAAACAACGGCAAGTACACGTTTGCATGTCTTTTTCATAGAAAAAGTTCCTCCTTAGGTTTTATACGAAATATAATATAACATATTTTACTAAAAAAAACAATATAATGTTGTTATTAATTTTCAACAAATTACGAAAAGAATATTTGTTGACTTTAACTTTAAAAACATATATAATCAACTTAAAGCAACGGGCGATGCTTATATCGCCGGAAAGGTGTAGTTATGATACATTTTCTCACAGCCTACATAGCAACAATCATTTTTGTTTTTGGTACTGTAATCGGCAGTTTTTTAAATGTTTTAATTTATAGATTGCCGATAAGTATGGATTTCAAAAAAGGTAATTCTATTTGCACATCCTGCAAGCATCAGCTTAACTGGAAGGACCTTTTTCCGCTTTTCAGTTGGATTTTTTTAGGCGGTAAATGCAGATACTGTAAAGCACCGATTTCGCCTCGTTATCCGATAGTTGAGGCATTAAACGGTGTGTCTTATGTACTTGTTTATCTGTTCCTTTGCGGTGGTAATGCCATTGAAGGTTTAAGCTTAAAGCTTGTTGGTTATATGATAATGATGTCGGCACTTATTGTTGTGTCCTGGGTTGATTTTGAACATCAGATAATTCCTGATTCAATGTGGATTGCAATATTTGTTGGTGGTTTGTTTATTGTCGGTGATGCATTAATCACAGAAAGTTTTACTAAGGAATGGATTATTTCGAGAGTTATCGGTCTTTTTGCGGTGTCAGGAATGTTCTTCCTCGTTGCACTTGTAACAGGTGGCAGAGCTATGGGCGGTGGAGATATCAAGCTTATGGCAGCCGTTGGTTTTGTTCTCGGATGGAAAGCGGTTCTTATTGCGTTGTTTATGAGTGCCTTGTTTGGTGTTCTTTTCTCAATCGGAAGAAAAATAATCAGCAAAAAAGAAATGAAAGGCGTTATTCCTTTCGGACCGTTTCTTGCAATGGCATCTGCTGTTTGCGCTTTTGTTGGTGAACCGATTTTCGATGCTTATTTGTCATTGTTTTAATTATTTATTTGAAAATACATTAAACTCCCTTACCGCACATATAATGATGTGGTAAAGGAGTTGTGTTTATGTTTGTTGTTTCTGTTTCGAAAAATAAATTAAAAAAATCAATTATAACCGCAAGCGTTGTAATTATTTTTACCTTTAGTCTTGTTTTGTTGTTTAAGTGTATGGGGAATATTCAGAGCAATAGCATCGATGTTGGCTCTTCATTAACTGCGACAAGTGAAGATGAAATATTGAAGTTTATCTCATATTACGGCTGGGAAGTTGATAATCAACCTGCAGAGGTCAGAGATGTTGTTATACCCGAAATCTTTGATGAAGTGTATTCTAAATATAACGAAATACAGTTGCAACAAGGCTTTAATCTGGAAAAATACGCCGGACAGAGAGTGAAAAGGTGGACATACATAGTAAGAAATTACCCTGAAACATCTCCCGAAGATGATTACATAAGAATAAATATTCTGGTAAGTGACGGTGTCGTTATCGGCGGAGATGTCTGCTCTGTAAAGCTTGATGGTTTTATGCACGGGCTTTCTGTATAACTTGCAAAAAAGTAGGTGTGGATTTGAAAAAGGAAAGACTTGATAAATTAATTGCATCGCAGGGACTGCTGTCCCGTAATGATGTGAAAAATATGGTGAAAAGGGGAGAAGTGTCTGTAAACGGTGCAGTTGTTAAAGACAGTTCTCTTAAAGTTTCTTATGATGACAACATTAAAATTAAAGGTCAACCTCTTTTACAAACGGAATTTACTTATATAATGCTCAATAAACCAAAAGGTGTTGTAAGTGCATCGGAAGATAAACGTGATAAAACAGTTGTTGATATTTTACCGGACGAGCTTAAAAGAAAAAATCTGTTTCCTGCAGGCAGACTTGATAAGGATACAACAGGTTTTTCTCTTATTACTGATGATGGGGATTTCGCTCACAGAATTTTATCTCCTGCAAGGCATGTTGATAAAACATATATAGCAACAGTTTCAGATAAAATTGATTTTGAAAATGCTAAAAAAGCTTTTGCAGATGGTGTTGTTTTAGCTGACGGAACAGTTCTCCTTTCAGCTCAGCTTGAACTGATTGAAAATAGCGAAAACCAAGTGTTTAAAGTTATTATTAAAGAGGGAAAATATCATCAGATTAAAAGAATGTTTGCTTCTTTAGGTACAAGCGTTGTTGAACTTAAACGAATTGCAATTGGCGGACTTGCTTTGGATTCAGCCTTGCAAGAAGGAGAAGCACGTATTATTACTGAATATGAATTAAAAATGATTGAAAAAACATAAAATTTCGATTTTTCAGTTTTTAGAGTGTTTCTTTGTGTTTTTTTGCAAATAAAACAAGTTTTTTATCAAAAATATAACAAATTGCATAAAAGAATTTGAAAAATATCAAAAAAACACTTGCAAAATTGTGCAAAGTTGTGTATTATGTATAACAGTCAAAAGACGATTACATCCAAAATTATTGGAGGTCATATAAAATGTCCAATAGATTATTTCAAGGTGTTATCCACCAGATGCGTGATGTTGTTGACAGAACAATCGGCATAGTTGATGAAACAGGTGCGGTTATTTCTTGCAGTGACCTTGGCAGAATCGGTGAGGTTCGCAATGTTAATACTCCTGCTGTATTTTCATCTGCAACACCTGTTGCCTGCGATGGTTCTCTTTACCAGGCATTCGGTACTCATATGCGTCCCGAATATGCGGTTTTTGTTGAGGGTGAAGATTCTGTTGCACAGAATTACATAGGCGTTCTTGCAGTTTCTCTTTCAAGCATCAAGCAGTTTTATGATGAGAAATATGACAGAAGCAATTTTATTAAGAATATAATTCTTGATAACATTCTTCCCGGAGATATTTATCTTAAAGCAAGAGAGCTTCATTTCAATAACGAGGCATCAAGAGTTGTTCTTCTTATCAGACTTCTCGATAAAAGCGATGTTTCTGTTTATGATGTTGTTCAGAACCTTTTCCCTGATAAAACAAAGGATTTTGTTATTAATATCAGTGAAAATGATATAGCTCTTGTTAAAGAGGTAAAGAGTGATATTGACGGCAAAGATTTAGAAAAACTTGCTCGTTCAATTTCTGATGCGCTTTCTTCTGAATTCTTTACACATTCTCTTGTTGGTATCGGAACACCTGTTGTTGGTGTTAAAGATTTAGCGCGTTCATTTAAAGAAGCTCAGGTTGCTCTTGAGGTTGGTAAAGTGTTTGATACTGAAAGAAATATCGTAAGCTATGACCATCTTGGTATTGCTCGCCTTATTTATCAGCTTCCAACAACTCTTTGCGAAATGTTCCTTAAAGAGATTTTCAAGGTTGGTTCTATAGATACTCTTGACCAGGAAACTCTTTTCACAATTCAGAGATTTTTCGAGAATAATCTTAATGTTTCCGAAACTTCAAGAAAGCTTTTTGTTCATCGTAACACTCTTGTTTACAGACTTGAAAAGATTAAAAAGCTTACAGGCCTTGATTTAAGAGAATTTGATGATGCGATTGTTTTCAAAGTAGCATTAATGGTTAAGAAATATCTTGATGCAAATCCCGTAAAATATTAAGAAATAATTAATTTAGCACATTTTTATTACAAAAGGGTTACATTTTGTAATAAGATGTGCTATAATTGTTTTTGTTTAAAAATTAAAAGATTGGGTGTTGAAATTGATAGAATTTAAAGGCGTCTCTAAAGTGTATGAAGACACCAAAACAAAAGCCCTTGTTAATCTTGATATAAAGATTGAAAATGGGGAATTTGTTTTTATAGTGGGTTCTTCAGGTGCAGGTAAGAGTACCTTATTAAAACTTATGATGCGTGAAGAAGTTCCTTCTTCAGGTACAATTAATATTAACGGATATGATCTTAACAATATGAAAAAGAGAGAAATTCCTTATTTCAGAAGGTCTCTTGGTATTGTTTTTCAGGATTTCCGTTTAATTCAGTCGATGAATGTTTACGATAATGTTGCTTATGCAATGCGAGTTATCGGTTCAAGAGAAGGTGCAATCAGAAAAAGAGTGCCCTATCTTTTAGGTCTTGTTGGTCTTAATTCAAAAGCTCGTTCAAAGCCGAACCAGCTTTCAGGTGGCGAACAGCAGAGAGTTGCTCTTGCAAGAGCATTAGCTAATAATGCCAGTATGATTATTGCGGACGAGCCTACAGGTAACGTTGACCCTAAAATGAGCTATGAAATTGTTGACCTTCTCAACCATATCAACTCTGATGGTACAACTGTTATTATGGTTACTCACGATTTACATCTTGTTAAAACCTTTAATCATCGTGTTATTACAATTCAGAACGGTGTAATTGAGTCTGATTATCCGGATGCTTCTCATATTGATGTAGAGCCTTATTCATTTGATTCTCCGGAAGACCAGATTGGCTCATATTTCCTTGATGAAGATAGCTCTGATTTTGAATATCTTATGGAAACCTATGGTATTGATCCCTCAAAAGATGTTATAGAAGCAGAAGAAGCAGTTTCTGCAGAAGAGGAGGTTGATGCTCAATGAAAGGTGCAAGTTTAGGTTATCTGACCCGTGAGGGTTTCAGAAATATCTGGGTAAACCGTTTGCTTTCTTTGGCAACAATTATGGTTCTTATTTCGTGCCTTATTATTGTTGGTAGCGGTTCTCTTATTTTCCTTAACATCAATGCAGTCCTTGACTTGATTGAAGGTCAAAACGTTGTTATGGTTTATGTTAACGACGCTGCTGATGATTATATGACACAAGCTCTGGGAGTTCAGCTTGAAGCACATACCAATGTTTTAGAGGTTGAATTTGTTCCGCGAGAAGAAGCTTTCCAACGCCAGATTGAATCCTATGGAGAAAATGCTGAGGTTCTTAAAGGTCTTTCACCCGAAATTCTTCCCGATGCTTATAAGGTTACTGTTAAAGACCTTGAACTGTTTGATGCAACAGTAGGGGAGATAAGAACCTTTGACAATGTATTGCAAATCAAGGAAAACAGTGATTTGGCAGGTAAGCTGGCAAGTATAAGAAATGCAGTTACATATATCAGTATTGGTATTGTTGCAATTCTTTTCTTCGTTTCGCTGTTTATTGTTTCTAATACAATCCGTATTACTATTTATAACCGTCGACTTGAAATCAGCATTATGAAAGCTGTTGGTGCAACAAACGCTTTCATTCGTTGGCCGTTTATGGTTGAAGGTATTCTTCTGGGCATATTCTCTGCAATACTCGGTCTGGGTATTCAGTATGGTGTTTATAGCCTGGCTTCAATATGGATTGGTAATATGCTTTCAATGCTTGGTGGTGAAGCAGTTAATTTCCTCGATTATGTTTGGGTAATCTTCGGTATTTTTGCTTTCATCGGTGTTGTTATCGGAGCATTTGGTAGTATTATTTCCCTTAACAAATATTTAAAGGAGCACAGTAATGTTGTTGAAAACGACTGATAAATCCAAAAAGATTTTAAGTTTTGTTCTTTCATTGATTATTGTTTTCGGCGTAATGTCCGTATCTGCGTTTGCTCTTACAGATGCAGAAAAGCAAGAGTATGAAAATAAAATTGATGAAATAAGAGAGCAAATCAAAGAAAATGAAAAGAAAATTGCAGAGCTTGAGGCAGAAGCTGCAACTTATGATGATGAAATCAATGCTTTGCAGGAAAAAATTGATGTTCTTACAGCGCAGATAGACTTATATAATGATGAAATTGCGCTTATTGATGCCGATATTCAGGTTATTGATAATCAGATTAAAGGTATCGAAAATGAAATTGAAGATTTGAATAAGCAGATAAAACAGCTTGATGAGCAGGTTCTTGAAATTCAGCAACAGATTGCAGATACCTACACTCTTTTAGGTGAAAGAATTCGTGTCAGCTATATGACAGGTGCGAACAGCACTCTTGAATACCTTCTCACATCGGATAATTTCAAATTTCAGGAATATCTTGAAAGAACTGAGCTTATTGAAAGAATTGCCGAGTATGACGATAAGCTTATAAAAGACCTTGAGGAAGATATTGAATCGCTTAAGGCAAAGGTTCTTGAAATTGAAGATATGAAAACCCGCCTTAATGCTAAAGTTGAAGAGCTTGATGAGGCAAAAAAAGAGCACGAAGCCAAAAAGAAAGAACAAGTAGATGCTCGTAAAAAAATCGAAGATAAAGAAGCTTTAATCCAGAAAGACCTTGATAAAGTTATGAGCATTGTTAATGGTCTTAATTCCAAGAGCAAGGAATATGAAGCTGCTATGGAAAAAGGTGAAGCTGCTATTCTTGATTATGAACAGAAGCTTGCTCAGCAGAATACATCTTTCGGTTCCGGTCAGGTAAGTGGTGATATGATTTGGCCCTTGCCTTATAGTGATACCTATGTTTCTTCTTCATTCAAAATGAGAACCCTTAACGGTGTTACAAGACAGCATAATGGTATTGATATTTGCCGTTGGGGCGGAACTCATGGCGCACAGATTGTTGCTGTAAAAGAAGGTACAGTTGAAGTTGCAAACAGTAGCGGTTACGGCGGTGGTTACGGACTTTATGTTGTAATTAATCATGGTGAAGGCGTTAAAACATATTACGCACACCTTTCGTCAGTTCACGTTAGTGTTGGTGATTACGTAACTCAGGGTACAGTTATCGGTCTTGCCGGTAACACAGGTTATTCCTTTGGTGCACATCTTCACTTCGGTCTCATGATTAACGGCGGATGGGTTAACCCAATGAACTATCTTTCCAAACCTGCAGGATTGCAGATTTGCGGTTAATATTTTGATAATAAAAACTCTCCCATTTCATAGAATGAAATTGGGGAGTTTTTTTATGTTAATTTTAGATTTTGTTGAGGAAAGAGTGGTAGAAGATAGACCACAAAGAAAAATTTTCAGAAAAAGAGATAAAGAGAATAATAAAGAATTAAAAAGATACTCCGTTAATGTGAATGGTAGGAATGTAACAATTCTTGAAATAACAAAAAAAGATTTAAAAAAAGATGATGTTTTAACTCTTTTAAAAATATATAAAGGCAGGGTATTGGTTTCTGAAAGATTTATGGGAAATGAAGATTTAAAAGAATATCTGCATTCTCCTAAAGAATACTACCAAAGAGCATTGCTTTCATCGCTTATTAATCAGATTAAAACGGTCAATAGGGAATGGAAAAATATTGCTGTAAAAACAGAGTGTTTTACTCCATTTAAAGAGTTTTATGAACTTGTAAGAATTTCAAAAGCAGTTTCTATATTTACCGAAGCTAATTCATACACTGATAAATTTCTTAATGATTGTTATTATGAATATGGGGCAATTGTTTCTGTAAAAAAAGAGATTACTTCAACTAAGAGTGATATCTGTCTGAATTTAGATAAAATTGATAATAACGGTAAACTTATGATTAATGCAAAAGGTAAGGATTTTTTATTATATCCTGATATAAGATATTTTGATATTTGTTCAGAGTATCAAAAACTATCACAATATAATATTGAGCATAACCTGATTTGCTCAGCTTTTTCTGATAAATAATTTAACTTGACTTTTTTAGCTAACTTATATATAATACTATGTATTGAATTTGCGCAAAACTTTGCGCAAATAATTTTTGAGAGGATGTAATTCACAATGGCACAGGATATTGTTTTAACCAAAGAAGGCTATGAGGAGCTTTCCGCAAAACTTAAAGTACTCAAATCCGAAGGCCGTTCCGAAATAGCAGAAAAACTCAAGGTTGCTCGTTCTTTCGGCGACCTTTCCGAAAACAGTGAGTATGACGAAGCTAAGTCCGAACAGGCAAAACTTGAAGCAGAAATCAACGATATTGAAACAATGCTTTCAAGAGCTACAATCATCGATGAAGAAGAAAATTCAAATACAGAGGTAGTTCACCTCGGTTCTGTTGTAACAATTAAGGAAACAACAAGAGGCGCAACTGAAAGAACTTATACTATTACAGGCTTTGCTCAGGCAAATCCTGCTGAGGGAAAAATCTCTGATGAATCTCCTGTTGGTAAAGCACTTATGGGTCATAAAGTTGGCGATAAGGTAGTTGTTGAAGCACCTCGCGGAATTATCAATTTTAAAATTGTTAAAATTGATGTTGACCAGAAATAATATATGAAGAAAGCCGATTTATGCAGAAATGCACGAATCGGTTTTGTTATTAGGTATAGGTATAAAAATGAAAAGAATAGTTTCAATTTTTTTATGTTTTGCATTAGTTATAGCATTTTCATCTTGTGATGATGAAGCTTCGTTAATGAAAACAGAGAGAATAATTGCAGTTGAATACGGTACCGCTAATGAGTTTGCTTGTGAAGAATATGTTTCTGATGGGTTTACAAAGGTTACATATAATTCATCAGCTGATGTTGTTCTTGCTGTTGAAAACAAGAAAGCAGATTTTGGTGTGCTTAATGAGTTTGAAATGAATTCTTTTGTTATGGCAGGTCGAAATATTAAACAGAGGGAGCAATGTGAATATAATATTGACTATTGCGCTTGTTTCAGTTCTGATAACGAGAAACTTCAGCAGTCATTTAATGAAGCAATTGAAGAATTAAAAGATAACGGAACGATAGACAAAATAAAAACTGCTTATTTAAAAGGGGAGAGCTTTTCAGGAGATAATACGAACAATGAAAACGGCACCCTTACTATGCTGTGTGACCCGTATTTTTCAAACCGTGCATACTTAAATGATAATGATGAAATAGTTGGTCAGGATGTTGATATTGCTCGCGAAATTTGTAATTATCTGGGTTATGATTTAAAAATAATAACTGATGATTTTGATGAACTGTTTGTTAAGCTTGAAAACGGAGCGGGAGATTTCATCATCTCTGCCTGCGAATATAACGAAGAACGCGAAAAATTTTATTTGTTAAGTGATATTTATTTTACTCTTGATTTTTATTTAATTGAAAGGGCATAAAAAAAGCCTCCCAAATGAATGGGAGGCTTTAAAATTTACTTAAGCAAGTTCTGCAAAGTATTTGATTGTTCTAACCATCTGGCTTGTGTAGCTGTTTTCGTTGTCATACCAAGAAACAACCTGAACTTCGTAAAGATCGTCAGCAACTTTTGATACCATTGTCTGAGTAGCATCAAAGAGTGAACCATATCTCATGCCGATAACATCGGAAGAAACAATGGGATCTTCGTTGTAACCATAGGATTCAGAAGCAGCAGCTTTCATAGCAGCGTTGATGCCTTCTTTTGTAACATCTGTGCCTTTAACAACAGCTGTGAGGATTGTTGTTGAACCTGTGGGAACAGGAACGCGCTGAGCAGAACCGATGAGCTTGCCGTTAAGCTCGGGGATAACAAGACCGATAGCTTTAGCAGCACCTGTTGAGTTGGGAACGATGTTTGCAGCACCTGCACGAGCTCTTCTCATATCGCCTTTTCTGTGAGGACCGTCAAGAATCATCTGGTCGCCTGTGTAAGCGTGGATAGTGCTCATAATACCGCTCTGGATGGGAGCATAGTCATTAAGAGCTTTAGCCATGGGAGCAAGGCAGTTTGTTGTGCAAGAAGCAGCAGAGATGATCTGGTCATCAGCTGTAAGAGTATCTTCGTTTACAGAGAAAACGATAGTTTTGAGGTCGTTACCTGCGGGAGCAGAAATAACAACTTTCTTTGCACCTGCGTTGATGTGAGCCATGCTCTTTTCTTTTGAGCAGTAGAAGCCTGTGCATTCGAGAACAACGTCAACACCGATTTCGCCCCAAGGGAGTTCAGCAGCGTTTGCCATTGCATAGATTTTAAGAGTTTTGCCGTCAACTGTGATTGTACCAGCTTCGTCGTCAGCTTCAACTGTGTGAAGACCTTCACCGATTTTGCCGCAGTAACCGCCCTGAGCAGTATCATACTTGAGAAGGTTAGCGAGCATTGAGGGTTTTGTAAGGTCGTTGATAGCTACTACATCGTAACCTTCAGCGCCGAACATCTGACGGAATGCGAGACGGCCGATACGACCGAAACCGTTAATTGCAACTTTAACTGACATTTGAATTACCTCCAAATATTTTTTGTTAGTTTATTTTTAACCTCTAACATTTTAACACAAAATTGAATAAATGCAAGGACTTTGACATAATTTTAACTTATATTTTTAAGTTTTGTCATAATGCAAAAAAATATAACAATAAAATTGAAAAATATAGTTTAAATTCCAATATAATTTGTTAATTAACAACGTTGGTGGGATTACCTTCAAGAAAAGCTTTGACATTTCCTTCAAGAATACCCATAAGGCGAAGTCTTGTTTCATAAGCCGCCCAGGCAATGTGGGGAGTGATGAAGCAATTAGGCGCAGTTAGAAGAGGGTTATCACTTTTGGGTGGTTCAGTTGATAAAACATCTGCACAATAGCAGGAAAGTTTACCGGATTTTAATGCGTTTGCAATATCATTTTCATTTGCAACACCACCGCGAGCCGTGTTTATAACACAAGCACCATCTTTTAATTTGTTAATAAAATCACTATTGATAAGTCCTGCGGTTTTATCTGTAAGAGGACAATGAACAGTTATAAAATCGGAATTTCTGAGCACTGTATCTATATCGGTAAATTCAACATCAGGTGCATCATCTTTTTTACCTGATGGGGTATACACTAAGACTTTCATACCGAAAGCCTTTGCAATTTCGGAAACTCTTCTTCCGATTTTACCGAAACCGATAATGCCGATTGTTTTGCCGTCGAGCTCAAATAAAGGCATATTCCAGTAGCAGAAATCCTTGCATTTTTCCCAATCACCTTGTTTAACTGAGGCGGTGTATTCACTAACTCTGTTAACAGATTCAAGAATATAAGCAAACACCATCTGTGCAACACCATTTGTTGAGTATGAGGGAATATTAGAAAGCGGAATGTTCCTTTTTCTTAAAGCAACACCATCAATCTGATTGTAGCCTGTAGCAAGAGTGCCGACAAATTTAAGGTTGGGCAATTGAGCGATAATTTCTTCTGTAAGTTTAACCTTGTTCAGAATGATAATGTCTGCCTCTTTAGCTCTTTCAATAACAAGCTCTTCAGGCGTTCTGTCATATACTGTAAGGTCTGTTAAATTACCGATAGGGTCCCAGGATAAATCACCGGGATTTTCTGTGTAGCCGTCAAGAATTACGGCTTTAAGTTTTTTATTCATAAAATCACCGCATATATTATACACATAAATTGTTTTTCTTTCAATGTTTATTTCATATTCTCTTGACCTCGAATGAATATTGTTATAAAATATTAGATATATATTTTGAAACGGAGTGAGAATTTGGGTTTCAAAAAATTAACACAAGATGAAAAAAGGAGCAGAAACCTTCGCCGTTTAAGCATTGGTTGCTTTATTGGTGCGGTTCTGGCTGTGGCTGTGATGATGATTATACCTTTACCCCAGTTTCAGAAGCAACTTGCAGATATTAACGCTTGGTTTACCAATATAGAACTATTTATTGCTCGTTTTGATAAATTTGCAGCCGTTGCAGTTATCTTGTTTTTCTTTTTAGTTAAAACCTTTGTTGGTTTTATTCCTTTTTCTGTTCTTTTTATTGGAACAGGTCTTGTGTTTTCACCGCCTATTGCAGTTGCAGTTAACGTAATTGGTTTCAGTATGTTAATCGGAATTAAGTTTCTATGGGGCAGAAAATTCGGTGGTGGAAGATTTCACAAATTGCTTTTGAAATCTCGCTCCCTTTCAGATTTTATGGATTTTCACGGCAAAGGTAATAAATGGATGCTTGTTGCACTTCGATTTGTGCCTGTAGCACCCGTTGGAACGGTCAGCAGAGCGTATGGGGCAACAGATATGAAAATAACGCCTTTTATTATTTTGTCTGTTATTGGTTTTTTACCGCGCCTTATTTCCTGGAGTATTATCGGATGCAATGTTTTTGACCCGTTTACTCCCGCATTCCTTACACCAATTGCGATTTTGTTGGTAATCAGCGGTATATCTTTACTGCTTCTCGATATTCTCTTTAAACTAATCCGAAAGGACGATAAAAATGAAAAAGAATGATATTTTAACTAATGCTTTTCTTGAAAGACTTATTGCAGTTTATGGCAATGCTGAAGCAACATTTCAGCAAGTAAGATATTCAAAACTTGCTGAGAGCTTTGAAAAGGAGTTTTCTGATAATGCAGATTTAAGATTTTTCTCAGCACCCGGCAGAACTGAGGTTGGCGGTAACCATACCGACCATAATAACGGTAAAGTTCTTGCAGCAGCGATTAACCTTGATGCAATTGCAGCAGTATCGCAACGTGATGATGGCATTATTTGCGTAAAATCTGAAGGATACCCTTCAATATCTGTTGATACAGCTGATTTGAAAATTCATAAAGAAGAAGCAGGTAAATCTACCGCGCTCATCAGAGGTATTTGTGCTCGTTTTAAACAACTTGGTTATAAATATGGCGGATTTAATGCCAGTGTAACATCACGTGTTCTTTCAGGTTCAGGTCTTTCATCATCTGCCGCTTATGAAGTACTTATCGGAACAATTCTCAACTACTTATACAATGACGGTAAAATCAGTGCAGTTGAAATAGCTCAGATTTCACAGTATGCAGAAAATGTATATTTCAAAAAGCCTTGCGGACTTATGGACCAGACAGCATGTTCTGTTGGTGGCTTCGTTCAGATTGACTTTGAAGATACTGATAATCCTGTTATAAATAAAGTGGATTTTGATATTGCAAAGCACGGCTATAATCTTTGTATTGTAGATACAGGCGGAAACCATGCCGACCTTACAGGAGATTATGCTGCAATTCGTCTTGAAATGAACTCTGTTGCAGAATTTTTTGGTAAGAGTGTTCTTCGCCAGGTTCCCGAGAAAGATGTTTTTGAATGTATGGGTGAAATCCGCAAGAAAACAGGTGACAGAGCAGTTGAAAGAGCAGTTCATTTTTATAATGAAAACAAGAGAGTTGATAGACTTGCAAATGCACTTTCAAAAGGCGATTTTGAAACTTTTAAAGAAACAATAATTGAAAGCGGTAAATCCTCTTATATGTATAACCAGAACTGCTTTACTTTTTCAAACACCGGTTCTCAACCTGTAGCGCTTGCACTTTGTCTTACTGAGGAGCTTCTTAAAGGCAAAGGCGCATATCGTGTTCACGGTGGCGGTTTTGCAGGTACAATTCAAGCCTTTGTTCCTGCCGTCGAAACCGAAGACTATGTTTCATCAATGAAAAAAGTTTTTGGTGAGAATTCTTGCTATATTCTTAAAGTAAGAAGTCATGGCGGTTGTGAAGTATGATAAAAAAAACGTATCAATTTGCAGACATAAACGGTGGGTTTCCACCGTTTATGTCTGTAATCAATACGGATTTTTACTTTGCCCGAGGGGCTTCTGATGGAGTGTATTTTCAGGAAATAAACGGAGAAAGAACACTCCTTTTTTCTTTTAGGGGAGTAACTGCGACAATATGCAGATTAAGTGAAAAAGCAGATACACGAGAACTTTCTTCTTTCTTGAAAATCCAAGGTATAAAGAATGTTTTATCCGATTTCTTTTTCGAGGAAATTTGTCTTGAAGAAAGAGCTGTTTTGAAAGCAACGCCTAAATACGAGGGATTTTGTGATGCTATTGTCATTACTCCGTCATCAAAGTTGAGTGATTACGAAAGTGTTTTTAATTTGCTTTCTCGTAATGGCTCATTTGAAACGTGGTATCCCTTGTTTTCTGCGAAGATTAATAAGTTTTTTTCGTATGGTGTTTATGTGATGTCAGATGATGTTCCCGTCAGTTGTGCGGTTGCACCTTTTGTTTTCGGGAATTCTGCTGTGATTGCAGGTGTTTTCACAAGTGAAAGCTATAGAAATAAAGGGTGTGCAACAAGGTGTGTAAAAGCACTTTTAAGTGAGTTGCAAAAGAAAAATATTGAAGATGTTTACCTTTGGTGCGAGGATAAAAATATAAATTTATATAAAAATATCGGATTTTCGCTATATGGGAAAATCTACATAAAAAAGGAAGAATAAAATGTCATTCTTTAATTTTAGTGAACAAATGAAAGAAATTTCTGAAAAATCACTTTTAAAGTGCAGTGAAAAATTTGCAGAAATTGATAAAATAACTGAATTTAATCAGCAAAGGGTTTTAAAAGCCTTTATTGATAATGGTGTCAGCGAATCTCATTTTGCAGGTTCAACAGGCTATGGTTACGGTGACAGAGGTCGTGAGGTGCTTGATGAAGTAACTGCCCAGATATTCGGTGCAGAGGATGCACTTATCCGTCATAGCTTTGCAAGTGGTACTCATACTTTGAGCGTAATGCTTTTTGGTATTCTTCGTCCGGGAGATACTGTTCTCTGTGCAACAGGAATACCT
Organism: Acutalibacteraceae bacterium; assembly: GCA_045543035.1. Taxonomy (GTDB): domain Bacteria; phylum Bacillota; class Clostridia; order Oscillospirales; family Acutalibacteraceae; genus DTU089. Next base: position 14,838 of record JAZQMA010000029.1, on the reverse strand, counting down.
TATGATACAATTCATTCCGTAATTGGTTTATCAGGCGAGGGTATGGGTTCTTTAAAGGATTTCGGAATAGGCTTTGAAATTATAGAACTCAAAGAAGACGGCACAGTTGAACTTGATGAATTAAAAAATAAACTTAAAGAAAAGGAATATAAAGCGGTTTATATTCAGCGTTCAAGAGGCTATTCTTTAAGACCAACCTTAACATCAAAAGAAATTAAAGAAATTACCGATATAGTTAAATCCAACAGTAAAGCAATAACAATGCTTGATAACTGCTACGGTGAATTTACAGAATATGAAACTCCTGCAGAAATCGGTGTTGATGTTTTTGCAGGTTCGCTTATTAAAAACCCAGGTGGCGGTATTGCTAAATGTGGTGGTTATATAGCAGGTAAAAAAGACCTTGTTGAGCTTTGCTCCTATCGTCTTACAACTCCCGGTATCGGTAAAGAGGTTGGCGCAACTCTCGGTAACACAAGAGATATTTTTATGGGTCTTTTTCACGCACCCCATGTAACAGGAGAAGCGCTTAAGACTGCAGTATTTACCGCAGCAGTTTTTGAAGAAATGGGTTATTGGGTTTCACCAACAAGCACAGAAAAACGCGCTGACATAATTCAAAGTATAAAGCTTGGCAACAGTGAAAAGCTTATTGCATTCTGTCAGGGACTTCAGAGCGGTTCTGTTATTGATAGCTATGTTGTGCCTGAACCCTGGGCAATGCCCGGATATGACAGCGATGTTATTATGGCGGCAGGTGCATTTACAAACGGTTCTTCAATTGAACTTTCTGCCGATGCACCATTAAGAGAACCTTTTGCAGTGTGGCTTCAGGGTGGTCTTAATTTCCATAGTGCGAAAATCGGCGTTCTTCTCGGTGCACAGAGAGTTTTAGACCTTGGTTAATTCATATCATTAATATAAATATTTTCACTGATTTCCTTGAAAACGGGTGCTCCGTCTGTTCCGCCGGAGCTTCCGTTTTCTTTTAATATGCAGATAACGTATTGAGGGTTTTCAATAGGGAAAAAACCAACAAACCAACAATATTTTATTTCAATTCCGTTTTCGTCATATTGTCCGCTTTGAGCAGTAGCGGTTTTAGTGCAGGATTTAAAAAGTGAAGTAAATGCGGTTTTTCCCGTACCTTCAGTTGTGGTTTTTTCCATAGCATTTTTTATTGTTTTACAAGTGCTTTTCTTTAATACTTTTTCTCCGTCTTTCTGAACAGTTGGCGTTAAATTTCCGTTACTATCAACCGAACCTTTATAAATATACGGTTCATTATAAATACCACCATTTGCAATTGTAGCAAAGCAGTTGGCAATTTGCAGGGGAGATGCAGTGAGCTTCCCTTGACCGAAACCTAAATTGCCCACTGCCGCAGAACTGTTAAGCTCTTTTATATCGGGTAAACTTCCTTGTGAAGTTACAAATCCGTTTCCGAAATCAATGCTTTTTCCAAACCCTAGTTTTTTTGCAGTATTTAAAAGTTTTTTTGCACCGATTTTTGTGCTCAACTCAATAAAATACGGATTGCAGGACATAGCGATAGCTGTATCGAAATCAATATTACCGTGGCCCTCTAATTTGTTGCAGTTAAACTTATTTCCGCTTTTTTCAATGTACCCTTTGCAGTTGTAATCAGTGAGTTTTATACCGTTTTCTAAAGCTGCGGCAGCAGTAACAGGCTTGAAAACCGAGCCAACTGGAAAACTTGCAAAAGCTCTGTTGAGAAAAGGTGAGTCAGAAGAGTTTAAATATTTTTCCAGGTTGTTTCTTTCATAAGCAGGTGTTGAAGCACAAGCTAAAACAGCAGAGGTTTTCGCATCAAGCACAACTGCCGCACCATTGTCAATATTTCCGTTTTGCAGTGCGTTTTCAACCATAATCTGAATATCTCTGTCTATAGTCAGCATTATTCCGCCTTGGGAATAGTAGTTGTTGTTTCTTATTTCAATTTTTTCTCCCGTAAGCATCCTGCCTAAAGCATCTGCTGAGTAAGCAACTGAAAGTGTGCCATTATGCATATCAATTTCATTCTGATAATACTTTTCTACACCCGTAACTCCAATTCCGTCAATATCAGTGTAGCCAATTAAATGCAAAGCGATACTGTCCCCATATCTTTCAAAAATATGAAATTTTTTAATATCTTCATTTTCGTTTATCTGTTTGCTTTTCTCTGTAGTAAAGCTTGTAAAATAACCTTTTAATATAGTGTTTTTTGCAAATTTTTCATCCTTTATTTTGCTGATTAATACCGCATTTTCAGGGGTTGGCCTGGCACAGATAATTGTTTTTGTTTCTGTGTTTGTTAATGGTTTTCCGTTTCTGTCATAAATTGTACCTTTTTTATTCCCTAAATCCCGAACTCTTATATGTGGTTGAGCAGTAACAAACTCTGTATTTGAGGAAATATAATATAATCTCCCTGAGAGAGCTGAAAACGAAATAATTATAATAAGTAAAGCTGAAACTACTCTTTTTTTCAAAATATACACCACCGAAAATAATTTCTATCTTTAATTGTTGACAACTTTTTCAAGAATAATATATAATTGATACATATTATTCAAAGGAGCAAAAAATGGACGAAAGATTTTCCCGTTCAAGCCGTATTTTAGGCGAACAAAAGTTGGAAAAACTCAATAAAAGCTCGGTTATCGTTTTCGGCATAGGCGGTGTTGGTGGCGCAGTTCTTGAAGCACTTGTCAGAGGCGGTGTCGGAACTGTTGCGGTTGTTGATAAAGATATTGTTGATATAACAAACATCAACCGTCAGATTATTGCAACGAATGATAATATCGGTGAGAAAAAAGTTGTTGCGGCAGAAAAAAGAGCGTTAAGCATAAATCCCCATATTAATTTTAAGAAGCACGATTTATTTTATCTTCCCGAAACTGCAGAAGAAATCAATCTTTCGGATTATGATTTTATAGTTGATGCAATTGATAATGTAACTGCAAAGCTCGAACTTATAGAAAGAGCTGACAGATTAAATATACCGATTATTTCTTCAATGGGAACGGGTAATAAGCTCCACCCAGAGCTTTTTGAAATAACCGATATTAATAAAACAAGTGTCTGTCCGTTGGCAAGAGTTATGAGGCGCGAATTGAAAAACAGAGGTGTTAAGAAATTAACCGTTGTTTATTCAAAAGAAGAACCAATTAAAACAGAAAATTCCGTTCCCGGTTCAGTTTCCTTTACTCCGCCCGTTGCAGGATATTTAATGGCAGGTTATGTAATAAACAAATTAATTGAAGAGGTATAAATATGAATTTTACAGAAACAGAAAAAGCAGGCCTGGTTGAGGGCTTTGCCCTTGTTAAATCTTGCGATAAAAAGAGTGCCAAAAACGGCACATTTTATCTTGACATTAAATTAGGCGATAAAGATAGCGAAATGGTTGCAAAAATGTGGGATTTCAGAGAAGAAATGCACACTCTTCCCGAGGTTAACACAGTTATTAAAATCCGCGGTACAATTCAGCAGTATAACGGAAATGACCAGTTTATAATTCAGAGAATGCGCCCTGCATCCGAAGATGAGTTTGATATGGCGGATTTTGTTAAATCTTCCGATTACAGCGGTAACGATATGCTTGACAGCATCATAAAGCTGGTTAATAATTTTGAGGATGAAGAGCTTAAAAAGGTTGTTCTTTCGATGCTCAAAGATAATCAGGAAAGAATTTTAACCTTCCCTGCAGCAGAAAAGCTCCACCACGCTATGACTGGCGGACTTTTATACCACACTCTTTCTATTGTTCGCTTGGCAGAATGTGTTTGCAGTATTTACCCTTGCATTGACAGAGAGCTTCTTCTTTCAGGTGCAATTCTTCACGATATTGCAAAAATGCGTGAATATACAATAAATGGCGCAGGTATTGTTGACGGACATACCCTCGAAGGTATGCTTTTGGGTCATCTTGTTATGGGTGCTGAAGATGTTGGCAGAAAATGTGATGAGCTTGAAATTACCCCTGAAAAGAAATATCTTCTTCAGCATATGCTTATTTCCCATCACGGAAAGCTTGAATTCGGTGCAGCAGTAAGACCTTCGTTCATTGAAGCAGAGGTGCTTTCTCAGCTTGACCTTTTTGATGCTAATATGTATGAAATGGCAGAAGCAGTCGGTGGTGTTAAATCAGGAGAGTTTACAGGCAGACTTTGGATGCTTGATAACAGAAAATTTTATAATCACGGCAGACTTGATGTTGAAGCAAAGGCAAATGTGTTGAATGAGGAATAAATAATGAACTATACCGAAGTTAAAATATATGTAAAAACAGAAGATACTGAAAGAGCATCCAACATTGCAGTTATGGCAGTGCCTTATGGTATCTATATTGAAGATTACAGCGACCTGGTCGAAGCTGCATGGGAAATTGCTCATATTGATTTGATTGATGAGGATTTGCTTCAGAAGGACAGAGCTGAAAGCATTGTTCACATCTACATAGAAGAGGGCAACAACCCTGCAGAAGCAGTTTCATTTATTTCTGACAGATTAAATGCAGAGAAAATTGATTTCAGAATTGAAACCGATGGTTGCTCCGAAGAGGATTGGGCAGATAAATGGAAAGCATTTTTTAAGCCAACTGCGATTGGCGAACGTCTTTTCGTCCGTCCTATCTGGATTGATGATTATGATGCAGGTGACAGAGCGGTTCTTAATATCGAACCCGGTGCCGCTTTTGGTACAGGAACTCACGATACAACCCGCCTTTGTCTAGAAACCCTTGATAAAATAATCAAGGATGGCGATACAGTTCTTGATATTGGCTGTGGTAGTGGTATTCTTGCTATTGCTTCTATGCTTTTGGGTGCAACTGAGGGATTTGGTGTTGATATTGACGAACTTGCTGTTAAAACCGCTAAAGAAAACGGAAAAATGAACGGCCTTGATGAGCCTGAACTTAAATTCGTTTGCGGTGATTTAGCAGATAAAGTCACAAAGCAGTATGATGTTGTTGTAGCAAATATTGTTGCAGATATAATCATCCTTTTCAGCACTCAAGTAAGAGCATTTATGAAGCAAGGTGCAAAGTTTATCGCATCAGGTATCATTGATACAAGAGCAGATGAAGTTGTTAATGCTTTACAAAATGCAGGTTTAAAGCTTGTTGAGCGTATAGAACAAGGCGGATGGGTTTGCCTTGTTTGTGAATGAGGAATGCGGAGTTCGGAATGCGGAATGTGTTGATGAGAGTAGTTTCTATCCCTCTTTTTTTACAAATGTAAAAAAGGAGGGGGGACCGCGTTAGCGGTGGGTGGTACAACAATTTCAAACGAGTAAAAGTATTGCAATTTACTGACCGCGTCAGCGGTGGTGGGTTGCCCCTTTACCTCTTCACATTGTTGTTGAATGCACATAAATTAAAAAACTCTTTCATAAAATCATTTAGAGGAGTGGTTTTATGAAAAGAGTTTTTATTTTTATATTATCTTTAACAATGATTTCTAGTTTTACAGTTACCGCATTTGCAGATAACCAAACAACCGTAAAAGAAAATGAAGATATTCAGGTTGCAAAAACAGTTATAACAGAAGAAAATAAGAAACAGCTTGAAAGCTTGCCTGTTGAAATAAAAGCAAAAGCAGCTATTTTAATGGAAGTTTCAAGCGGTGAAGTTTTAATGGAATATAACCCTGATACAAAGCTTTTTCCTGCATCTGTTACAAAAATTATGACAATGCTTTTGGTTGCGGAAGCTATTAACAGTAAGAAAATTACCCTTGCCGATAAAGTCACTTGTTCAGCTAATGCTGCCACAAAGGGTGGCTCTCAGATATGGCTTGAAGAAGGGGAGAGTATGACCGTTGATGAGCTTCTTCGGGCAACTGCAATAGGTAGCGCAAATGATGCGGCAACTCTTTTGGGTGAATATGTTGCAGGTAGCGAAACTGCTTTTATTGATATGATGAATAAACGGGCAAAAGAGCTTAAAATGAATAACACTCATTTTGAAAATGCAACCGGTCTTGATGACACAACCGACACTCATTTAACTACTGCAAGAGATATTGGCATTATGTCCTGCGAGCTTCTTAAATATGACTTTATACGAGATTATACAACGGTCTGGATGGATTCTCTGAGAGATGGCAAAACCGAGCTTGTTAACACCAATAAGCTTGTTCGCTTTTATAGCGGAACAACGGGTCTGAAAACGGGTACAACTGCAAAAGCAGGTTGCTGTGTAAGTGCGTCTGCCGAACGTGATGGTCTTCATCTGGTTGCAGTTGTAATGGGTAGTGATAACAGTAATGACCGCTTTAATACCGCTAAAGCAATGCTTAATTGGGGCTTTTCTAATTATTCTTGTGTAACACCTAAAATCAGTAAAAAATATTCCAAAAAGATTGAGGTTATTGGTGGTAAAGAAAACTTTGTCAAACCTACAATGCCGTCAATATCACCGGTAATTGTTAAAAAAGGTGAGGAAGAAAAAATTGAAATCAAGGTTAAAATGGAAGAGTGTCTTGAAGCACCGGTTGTTGAAAAGCAGACAATAGGAAATATTAAAATAATGATTGAGGGTAAAAAAGTCGCAGAACATAAAATTACTGCAAAAAATTCTGTTGAAAAATTAGGCTTTTTAGGTTATATGAAAAAACTTGCTAATTTTGTTGCAACAGGGGAAAAGGAATACCCTAAAAACCTTGATAATACTTGACAATTTCACATCCCTTTGTTAAAATCAATTGATATTAAATATAATGGGTTAATATGTAATTTGATTTTTTTAAGGGATGTGTTTTTATGTTATATACATCAACAAGAGATAATAATGTAAGGGTAACTGCTTCAAAAGCAATTACTGATGGTATTTCTCCCGACGGCGGACTTTATATTCCCGTTGAAATTCCTGCTTTATCTGCTGAAGAGCTTAAAGCACTTTGCTCTGCAGATTATAAAGAACGTGCTAAAAAAGTTCTCGGACTTTATCTTTCTGATTTCACAAAGGAAGAACTCGATTATTGTGTTGAGGGTGCTTATGCAGACGGCAAATTCTCCTCAAAGGATGTTGCTCCTGTTGTAAAGCTTCACGATAATGTTAATATTCTTGAGCTTTTCAAAGGACCAACTTGTGCATTCAAGGATATGGCGCTTCAGATTCTTCCTTATCTTCTCACAGTTTCTTCAAAGAAGAACCTTAAGGATAAAGAAATCGTTATTCTCGTTGCAACATCAGGTGACACAGGTAAAGCAGCTCTTGAAGGCTTTAAGGATGTTGAGGGTACAAAAATTCTTGTTTTCTATCCCAATGATGGCGTCAGCCCCATGCAGAAGCTTCAGATGACAACTCAGGAAGGTAATAATGTTGGCGTTTGCGCTATCTATGGTAACTTTGACGATGCTCAGACAGGCGTAAAATCAATTTTCACAAATAAAGAAATTCTTAAGAGATTTGAAGAAAATAATCTTGTTTTCTCTTCTGCAAACTCAATTAACTGGGGCAGACTTGCTCCTCAGATTGTTTACTATGTTTCCGCTTATTGCGATATGGTAAACAGCGGTGCGGTTAAGTTCGGTGATAAAATCAACGTTGTTGTTCCAACAGGTAACTTCGGTAACATTCTTGCGGCATATTTTGCAAAAGAAATGGGATTACCCGTTAACAAGCTTATCTGCGCTTCCAATGCCAATAACGTTCTCACAGATTTCATTGAAAACGGCGTCTATGACAGAAACCGCGAGTTCTATACAACAGTTTCTCCCTCAATGGATATTCTTATTTCAAGTAACCTTGAAAGACTTCTTTATATTCTTTGCGGCAGAAATTCCGATACAATCAATGAATGGTTTGGTGCTCTTAAGGATTGCGGTAAATATACTGTAAGCGAAGATGTTAAAGCAAAAATCAACGAGCTTTTCGCTGCAGGCTGTTGTGATGATGAAATGACCAAAGCAACAATCAGCGAAACATATTCAGAGTATAACTATCTTGCAGATACTCATACCGCGGTTGCAATCAATGTTCAGAATTCTTATGAAGCAAAAACAGGAGATAAAACACCTGTTGTTATTGCTTCAACTGCATCACCCTTTAAATTCTCTAAAGCGGTTCTTTCTGCTGTTGATAAAGAAAATAAAGAGTATGACGATGAATTCGCAACTGTTGCCGCTCTTGAAGATATTTCTTCTCTTAAAGCACCTGAACAGCTTGCAGCTCTTAAGGGTAAAGCGGTTCGCTTTAATAAAGTAACTTCAAAAGAAGATATGGCTCAGGTTGTTTTCGATATGCTCGGCATTTGAGGTGACGGACTTTGTCATTGTTCGTAATTGGTGACACACATTTGTCACTTTCCGTTGATAAACCAATGGACATTTTCAGAGGTTGGTCGGATTATATTGACAGGATTCAAAACAATTGGAATAAGGTTGTTTCTCCTGACGATAGCGTTGTGATTCCCGGTGATATTTCCTGGGCGATGAATTTCAAAGAGGCAGTTAAGGATTTTTCTTTCCTTAATTCTCTTAACGGTACGAAATACATTCTCAAAGGTAACCATGATTATTGGTGGAATACAATGTCCAAAATGAATAAGTTCCTTATTGAGAATGAGTTTGACACAATAAAAATAATTCATAATAACGCTTATTCTGTTGAAGGCTTTTCTATTGCAGGCTCTCGCGGTTGGTTTTATGACGATAGTGCAGAGGCAGATAAAAAGGTTATTCTTCGTGAAGCAGGCAGACTTCGCACCTCTTTGCAAGAAGCGAGTAAATTGGAAGGGGAGTTGGTTGCATTCCTTCATTACCCACCAATAAGTGCAAATCAAGAATGTGAAGAAATACTTTCTGTTTTGAAAGAGTTTCCGGTTAAACGTTGCTATTTCGGGCATCTTCACGGCTTTATCGCTCCTGAAAATGCAAAAATAGAATGGGAAGGCATTCAGTTTAATCTGGTATCTGCAGATTATTTAGGCTTTGTTCCTCGTCTTATTGCTCATACGGAGGATTAAAACAACCGAAAATTAATATAAAATCAATAAATTTTACATATAATTGGAAATTTATTGGAAAAACAGTGGAAATTTGCAAATTATTGTGATATAATTTTGCAGTTATTATATGATCGCAAAATGAAAGGATGTTTACAATGAGTTTAAAGTCTTGCGAAAAAGTTGAAACAAACGTATATGCTCTTGAAATTTCAATTGAAAGTGATGCTTTCAAAGCGGCAGTTACAAAAGCTTATACAAAAAACAGAGGTAAATACAACGTACCCGGTTTCCGCAAGGGTAAAGCTCCCAAGCACATTATCGAAACTTACTACGGTAAAGAGGTTTTCTGGTACGATGCAATTGATGCAGAGTATCCTGCTCTCTTCGAAGCAGCAGTAAATGAAGCAGGTATCGTTCCCGTTTCTGCTCCCTTTGAAGATGAAATCGTTTCTCTTGATGAAAACGGCTTCACAGTAAAACTTAAAGTTACTGTTAAACCTGAAGTTGAGCTTAAGGCTTACAAAGGTATTAAAGCAGAAAAAGAAAAAGTTACTGTTAAAAAAGCAGAAATCAAAGAAGAGGTTGACAGAGCTCTTGAAAAAGATGCAAAGCTTGTTGCTGTTGAAGGCAAGGCTGCAAAGAAGGGTGACATTGCAACAATCGACTTTGAAGGTTTTGTTGACGGCGTTGCTTTTGAAGGCGGTAAAGGTGAAAACTATGACCTCGAACTTGGTTCAGGTAGCTTCATCCCCGGTTTTGAAGAGCAGGTTATCGGCCACAAGGTTGACGAGGAATTTGATGTAAATGTTACATTCCCCGAAGAATATACAGAAGAACTTGCTGGTAAAGAAGCAGTATTCAAAATCAAACTTCATAAGATTATGAAGAAAGAACTTCCCAAATACGATGATGAGTTCGTTAAAGATGTAAGCGAATTTGATACAATCGCTGATTACGAAAAGAGCCTTGAAGAAGAAATCAAAGCTCGTAAGGAAGCTGCTGCAGACCGTGCTTTCGAAAGCGCAGTTATGGATACTCTTTGCGATAATGTTATCGCAGAAATCCCCGCAGTTATGATTGAAAAAGAAATCGATAATCAGATTAATGAATTTGATTACAGACTTCGCGCTCAGGGTATGAGCATGGATATGTATCTTCAGTATCTCGGTATGGATGTTGCTGCTCTTCGCGATAGCTATAAAGAAGGTGCAGAAAAACAGGTTAAACTTCGTCTTGCTCTTGAAAAAGTTGCAGAGCTTGAAAAAATCGAGATTTCAGAAGAAGATATTGAAACTGAGCTTAAAACTTATGCAGATGCATATAATATGCCTCTCGACAAGATTAAAACACTTGTTGCTGCAGAAGATGTTAAAGCAGACCTTGCTTGCAGAAAAGCTATGGACCTTGTAAAAGACACAGCTGTTGCAACTGCAAAGAAGAAAGCTGCTGCTAAGACTGAAGATGCAGAAGAAAAACCTGCAAAGAAAGCTCCTGCTAAGAAGAAAGCTGATGCTGACAAGGCTGAAAAGAAGCCTGCAGCAAAGAAAGCTCCTGCTAAGAAAAAAGCAGACGCTGACAAGGCTGAATAATAATATTTTTGCCGCCTCAGTAAAATTCTGGGGCGGTTTATTGATTAAAGGTTGAAATTTCAACCCATAATCTATATAAATTTTTAATCAGGAGGTTGTGTTTATGGCACTTATTCCTTATGTTGTGGAGCAAACCAATCGTGGTGAGCGTTCCTACGATATTTTTTCCCGTCTTTTAAACGATAGAATCATTGTTCTTTCTGATGAGGTTAATGATGCAACTGCAAGCATTATTGTGGCTCAGCTTCTTTACCTTGAAGGTCAGGATCCTGAAAAAGATATAAGCTTCTATATCAATAGCCCCGGTGGTAGTGTAACTGCAGGTCTGGCTATTTATGACACAATGAAATATATCAAATGCGATGTTTCAACAATTTGTATGGGTATGGCAGCATCTATGGGCGCATTCCTTTTCTCTTCAGGTACAAAGGGCAAGAGATATATTCTTCCCAATGCAGAGGTTATGATTCATCAGCCTCTCGGCGGTGCAAAAGGTCAGGCAACTGAAATTCTTATTGCCGCAGACCACATTAAGAGAACTAAAGACCGTTTGAATAAAATTCTTGCTGAAAACACAGGTAAGAGCGTTGAAGAAATTTTCAATGATACTGAAAGAGATAACTGGCTTACTGCAGAAGAAGCAGTAGCATACGGTCTTGCAGATAAGATTATCGAAAAGAGGTAAAATCCTTTGGCACGTGACGATAATAAAGGAACAAACGATAAGATCCGCTGTTCGTTCTGCGGTAAACCTCAGGCGCAGGTAGGGCAGATGATTTCAGGTCCCGGAGTTTATATTTGTGATAGCTGTGTTGAGCTTTGTATGGATATTGTTGAAGGAATTCAGAGCCAACCGGAAGCAAAAAAGGTTAAGAAAGCAACAAAAAAACTCCCAAAACCTCAGGAAATCAAGGCGGTTCTTGATGAATATGTTATCGGTCAGGACGATGCTAAAATGGTTTTGAGCGTTGCAGTTTATAACCATTATAAGCGCATTTTCCGTTCTTCTCCCGATGATGTTGAAATTAATAAAAGTAACGTTCTTCTTTTAGGACCAACGGGTGTTGGCAAAACTCTCCTTGCATCAACTCTTGCAAAGATACTTGATGTTCCCTTTGCAATTGCAGATGCAACAACACTTACCGAAGCCGGTTATGTTGGTGAAGACGTTGAGAATATTCTTCTCCGCCTTATTCAGGCAGCAGATTTTGATGTTGAAAAAGCAGAGATGGGTATTATTTATGTTGACGAAATTGATAAGATTGCGAGAAAATCTGAAAATGCGTCAATTACCCGTGATGTAAGCGGTGAGGGTGTTCAGCAGGCACTTCTTAAAATTATTGAAGGCACTGTTGCCAATGTTCCGCCTCAGGGTGGCAGAAAGCATCCTCAACAGGAATTTATTCAGATTGATACTTCGAAAATCCTTTTCATCTGTGGCGGTGCTTTCGCAGGAATTGAAAAACTTATTGAAGACAGGCTTGGAAAAAGTGTTCTTGGCTTCGGTGCGGAAGTTCATTCCAAATCAGAGCTTAAAAATATGGACTTGTATTCCCAGGTTATTCCTCAGGACCTTGTAAAGTTCGGACTTATTCCCGAGCTCGTTGGTCGTATTCCTGTTATAACATCTCTTCAGAATCTTGATGCGGATGCCCTTATCAATATTATAACAAAGCCTAAAAACGCTTTGCTTAAACAATATCAGAGCCTTTTCAAAATGGATAAGGTAACTCTTGATTTTACAGATGATGCAGTAAGAAGAGTTGCAGAGCTTACCATTGAAAAGGAAACAGGTGCCCGTGGACTTCGAGCAATAATGGAAAAAACATTAATGCCTATAATGTATTCAGTTCCCTCTGACCCAACAGTTGAGGTAGTCAAAATTACTGCTGATGTTGTTGACGGAAAAGGTGAACCAATTTACGTTAAAAAACCAAAAGGCACAGCAGAACAAACTGCATAATTGAAATTAATTATAATGGAGAGTAAAGGTGAAAATTCTTTATTCTCCATTGAATTCTGTAAAGGTACATATTATATATGGTAAAAGAAATTTACGAAAACAGAGCTTTACCGGTTATGGCACTTCGTAACCTTGTTGTTTTTCCCGAACAAACTGTGTGTTTCGAGGTTGGCAGACCGAAATCAATAAAAGCAATAAGAACTGCCGTTGATTCAACGGACAGACTTATTTTCCTTGTAACGCAGAAAGATGCAACTGTTGAAGACCCAAAATTCGAAGAGCTTTATGATGTTGGTGTTGTTGCAGAAATCAAGCAAATCAGCGGTGACGGAAAGAATTTTGAAATTGTTGTTGAAGGTCTTTACAGAGCAAAAGTGGTTGAGGTTCTCAAAGAAAGACTTTCTATGAGAGCTGTTGTAGAACAATGTCCCGAAATCCTTCCTGATACAGAGGATTTGAAAACAGTTGCAACTCTTCGTCTTTTAAAAGAAAGAGTAGAGGAATATGTAAGTGCAAGTCCGAGAATTGCTCCCGAGGTTTTTCTTGCAGTATTGGAGGAAGCTGATATTGCAACTGCAACTGATGGTGTTGCAGGTCATTTCCATCTTGAAATGGAAGATAAACAAACTCTCCTATCTGAACTTAATATTCTCAAAAGAACAGAAACTCTTTGCACAATTCTTTCAAGAGAAACCGAAATTCTCAAAATTGAAATGGAATTGAATGATAGAGTTCAGGAGCGAATGGACAAAAATCAGAGAGAATATTATCTTCGTGAGCAGATTAAAGCCGCTTCTGTTGAGCTTGGCGAGGACGATTCGCCCATAGCAGAAGCAGCAAATTATATAGAAAAAATTTCTGCACTTCCTATTGACGAAAGGTCAAAGAAAAAGCTTTTTGATGAGTGCGAAAGACTTATAAAAACCACTCCCGGTAGCCCTGAGGCAAATGTTGCAAGAACATATCTTGAAAGAGTTGTTTCACTTCCTTGGGGTGTATATACGGAAGATAATCTTGATGTTATTTCCGCTCGTAAAACTCTTGAAAAAGACCACTATGGTCTTGAAGAGGTTAAAGAGCGCATATTGGAGCTTGTTGCAGTAAAAAAACTTGCGCCTGATGCCAACGCGCAGATACTTTGCCTTGTAGGTCCTCCAGGTGTTGGTAAAACATCAATTGCCCGTTCATTGGCGGAAGCTATGGGCAGAAAATATGTGAGAATTTCTCTCGGTGGTGTTCGTGACGAAGCAGAAATCAGAGGTCACAGAAGAACATATATCGGTTCAATGCCCGGTAGAATTATCACCGCAATTGAACAAGCAGGAACATCTAATCCGTTAATTCTTCTTGATGAAATTGATAAATTAGGCAGTGATTTCAAAGGCGACCCATCTTCTGCGCTTTTAGAGGTGCTTGACGGTGAGCAGAATGATACCTTCAACGACCATTATATTGATGTTCCATTCGATTTGAGTAAAGTTCTTTTTATAACAACTGCTAACGATGCTTCGCAGATTCCATCAGCTCTTTTTGATAGAATGGAAATTATAGAACTTTATAGCTACACCGCAGAAGATAAATTCCTGATTGCAAAAAAACACCTTGTACCAAAGCAGGTTAAAAGCTTTGGTATGAACTCTAAAATGATTAAATTCACCGATGCTGCTCTTCGTGAGATTATCGGTAGCTATACAAAAGAAGCAGGTGTTCGTACTCTTGACAGAACAATTACTAAAATCATAAGAAAAGCCGCAGTTAAATTTGCAGAAGGCTTTGATGGTAAAATTACAGTTTCACCTTCAAATCTTTCCGAATTTCTTGGTGCGCCAAAATATAAGCTTTCAAAGCTTGATTTTGAAAAAATGATTGGTGCGGCAAACGGACTTGCATGGACTTCAGTTGGCGGAGAAATGATGCAGATTGAGGTTGCAGTTTTAGAGGGTAACGGTAAATTAGAGCTTACCGGTTCTTTGGGCGATGTTATGAAAGAATCTGCTAAAGCTGCTATCAGTTATATCAGAGCTAACTGTGAGAAATTAGGCGTTGAAAGTGATTTCTATAAAACAAAAGATATTCATATTCACGTTCCTGAGGGGGCAGTTCCCAAGGATGGTCCCTCCGCAGGTGTTACTATGACAACTGCTCTTGTTTCTGCATTAACTGAAACACCCGTTGTTAAAACAGTTGCTATGACAGGCGAAATTACTTTAAGAGGCAAGGTTCTTGCAATTGGCGGTCTTCGTGAGAAATCCACCGCTGCATTCAAAAACGGAATGAAGACTGTTCTCATTCCTGCTGAAAATGAACCTGACCTTGAGAAAGTAAA
>JAZQMA010000028.1:0-13663 GCA_045543035.1 Acutalibacteraceae bacterium | reverse complement strand
AGACAGCTGTCATGGACAGTGTTGATATTAATTTTGCAACAGAATGGTTTGAGAATATAAAAGCTGTTTTGGGAGATAACGCTCCTGATTACCTTGTTGTTCAGCATATGGAGCCGGACCATTCTGCAAGCATTGATATTTTTATGCAAACCTATCCCGAAACAAAAATTGTTTCATCCAAGCAAGCCTTCACAATGATGAACGCTTTCTTCGGAACAGACTATAAAGAAAGACAAATCGTTGTAGGTGAAAATGACACTCTTAATTTAGGCGGACGTGTGCTTACCTTTGTTACCGCTTCCATGGTGCATTGGCCTGAGGTCATTGTAACCTATGATTCAAAAGACAAAATACTTTTCTCTGCGGACGGCTTTGGTAAATTCGGTGCACTTGATGCGGACGAAGATTGGGCTTGCGAGGCAAGAAGATACTATTTTGGTATAGTCGGCAAATATGGCATCCCTGTTCAAAATCTTCTCAAAAAAGCCTCTGTTCTTGAAATTGAAAAAATTTGCCCTCTTCATGGTCCTGTTCTTACAGAAAATCTCAGCTATTATCTTAACCTTTATAATACCTGGTCTTCTTATGGTGTTGAAAGCGAAGGTGTTGTAATTGCATACACCTCAGTTTACGGCAACACTAAAAAAGCTGTTTTAAAGCTCGAAGAAATTCTCAAAGCTAAAGGTTGTCCAAAGGTTACTCTCACAGATCTTGCAAGAGATGATATAGCTGAAGCAGTTGAAGACGCTTTCCGTTACGGCAAAATTGTTCTTGCAACAACTACTTACAATTCTGATATTTTCCCATTTATGAGAACCTTTGTTGATGCTTTAACCGAAAGGCTTTATCAGAAGAGAACTATCGGTATAATTGAAAACGGTACATGGTTTCCTACCGCCGCAAAGGTTATCAAAGGTATGTTTGAAAAATCCAAAGACATTACTTTTACAGATACAACCGTAACAATCAAATCTGCAATGAATGATGAAAACATCAAGCAATTAGAAGCACTTGCAGATGAGCTTATGAAATAAAAAAAGGGGATGTAAAAAAGCGCAGACCGTATAAAACCAGAAATAGCAAGGGGTTCTGTAGGTTTAATAAGCCTATAGAACCCTTAAAAAATACAGGAAATCTAAAAAAGATGAAAAAAATAATGTTTTATACTACGAACAAACTTCGCCACTCGACGTACCCTTGTACGCCTTCGGGCAAACAAAATCAAGTCTGAAGCCTTGATTTTGCTCAGTTTGTCCGTTCTGCATCTTTTTTTCCTATCCCCTAAAAAGAGACTGTAAAAAACTTACGTTTTTTTACAGCCTCTTTTATGTTTTACTTAAAAACCTGAAACCTGCGTCATACCATAGCCAAACCATTGACCGATTTTAAACATTGAGTCACCGCAATAGTGAGCTCCGTCATATTCACCATTTTCATTATTGTTTACCAATTTGGATTTACAAGTAGATGTATCAATCCAGATTGAATTCGGAAGTTTATTTGATGAAGTCGAGGGGTTTGTATAAAGACCGGCAGTTGTTTTATTTATTATATTTCCACTTGTTGCCACAGGAACACACCAAAGTGAAGCATTATTTGTTTTATGGGTGTTAACGGTATCAGAATAAACCCAACTGTTGTAAGATTGGCCTTGTATACCGGTCAATGGATTATCATATGTTCTGTTGTCGTATGCGGCAATAGCGCCATCAACAAAACCAATCTGAGTATCCGCATCTCTTCCTTCAAACTCTGCACGTACCCTGTTCACAAGAATGTTCTGCAAATCACCGTACTGATTAGCCCATTGTTCAACGCAAGCATCGCTTTCGCCCTGCATCCACATAAATGAGCGTATATTAATATTCCCTATATCCGGCATATTTGAAATTTCATCAAGAGCTGCAGCTGCATAGTTAATCATTCCGTCTGCGAGATAAACACCAATATCATTTTTGATATTCTCGGAATTAACAGCATTAAGATAAGTTCCCGTTGTGTCATACAACCAGTTTCCGCCCAGGTAAGTTCCCGCTGCAGTACATTTAATAATATACCATTCTTCATCCTTTGTTGCCTCGTTAGTTGCAAGGTAATAAGAAAGACCAACCTCAGGACCAAACCAGGCATCAGCCTGACCACCTATACCTAAACGATAGGTTTCAAATTCAGTATTAGCGTAGAAAATCTTCCAATTGTTTCCGTCATTGTTTATATTGGTATATTTGATTTTAACATTTGAAAAATCAGTATTGCCTACTGTGTCACGAACTGCCTGTGTTAACGGGCTTGCACCGTAAGCATTGGACTGGCCTGCAAGGATGATAACATTGGCGGTTTTTGTCTCCATATTCAATATGCCTTCCATATTTGTAAATATGGGCTTCACGATGAATTTTTCTTCTGTTAAAATCTCCTTATCCTTTACATCCAGAACACCGTCAAAATTCAAATCACAGGCATATTTCTGTCTTGTATTAAGTTTTCCCTGATTTATAAGACCCTTTTTAATGGCGCTAATATCTTCCAGAGTGAAAGGAATACCGTCTCGATCAAAATCGCCTTTCAGATAAACATCTATTTTATCAAGCAATCCGCTTACCATTAAATGCATAAAAGCACAGTCAATAACATCAAGGCTTCCGTCACCATCAATATCAGAGCGAAGCATATCCTTATATTCAAGCTTCTCTCCTGAAAGTGCGGTATTCACAAGCTGCTGATAGTCTGTTACATCAACCTCTTCGTTTTCGTCAATATCACCGATATCTACCAAAGAATAACCATTACCATTTGCAACTGCATTTACTTTATAGTTGCCTGTTTTATCGAATATGGGACCTGTTCCGTCGCTGTTGATTTTCTGTCCCCACAATTGCTCTGTGTTTGCGTCCTGTAACAGACAAGCCACTTCACCACTTGCAAATTGCTTGATTGTTTTGCTATCAGTTGCACCGGCAATATCCTCGGTAACAACACCTGCTGTTGCATTACCGATACCATTTTGCTTTGTTCCTATTCCATCGGTTGTAGCACCGGCAAGATAATAACATTTTGAAATGCTTGTGCCGGAATTTCCTCCTGAAATACCTCCAACATAGCCTGCTGCACGAACTACGCCTGCACTATAACAATTAGCTATACTACCGTTATTATAACCTGCTATACCACCTGCATTTTTACTTGCCTTAACAACTGTATAGAATGAATAGCAATTTTTAATTATACCGCCATTCTGACCGCAGATCACGCCAATATATTGATTACCATTGAAATATGAAAAATCAACTCCTACCTCTTCGATTACCGCATTTGAAGATGTGCAGCCGAAAAGTCCACCATAAGAAAGACCTGTATCCTCCATATAAAGTCCGTTAATCGTATGGCCCTGACCATCAAAATGACCATTATAGCTCTTTAATGATGTTCCTATGGGCACCCATTTTCTGAAGGCTGATGTATTGCCTGATAATGTACCGTAATCAGAAAGAACTCCCTCATTATCGGTAATATCACAAGTGAGAATTGCATTCGCATTAACATTTCCGTTGTTTACAAAATCACTTAACCAATGAAGCTCACCTGCCGATGAAATTTCATAAACATTCTCTTCGTTAAGCTTTGGCTCAACAGGCTTACCACACATATCACAGAAACCGTTTGTACTTGTTGCGTTACAGATATCTGTTTCAACCTGAGCAACCGTTTTGAAACTACTACGAATTGTATCCACATTACCTGTTTTTATATAATAACAATATGAAATCGGTTTATAGCTTTGGAAATGGAGTGTATCAACAATCCCCATATAAGATGTGGGATCCTCGGTTGCAGGAGTTGTTGTTGAACAACGAGTTGAACCATCACCACCATAGTAAACCCCTGTGTGAAAAACAGTCTGACCGGGACAATATATACCTATTGCAAAGCTATCATCGTCATCGCCCTTAAACGCTGCCCAGTTTTCATTGCAAATGAAGTCCTGTTCGGTTGTATTACCCCAAAAGCCTAAATCTGTACGATTTATTTTTGTGTTACTGTCTGACCAAGGCTCACCACCTGAATAATAAACGAAATCGTTAAGTGGTTCTACACAATAGAATGCAGGAAGCTCCTGAGTGGTTGTTACTGATGGATAACCTGAAAAATCAACAAACCTGCAGGTTGCTCTCATCATACCATCTTCAAGAGTGTACCAAGCTTCCATATATGAAGGAGTTATATCTACTGCTTCTTTTGCCCAGTCAAGAGGACGGCACTTAATATAAATTTCGTTTGTTGTTACCTTTAGATCAACAATTTTACTTGCTTCGTTATAAAGGTTACCACCCTGAACGGGGTTATAATTCCAAACTGCCTCGCCATACATACCACATTCGTAAGGATAAGAACCTGTTCCGTAATAAGATTGCTGAACAAGACGTCCTGTATCATGGGCATTGATTAAGTTAACGTTACCTTTTGTTTCATATTTGTTTTTGGTAGTTCCGCCAATAGTAATTGAACCTATGTTAATACCGCCCGAAGTAAAGGTTCCCTCAAACTTT
The DNA here is from genome assembly GCA_045543035.1 of Acutalibacteraceae bacterium. Lineage (GTDB taxonomy): Bacteria > Bacillota > Clostridia > Oscillospirales > Acutalibacteraceae > DTU089. Next base: position 9,116 of record JAZQMA010000028.1, on the reverse strand, counting down.
GAGCTAAATCCTACCTGAGTAGGTAATGATGTGTTTTCATTACTCTTTGCCGATACAACGCTGTTTTTGGTGTCCTCTAAATAAGTAAGGGCTCCACCCCAATCTAAATCAATACCAATCTTATAATTGGCATCTGAAAGATAAACCATTCCGCTTGAATCTCCGGGATTTGTTGCTTTCGATAAATCAATTGAATTTAAAGAAAAATCCATATATTCATTATCAAGAGGTCTAAAGGTTACCTTTGTAATTGTGGTCTGAGTTGTACCACTAATAAAACCATCAATGTAACCTGAAAACTCACCATTTTCATTGGGTTCTAAAAAGAATTCTTCAATCGTTCCATTAAAACTTAATTCTCCTTTAACATAAGCATCGGATGAATATTTTATAACATATTTGTTAAATGCAGTTCCGCTATAGTTTACAGTATATGTATTGTTAGCAAAAGAAACTGTTTTCTTGGTGCCGTTTATGGTAATAGCTTTGTCCACAGAAGAATTTACATTAACATTAAATTGTACTGAATTTCCACCGTATGTAACAGTAATTGTCTGAGTTCCTGCAGTTGTTAAATATTCCGGAGAGCAAACAAAGCTCTCGTCGATATTTTCTTTTGTTCCGTCAGGATATGTTACTCCTATAACAAGACCTTTTGTATTCAATTTTTCTCCGACGCAATATTCTTGTTTGATTGGCAATGAAGCAACCTGCAATCTATCTACAATCGGATCCCATTTAGAATAAAGACATTTACTGGTAGGTGAAACTACACTCTCTGAAGTGATTTTTTCACCTGTTCCGTCAGGACCGGTAAACCAACCTGCAAATACTAAATTGTCTTCCTGCGGAATTGGAAGCTCTCCGTAAGTTGCACCTGCGGTATATGTAAATGTTTTTCTATTAGCATAATTTTTTGAATATTCATACACCGCTTTTGAACAAATCTTTATATCAGAAAAAGTTATACTTGTTTTAGGTTCGTTGTTATCAAATCGCACCTGAATATATCCTGTTCCTTCAGGAGTTGTAAAACTCCATTCATTAAGTCCGTTTTGGTATGCGGTTTTTGATTCATGGGTGGTGTACTTCCCTGTCTGATCAAAATAAAACACAAAGGTTTCAGCCCTGTTTATCGCCACATCTGCAACATAAGAAAACACATATTCTGTGTTTCCTTCAACAGGCATTGAATAAAAAGCACCAACTGAAGACATTGAAAACGATGTGTAAACCTCTGTATTGTCAGTGTTATTTGTAAGCACAAAGCTACCGGTTGCAATATCTGTTGTTAATGTACTGCTTGTAGAAGAATCACTGGCAAGCACCTTTAAATTGGGATGATTTGCCCATTGCTCGAATATGAACAAATTATCAAATGTAAGCTCATATACATTTGAAGCAGCAAATGCTACAGGTGTCAGAAAGTTTGCTGCAAGTAAAACCGCACAAATGCAGAAAACCGAAACACGTTTTAAAATTCTTTTCATAGAAAAAACAGACCTCCGCCATTTTAATTGCCAATACACAATAATTATATCATAACGCTCTTTTTTTCTCAATATTGTTTTTTGAAAAAAATCCTACTCACGCTTGTTGATAATTCCTTGCATAAAACCAAAACAACCGACACTTACAGAAGTAAGCATCGGTCGTAAAAATTTTTAATATTTTTTTATTCGTTCAATATTTGTATAGGTATCCTTCTGACTGCAACCTGCTCTTCCGCCACCGGCACATGCACACGCACAAGCACAGGCACATCCGCCACCACGGAACCCTCCGCCACCTCGACCTGTTGAAGTAGAGGTATGTGCTCTGTTATATGCTCTTATATATCTTGGATTCTGATATCCGTAAGTATGTATGGGATGACCATAGCCAACAAGAAATCCTCTACCACGGTGATATGAAACGTGACTGTCAAGAAGATAAATTTCAACCACAAGAAGTACTGCAATCCCGATACAGAAAATAACTATCTTTATGATTCGGTCTTCTGCAAGTTGATTATATGCACCATTAGTCACAAACGGCTCATATTCTACAGTTTCAGCATCCGTAAAGGTCGCAAGGTCATAAGAAACCTGAATTATTTCATATTCTCCGCAATCAAGACTTCCCGACCAGATGTAAAAGCCATTTTTTTGCTTGGCTCCATCCACATCAAAAGAAGAGTCTGACTTTTTCCATCTGAACTCGTAGTTTTCTACAGGTGTACTATTGAACCAGCAAGGAATGAATTCATAAAAATACCCATCTGAATCCTTGCACAGCATATTTGCCTGATTAACCTTAAAAGAAAACCTGAGATTTTCTCCGCCTTTATAACCTCGTTGAAAATCAAGCCTGACCCCCGTATAACCATCCTCATATATTTCGGTATATTCTTTAATATTCCCTGAAACAGAGTCTTCATAAATCTCAAAAAAGGAATTTGCCATACCGATATCAACCCAGGTAAGTTCTTCTGTTGTGTCAATTGCTTTCCATAAAAAAGAATACTCAATATCAAGAGTGCCGTCTTTTAAAGGCTCAACAGTAACGGTATATTTTTCAATAATGTCCTGAGGCTCTGCTTTTGCGGTTACTGCAAAATATATTAAAAATAGTTGCGCAACTACGCAAATTGCAATTATTGCAGTATTTTTTACAGGAAATTTTTTTCGGGCTTCTATGGTTTTGGCAGAATAATCATTTTTATCTTTTTTCGCTCTCATTTCCCATTCACCTCACCTTTCATTCTGAACGGACAATTCAGAGCTTCTTCCTCAGTCATATTTCTTAAATCAAGGCATTTTTTGTTTTTCCATATATCTGAAAACTTATCTGTGAGAATATTTCCTAAATCTGCTTCTGAATTCAACCAACTCTGGCAGGGAACAACCGTGCCGTCAGGTGCAATTGCCATATTGCTGAGAGCCGCACCGCACATTGGCACATTAACACCTATTGCTTCAAGCCTTTTCTTTGAAATCAACCCGGGCGAGGTGAAATCCATTTCCATTTCATTAAGAGTACAGAACATTTTAGCTTCTTTAACAATATCAAATAATGCCTCTTCCGAAAGGTCATATTCTTCGTGATTAATTTCTGCCATACCGGTACAGATAAGACCGCTTACTGTAACAAAAGATACCCCGAGTGATTTAATAAACTCTAAAGTTTTTAAATAATTCTCATTTTTCTTACAAAGAGGAGTATTAACGCTTACATCAAGTCCTGCACTTACTGCATTTTTTATACCCACAACAGTATCCTTGAAATGTTCGCAACCTACAAGAGAGTTATGTATTTCTTCATCGCAAGAATACAAGGTAACCTGAACACTGTCGAGTCCCGCTTTTTTGAGTTTATCAACCAAGTCGGCAGTCAGATTTATGCCGTTAGTGTTAAGTCGGGTAACCATTTTTTCTGCATAAGCAACAAGAGTAGAAATATCCTCTCTCATTGTGGGCTCACCACCCGTAAAGGTCACCATGGGAACATTGGATTTATAAAGCACTTCAATAATCTTTTTCCAATCATCTGTCCCCAATTCTTTAGTCTGACTTTTACACTGACCTGCCGCATAACAGAAGGTGCATTTCTGGTTGCATTGCCATTTTCCGTTTTTATCTGTCATAGCACTTACAAGCAAATCCATTCTGTGAGGCGCAGTCATATTTTTACCATATTGGCGAATAGAAAGCTTTTCTATTTCGATTTCAGGGTCATCTCCTCTTGCTACTGCAAAAAGAACTCTTAAAATAAATTCCAAATCCTCTTCAATATCGTCTTTGCTCATAGACGGATAAACATAACCTGTCTTTTTAACTGTGTTTTTAAAAATAATTTCTTCGTCTTTTTCGGTTATAGGCTTGCCGCAAAAAGCATTTACCTCTTTCATGAAATTTGAAAGCAACAACGCCCAGGAATAACCCAAAGGCAAAAGATAATAACCATTTAAAATAACTATGTATGTTCTGTCTCCAAAAAGCCGGAATTTGGGAGGGACAAGATGAATCCTCACCACCCCCGGTCCTTCAGGATTAAATGTGCAATGGCTTATTCCACTTTTATTTTCTTTATATTGTGCAATTAAATTTTGTATGCTCATAAAACCACCTCACGTATTTTTATGTGCCTTTTTATTTATTATACTACTATTTTAGAACAAACACAATATCGTATAGAAACAAAAAAGGCAACTCCATTGTGTCGTAGACACACTTCATTACAAAGCACTTCATTTGCTATAAGCAACATCGTTTTGTGTCCGCAAGCAAAATCAATTTCGGTTAAAACCGAAATGAAGTTTGCACCATAAATGGCGCAAAACGAAGTTGTGTCCTGTGGACACAAATAAAAAATCCAAGTCTATCGACTTGGATTTTTGGTGGGAGCGGGTGGATTCGAACCACCGAAGGCGGTGCCAACAGATTTACAGTCTGCCCCCTTTGGCCACTCGGGAACACTCCCATATACACTATTCAAAAAAATGGAGCTGGTGGACGGACTCGAACCCCCGACCTGCTGATTACAAATCAGCTGCTCTACCAACTGAGCTACACCAGCAACTTAATGCTTGACTACTATAGCATAAAAGATTTGCTGTGTCAAGAGAAATTTTTTATTTTTTTTAATAAATTTTAAAAATGCAAAATATTATCGAATTTTTTCGTTTTTCAGTCTTCGTTTCCGTTAATATACATTTCTTCAGTTTCAATTTGTCCGTTTCTCAACAATTCTTTTACAGCATTTATATCCTTTTCTTCTAACGCATCCGTTACAATATTAAATAATTTGAAATACATTTTTTTATACATATAATTCACCCCTTGAACATTATATGCAAATTTTGCATAAAAATCAATATGCAACTTTTGCATACTATAAAATAATATTGGTGATGTTATGTACGAAAGAATACGTGAATTAAGAGAAGATAATGATCTCAACCAAGCGCAAATTGCGGAAATTTTAAAAGTAAGCCAATCCACATATTCAAGGTATGAAAGCGGTTTTCTTGATGTACCTACAGAGGTTTTAATCGCTTTATCAAAACAATATAATGTTTCCGTTGACTATATTCTTGGTTTAACAGAAAAATGATCCTCTTTGCCTTTTGGGCAAGGAGTTTTATTTTTTCTTGCAAATATTTGCTTTCTATTATATTATATAATACATTATTTTACTGATTGGTGTATGATATGAAACTGAATTATCAAAAAATGCTTGATGAGAAAATTGAGGAAATAAAAAGACAGCACATAAAGCCCACTCTTTTACTTCACGCCTGTTGTGCTCCCTGCTCAAGTGCGGTATTAGAGTATTTACGTGAGCATTTCAATATTACATTATTCTTTTATAATCCAAACATTTCCCCTGAAAGTGAATTTAACTACAGACTCGAGGAATTAAAACGACTTATTGTTGAAATGAATTTAAGTAATATCGAGATTGTTGTGCCTGCTTATAACAACGAAGAATTTGAGGAGCTTGCAAAAGGACTTGAAAATTTACCCGAGGGTGACAAAAGATGTAAAAAATGCTATCGTCTGCGCCTTGCTCGTACAGCTGAATATGCAAAAGAAAAGGGCTTCGACTATTTCACTACTACACTTTCTGTAAGCCCATATAAAAATGCACAATTACTTAACGAAATAGGTGCTGAGCTTGAAAAGGAATTTGGTGTAAGCTACCTTTATTCAGACTTCAAAAAGAAAGAAGGCTACAAGCGTTCCTGTGAGCTTTCAAAAAAATACAATCTATACAGACAAAATTATTGCGGATGCATATATTCAAAGCAAATAGCAGAAAACCTACACAAAGGAGAAAACGAATAACTATGAATAATTTAAATCCCGAAAGAGTATTCGACTATTTCAGACAAATAAGCGATGTCCCCCGTGGCTCCGGCAACTGTAACGGGATGGCTCGTTTTTGCAAAAACTTTGCCGTTAATCATAATCTAAAATACTATAAAGACGATGCAGAAAATATTGTAATTTTCAAAGAGGGAACGCCCGGCTATGAGAACAGTGCTCCTGTTATTCTTCAAGGGCACACCGATATGGTATGCCAAAAAACCGATGCTGCGACTACTGATTTTATAAATCGTGGTATTGAGCTTTTTGTTGAGGGAGATTTTCTTAAAGCAAAAGAAACAACCTTAGGTGCTGACAATGGCATTGCTGTTGCAATGATGCTTGCAATTCTTGAAAGCGACAGCATCCCCCACCCACCTATTGAGGCTGTTTTTACTTCTGATGAGGAAATTGGTCTTATCGGTGCAGGGAAGCTGGATATGAGTATTCTTAATTCTAAAAAAATGATCAATCTGGACTCTGAAGAAGATGACACCGTTACTGTTTCCTGTGCCGGTGGATGTCATTTTCTTGCGAAAACACCTTTGAGCTTCCAAAACAAACAGGGTACAAAAATTACTGTTACCTTAGAAGGTCTTAAAGGTGGTCATTCAGGCGTTGAAATTAATAACAACCGAGTAAATGCCGATACACTTGCAGGCAGATTTTTAAACCACATTAAAAACATCTGTGATTTTGATATTATAAACATTAATGGTGGCGACAAGGACAACGCCATCCCAAACAAATGCAAAGTTGAGCTTTGTGTTGCTGATGTGGATATGTTTATTGAAAAGTCAGAAGAATATCTTAATGTTATCAAATCAGAAATAGCTGACAGGGAAAGTGAATTTTCCTTCACTCTTGATAAAGGCGAAACAGCAACTTACAAGGTTTTGAGTACTGAAATCAAAGAAAAACTCATCTTTGCTCTCACTTGTGTTCCAAACGGTGTTCTTGAAATGAGTGCAGGAATCAAAGACCTGGTTCAAACCTCGTTGAACCTGGGTGTGCTTAAAATTGAAAATGATGTTTTATCGCTCCACTTCGGATTAAGAAGCAATAAAAAGTCCGGGCTTTCCTTCCTTCAAGAAAAGCTTGTTGCATTTTTTGATTCAGTTAATTGGGAAACTGCCACTAACGGTCACTATCCCCCTTGGGAATTTAAGGAAGCTTCAGAGCTCCGAGAAATTTATAAAGATGTATACAAGGATTATTTCGGTAAAGAACCCAAGGTGGAGGCAATTCACGCAGGTCTGGAGTGTGGCATTTTTGCTGACGGAATTGACGGAATAGACTGTATTTCAATCGGTCCTGCACTTTATGACGTTCACACAGTTAATGAAAAATTAAGCATTTCCTCTACCGAAAATGTATTTAACATTCTCTTGAAAATATTGGAGAAATTGAAATAATTATTATATTGTATTTGTTAAAGTTTTATGATAGAATAAACCGATTTATTTTAGTGTAGGAGCTTTCTTCTCGGAATGTTCTTACAGATTGGAGAAAATATGGACATCACAAACAACTTTAAGCCATACATTCCGGCAGAAAAGGTAACTCCTGAAATTACAGTTACCTCCATTGTTATGGGTATTATTCTGGCGGTTGTTTTCGGCGCAGCAAACGCATACCTCGGACTTCGAGTTGGTATGACTGTTTCTGCATCAATCCCTGCAGCAGTTATTGCTATGGGTGTTATCCGCATCATTATGCGTAGAAACTCAATACTTGAAAGCAACGTGGTACAAACTATCGGTTCTGCAGGTGAATCACTTGCAGCAGGTGCTATTTTCACTCTCCCTGCCCTTTTTCTTTGGGCTGCAGAGGGTAAAATGGACAAGCCCGACCTTGTTGAAATCACTCTGATCGCCCTTATAGGTGGTCTTTTGGGTGTATTCTTTATGATTCCCCTTCGTAACGCTCTTATTGTCAAAGAGCACGGTGTTCTTCCCTATCCCGAGGGAACTGCTTGTGCAGAGGTTCTTCTTGCAGGTGAAAAGGGTGGTGCAAGTGCTTCCACTGTTTTTGCAGGTATGGGCTTTGCAGCTCTTTTTAAATTCATCATTGACGGTCTTAAACTGGTATCCGGTGAAATTTCTTTCCGTGTTAAAGGCTTTGCAGGTGAAATCGGCACACAGATTTACCCTGCTGTTATGAGCGTTGGTTATATCTGTGGCGCAAGAATTTCCTCATATATGTTTGCAGGTGGTATTGTAAGCTGGCTTGTACTTATTCCTATGATTGTACTTTTCGGTTCGGAAATGATACTTTACCCCGGTACTGCTCCTATCGGTGAAATTTTTGCAGAGGGTGGCGCAGGTGCTATCTGGAGTACTTATATCCGTTACATCGGTGCAGGTGCTCTTGCAGCAGGTGGTATCATAAGCCTTGTTAAATCACTTCCTCTTATTGTAAAAACCTTTACAGGTGCTTTAAAAAGCATGAAGGGTGCCGGTGTTTCCTCAACAGAACGTACAGCAAAGGACATTAACCTTAAAATAGTTATTATTGCTATTCTTGTTCTTACAATCCTTATCTGGCTTATTCCTGCAATACCCGTATCACTTCTTGGCGCATTCATTATTGTTATTTTCGGTTTCTTCTTTGCAACTGTTTCATCAAGAATGGTTGGTCTTGTCGGAAGCAGTAACAACCCTGTTTCCGGTATGGCTATTGCAACACTTCTTATTGCAACACTTATCCTTAAAGTTACAGGCGCAGACGGTGTCGACGGAATGTGCAGCGCTATTGCAATCGGTTCAATTATCTGTATTGTTTCAGCTATTGCAGGTGACACCTCCCAGGACCTTAAAACAGGTTATATTTTAGGTGCAACACCCAGAAAACAGCAGACAGGTGAATTAATCGGTGTTATTGCTTCTGCTCTTGCTATAGGTGGTACTCTTTACCTTCTTGATTCTGCTTGGGGCTTTGGCTCAGACGAGCTTGGCGCTCCGCAGGCAACACTTATGAAGCTTATTGTTGAAGGCGTTATGGGTGGAGATCTTCCGTGGGTTCTTGTATTTATCGGCGTGTTTATTGCAGTTGCAGTTGAGCTTATTGGTATTCCCGTTCTTCCCTTTGCAATTGGTGTTTACCTTCCCGTTCAGCTTAATGCTTGCATTATGGTTGGTGGTCTTATCAGACTTGCTCTTGACAAAATCAAAGGTAAAAAAGCAGAACACAAGGAAGAAATCGTCAATGACGGTATCCTCTTCTGTTCAGGTATGATTGCCGGTGAAGGTCTTGTAGGTATTATTC
>JAZQMA010000027.1:0-47017 GCA_045543035.1 Acutalibacteraceae bacterium | reverse complement strand
CTTCTCTTTCACCGTTAACGATAATTTTATGTTCAAGTGAAGGACAGGTTCTGGATGCTAAATCAACCTGATGAGCAGTATCACCGTCTGCAGTACAGAGAATAGCTTTAACGCCTGCTGCCTGAAAACGGTACTCAAAGTCATGCTCCTGAAGCTGGTTGGGTGCGGGAATTGCAACAGCACCCAATTTATTAAGACCAATCATCGCAAACCAGTACTGATAATGACGCTTGAGAACAAGCATCACTCTGTCGCCCTTTTTAATACCTAAGGATTTGAAATAGTTGGCTGCCTGGGCAGAGCCTTTTTTCATATCCTTAAATGTTATGCGTCTTTCAGTTTTATCACGTGAGATGTGAAGCATTGCAAGTTTTTCCGGTTCTTTGTCTGCAAGCTCATCTACAAGGTCAAAAGCAAAATTGAAATTTTCTGTATTTTTAAATTTAATTGATGTAGGTGTACCCTTTTCGTTGCGTTCAACATCAATAAACTTGTGGTAAATTCTTTCCTTCTTGTCTTCCTTAACCTTTGCAGGTGATTTGTATTCCTCTGTCTTCACGTGCTGAAGCTCAGGGATGGGCTCACCTGACGGGTTAAGAACAATAGCATAGAAGGTACAATCCTTACCGTCAACGGCAATCATACCGTGAGGTGTGAGAGAATCATAATAGATACTGTCGCCGGGTCCGAGGATTTCGGAGTGCTCACCAACCTGAACCTTCAACTTACCTTCAACAACAATGTCAAGCTCCTGACCATCATGAGAGGTAAGCTCAATATCTTTATTCTGATTTTCTTCGCTATATGTAGCCTCAACAAAAAGAGGTTCAGCAATCTTGTTTTTAAATTTGGAAGCAAGGTTGAAATAAGTCATTCCATGAGCTTTTTCAATCTTCTGTCCTTTACCTGCTTTTGTGAAAACATAGTTTGTAAGCTTAGGTGTGCTACCCTCAATAATACTTGAAACATCAACATTGAATGCAAGGGCGCAACGATAAATGAAAGCGAAGTTAAGGTCGCTTTCGCCGTTTTCACAAGCAAGGTATTCACTTTCGCTTACACCTGTTTTAGCAGCCATTTCTGCTGCAGTGTAGCCTTCAATTTCGCGCAACTCTCGAATACGCGCCGCCATCTCCTTGATTTTAAAATCAAGTCCGGTGATTTTGTCCATTCTTTAATCCTCCTGAATTTCGGTAGGGACACAATAAAAAACTCGTCCCAAAGATATTCTTTGAGACGAGTAAAAATTAAAATTTATACCCGCGGTACCACTCAAATTGCAGTTAAAAACTGCCTCTCTCGAAGTCCATCAACTTCTATGCCTTTACGCAGCAATCACGGAGAGGTTCTACTAAGCGAAAGCCTTTCTTCCTCCCGGCTCGGAAACTACAAACATCAATCTCTCAACCTATGGCTTGCACCAACCGCCACTTCTCTGAAAGGTGAAATAATTGCGCCCTTTTCTTCAACGCCTTTATATTCAATTTCCTCAAAGATACCATAATATAAGGTAAATGTCAAGTTTTTTATTAAATTTAGCTATTAGCGGTTAGCAACTAGCTATTTGCTATTTGCTATTTGCTATTTGCTATCCGCTATTCATCAAAGCTTATTTCTTATAATCTTACCGCTGATTGTCTTTGGAAGCTCATCACGGAAAACAACGATTCTGGGATATTTATAAGGTGCAGTATTATTCTTAACATACTGCTGAATTTCCTTTTTAAGCTCTTCTGTTCCCTCTGTGCCGGGTGTTAAAACGATGCTTGCTTTAACAACCTGACCTCTTACCTCATCAGGTGCAGCAGAAACGCCACATTCAAGAACATAGGGAAGCTCCATAATAACATTTTCGATTTCGAATGGTCCGATACGGTAGCCTGATGATTTGATAACATCATCAACACGACCAACATACCATAAGTAGCCATCCTCATCACGCCAAGCGGTATCGCCTGTATGGTAAAGACCATCATGATAAACCTCTTTGGTTGCTTCTTCATTGTTGTAATAGCCAAGGAAAAGGCCACATGGAACAGTTGAATCCGTATGGATAACAATCTCGCCTGTTTCACCGTCTGCTACAGGCTTACCGTCAGGATCAACAACATCAACATCATAAAGAGGTGTGGGCTTACCCATTGAACCGATCTTAATATTAGTACCCTTAAGGGTAGCGATAGAAAGAGTTGTTTCTGTCTGACCGAAGCCCTCGTGAATGCGAAGGCCTGTTGATTTTTCAAACTGCTTGAAAACCTCAGGATTAAGCGCCTCACCTGCTGTTGTTGCATGTTGAATTGATGAAAGGTCATACTGAGAAATATCCTGTTTGATGAGCATTCTGTACATTGTGGGTGGTGCACAGAAGGTTGTGATATTATACTTTGCAAACATAGGAAGAATCTTTGAAGCATCGAAGCGTTCAAAGTCATATACGAAAACTGCACCCTCGCAAAGCCACTGACCGTAAAGCTTACCCCAGAGAGCTTTACCCCAACCTGTTTCGGAAATTGTAAAGTGAATACCATCTCTCTGAACACAGTGCCAATATTTAGCAGTGATAAAGTGACCGAGAGGATATTTGTGGCTATGAGTAGCTATTTTGGGATAGCCAGTTGTGCCCGAAGTAAAGAGCATAAGCATTGGGTCATCACCGCAGGGTGATTCTTCATTACGAACAAAACGACGGCTGAAGAGAGCATACTCTTCATCGAAACAATGCCAACCCTCTTTTTTGCCGTTGGCAACGATTTTTGTTTTAAGGGTGGGACAGTTTTTCTGTGCTTCATCTACATAATCTGTTGCTACACCATCTGCAGTAACAACAACCGCTGAAACACCTGCAGCGTTGAAGCGGTATTCATAATCGTGAGTAACAAGCTGATTTGTTGCAGGGATTGCAACTGCACCAAGCTTATGAAGACCGAGAATAGCTAACCAGAACTGATAGTTTCTCTTGAGAACAAGAAGAACTCTGTCCCCTTTCTTAACACCAAGAGATTTGAAATAGTTTGCTGCCTGAGATGAACCCTCTTTAATATCTTTGAATGTGAAACGGCGTTCAGTCATATCGTCTGCAATATGAAGCATTGCAAGCTTTTCGGGATACTGTCTGCCGATTTCATCAACAACATCAAATGCAAAGTTGAACTTATCTTCGTTTTCAAAGGAAATGCCTGTGCAAACTCCGTTTTCATCCTCAACTGTTTTAATAAATTTATCGCAGATAAGAGGAACACGCTTTGTGGGATTTGGTACATTTACAGTACTCATATGAGTATCTGCAACCTCTTCATCCTCTGCCATAACCATAGCTAAGAAGAGGCAATCCTCACCGTTAACGGCAATCATACCGTGAGGTGTTGAGCTTTTATAATAGATACTGTCGCCCTCGTGGAGAACTTCGGTATGGTCGCCAACCTGGACCTTAAGAGATCCCTTAATAACAAGGTCGAATTCCTGACCTGAATGGGTTGTAACCTCAATAGGCTTTGACTGAAGCTCACTTCTGTATTCATATTTAACCCAATAGGGATTTGCAAGCTTATTTTTAAATTTGGGAGCAAGGTTCTGAATTAAAATACCCTCTTCATTGGCAGTTGTCTGACCTTTGCCCCTGCGGGTTACATTATATGTTGAAAGCTTCGCGCTCTGACCTTCAAGAAGGTCTGTGATTTCAACATCAAATGCAAGTGCGCATTTATGAATGAATGAGAAAGGAAGGTCCTCTTCGCCCTTTACAAAGGACAAATACTCCTCAAGAGTTACTTCGGTTTTCTCTGCCATATCAGCATTTGAAAAACCGTAAATCTCGCGAAGCTCCTCAATACGCTGAGCAACCTCTGCAAGCTTGTTTGTTACTGTTTTGTCTGCCATTTTCATCAATCCTTTCAAAAGAAAAGTATATTTTACTTGAAGCACACAAATAAAAAACGCCCCAAAAAACCTTTTTGGTTCTTTGAGACGAAAATTAATTCCGCGGTACCACTCAAATTGCAATTTAAAATTGCCACTCAGGAGTCCATCAACTCCGTTGCACTAACGTAGCATTCTCGGAAGGCGCCTACTCAAAAAATCTTTCGGACCTTCAGCTCAGAAGGGATAGGTTCTGAAAATACAAGCTATCGGCTCGCAGCAACCGCCGACTCTCTGGAAGTTGTAAAATTCAACCGTCTTCGTCACAGCTTTTATTTGTGATATTTTCAATTGAGAGGATTTTAACACTTTATTTAGGTGTTGTCAAGTACTTTTTTAATAATTCGAATTGGAAATTTTATAGCATTAAATATATTTTCCCAAGATGCCAGTCGCCAGTGTGTTGACAAGCTTTTTCTAATGTGATAAAATCGAATAAAAGGTCGTGATGCTATGAAAATCAAAAAAATCCTTTTATCATTTGCAGATGGGGTTATACAGGGCTTTTGCGGAACAAAGCTTTTACTTGGCATAACATTTTCTCTATTTGCAAGCGAAATGCCAATAGAAACTCATTTTGTAATCGGTTGTTTTATTGCTCTGTTTACTGCAATAAATTATTTCTTGTTGATACATAAAGAACGAAACAACAAAAACTTATTAAAGCTTTCTATAATAAGCTTTTTATGTTTTGTTATTTCTTCCCCTATTCTGTTTGCTCTACCCTTTTCAATATTCCCTCAACGAGAAATGGAAAATGCTGACGGATTTATAATTATGTTTATTTTTGCATCGTTTCTTATAACTGCAATTGTTGTAAGATTGGGGATTTTGATTGGTGTTTTGGTGAGAAACAAAAAGAATGCATAAACTTTGCGGGACGGATGAATCCGTCCCCTACATTTACACTGATTTTACTTTATTACGCAAACAATGTACCACCCACCGCTGACGCGGTCCCCCTCCTTTTTGCGAAGCAAAAAAGAGGGATAAGGTGTTGCAATACTTTTACATATTCTTCTACGGCGCATTTTTGCGCCCCTACATTCCGAATTTCGAATTCCGAATTCCGAATTTTTCAAAAAACTGTTGACATTCAAAAAATAAAGTGTTATTATTCTTTCAATATTTTTCAAATGCGATGAAGGAATTACGTGTTTTTGGTTTGGCGTTTCAGAGAGCTGACGTTTGGTGCAAGTCAGTACGTTGCAAAAATTCGGTCTCGTTCCGGAGCAGAGCTCCCCAACCGATTTTTCGTGTAAGGAGCTACGGCAGCCCCGTTACCATGGCTACAGGCTTTATCAAGAGTCCTAATGAGTGACTGACTTTTGTCAGTAACCGGGGTGGTACCGCGGATTTTATGTAAATTCGTCCCTGAGATTAATTATCTCAGGGATTTTATTTTTGCCGTTTTATATTACATTTATATATAAGAGAGGAAAGCAACAATGAAAAAAATTATTATTTCAGACATCACACTTAAAAAGATTTCAGAGGACAGAGCTGTTTCCTTGCTATTCCGTGAAAAATCAGCAATTGCAAGCTGTGCCGATAAAATCGGTGTAGATGTAGTTGAAATTCCTGCAGTAAAATCCCCTCGTGAAGATAAAATCATTTATAAAACAATAGCTCAGAATATTCAGAACGCTGTTTTTGCAATTCCTGTCGGATTCAGCAGCGAGGATGTTGCTGTTGCTTGGGAGTGCATTAAAGACGCTCAGAAGCCTCGTCTTCAGGTTGAGCTTCCTGTATCCACTATTCAGATGGAATATACATATCACGTAAAACAAGCTAAAATGCTTGAAAAAATCGCAGCACTTATCAAGGAAGCAAAAGCCTTTTGCTCCGACGTAGAATTTTCCGCACTTGATGCAACAAGAGCAGATGAGGATTTCCTTATTACTGCAGTAAAGGAAGCTGAAAACTGCGGCGCAAGTATGGTTACCATCTGCGACGATGCAGGCGTTTCAACTCCCGACGACATTGCAGAATTGGTTTCAAAAGTAAAGGAAGCAATAAGCATTCCTGTTTATGTGCAGGTATCAGACCGTATCAGTATGGCTGTTGCATCTGCATTTTCTGCAATTAAAACCGGTGCAGATGGTCTTAAATGCGCAATGGTTGGCAAAAATGCACTTCTCACAGGTGAAATTTCCGATGCAATTAACGCTTGTGGCGCACAGATAGATTCTGAAATCAAACTTAATAACACAAAAATTCACGCAAGCATTGAAGATTTGTTATCAAGCATCAACCACGATGCATACGAAAATGAAAAAACAATAAGCGAAGGCAAAAAAATTCTTATCGACTCTGATTCTACAGTTGTTCAGGTTGCTCAGGCAGCCGCTGTATTGGGCTACGAGCTTTCAGATTCAGACGTTGGCAACGTATATAAGGTAATTAAACAGGTATGCGAAAAGAAAGGTGCTGTCGGCTATAAAGAATTCGAGGCAATTATAGCAAGTTCAGCTATGCAGGCTCCTTCAACCTACCATTTTGAAACATATACAACCACAAGCAGCAATATGTCAACATCTATGTCTCAGGTTACTTTGAAATGCAATGATGAAATTATTTGCGGTGTAAGTAATGGTGATGGTCCTATCGACTCCGTTTTCCGTGCAATTGAGCAGTGCATCGGTCACCACTATGAGCTTGATGATTTCCAGGTACAATCTGTAACAGAAGGAAAAGAAGCTCTCGGTTCTGCATTGGTAAGGCTTCGCAATAACGGAAAGCTTTATTCAGGTAATGGTACTTCTACTGACATTGTTGCCGCAAGTATCAGAGCATATATAAATGCATTAAACAAAATCGTATTCGAGGAGGCATAATATGAAAATTGTATTTTCGACTAAAAATGTAAGTCGAGCCTCATTCCTTGACACCTGTCGTTATGCCTTTGACTATGGTTTTGAAGGCTTTGAAATTTACGATGCTATAAAGGAAAGAAGCAACCATCACGACAGTATATTAAGACGTGACCGTATTGCTGATGCAAAGAGAAAGCTTGTTAACAGAAACCTTTCTGTTTCAGCACTCCGTATGCCTGATCCGGTTGAAAGTGAAAAAACCACTGCTGAGCTTGTAGAAAAATATGTAAACTTAGCAGCTGCATCAGGTATTGAAAATGTTATTGTACGCACAGAGGCAAAAACCGACTTTGAACTTCTCGATGAAAAAATGTCTGTGGCAATTAAGCGTGCTGAGGCAAGCGATGTTAATATTTTATTTGAAACCGTTGGTTACCTTGCAAGAACTGAAAATGTAATTGGTATTATAAATCATTTCGCTTCTGCTACTATCGGTGTATCCTGGAATGTCAGAAGAACATATTTTGATGCTGGTGAAACCGCTGAAACCACCATAAAAAATCTTGGTGCATACATCAAGTATGTTCGCCTTGGCGATATGAAGGATGGTAAAACCGTTTTAATTGGTGAAGGCGATTTAGATGTTGAAAAATTATTAAACGCACTTTCTTCACTTAATTATGAAGGCTTTATCTGTGCCGCCTGGAACGAAGAAATCAGTGATGCAGATATTGTTCTCACCCACTTTACAAACTACATTTCCTCTTTAGGTCGTGAAAAAAAGGTTTATGACCGTGCATATTATAACCGCGATAAAACAGGTACATTCGTATGGAAAAAGTATGATGTTATTGATGCAACCTTCTCCGATGTACTTGACACAATGGCGGAAAAATATCCCGATCAGTATGCATTCAAATACCCTACTCTTGACTACACAAGAACTTATGAACAATTCCGTCGTGATGTTGATGAATGTGCCGCAGCTTTGATATCACTTGGAGTAAAGGCCGGCGACCACGTTGCAATATGGGCGACCAATGTTCCTCAATGGTTCATTACCTTCTGGGCAACAACCAAAATAGGTGCAGTTCTTGTTACTGTAAATACAGCATATAAAATTCACGAAATTGAATATTTGCTCAGACAATCAGACACTCATACCCTCGTTATGATTGAATATTGCAAGGACATTAACTATAAAGAGATTATAGAAGAGCTTTGTCCCGAGCTTAAAAATCTCGAACCCGGTTCACCTCTGTATTCCAAAAAACTCCCCTTCCTTCGCAATGTTGTAACTGTTGGCTTTGATATGGAAGGTTGTCTTGAATGGGATCAGATGTTATCTCGTTCTTCACTTATTCCAAGGGAAGAAGTTCGCAGACGTGCATCTCTTGTTAAGCCTGACGATGTTTGTAATATGCAGTATACCTCAGGTACCACAGGCTTCCCGAAAGGCGTTATGCTTACACACCGCAACATCATAAACAACGGTAAAATAATCGGTGACAGAATGGATTTGTCAACCGCTGACCGTATGATGATTCAGGTACCTATGTTCCATTGCTTTGGAATGGTGCTTTCAATGACCTCTATGATGACCCACGGAGGAACACTTTGTCCTATCCCCTATTTCTCTCCCAAGTCCTCACTTGCTTGTGTCAACGATGAGCGCATCACCTGTTTCAACGGTGTTCCCACAATGTTTATTGCAATGTTCAGTCACCCTGATTTTGCAAAAACTGATTTCTCATATATGAGAACCGGCATTATGGCAGGTGCAAACTGTCCTGCAGACCTTATGCGCCGTGCTTCCGTTGAAATGAATATGAGAGAAATCATTTCTGTCTACGGTCAGACAGAAGCAGCTCCAGGTTGCACTATGGGTGAAGTAAACGAAGACCTTGACCACCGTGTTGAAACTGTAGGCAGTGCATTCCCCGGCGTTGAATGTAAAATAATAGACCCCGAAACAGGCGAAGAACTTCCTGATGGTCAAAGCGGTGAATTTGTTGCCCGTGGCTTTAACATTATGAAGGGCTACTATAAGATGCCCGAAGCAACCGCTCAGGCAATAGATAGCGAAGGCTGGCTCCATTCCGGTGATATTTGTATGAGAACTTCCGACGGATACTATAAGGTTACAGGAAGACTTAAGGATATGATTATACGTGGTGGTGAAAACCTCTACCCACGAGAAATCGAGGAATTCTACCTTACTAACCCCAAGGTTCGTGATGTTCAGGTTGTTGGCGTTCCTGATGAACAATATGGTGAGGAATGTTGCGCCTGGATTATTCTTCACAAGGGCGAAACCGCTGATGAAAAAGAAATGAAGGAATACGGATATGCATCTATTGCAAAGCATAAAGTTCCCAGATATTTCTTATTTGTTGATGAATTCCCCATGAATGCTGCCGGTAAAATCCTCAAATACAAAATGCGCGAGGAATCTCTTGAGAGATACAACAGTCAGAAAGCATAACAAAAAGTCGGGCAGTGCCCGACTTTTTAAATTAGGAGTTAGGAATGAGGAGTGAGGAGTGTCGGGTCTGCGACGCAATTATATTAACAAAACAAACCTAAACCATATCTTTCTAAATATTTAAAAGGAAAAAATAATTAATACCGAAGAAAAAGTAGTGGTTAACGAAACTCTTATTAATGTTTGGAAGTACCGCTTTCCCAACAATCCTCACTACTCACTACTAACTCCTCACTATAAGAAGGTGTTCACTATGTATAACGAATTTAAAATAATAGATTCCCACTGTCACATATTTCCCGATAAAATTGCTCAAAAGGCTACGGATAGTATTGATAATTTTTATCATATCAGCCAATCGGGCGTTATTAACGGATGCGGATTTGTCGGAACTGCAAAAACACTTATAAATCAATGTGATACCGTGGGTGTTGATAAATGCCTTGTAACTTCTGTTGCAACAACTCCTCACCACGCTCAAAGCATTAATTCATTTATTGCAAGTGAAGTTAAACTTTTCCCTGATAGATTTATCGGTTTTGGTTCTCTTCACCCTGACAGCGAAACCTTGGAAGAGGATGCAGAACATCTTGTTGAGCTTGGTTTAAAGGGTGTTAAGCTTCACCCCGATATTCAGAATTTCAAGGTAGATGACCAGAAAGTTATCAAAATTTTTGAAATCTGTAACGAAAAGAAATTACCTGTGCTTTTGCACACGGGTGATTCCAGATACGACAATTCAAACCCTAACAGAGTTGAAAAAATATTAAAAATGTTTCCTGAGTTAATTATAATTGGTGCTCATTTCGGCGGTTGGTCTATCTGGGACAAAGCTCCGGAAATCTTATGCAAATACAAAAATCTCTATGTTGACACTTGCTCAAGCTTTTATGCCCTTTCAAAAGAAAGAGCACGAAAAATCATTGAACTTTACGGTGCAGACAGAGTTATCTTCGGAACAGATTTTCCGATGTGGAAGCAGGATGAAGAGCTGGAATTTTTGTTCAGTTTAGGGTTATCTGAAAATAATTTAAAGAAAATATTGCACGATAACTTATTAAAAATCCTTGAAAAGTAAATCATTATATGTTAAACTTTGTAACTGTGTGTTTTTACTTACATATTATGGTAATATATTATATTTTCTGAGGTGCAATTGATGATTTGCAACAATATTTTAGAAGCAATAGGTAACACCCCTGTTATTCGTCTTAATAAAATTGTTGATGAAGACAGTGCGGAAATCCTTGTTAAATTTGAAGGTCTTAACGTTGGCGGCTCAATTAAAACAAGAACTGCTTATAATATGATTTTAGAAGCAGAGAAACAAGGTAAAATCAATAAAAATACAACAATCGTTGAACCCACAAGCGGTAATCAGGGCATCGGTCTTGCTCTTGTTGGTGCTGTTAAAGGCTATAAAACAGTAATTATTATGCCTGATTCAGTCAGCGAAGAAAGAAGAAAGCTTGTTAAGCACTATGGTGCAGAGGTTATTCTTGTTCACGATGCAGGAAATATCGGCAAATGTATTGATGAGTGCCTTCAGCTTGCTTTAACAATGCAGAGAGAAGATGAAAACGTTTTCGTTCCTCAACAGTTTGAAAACCCTGCAAACCCCGAAATTCAGCGCAAGAAAACTGCTTTGGAAATTTTAGAACAGGTTGGAAAACCCATTGACGGATTTTGCGCAGGTATCGGCACGGGCGGTACTTTAACAGGTATAGGTGAAGTACTTAAAGAAGCAAATCCTGCTATAGAGATATGGGCAGTTGAGCCTGAGGATGCAGCTATTCTTTCAGGCGGGCTTATCGGTACGCATATCCAGATGGGCATTGGCGATGGTCTTATCCCACCTATTCTCAACACAGAAATATATGATGATATCTGCATTGTTACTGATGAAGAGGCACTCAACACCGCAAAAGAGCTTGCATCAAAAGAAGGTATTCTTTGCGGTATTTCAAGCGGTACGAATGTTGCGGCGGCAAAGAAGCTTGCAAAGAAATTAGGAAAAGGAAAAACTGTTATTGCTGTTCTTCCCGATACTGCCGAAAGATATTTCTCCACTCCCCTTTTTGATGAATAAAAAAATCACCACCGACTCGTTGAGTCGGTGGTTTTATTATGCATTTAATGTATTAAAGGAAAAGATTTGAATAGATAAGTTCACCGATAAGTGATTTTCTTAACAAATCAAGGAGTTCCTTGAAAAATGCAGCAATTATGTTATTGGGAACATGCTCTTCGGGATATTCAACAGCTTCGTCACTCATATCACCATCATCACAAACGAATGGCTGTGAACAAACAATACCACCTTCGTTTTTAATCTGGAAACGAACATAACAACCGATTTCGTCGCTATATTCTCTGAGATCAAGAGTTTCGCCTGTTGCAATAATTTCACCATCAGCAATCCATTCAATTACATCATAGTTATCAGCAACAACTGTAATAGTGTCACTATCATCATCAACGTTAAGGCTACGGATTTTTGCATATTCACCTTCACCAACGAAATCCTCGCCCATTTCATAACGAGCATATCTTGAACATGCAAAGAATGTACCATTTTCCATAGCTGTGCGAAGTGCTTCATTTGAAAGCTCGGGCATAAGCATAATATCACGAGTTACGTCGATATCATCAAGTGCGTGAGAGTCGTCGTTAGCGAAGCCCCATACATTTTTGCCCTGAGGAATTGTGTACTGAAGAATTGTATCCCACAAAATACGGTCTGCACGGTCAGTTGTATCTCTGAGATTGAAAACTTCAATACCTACGCAGCTATCATATTTCATAAGAGGATCAATGAAAACCTTAAGCTGATTATAATCTTCTGCTCTTCCATTCTCTTTATTAGCAGCGATAAAGTCACCGGGGTGGTTAATAAATGTAATACCACCTGCTTCAGAGTTACCCTTGATAACAGTTTCGTAATCCTCTTCTGTACCTAAAATTCCTTGACCATAATCAACAAAGAAGCCATTTACATGGTTTTTTCTGATAACAAGAGCATTCAATTCAATTCCATAAGGAACGTCAAGCATAGGTCTGCCGTCTCTTCCAGCACCCTGTACTGTGATTTCTTCATAACGCTCCTGGCTCATAGGCTCAAAATCGTTAATATACTGATTATAACCAATAAGGTCAAGAACCTCGGGAACCTTGTTCCAGCCCTTATTTACAACACCGTGGTCTGTAACTGCAAGGATGTCATAACCGAGCTCATAATATCTTTCAACTACGTCTTTAACATCAACTGTACCGTCGCTATAAAGAGTATGTGTATGAAGCTGAGCCTGGTACTGGTTCCAAGTTTCCCAATCAACAGTTTCATAAGGGCTTGTTATATCATAAGATACCTGTCCTGCAAAAGCAGAAATCGGCAAAAACAAAGCCATTACAAGAGAAACAACAAGAGTAATAGAAATGAATTTTTTTGACTTTTTCATAATAATTCTCCTTATTACATCAATTTTATTAATTCATTATACAGATTATAGCATAATCAATCTAAAAAGTCACGAAGTTTTTTTGAGCGAGAAGGGTGACGAAGCTTGCGAAGAGCTTTTGCTTCAATCTGACGAATACGCTCACGGGTAACGTTAAACTCCTTACCAACTTCTTCAAGGGTTTTTGGGTTACCGTCTTCAAGACCGTAACGAAGACTTAAAACTCTTGCTTCTCTTGGAGTGAGAGTTTTGAGAACCTCAGCAAGCTGTTCTCTCATAAGTGCCATTGATGCGGCATCAACAGGTGCCTGAGCATCATCATCGGGAATAAAGTCACCAAGGTGGCTATCTTCCTCTTCACCGGTAGGTGTTTCAAGAGAAACGGGCTCCTGAGCAACTCTTAAAATCTCGCGAACCTTTTCAACGGGCATATCCAGCTTTTCTGCAATTTCTTCTGCGGTCGGGTCTCTGCCGTTTTCGTGAAGAAGCTGACTGTTTGTTTTCTTAACCTTGTTGATAGTTTCAACCATATGAACAGGAATACGGATTGTTCTTGCCTGGTCTGCAATAGCACGGGTAATTGCCTGACGAATCCACCAGGTTGCATAAGTTGAGAATTTGAAGCCTTTGGTATAGTCAAATTTATCAACCGCTTTAATAAGACCAAGGTTACCTTCCTGAATCAAATCAAGGAACTGCATACCTCTTCCAACGTATCTTTTGGCAATACTAACAACAAGACGAAGGTTTGCTTCGGAAAGACGTTGCTTTGCCTCCTGGTCATTTTCAGAAATTCTGATAGCAAGCTCAATTTCTTCTTCAGATGTAAGAAGAGGAACTCGTCCGATTTCCTTAAGATACACTTTAACGGGGTCATCAATTGCCATTGCTTTTGCATCAGCGGGATTTTCCTCGTCAGGTGTTTTGGTTGACTCAATGTCCATTGAAAGAGCATCAAGCATTTCATCACCGATATCATCGATAATTTCAATGCTGTTGCTTTCAATAAGCTCATAGAGTTTTTCGATGTCATCAACATCAAATCCTTCAATTTCAAGGATAACGTTGTCGATGTCGTGAGTTGCAAGTTTACCGCTTACCTTACCTTTATCGATAAGTGCTTTAATTTGCGGTTTTTTCTCCCAACCTTCCATTTTAGCATCACCTTTCTTTTTCACACATTACAAACTGAATTAATTATTTTCGTCTTTTTTTAGAGAGTTAAAAAATTCCAGGAAACTGTCATCACTCATCTGAGCGGGTGTTGGAGTTTCTCTTTTTCTTTTTTCCTCTTCAAGAACCAGAAGGCAGTCTTCACATTCTTTTAATGTATTTGATACCATCGCCTGATTTGCAAGCAACCTTGCAACAACACTTACTTCTTCCGATGTTAAATACTGTGAAAGATGTGAAATTTCTATTCGTTCTGATTCTTCAAGACGTTTGATTAATATTTCTAAAAGATGCTTGTTAACAGGTGTAACAAAAACATCCTCTGAAAGCCTTTCTTTAAATTTATCATAAAACGAAGCATTGTTAAGAAGAGTTACAAGAATTGTATCTTCTGCTTTTGCCGCTCTTACATTTTTTAATCTTTGAGGGTCTGCCGCAACATCTAAATTCTGAACCTTCTTCTGAGCGGTTGAAAGCTCTGCCTTTGTTTTGCGATAACTCTCTTTTTTTCTAACTTCACCGATTTGTTGAAGAATTGCATCCTTTCCTACACCCAGCTCGTCCGAAAGGCGCATTGCATAAACATCTCTTTCAATAGAGTCGCAAAATGCAAGAACCTTTACAGCTTCACGAAGGAAATTCAACTTTCCGTCATCGGTTTCAACAATATATTTTTCACGGAGTTTTGATAATTTATACTCAGTATCGTTATCGGCTTTGTCAAGAAGTCTGCCGAAACGCTCAACACCGTGTTTTTTTATAATTTCATCAGGGTCTTTGCCACCCTCAAGACGAATAACCTTTACTTTAACACCTGTTTTTGAGAACAGTGTCATTGCCGCTCTTACAGCCTTCTGCCCTGCTTCATCCGAGTCATAGCAAAGTGCAACTTCATCTGCATATCTTGAAATCAGGCTGACTTGCTCAGGAGTTAATGCAGTTCCGAGACCTGCGACAGCATTTTCATACCCTGCCTGGTGAAGGGCAATAACATCCATATAGCCTTCGCAAAGAATTAATTTGCGGTCATTTCCGTTTTTTGCAAAATTCAAAGCAAAAAGCTCGTTACTTTTTTTATAAACAAGAGTATCTGAGGTATTGATATATTTAGGCTTACTGTCATCAAGAACTCGTCCACCGAAAGCAACCACATTACCTCTTAAATCAATAACAGGATACATAACCTTGTTTCTGAAAGCATCGTAATAATAGCGTTTGCCGTTCTTTTCACTGCTTCTTAAAAGGTTTGCCGCAACAAGCTCATCACGATTGAAGCCTTTATTCTTAAGATGCTCTGCAAGAGCGTGCCAATCATCAGGAGCAGCACCAAGCCCGAAATGCTTTATCATTTTAGGTGAAACGCCTCTGCCTAAAAGGTAATCAAGCTGTTTTTTTCCGTTTTCAGTAAAAAGGGTTTCGTGATAAAACCTTGCAGCTTCGCGGTTTGCTTCATAAATTCTTCTGCGCAATTTTGCAATTGCATCATCGTAATTATCGGTTTCGGGAATTTTTAAACCGGCTCTGTCCGCAAGAAGCTTAACAGATTCAACAAAATCAAGATTTTCAATATTTCTTATAAAGTTTATTACCTCTCCACCTGCGCCACAACCGAAGCAGTAATAAGAGGCGGTATCGGGATACACAGTGAATGACGGTGTTTTTTCATTATGGAAAGGACACAGACCAACAAGGTTTTTTCCTCTTCTTTTTAATTCGATATAACTGCCGATAACGGATTCAATATCGTTGTTATCTCTGATTTGCTGAATAAAATCATCTGAAAAACGAGCTATGTGTATCACCTACCTTTTTAAATGCAAAATTATGGGGAAGCTTCGCTTCCGAACATTTTATTGATATTTTCTTAAAAATTCCAAGTTTTGGGTACAAACAAGTCATTGTAGACCTTCAAAGAGTAGCTATCGGACATACCTGAAATATAGTCACAAGCGGCGCGCTGTGCACCTTCTTTTTCAGCAATTCCCTGATATAATTCAGGCATTTTATCAGGATTATTTGAAAAGTAACGGAAAAGCTCTTTTATCATACTTTCCGCCTTACCCTCTTCGCTTTTGCATTTAGGGTTAGTATAAACATACTTGAACATAAAGGAATGCAATTGGTCAAAAGCATCCTGAACATCATCTGCCATTTTCAATTCCTCTCTTGTGTTATTGATGGCAGACATAACCATAGTATTTATTCTTTGAGTTTTTGAAAAACCCACAACAAGACGAATCTCCAAGGGTATATCATCTTCGCTTATGATATTACCACGGATAGCATCATCAATATCATGATTTATATATGCTATTTTATCACTTAATTTAACAATTCTGCCTTCAAGGGTATCTGCTTCTTTACCTCGGGTATGGCACAATATACCGTCTCTTACCTCGTATGTAAGATTAAGACCGTTACCACCGCTTTCGAGCATATCAACAACACGAAGACTTTGCTCAAAATGGGTAAACCCCTTTTCATAGACCTGATTGAGTGCGCGTTCACCTGCGTGACCAAAGGGGGTATGACCTAAATCGTGACCGAGAGCAATTGCTTCGGTTAAATCCTCATTAAGAGCAAGAGATCGGGCAATTGTTCTTGCAATCTGCGAAACCTCAAGAGTGTGAGTTAAACGGGTTCTGTAATGAACATTACCGGGTGCCAGAAAAACCTGCGTTTTATCTTTCAATCGTCTGAAAGCGGAACAATGAATAATTCTGTCTCTATCGCGCTGATAGGCAGTTCTTACGGGACACTCTTCTTCAGGAACAAGTCTACCTTTTGTGTTATCACAAAGCATGGCATATTTTGAAAAAGAAATTCGTTCTCTTGCCAGAGTTCTTTTCCTGATTTCACCGTTCACAAAAAGCACCGCCTTTTCACATTATTTTGCTCTATATATTAATAATACTATAAAAACAAAAAAATCCCTCTTTTTTTGACGGATTTTTTTGAAATTTTTTATTATTTAATTTATTCCCCTGCAATTATCTCTCCGATTTGAGAAAATCTCACCTTTCCGTTGCTTAAGTCCTGAAGTTTTTTATCGAAGCTTTCTTCAAGACCTTTCTTAATACGAAAGCGGAGAGTTACATTTTCACCAAAATCGCTGTCCTCTATTACCCCACCAAAATCTCTGATAAAGGTTTCAAGCTTTCCGTAAAAAGTATATTCACATTGAATTTCACAAACAGTCCATTTTGAAAGAGTTATAATTCCAGAGGCATCAATGCCTATTTTGGCAGAATGAGTGTAGGCACGCACAAGTCCACCGCCACCCAAAAGAACACCACCGAAATAGCGGGTTACAACAACAACGCAATCCGTAACCTCTTCCTGCAAAATAACATTGAGAACAGGCATACCTGCAGTTCCCTGGGGCTCACCATCATCAGAATAGCGTTTAACACCGCTTTCTCTTATGGAATAAGCATAAACATTATGCTTTGCATCCCAATGTTTTTTTGATATTTCGTTAATATAATCGATAGCTTCTTTTTCGCTTTTGACAGGTTTTGCGTACCCTATAAACCTTGAATGTTTAACTATATACTCATCGCAAGCTTCTTTTGCGAGAGTTTTATAAGAATCACTCATAATAAAAACAGTCCTTCAAATAACGCAAAAAGTCGGTGATAACTCACCGACTTATCAAGCAGATATAACTTACTTAGAGAGGTTATATTTTCTATTGAATCTTTCAACACGTCCGCCTGTATCAACGAGCTTCTGCTTGCCGGTAAAGAAGGGGTGACATTTTGAGCAGATATCAACACGCATACCGTCTTTTGTGGATGCTGTTTCGAGAACTGCGCCGCATGCACACTTTACCTGTGTTGCGCCGTATTTGGGATGAAGTCCTTCTTTCATTTAATTTCACCTCTTTGATATATAGCCGACGGGAGTTAACCCCGTACGCCTAAAATTAAAATCTTTCGGTACATCACGGCGTTTTTCGCCTTGACATACGCCAGTATGTCTACGCCGAACAAACACCCTGCTGCACCAAAATCTTTACAATTTTAGGTGCTTGCAGTTTTGTAAGGCAAAATTTTTTGCAATAACAAGGAAAAAACCGAAGGAATACTGTCGTATTTCAAGGGTTTTGACGAAGTTAGCGCGGAAATTTGCCTTCCAAAACCGTACGGTGTTCAACTTCCGTCGGCTACAATAACACATTAGCAGTAGAATACTACCACAAAGAAAATCAAAAAGCAAGTGTTTTTTTCAAAAAAATGAAATAATTTTTGATAATATTAAATATTACCTACAATATTTATTAAACCGCACAAAACAACACCCAAAATAGTGGGTATAACAAAAGCAAGAACACTCCATTTAAGGCTTTTGGTTTCTTTATATATTGTTAACAATGCAGTGGCACAGGGAAAATGAACAACAGAAAATGTAATATAACAAATTGCAGTCAATGATGTCCAACCATTGTTTTTTAATATTTCACCAATAACAGTAGTGTTTTCGATACTCACCATTTCCCCTGCTCCAAGGTAAGACATTAAAGTAATCGGTAAAACAATTTCATTGGCAGGTATTCCTAAGAAAAATGCCGAAAGAGTTTCACCATCCATTCCCATAAATTTACCAAGCGGTCGGAAAAGTGATGTTACATAAGTCAATATATTCATTTCTCCCACAGATATATTAGCTAAAAGCCATATTATAACACCTGCAGGAAATGCTACTGCAACCGCTCTGAACAACACAAGCAAAGTTCTGTTCAGAACAGAATTAACAATAACTTTTGATATTTGCGGTTTTCTGTAGGGTGGCAATTCCAGAATATAATGCGAGCTTTCTCCTTTAAGCAAGGTTCTTGAAAGCAGATTTGAAAGAAAAAGGGTTAATGCAAGGCTTAATACGATTATCAATGCGAGTATTAATGCGCCATATATTCCGCCGATTAATCCGCTTCCTGAAACAAGGAAAACAGAAATCAATGTTATTATGGCAGGAAATCTACCGTTACAAATCGTAAGACTGTTTGTGAGAATTGCAACAAGCCGTTCTCTTTTTGAATCTATAATCCTTGCACCTGAAATACCAACGCAATTACAACCGTACCCCATACAGGTTGTAAGAGCTTGTTTTCCGCAGGTATTGGCTTTTCTGAAGCTATTATCAAGAACATAGGCAATACGCGGTAAAACCCCCAAATCCTCCAATAGAGTAAAACAAGGAAAGAATATTGCCATAGGCGGTAACATAACCGAAACTACCCAACCAAGAACACGAAAACCGCCGGTTATCAACATTCCTTTAAGGAACTCGGGCATATTTATAAAATCAGCAACATTCAAAAGCTTCAATTCACACCAACCGAAAAACGTCGACAACCATTGTGACGGATAGTTAGCACCTGCTATTGTTATATAAAGAATTATGCTGAGCATTATAAACATAACAGAATATGCTGAAAAGCTTTTGGTAAATATCTTTTCTGATTTAGTTAAATTATGTTCTTTAGCTATCTTTAATGTAACTGTATTACTTATTCGGGATGCAGTTTCAAACAAGGTTGATGCAATTGTTTCAGATAGTTCATCAAGCTGATTTTTATCTTTCAAAAATCGCCTGCCCTTTTCAACAGATTTTAATATTTCATTTTTTTGAGTGTCGCTTAGTTCATTATTTTTCTCAATATAGTTTTTTACACTTGGATCATTTTCTAAAAGTCTTAAAGAAATCCACCCGGTATCAAGCTTGTTTATCTTGCATTTTTTTAAAACAGGCTCTATATACTCAACAGCACTTTCAATATCATCATTATATTTGATTTGCAATGCCTTATTGCTTGTGTTTTTTGATAGTTCATATAACAGTTCTTCAACTCCCTCTCCGCTTCTGGCAGTCATACCAACAACGGAAACACCTAATTCTTTTTCGAGCAAAGCAGTATTGACTGTGACACCTTTCTTCTTTGCTTCATCAAGAAGATTTATGCAGACAACAGTGTCAATCCCAGTTTCAAGAATCTGGAGAGTTAAGTACAAATTTCTTTCGAGATTTGTTGCATCACAAACAACTGCAACGACCTCAGCATCACCAAAGCAAATAAAATCTCCTGCAACCATTTCTTCCTTTGAATGAGGTTTTAAAGAATATGTTCCCGGAATATCTATAAAATTATACTCAACACCATTTCTCTCTGCTTTGCCTTTGGCTAAGTCAACTGTTTTTCCCGTCCAGTTGCCTGTATGCTGTTTAAGACCTGTTAAAGCATTAAAAACCGTGCTTTTTCCTACATTGGGATTACCTGCCAAAGCTATTGTAATTTCTCTTTTACCCATCACCATCATCACGCACAAAAATCTTTTCCGCATCGCAGTTTCTCAAAGCGATAACCGCACCGCGTACCAGATATGCCCGAGGATTTCCCGAAGGGCTCTGATGAACCACTTTTATTTTTGTTCCCGGCACAAGTCCTATATCATATAATCTTTGTTTTAAGGAGAGACCTGTATCAACCGACACAATAACAGCAAACTCCCCTGTTGAAATCTTATTAAGAGTAGTCATATTGCTCTACCTCCTGTATCAGCATATGAAAAAAATGCTAATGTGTGAAAATGGGTATTGCAATTATTTATTTAGATGGTAGAATATTAGGGTAATATACATAAAAGGAGATATACATTTATGGAAAAGAAAATTGTTGCCGGTATTATCGGTCTTGAATTCGGCAGAGCTCACCTTGAAGGTGCTTTAGCTTATGGTGCGGAAATCGGTTTGATTTGCGACTGCGATGAAAAATCACTCAAATTCGCAGCTGATAAATATAATATTCCCGAAGAGAAATGTACTCTCGATTACCACGATATTATAAACAACCCTGAAATCAATGCTGTTTCAATCGGTATTCCTGACCAGTTACATAAACAGGTTGCTCTCGAAATGCTTGAAGCAGGCAAACACGTTTTATGCGAAAAACCCCTTGCTCTCACAAAAGAAGACATTACCGAAATGGTAAGAGCAGCAAGAAAATCCAATTGCATTTTTATGGTTGGTCAGATTTGCCGTTTCACCCCCTCTTTTGCAAAAACAAAAGAACTTATTGACAATGGCACTCTTGGTGAGCTTTATTTCGTTGAAAGCGAATATGCTCACGACTATATGAACATTGTTTCCAATAAACAAAACTGGAGAGCAGATAATGCTCGTCACGGTGTTATCGGTGGCGGTTGCCATGCAGTTGACCTTCTTCGCTGGCTTGCAGGTGACCCTGAAGAAGTTTTCGCTTACGGAACACATAAGCTTTTACCCACAGTTACATACGATGACTCAACAATCGCTATTATGAAATTTCCCAACGATGTTGCAGGTAAAGTATATGTTTCAACAGGTTGCAAACGCGACTACACAATGAGAACCTGCATTTACGGTACAAAGGGTACAATCATCTGTGACAACACCTCCCCCACAATGCAGTTGTTTGTTGCTGACGAAAACGGTGTTGCTCCCGAAGAACCTCAGATTATTGAGCTTGAAGTTAACAACCACAACTTTGTTAAAGAATTTGAAGTTTTCGGCGATGCAATTGTTAACGGAACAGAAGTTCCCACTCCTGTTGAAGAAGGCGCAAAAACTGTTGCAGCCTGCCTTGCTATTGTTGAATCCGCAAACACAGGCAAAATTGTTAAACCCGATTACAATTTCTGATAATTAATTGGAACAATACTATGTGAAAGGGTGAAAAGCTTGAAATCAAAAAAGAAAATGTTTTACATCACTTGTTCTGCATATCTTCTGACGATTCTCCTCGACCTGCTTTTCACATATATCGCCACCCCGAATTTGCTTTTAGAAGGCAATCCCCTTTACGACACTTTTGATTTCGGTTGGACAGGATTAATTGTAATAAATGTTGTTACTTTTATTGGCTATATATTAATGTCATATTATGCATTTATAAAATACAAGCCTCCTGTATCAGACGAAACTGATATGAAGCGTTATCTTGCTCACATCAATTATGGCGACCCTGATAAATATGTGCCGATGATGTGGAAGCTACCGAAAAACTGGGGTCCGCAAACCGCTTGTTTATGTTGGTCTGTTGTTTGCGTTCTCCCCTTTTGCAGAATGATTATTGTGCTTGAATGGTTTTTAATGATTTTAAAAATACAGAACACAGGGACAATAATATTCTTTACAATCGTTTCTATGTTTCCTATGGGCAGAATTGATATTTTTCTTGCGGTAATCGGTGCCTGGATTTTATCATTTGTCTGGATAAAAAAAGAATTTAAAGCAAATTTAAAAGAAATTGAAAAAAGAAAATTACAATAAAAAATGAACTCTGTAGGCAGAAACTACAGGGTTCATTTTATTTTTTATTGTCCAACTAAATTCATTGGTAATGTAAATGTTGAAATCGCCTCTTCTGTTCCCGAATAAACAACCTCAACGTTTGTTTTCTGACCGGTTCCGAGATACATCTGATAAGAAAGTGCTTTTGAAGCAATAAGAATATTATTTGTTGCATCTGTGCTTGCATCATATAAATCCTTATTGACATTAAACACTAAATTACGGAAATCTTCATCATATTCAACAGCATCAATATAATGGTTTTCATCTTCCTCGTATTCTTTGAATGCTTTTATTGTTTCAGCATATTTATCATCAAGGAGCTTTTTGTGTTCTTCACCTGAAAAAATAAAAACATATGAATTGCTATCAGCATTCTCTTCGACTTCAGCACCGTATTTTTTCATGCTTTGCAGAAACTCTTCCGCATCTGCCAATGTATCTTTAGTTATTTCAATTTCAACAACTTGTTGTAATGTCGTTTCGTTGGTTGCTGTGGTATCTTTAACATTGTTATCCTGAGAACCGCAAGCAGAAAACAAAGAAACAACAAAAACTAAAGATAAAATCAATGCTATCTTTCTCATTCAGATCACCACAAGTTTTCCGGGTACTTGCCCTCTTCAACAAGAGCGGAAATTGATGCAACAACATCAGGTTTATCTTCTTTATATGTTACACCGAACCATCTGTCTGCAGTTTCAATAACATCAACAGTGCATTTACCTTCGCTCAACATATCGCGAACAAGGAAAGGAAGGAAAAATTCAGATTTAAGAGGATTCTCAGGAACTTCTTTTTTAAGAAATTCAATAAAATATTTTTCGATTTCATCAAGAATTCCTGCGGGGAAACACCAACAGTTCATTGAACCAATGCTATTTTCGGGAAGCTCTGTCCAGCTTTTTTCATCTTCAGTATAGCAAATTTTACCATTTACTCTCATAATCTTTGTTCTTTCGATAACATCCTTGAGCTGACCATTTTCATCAACATCACAAACACCGCGGGAAACAGTTCCGTTATCGGTAAGAGTGTTTTTAAGATAATAACCTGCCATTGCAAATTTATATTTATTTCCTGAGAAATCGGTTCTTTCAATCCAATTTGCAAGGTTAGAATATGCACCGCTACCATAGAAATCATCGGAGTTGATAACAACAAAGGGTTCATTTACAACACCTTTACAGCAAAGAACCGCGTGAGCAGTACCCCAAGGTTTAACACGCTCTTCAGGGCAAGTAAAACCTTCAGGCAATTTATCTAAACTCTGGAAAACATATTCAACTTTAACGTGCTTTGAAACCTTATCACCGATTACTTCTTTAAAAAGAGCTTCGTTTTCTTTTTTGATAATGAAAACAACTTTGTTAAACCCTGCTTTGATTGCATCATAAATTGAGTAATCAATAATAATTGAATTATTGGGTCCTACGGGGTCAATTTGCTTCAAACCACCATAACGACTACCCATACCCGCTGCTAAAATAACAAGTGTTTTATCCATTTTTATACCAACCTTTCGGCATTTTATTTTTAATATATTCTATATAATAACACATTTAATTATTTTTGTCTACTGTGGCAATTTTAATTGACTTTTCATAAAATAATTATATAATTGATTTTAACTGAATTTACATAATTTTACAGGTGAGTTACATGACAAATTTATTGATAAAACTATTTTTAAAAGATAAAGATGCTTCCACTCCTCACGGCAGAGAAGCTTACGGAAGAGTTGCAGGAATTGTGGGTATAATCTGCAACCTTCTGCTAAGCGTTATAAAATTCATTATCGGTTCTGTTACAAACAGCGTTTCAATCACCGCAGACGCAACCAATAATATGACTGATGCAGGTTCATCAATTGTAACCTTAATCGGTTTCAGGCTTTCCGAAAAGCCTGCGGATGAAGACCATCCTTACGGCCACGCAAGAATTGAATACATAACAGGTCTTATTATTTCATTTTTAACTTTAATAATCGGTTATGATATTTTAAAAACCTCTGTTTCAAAAATATTTAATCCTGAAGAAATTGTTTTTAATTGGGTTTCAATAATTATTCTAGGTGTTTCAATTTTCTTTAAACTCTGGCTTTCTGTTTTCAACAAAACTTTGGGAAAAAGAATTAAATCAAAGGCATTGGAAGCTACCGCTGCAGACAGCAGAAACGATGTAATATCTACTGCCGCAGTACTTATTGCAACTGTTATTTCTCATTTCACAGGCTTTAACCTCGACGGTTATATGGGATTTTGTGTTGCGGTATTCATCATCATTTCAGGAATTGGTCTTGTTAAGGAAACTGTTGGTCCCCTTTTGGGTCAGGCACCCTCAAAAGAAATGTATGAAATGATTGAAAGCAAAATACTCTCCTATGAAAATGTTTTAGGCGTTCACGACCTTATGGTTCATTCCTATGGTCCCGGCAGTTATTTTGCCTCTGCTCATATTGAAATGGATGCAAAAATTGATGTTCTCACCTGCCACGATATTATGGACACCATTGAAAGAGATTTAGCTAACAAAGATAACATCCACATTGTTGTTCACCTTGACCCAACAGTTCTTGACTGCGAAGAAACCAACGAATTAAAGGAAACTGTAAGAAAAATCCTTTATGATATTGACCCCATAATCACTTTCCACGATTTCAGAGTAGTTTATGGTGAAAAAGCAAAGAACGTTCTTTTTGATGTAGTTATTCCCCCAAAATATAAGTATTCAGATGATGAATTGGTTTCTATAATCAAAAACCGCGTAAATGAAGCCGGTAACGGCAACCTTTACGCAGTTGTGGTTATTGACAAAAGCTATGGCATTTTAAAAAGCGAAACAGAATAATTACAATTACAGAATTATGCAAATAAGACCACTGCAACCGTCATTGATTATTCTTTCAAGTGTTTCCTGAATTTTGCCTCTCGCATCAACAGGCATATGGCAAAGCTTGTTACGAAGTCCCTCATTTACAAGTTCATTAAGAGATTTACCGAAGATGTCAGACTCCCATATTTTATGGGGGTCTTCTTCAAACCCTGTGAGCAGATATTTGAGAAGCTCTTCCGACTGACTTTCTGTTCCCACAACGGGTGCAACCTCGGTTTCAATGCAAGTCTTTAACATATGAATTGATGGTGCGGAAGCAGAAAGACGAACACCATATCTGCCACCTTGTTTTACAATTTCAGGCTCTTTAAGGGTCAGTTCATCAATATCGGGCATAACAATTCCGTAGCCTGTTGCCTCAACCTCTTCAAGAGCATTTTTGATTTTATCATATTTCTTTTTAATCAAAGTTAGCTCTTCAAACTGTTCAACAAGCTCTTGCTCATTTTCAATCT
Organism: Acutalibacteraceae bacterium; assembly: GCA_045543035.1. GTDB lineage: Bacteria > Bacillota > Clostridia > Oscillospirales > Acutalibacteraceae > DTU089. Next base: position 21,489 of record JAZQMA010000027.1, on the reverse strand, counting down.
TAACAGCAGTTTTTTCTTCAATTATTTTATAAATAAGTTCACCCGAAAGCACAGCTTCAATTTCCGCGCAACCTTTGCCTAAATCAAGCTTGGAAATTTGCGCAGAGGTTATATATTCATTATCACAGATACCTTTAACAACAAGACCTGCATCACCAACACAGCTTATACCGCAAGAGCATTCTTTAACACAGTTGCAGATAGATTTTCTCAACCAGTGGTCTCTGCCAAGTCCCATAACCCAACCGGGAAGAGAAATGCCGATTTCACGGACAGGGAAACGGAAAAGCACCGCACCGAGAATTTCTCGAATTAAATCTTCGTCTATTTCAAGGCAGTTTACAGGTATAACAGGCACCCCATATTTCTGAGTTAATTGGGAAGCAAGATTAATTGTTTCCTGAGAATCAGGATAAGTGCAATTAAGAAGTGTTACAAAGGGTTTATTAATCGCTTTAAGCTCTGCAACAACTCTTTCTTCCGCCTCTTCATATTCCTCTCTCGGAATATCACTTATACTGCCATCAGTTGTTATAAGTAAGCCTATGGTAGAATGCTCGGTTATTACTTTTTGTGTTCCCAACTCAGCCGCCATATTAAATGGAATTTCATGGTCGTACCAAGGGGTTTTCACCATTCTTGGCTTATCTTCTTCAATATAACCTAAAGAACTTGGCACAATGTAACCGACGCAATCAATAAGGCGGACATTCAAAGAAGCATTATCGGGCAAATCCACCTTTACAGCTTCTTCGGGAATAAATTTAGGCTCAGTTGTCATAATTGTTCTGCCTGCGGCAGATTGGGGAAGCTCATCCAATGCTCTTTCCCTTTTATAATTGCTATTAATGTTAGGCAAAACAAGAGTATCCATAAAACGCTTTATAAAGGTTGATTTTCCTGTTCTCACAGGCCCTACCACCCCGATATAAATATCACCGCCTGTTCGGGTTTCAATATCCTTATAGATGCTTGTATCTGTCATAAATCTACCTCCATAGACCTTTTAAAATCTTCAATAAAAGGTATGTTGGCATTAATGGTTTTATGACAAAAAGAAAGACACCTGAAGGCATTATTTGACATTCATCAAAATATATATTATAATAAACAGATATATTAAGTTTACTTTTCAGGAGATTTATTATGTTGTTAAATGTTACACCAACTTATGATGTAATGGATGTTATAAATACATTCATTTCAACTTTTAAGCTGGAAAGCTTCTTCCCTTATCTTTTAGGTCTTGTTACCGCAGTTATTTGCGGTGCTTTAATCGGTGTTGAAAGAACCTTCCGCCAGAAAGAAGCAGGTATCAGAACGCATATCATTGTTGCTCTGGGTTCTGCCCTTATTATGATAGTAAGTAAATACGGTTTCTTCGATATTGTTGGCCTTGCAGACCACGTTAATCTCGACGGTTCTCGTCTTGCGGCACAGGTTGTTACAGGTATCTCCTTCCTTGGTGCAGGTATTATCGTTTTCAAGGGTACTGTTAAAGGTCTTACCACCGCAGCAGGTGTATGGACAACGGCAGGTATCGGTCTTGCGGCAGGTGCGGGAATGTACGGTATTGCAGTATATGCAACACTTATCCTTCTTATTGTTCAGATTGTTATTCATAAAATTCTTCCTGTTGAAAACACAAGCACAACCGCAGTAAGTATGAAATTAAAGGATGATCCCGAAGCTATTGAAAGCATTACAAACCTTTTCAAAGAAAATGACTACATATTAATTTCAAGCTCTGTTGAAAAGAAGAATGATAAATACTATTGCCTTTTCACAATCCGTGCAAAGTCACATATCAACCCCGACGATATAAGCAAGCTTTTCACAGGAAATGAATATGTACTTTCACTTTCTGTTTAATTGTTGATACTGCCTATTAAACTGCTCTATTTTAGGGCAGTTTTTCTATTGCTAAAAAAGCTTTATTATTGTATTATATATGTTGTGTAAAAACATATTTAAAGTGAGGTTTTGAATTTGAAAAAAGGTATTACTTTTGACAAAGGTAAAAAAGTTCTTCCTCTTATTACTGCAATAATCGGTCTCGGACTTGCAATTGCACTTCTGGTTCTCAGACTTAACATCGTTGCAGTTGTTAATGTTGGATTTATGTGCATTATGTCTGCACTTATTTTCATCGGCATTATTGCAAAGAAGAAGGTTTATCTTTTCAACATTATCGGATATTGCTCAAGTGCAATTGGCATTTTCCTCTATTTCTTAATCTGGGGCGCTGATGCAGGTTTTGGTGCTTTCTCCAGCGGTAAAACAGGATGGGCAAGTGCAGATAACCCCTTATTCAGCGGTGAGGGCTCATTCCTTACAAGATTAGGCGGTAACGTTCTTTTACTTCTCCCCTGTGCTCTTGCTGTTGTAGCTCTTGTTCTTGTTGCCAAAAAGAACTTTGAGAAAAAAGGCGCACACAAATTTCTTACATCAATTTTAAGTATTGTTCTTGCAGGTACATCTGTTTTCTATGTTCTCACAATGAACCTTCGTGCAAAACCCAATGTTGACAGACTCTGGGAAGGTCACGATGATTATCTTGACGGTGTTGACAAAGCAAAATCAAAAAGTCCTAACGTGCTTTTCGTTCTTATGGACGATATGGGTTATGGCGACACCTCTCTCAACGGTGCAATTTACGAAACCCCCAATATGGACAGAATCGGCGAAGAAGGTCTTAACTTCGACAATTTCTATTCAAGCTATTCAGTTTGCTCTCCTGCAAGATTTGCTCTTATGACAGGAAGATACCCCTTCAGATGCTATGCTGATAATGTTATTTATCCCACTTATGACACATTCTCACCATTTGCTCAGACCCGTATTTTCAACTCAATTGAAATGGGTAACAACTGCGATGGTATGCTGGGTGACGAAATCACTCTTGCAGAAACATTCCAGGCAGCAGGCTATAACACAGGTGCATTCGGTAAATGGCATTTAGGTGACTATGGCGAATATCTTCCAACAAATCAGGGCTTTGATTATTTCTATGGTAGCCACCACGTTAATGATATGGCACCCTTCTACCACGTTGCAGAAGAAAACGGTGAATTTGAAATCGTTCACGGCGTTGAAGAGCTTCGTGATGAAAACGGCAAAAAAGACCAGCGTCAGCTTTCTGAATGGATTCACGAAGAAATCACCGACTGGATTACCGATAAGGTTGAAAACAGCGATGAACCTTTCTTCGCATATTACGCAACCCCCTGGCCTCACGCTCCCGTTTTCGTTGGTGACGAATTCAACGGTGAAACAGGTATGGGTACTTATGCAGACTGCTTAACCGAATTTGACTATTACCTTGGCGAGCTTTTCACAACTCTTGAAGATTTAGGCGTTATGGATGATACTATCATCGTTTTCACAAGCGATAACGGTCCTGCTCTTGAAGGCTCTGTTGGTGGTCATCGCGGCGGTAAATACCTTGCTTATGAAGGCGGTCAGAAAGTCCCATTTATGATTCGTTGGGGTAACAACGGCGGTCTTTGGAAAGAGGGCGAAGAAAGGCACAACAGCGCAACATTCGTTGATTTAATGCCTACACTTGTTGAGCTTTGCGGTATCACAGGCAACGGTGGAGAAAAGAATTATCTTCCCTTTGACAGAGATATTGACGGTGTTTCAATTGTTCCTCTTCTTAAGAACGACACAGTTATTCACACAAAAGACCATCCAATTCTTCATATGAAGAGAGAAAGTCTTAAAGCAGTTCAGTATACAGTTCCCACAAAGGAAATTCTCGCAAAAGATGAATATAAAGATTATAAATACGATGTTCTTACAGATAATGAAAACATCACCTTCAAATATTTCAAGAGAATTCAGAATGATAACTCCGCATTCTTTGATAAATACAGAAAGAACTGGTTACATATTTTAAGCGATGACAGAGGCGAAAACCTTAACCGCTCATCAGTTTATCCTACAGTTGCAGAAGAAATGAATGCAAAAATGGACGAGATTATGAAAAACTTCAAATCCGACAGACGTGGTATAAACGAAGAATATTATAAATAAAAAAATTAAACCTCGGAGCTTTTTCCGGGGTTTAGTTATATAAAAGGAATGAGTTAATTGCCCCCTCTTTCAATTATGATTAAGCCTGCATCTGCTCTATGTAATATGCGGTGCAAATATTGTTTTTATCACGATGTTACAGACCACAGAGATGTAAAAAGCTTTGGTTTAATATCAGAAGAAACAACAGACAATTTAATAGAAAAAGCATTGGATTTTGCCAACGGAGAAAGCGTTGCTTTCGCCTTTCAGGGTGGTGAACCAACCTTAAGAGGTATTGAATATTTTGAATATTTCTGTAAAAAGGTTGACGAGCTGAACATAAAGAACAGCAAAATCTATTATGGACTTCAGACCAACGGCACTCTTATTGACGAGAAATGGGCAAAATTCTTCAAGGAAAAGGATTTCCTAATCGGTTTAAGTCTTGATGGTGATTTTGACAACAACTCATTCCGAATTGACAGTAATAATCAGAATGCTTTTTATAAGATTATCAAAGCCTCTGATATTTTCAAAAAATATGGTGTGCAGTTTAATATTCTTACTGTTCTTACAGGCAGATGTGCTGATAACATTGATGATATTCTCCGTTACTTCAAAAAACGAGGCTTCAGATATCTTCAGTTTATCCCCTGCCTTCGTCCCTTCGGTGATAAAACTGAAAGCGAGCTTTATATGACACCTGAACAATATAAGCATTTTCTTATTCACGGCTTTAATGCTTATGTTAAGGACTATGTTCAAGGCAATTATATAAGCATAAGATATTTTGACAACCTTGTGCATTTATATTTAGGCAATCCCACAGAGCAGTGCGGTATGTGCGGTCACTGTATGCACCAGTTTGTTGTTGAGGGTAACGGAAACATTTACCCCTGCGACTTTTACTGCACGGATGAATGGCTTTTAGGCAACATCAATACACCAACAGAAAACTTTGACACCCTCGCCCACTGCGAGAAAGCTATTGGATTTTTAAGAGAGAGTATTGCGATTCCCGAAGAATGTAAAAAATGCCGGTTCTACCCCATCTGCCGTGCAGGCGGATGCAAACGTTCAAAGGAAGACAGAAACTACTGCGAAAGCTACAAAGCCTTTTTCAGTGCCTGCCTGCCACTTTTCAGAGCATTTATTGCGGAGAAAAAATAAAAAATTACAACCGATTAAGAAAATCTGAATTTTCTTAATCGGTTGTTTATTTTACATATCACGACTGATTATATCATCAAGTGTTTCGCCTTTTACTGCAACATAGGTTTCATCACCATTCACCATAATAACAGGAAGACGAGGTATTCTGTTGTAGTTTGAAGCCATTGAGAAATTATATGCACCTGTTGTAAGAACTGCAACAAGGTCGCCTCTTTTAATGCTTTCGGGAAGCATTACTTTCGGTTGAATAACATCTCCGCTTTCGCAACATTTGCCCACAAGATCACAAAGAAAATTGCAATCCTCTTCTGCTTTATCTGCGGCAATAACTGTATATTCCGATTCATAAAGGGCAAATCTCGGGTTATCGGTCATACCGCCATCAATGGCAACATAGTTTTTGTAACCCTCAATTCTCTTTACGTTACCTACTCTATAAAGAGTTATGCCTGCATCTGCAACAATGCTTCTGCCCGGTTCCATACTAACCGCAGGTTCGTTTATATTAAGCTCTGCGCATTTCTTTTTGAAATACTCTGCTACCTGACGGATATTATCTTCAATATCAATTGTAGGGTCATTTTCAGTGTATCTCACACCATAACCGCCACCAAGGTCAAGTTCTTTTGCTTCATAGGCTAAAGTGTTTTTAACCTCTGCAATGAATTCAAGCATAATTTCTGCAGAGCGGATGAAAACAGAAGATTCAAAAAGCTGAGAACCTACATGACAATGGAAACCTGCAAGGTCAACATTCTCTTTTGTGAGAGCATATTTTGTAATTTCCATAGCGGCACCCGTTTCAATGGGGAAACCGAATTTGGAGTCGACCTTACCTGTGTTAACCGCTTCATAGGTATGAGTATCAATACCGGGTGTAACCCTGAAAAGAATTTTTTGCTTAATGCCTCTTTCCCCTGCGAAGCAGTCAATTGCATCAAGCTCTTCAATATTATCAACAACGAAGCAACCAACACCACAGTCCATAGCAAAATTAATATCATAATCATTTTTGCTGTTGGAATGGAAGCACACATTTTTCATATTGTAGCCTGCTTTGAAGGCAGTATAGATTTCGCCAACGGAAACCACATCAACGCCCATTCCTTCAGCTTCTACAATATTATAAATCTTTTTAAAGCTACAAGCCTTACTCGCATAAAAAGGCTTTGCATTTTCGCCGAAATATTTTTTCATTCCGTTAATATATTTACGGCAATTTTCTCTGATTTTTTGTTCATCCATTACGTAAATGGGTGAGCCATATTTTTCGGCAAGGCCTTTTGTGCTGTGACCTGCGAAGAATAAGGTATCATTAACTATATGTATATTATCTGCAATCATATTATTACCTGCGACTGTTACCGAATTAAACATCAAGTCCCTGTTCTCTCATAAGTCCGAGCATTTTTGTTTCGTTTTCAGGTTCCATTGTTGTAAGAGGAAGTCTTACATAATTCTCACCGAAACCGATAGCAGCAACTGCAGCCTTTGCAGGAATGGGGTTAACTTCACAGAAAAGAGAGTTAATAAGAGGAAGCATTTCAAGCTGAAGCGCACGGCTACCTTCTAAATCACCTGCAAAGAATTTATCGCAAAGCTCAACGGTTTTCTTGGGAAGAATGTTTGAAAGAACTGAAATAACACCTTTTCCGCCTAAGGACATAAGAGGAACAATCTGGTCATCGTTACCTGAATAAATATCAAATTCACCTTTTGTAAGAGCAGCAATTTCTGCAATCTGAGAAATGTTGCCTGAAGCTTCTTTAATACCAACAATATTGGGATGCTCTGCAAGAACTGCACAGGATGCGGGAGTAAGGTTGCAACCTGTTCTTGAGGGAACGTTATAAAGAATGCAGGGCTTTGTTGAAGCATCTGCAATTGCTCTGAAGGATTCAATAAGACCTTTCTGGGTTGCTTTATTATAATAAGGTGTAACGAGAAGCATTGCATCGCAACCAACTTCGCAAGCAAATTTAGTAAGGTCGATAGCATAAGCGGTATCGTTTGACCCAGTACCTGCAATAACGGGAACTCTACCTGCAACCTTTTCAACTGAGAAACGGAGAACTTCTCTATGCTCTTCATCGGTAAGAGTTGAACCCTCGCCTGTTGTACCTGCGATTACAAGAGCATTGATCCCCTCTTCAATCTGCCAGTCAATAAGTCTGCCGAATGCTTCATAATCAACGCCGTTTGCGTTTAAGGGGGTTACCAGGGCTGTTGCAACACCTGTGAAAACTGTGTTTTTCATAATTTTTACCTCACAAAAAAATAATAGTTGCCGAAAAGCAACTACCCACACAAAAATAGATACTCCAACAAAATGAGTATAATATTATGTAAGATAGCTCTCCACCATAATGGTGACAACAGTAAAGATATTATTCCGTACTGCCAGACCAGCTTTTTACCATAAGCTGACTTCGGCATCTGCTCCTTTCACCGCAACAGTTTTGGCAAACTTTTTTTAAGTTACGATTACTATTAACAAAATGCACCTCTATCGGTTGCTAATAATATATCATAGAGAAAATATAAAGTCAATTATAAAATGCCACAAATTAGTATTATTTATATACATTTTAATTAGTTAAGTAGCAAAAAACACAAGTCCGTATAAACGAACCTGTGTTTTTATCATTTAATTAATTATTCTTCAACGAACTCAACACTCTTTGCCCATTCCAAGAACAAGGGTTTATATTCCTCATACTGTGCTTCATCAACAGCAAAGGTAATTGTCCAGAAAGAATCTTCTGTTTTATAAATTGATGCAAAGTAAACATAGTTGGTAGCTTCGTTTTCAACATAACTTTCGTACAGATAATAAGTTACATCATCTTCTTTTTCCACCTTGGAATCCAACTCATTGTTCTTAATAGATAATTCACCATATTCTTTAAGAGAATAATCTTCAAAACCTTCCATTAATGAAAAAGCATCCTCAAACGCCAGAACAACAACATCATCAGTACAATAAGAGAAATCGAAACCTGCTAATTCAGCATCAATGAAAGAATCGGTCAAAGTCATTTTCACACCCGAATCATCTATAATTTCATAGGGTTCGCCATCTTTTGCATATTCAGGAGCATCATAAGCAAGGAGGAAACCGCCCACAATACCAATAATGAAACATATTGCTACATATACACCGAATTTTTTTGATGACTTTTTACGATTAGCAAGAACTCTCGGGTCTGTCATACCGTGGAAACGGAAACCATTACCACCAAATGGGTTATATTTAAATTCACCCATAAGATAAATATCTTCAACACCTGCAGGAATAAAGCAAACTTCATTTGTCAGATTTCTTGAAAGCTTATCCTGAACCACATAGATTTTTACTTCTCCATCGCCTATAACAAAGGTCTTTTCTTCTCCGTTTTTCAACTCACCAAGCTTATAGCATTTTTCACCATTAATTTTGGTATCACCTGTAAGCTCATCGCAAACATAAATTCTGGCTTTTGTAAGGCAACCGGTAAACCCCTTTTCTCTTTTTATTGTTAAGTTTCTCATATTCATCCACTCCTTTGATGCTTTCATTATATCACATAGTATTGCAACAATCAACAAATTTCGACTATCGCAACAAACAAAATCTTACATCATTTTTTTACAATACAAACAAAAAAGGACGGTCAAGCCCGTCTCCTACATTGTACCACCCACCGCTAACGCTGTCCCCCCTCCTTTTTACATTCGTAAAAAAGAGGGATAGGCTTCGCACCACATTTTAAAATTCTTTTTGGCGCATTTTTGCGCCCCGAAACTTGCCACTTGCCACTTGCCACTTTCAACTTCCAACTTTTATCAAAACGCCATAAGAACTGAAGCAACAAATGAAATCCCTGCTGCTATGTAATCGAATTTTGTCAATTTCTCTTTCCTTATTGCGCTGATAATGGTTGAGAAAACCATAACACCACCTGTTACTAATGGATATTGAACGGAAGCCGGTAAATGAATAAGAGAAATAAGCAAGAACCAGTTACCAACACCATTGAAAATTCCGTAACCGCCTGCAAATAAAAGTGGTTTACCTTTAACAACAGGTATTTTCTTATATTTTATAAGAAGCCATATTCCACTGATTATGATACTGGCCAAGGAAGATAGGAACATAAAGCCTGTACTGTCTGTATGGGGAATATCAGAGGATTGATGGATTTTTGAAATCACACCAACTCCGCCATTGAGAACAAAAACCGCCATATAGTAGAAAAAAGCTTTTTTGTTACCATTTCCGCCTTTAAGATTCAAAAGAACAGAAACTATTATAAGACCGCAACAGATGAGCTTGAAAATGCTCATTTTTTCATCATAAAATCCAACACCTAAAAGAAATGGCAACAGCATTCCCCCAAGCATTGAAAAAACGGAATAAACTGAAAGATTTGCTATGGCAAAGGCTTTTAAGCTGAAATATGTCATCAGAATACAAGCAATTGCATAAACAGTTGCTAAAGCAACGCTGAATGGAGTTACAATTATTTTAAATCCGCTTATTAAAAGCATCATAACAACAATTATAATGCTTTTATAAAAAGTAAATTCCAAAGCGGATTTTAAATCGCTTCCCCTGCTCTGTTCAAATCTTTGATTAAATAAAAACTGCAGGGCAAACAGAATTGTTGCACCGAAAACAAGTATGTAATAAAGCATAATCAACTCTCTAAAATCTCAATATATTTTTTCATTTGCTCCTCAGTGGGCTTGTAATCCGGCACTGAACAACAAGGAATATTAGGTTCTCTGCCGTCAGTATAATAGAAAGGTGTAAGTCTGTCGTTTTCATATTCCTTTCTACATTCTTCATTATGGAAGTCGGGAATATCGTAAGGCTTTCCGCCTTCAAGCATAGAACGGTGACCAAGAATCGCAACAGATGCCATCGTTACCGCAGAATAAATATCATAAGGATGTTCAGGTTGTTTGCCCTCTTTGATACATTCAAGGAACATTCTCGCAACAATGTAATCGCCACCACCGTGACCTGCCTGATTTATGAAAGCTTCATCCTTATCATTCCAGGTAGGCTCATATAGATTTACTTCCGCTTTACCTTCGGGAATTGACCAATCGTTGTAACGAAGCATAACCTTGCTACCCATACCGCGCAAATTCTCAATCTGCCCTTTCTTTCCGCAGATTCGGTATGCGTTATGGTGAGCACCGAATGCACCACAGCCTGTGAATTTAAATACAGAGCCATCATCATTCTGTGTCATCATAATTGTTGCACTGTCACCAACATAACGAGCTGTTCCATATTCATCAATTGGCGAAAAAACGCCAAAAGCAGAAACCTTTTTGGGTGTTGCACCTGTTGACCACATAAGCGGTGCAAGAGAATGAGTTACATAATATGAACGAGGCAGAAAATTTCTCCAATGCTCAGGGAAATACACATAGCCTTTATAAAATTCATAGTCATTGGGATTAAGAGGATGGTTATATTCTCCCTCTGCATAAAGAATTTTACCAAGAGTTCCCCCATCGCAGACCTTTTTCATTTCACGATTGAAAATCATCTGGGGATAATTTTCTGCCAGCATAAAAATTGAATTGCTTTTTTCATAAGCTCTTATAAGCTCAACACCCTCTGCCATTGTACTGTTACTGATACATTCACAAAAAATATGAATACCCTTTTCAAAGCATTTAATTGCAAAAGGAGTATGCTCGTGGAAATAGTTAGCAAGAACAACTGCATCCATTTCGGTTTCTATAAAATTATCAAAGCTTGCAAAGCCTACCACATCTTTACTAAGCTTTTTCAGACCATCTTCAAGTCTTTTTTCGTTAAAATCGCAAAGAGCAACTATTTCGCAATCTTCAAGAAGCATTAAATTCTGTGCAATATCAATTCCTCTGCCTGCACCTAATATACCAACTTTTATTTTCTCCATAATAACCGCCTATTTAAAAACATTTTCCGCTTTTGCAATCCTGAGTGTTACCGCCACGATAACAAAGTTCGTTTTCACATTCATTGTTTTCAAAGAAGCCTATAAGATTATTTACAGTTGTTTCTGCGATATTTTCAAGAGCTTCTTCTGTTAAGAAAGCCTGATGGGATGTAACAATAACATTGGGCATTGAAATAAGCCTAGCCAAAGTATCATCTTCCATAATGTGACCCGAATTATCTTCAAAGAAAATATCGGATTCTTCTTCATAAACATCAAGGCAAGCAGCACCAACCTTACGGGATTTGATTCCCATAAGAAGTGCCTCGGCATCTACAAGACCGCCTCTTGAGGTATTGAGAATAACAACACCCTTTTTGCACTTTTCAAGGGCCTTTTCATCAATGATATGGTTAGTTTCCTCGGTTAAAGGACAATGAAGAGATATAATATCGCTATTTCGGAAAAGCTCATCAAGTTCAACATATCTTATGGTATCACCATTGTCAAGGTCGTTTGCTTTAAACTTATCATAGGCTAAAACTCTCATACCAAACCCACGGCAAATATCAATAAAAACTCTGCCTATTCGCCCTGTTCCGATAACACCAACGGTTTTACCATGCAAGTCAAAGCCTGTAAGATTTGCAAGGCTGAAATTATAATCTCTCGAACGGATATATGCTTTATGAATTCTGCGGATTGAAGTCAGAAGGAGTGCCATTGTATGCTCTGCAACTGCATAAGGTGAATATGCGGGAACTCTCAAAACATGAAGTTTTCCGAAAGCGTGTTTCATATCAACATTATTAAAGCCTGCGCAACGAAGAGCTAGAACATTAACGCCCATTTCATTAAGCTTATCTATTACAACAGCATTAATTGTATCATTAACAAACGCACAAACACCGTCAAAGCCTTTTGCCAAATCAACGGTATCTTCATTTAACTTTGTTTCAAAATATTTGAATTTAATTCCTTTTTCCTGACCATATTTTTCAAAAGACGGTTTATCATAAGGTTTTGCATCAAAAAAAGCAATTTTCATAAATAACACCTCTTACTCTCTTCCTCTATATTCTTGTTTTATTATTTCTGCCATTTCTTCGGGCGATTCTTTACATCCTCTTTCAAGCCACATTTTTATAATAGCATTTATTCCGTTTTTAAAAAAGGTGATGTGATAATCAATATATTTATTATCAAAATCTTTTTTTGCCCTATTCACATCATAAACCACTACCTGATGTTTTTCATCATAGCCTAATTTAAAATATGTTTTATAAAAAATCTGATTATCTTTTATATGCCTGAACATCTTTAAAGCACTATTTGGTTCATTGGAATTCTGTTCATCGGAAAAGAACTGATTAAAATCGTTCTCCAAATTTTCACGAACCTTATCCGCAAGGTCATAAACATCTAAAAAATTAGCGTAAAAAGTACTTCTGTTAAGACCTGTCATTTTACATATATCAGAAACTGTTATTTCTTTAAGCTCCTTTGTCTGAAGCATTTCAACAAAGGCTTTTTCTATTTTTTCGACTGACACTCTTCGCCTTTTATTATTTTTAGTATTCATAAAACACCTTTCATTATTCCAACACTTGTTTAGAAATTGATGATTGTTTTCAGATTTCAAAATTATTATACTTTAGTTGTAATAAAAAGACAAGTGTTGGTTTAAAGAAATTCCCCAACAGCAAGAAAGAAAGGATGATTTTTTTGAAAAAAAGCAGTTTTGCAGCAATGATTTCAGGAACAGTAAGCGGTGTTTCATTTGCTTTGGGAATGTGTATGGCTCTTCTCCCTCAATGGAAGCTTTTCAAAGAAGGCATATTTCTCGGTACAATCGGTTTAGTTCTTGCTTTAATTACAATTATAGTATGGCGCAAAATGGAGAAAAAAGCACCGATTAAATTAAACAAAAAAACAATTTTGATTTCTGTTTTTGGTGTTTTGGGTGCGTTGGTTCTCGGTGCAGGAATGTGTTTATGTCTTGTATGGAAAAATTTCATTCTCGGTACTATAATCAGTGTTGTAGGAATTGTTATGCTTCTTTCTCTCATACCAATGATTAAAGGTTTAAAATGAAAGAAAATCACATTTTTAAAATGGCAATATTAAGCCTCGGCTTTAACCTTGCATACGGCATTTATAACGGAATAATCGGTTTTTCATCATATTCCTGGTGGCTTATTACCCTTTGTGCATATTATATCATTTTAGGTGTCACAAGATTCGCCGTTTTGATTTTCAACACAAAGAACAAAAATGAGGTTTCTTCAAACAGATTTATAATGCGATTCACAGGCTTTTTATTGATATTTTTATCTGTTGTTCTCGCAGGCACTGCATACCTTGCGGTTGAAAGCGAAAGAGGTATTAAATATAACGAAATTCTGATGATAACAATTGCAGTTTATTCCTTTACCAAAATTACACTCGCAATTATTAATCTCATAAAAGCAAGAAAAAATGACACTTCAATAATAAAAACATTACGATATATTTCCTTTGCAGATGCATTGGTTTCTATTTTCTCTTTACAACGCTCAATGCTTGTATCCTTTGGTGATATGCCCGAAAACGAAATACAAATTCTTAATGTTTGCACAGGAACAGCAGTTTATATCGGTGTTTTCATATTAGGAATAATATTAATCGGAGGTAACCCAAATGGCAAAATCAAAAATAGTAAAGGCTAATGAAAAAATAGCAGAAAAGGTAGTTGACAGCTACAAGAAAATCGAAAAAGGTGTTGTTGAAGGCTATACAAAAATAGAAGATAAATTTATTGACCAATTCTTAACCCACGATGCTGAAACCGTTGAAGAAGCAAAAGAAAGACTTAAAAGAGAACAGAAGAATTTATGATAAAAACCACTCTGCCGAAAATAATCAGCAGAGTGGTTTTTTCATATCGCATTAAAAACCAACATAAATCCTGTAAGCACAACAAGGAACAAAAGGTTAAGAAGAGTAAAATGCTTCATAAAATGTCCTGTCATCATAGGATTTCGTTTGGTATATTCTCTGAATGTTATAAGACTTGCAAGGGATGAAATTAATGTTCCCACGCCGCCGATATTAACACCAACCAATAAATCTTTGTAATTTTCAGTAAACTGAGAAAGAAGAATTGCCGACGGTACATTGCTTATAAACTGGCAAGAAAGAATACTGAATAAAAGAGTGTTCTTTTCTAAAAGTAATGAAAAGAAGCTTCTTACAACATCAATTCTTGCCATATTCCCTGCAAAAATGAAAAAGAAAACAAAGGTTAAAAGCAAAGGATAATCGACCTTTTTCAATGCGCTTCTGTCAGCAAAAATCAAAACCAAAGGAATTATTATCAAACCAATCCAATAAGGTATCCCCCTGAAAACAATTGCAATTGCCAAAGCAAAAAGAACAAGATATAATGCAACTCTTAAAGGCGGTAGTTTAGAATAATCCTCTTTTATGGAAAGAGGTTCGGGTTTAATAAAAACAATGCAACAAATTGTTATTAAAGTGATTGCAATAATAAATGGCGGTGCCATTATTTTCACAAATTCGCTGGTTTCTATATTAAATTTTGAATAAAGATAAAGGTTCTGAGGATTTCCGAAAGGTGTTAACATACCGCCTAAATTTGCGGCAATATTCTGCATTACAAAGGTGAATGCCATATATTTTTCTTTTCTTGTTTTACGAAGAACATAATAACCCAACGGCAGAAATGTTAAAAGCGCCATATCGTTTGCAATAAGCATTGAGCCGATAAAGGTTATATATACCAATGCAAGAACACTTAAACGGGCATTTTTGAAAACCTGCACTATTGCTTTTGCAAGAGTATAAAAGAAACGGATATTTCTTAATGCACAGACTACAGCTAAAACACAGAAAAGACAAGTCAGGGTTTTGAAATCGAAATAACCTAAATATTCTTTATCAAAAGGCACAAAAAAACAGGTAATGACCGCGGCTACAAAAGCAACCACGGTCACAGTATTCTTTTTAATAAATCTGACAACTTTCTGAGATAAAGCAGATAAAGACATTTTGTAACTTCTTTCTAAAACGCATTAATAAAAGCTATATTTTATATCCGAATTAATAAACGCAATATTTTTGAAATCATCAGGATTTTTACGCACAATATAATCAATATAAGAATCAACTAGATTTGCAGTAAAAATATAACCCATAGGATTCATATGACCATAAAGGAAAAACTTTTCTCTGAAACGTTCATCATAAACAGGACCATATTTATAAAGGTCAATAACATAGGAATTAGAGAAAACCTTTGTTAAATCATAGAGAGCTTTTATAGTCTCCCTTGTTTGCACCTCTGTTCCGCGAACATGGTCATTGGGAAATGTCACAAAGAAAAACTTTGCATTGGGACTGATTTCTTTATAACGGCTTATAATCTGAGCATAATTGCCAATAAAGGTTTGCTTATTATTTCTGTAATCAGCAGGGTCAATATCATCAACTCCGCCAATTTCCATACCACCGTTATAAACATCGTTTACCCCTAAAGCGATAACATAAGCCTGGCATTTTTTATCTTCGTCCCAGAAGCCGTTTTTTTCTGCAAAGGAATCAAGATATTCTCTTGCAGTCATTCCCCCACGGGAGAAATTATAGGCTTTAAGTCCGTTTTTTCTTGCAATATATTGTCCCCAGGAATAATCGAACATATCGTGATAGCTTTTGTTTCCGCCATCATCACAGGTTTCAAACTCACCTGAGGAAAGACTATCGCCAATAAAAGCGATAGTCCTGAAAATTGATGTATAGCTATACCCTTCTACTAACTTGTCAAGAGGTTTTTCGTCCGGGTTATATAACAATTTTTCCCAATCCATATCAGTCCTCATCAGGATGAGCTGCTCTGTAAGCGGCAACAGCATCGTCATAAGCCTTCATAGACTCTTCTGTGGGAAGATATTCTGCTCTTTCTGTATTTGCAATAGTGGGAGGATTGCCCTTTGAATCGAAGCAAGGAGTAAGGAAATCGTCTTCCCAGAGCTTTCTGTCCTCTTCCTTACGGAAATCGGGAATATCATAGGGTTTACCGTATTCCATAGCACTTCTGTGACCAAGAATTGCAACAGAAGCCATTGTTGTTGCGAAAAATTCGTCCATTACGGGCTTTCTGTTTTCTCTGATAGCATTAAAGAATTCTCTTACAATGAAGAAGTCACCACCGCCATGACCTGCTTTTTCTGCAGCTTCTTTTGCATCAGGCTCAAAGTCCGCTTCATAAGCGGTTACTCTTTCCATACCCTCGGGAGTATGCTGTTCATTAAATGAAAGAAGAACCTTGCCATCCTCTGCACGAAGATTTTCAATCTGACCCAATTCGCCGCAAACTCTGTATGTATTAGCGTGACCGCCAAAATGAGACCAACCTGTTACACGGAAAACAGAATCATCATCGTTAAGGCAGGTAACAACTGCACTTCTGTCGGGCAATCTCCAGTAAAGATCGCCACCGCCGTTTTCCTCGTTAAGAGGTCCGAATACGGGCATTGCAGTAACTCTCTTGGGGAATGCACCTGTGATATACATAAGCGGTCCGAGAGAGTGAGTGATATAATAAATTCGAGGAATATGGTATCTCCAGTGCTTTGAGGTGGGGCAATAATGGGCAATTTCCTTTTGTGAAATAATGGGGTGGTTATATTCACCCTCGCAGAATAAAGCCTTACCGAGAACACCGGACTGATAAACCTTGCGCATTTCCTGATTGAATTTCATAAAGGGATAGTTTTCAGCAATCATATAGAAAGCGTCGCTTTTTTCAACTGCTCTTACAAGCTGAACACCCTCACCCATTGAAATATTAGAGGTACATTCACTTAAAACGTGAATGTTTTTCTCCAATGCTTTAATGGCATAAGGAGTATGCTCGTGGAAATAGTTGCAAAGGAAAACCGCCTCTAATCCCTCGTGATTTATAAATTCTTCGAAATCAGTATATGTAGTAACATCGGGATGGTCTGCTTTTGCTTTAGCGAGCTTTTTCTCGTCAAAATCGCAAACGGCAACAACTTCGCCATTATTGGCAGAAACACCATCATAGAAACCGCTACCGCGACCTAAACCAAATATACCGAATTTAATCTTTTCCATAATAATACCTCCGTAGGTAAATAATTCCACATATCATTTTATCACAGAGTTTTAGTTTGTAAATAGATAATTTACATAAAATAAGGAATTTTTATTCCCCTAACACTCTGAACAAATCCTCAAACAATGCATCCCGATTAATGTCATTAACAAATTTTATAAAATGTCTGTTTTCGTTATAGCTATATTTGCCGTCATATTCTGGAACAGGACTTGGAATAAGTTTTGCATTCATAAATCTATTATCATCATTTAAAAGCCAGGCAACTGCGGTAACATCCCAGATAACTCTGGTCCAGGGCTTTCCCTCAGCATAAGAATTAGCTTCCGCTACTGTGTTTTCATATAAATAATCACACAGCTGATTTTTCTCTTTGAGCCAATGTTGAAGTTCATATTTAGAGGTTGCAAACCGGTCAACAACGCCTTTGCAGGGCAACTGCACCACCGGTATTCCGCAACCCAGAACTATTCTTGCTGCAGCAATATCCTGCTTCATATTGAATTCAGATGCTCCAAATTCTTCCCATGTAGCATGACCTCCAAGCCAGACCACCACACAATTTTCTTTCATCGCAGGATTTTTTAATATAGCTGATGCAACATTGGTAATAGCACCGATGGCAATTATATAAAGAGGATTTTCCGGTGAATATTTATTAGCCAAATTTGCCATAAAATCTGCTGCTTGAGATTCTACAGGTGTTGTTTCATCTTTCAAGAAGCTTTCTGAACCTTTGAAAACAACTGACAGCAAATCCTCTCTTTTGGTTAATTTCAACAACTGTATAATTTCATCATAGCTCTTGTGCATTCCTTCAGCAGCAGTTTCAGACCTTGTATTCAAAAAAGGTGCAGCACAAATACCTTTGACACAAAGTTTATCATTAGATTTGAGCATATAACCAATAGCGAACTGATCGTCAATCTCGTTGTATGCATCTGTATCCAACACAACATCAATTTTCCCCTGTGGAACTGATAAATTTTTTAAATATTGTTCTTGGGTCATAACTATTTCCTTTCTGCTACTGAATATAAAGAAAAGACACCCTACTGGATGTCTTTCTTTTCTGGTTGCGGAGGTGGGATTTGAACCACACGGCCTCCGGGTTATGAGCCCGACGAGCTACCAGGCTGCTCTACTCCGCGATATTTACTTGCGCCCTCTCTTGAGTGCTTGAGTATTATAACACTATAATTATATGTTGTCAAGTGTTTTTTATGCATTATTTTAATTATATCATTTTATATGCTAACTTTAGTAAAAAGATGCTCCGTTTTTTAGAACATCTTTTACTAATATTATTAACTATAGTGACCTAGTACTCTTTTAGGTATCGCTTATACCTTTAGTCCATAGAATCATTCAACAATTTGAAATTCATTGTCTTTTATAATTACTCTCTTACGACATTGCGGGCATAATATACTTAACTCTTTAACCGGAAAACCAAATTCGTGTTTACAGTAAGGACAAGTAGCTCTATACACTTTTTTATTGCCTGAAGAAATTGACTGAAGTCCTTTAAAAAAAGCAAAAAATGCTATTATAAGTCCTATAAATTGAAGACCAAACAACATTCCGCCAACAACAGATACTACCAGACCGATTATACCACCAAATATGATCGTTAATACACCTTTTTTTACCCCATCTTTATTCAAAACAACAATTTCAAACGGAGCTTTTTTCTCATTTTCTATTTTTTCTGTCGAGTCACCTTCTAAGTTGCTTGAAACAGGATGTTCACCCAAGATTTCTTTTTCGTTTTCGATATTTTCCACATTATTCTCATTGTAGTTTGTTGTATTTTCCATTTTCTTAACTCCTTTGTTTTTCCACTATTATACAACGCGTTTTGTAGATTGTCAACGCTATTTGTAGAAATCCAAGAGTTTTTGAAGTTTTTATTTTACAATGATAGCAAGAGGTGTTTCTATGAGTTTCGGTGATAATTTACGTAATCTTATTGAAGAAAGAAATATGACACAAAAAGAATTAGCTACAGAGTTAAATATAGCTCCGTCAACAATTGGTAGTTATGTGCAGAACACAAGAGAACCTGACTTTGCTACATTGAAACTGTTTGCTACTTACTTTGATGTATCTATTGATTATCTCTTAGATTATTCTTCAGGGAATACACAAACGCACCAAGAGGATGAACTATTGAGGATTTTCCGGTCTTTATCTTCTGAACAAAAAGAAATTTGTATTGAACAATGCAAGGTTTTTGTTCGTATAAATCATAAAGAAAAAACCGAGACAAAATCATAATAATTTACAACTATCGTTAAAAAGCTTTGAAGCCATTTGATTTCAAAGCTTTTTATTTTTTATAATCTGAATTCAAGAAAAAATACAAAATTTATAAATTCTTAATAAGTTCAAGACGTAAAAACATTGATATTTATTTTGATATGGTATATTATTTTAAATAGATTACAAAATAATGGAAAAGTTTATTCTAAAACTGGTTTGACAATAAAAAGGAGCAACACTGATATTTCAGTTTGTGAAACTATATGAAAAAAGTTTTAATTATTGGCGCAGGTCCTGCAGGTCTTACTGCGGCTTATGAATTAGCAGAAAAGTCAAAAGATTTTGAAATCATCGTTTTCGAAGAAAGCGGTGCTTTGGGCGGTATTTCCAGAACTGTTAATTATAATGGTAACCGAATGGATATGGGCGGACACCGTTTCTTTTCAAAGGTTCCTGAGGTGAATGCTTGGTGGGAGAAAATGCTCCCCACACAAGGCAGTAAACCTTTTGATGACATCGCCTTAGGCAGAGAGTCAACTGTTGTTGCAGGTGGTCCTGACCCTGAAAAAACCGCCAGAGTTATGTTAAGGCGAAACCGCCTCTCAAGAATTTTCTTTAAAAACAAATTCTTTGACTACCCTGTTTCATTAAAATTCGACACTATAAAAAACATGGGTTTGGTAACAACTGTTATTGTCGGTTTCAGTTATCTTAAAACCCTTGTTTATAAGCGAGAAGAAAAATCGCTTGAAGATTTTTATATTAACCGCTTTGGTAAAAAGCTTTATTCAATGTTCTTTGAAAACTATACAGAAAACCTCTGGGGCAGACACCCTTCGGAGATTTCTCCCGAATGGGGTGCTCAAAGAGTTAAAGGTCTTTCTATTATGGCAGTTCTCAAAGACATTTTCGGAAAAATATTCAACAAGAAAAACAGAACTGTTGAAACCTCTCTTATTGAAGAATTTGCATACCCCAAGCTTGGCCCCGGTCAACTCTGGGAGCTTACTGCCGCAGAATTCGAGAAAATGGGCGGTAAGATTATCAAAAATGCCAAGGTTATTAAAATTATAAAAGATGCTGACAACAAAATCACAGGTCTTGTTTATGAAAAAGACGGTGAGAAACTAACTGTCAATGGTGATTATGTTATTTCTTCAATGCCTGTTAAAGATTTAGTTCTCGGTATGAATGATGTTCCTGAAAACTATAAAGAAATTGCAAAGGGTCTTCCCTACCGCGATTATATGACTGTTGGTGTTCTTGTTCCAAAACTTAATCTCAAAAACGAAACCAAAACTAAAACTATCGGCAACATCGTTCCTGATAACTGGGTTTATGTTCACGATAAAAATGTGAAAATGGGACGTTTTCAGATTTACAACAACTGGTCGCCATATATGGTTAAAGACCTACAGAACACCATATGGATGGGATTAGAATATTTCTGCAACGAGGGTGACGAATTGTGGTCACAGACCGATGAAGAGTTTGCAAAATCTGCCGTTAAAGAAATGGTTGCTATGGGTCTGATTGACAGCGAAAACGATATTCTTGACACTCACGTTGAAAGAGTAAAAAAAGCTTACCCAGCTTATTTTGACACTTACGAGAAGATGGATGATTTAAGAACTTATCTTAACACCATACCTAATCTTTTCTGCGTTGGCAGAAACGGTCAGCACCGCTACAACAACATCGACCATAGTATGTGCACATCCTTTGAAGCGGTTAAAAATATTCTTTCAGGTGAAACAAAGAAAGATAACATCTGGAATGTTAATACCGAAAAGGAATATCACGAGAAAAAATGATTTAAAGACATCACGAGTGAACTGCCCCAAATTGTACGGACAGTACAAAAAAGACCTTAATGGTAGATAAAATTAAAATTTAAGCAACATACTGACTTCGAAATTCCATCGGAGTCAGTTTTGTTTTTAGTTGGATTCTTTCGTTGTTGTAGAAATG
>JAZQMA010000026.1:0-64807 GCA_045543035.1 Acutalibacteraceae bacterium | reverse complement strand
ATGCCTTAATAGCTCAGTCGGTAGAGCACTCGGCTGTTAACCGAGTTGTCGTAGGTTCGAGTCCTACTTGAGGCGCCATCTTTGGGTAACGAAAATCAAACCCAGCTAAAAACCCTTGATATTTCAAGGGTTTTTTAGTTTTTTATGAGCAATTTTTATGGTTGAGTTCTAATCAAACTTTTTTATGACTAACAGGACTCGAACCAACGACATTTTAATAAGTTTTGAATTTAGATTTTTAACATTTAAGCAAAAGATAATATCAATAAAAAATTTTTAATTTTTTTATTGATATTTTTTCTTTTTTATGGTATTTATTATATATAGAATAAAATTAACACTATGAAAGAAAGGTGAACTTTATGGCAAAGCATTATAATCCTGGAAATGTTAATATTGAAAATGCAACAAATTCTATTTTGTCAAACGGTGGCGGAATTCATGAACAGAGCCGACCAGACGGTTCAACTCATGTTTCTGTTTATAGTACTACAGAAAATAGACATCTTTCATATGATAAAGATAAAGATGGCAATATTTCTGGTGTGCATACTGACAAAAATGGCCGTGCCTACACGCAGTATAAAGGCGGAAAATAAGAAAAAACTTTAAAAATTATTTAATTTTAATTTTGACCGATATTCTATTAATTTAGATTATCGGTCTTTTTTTATGCCCTAAAATATGTCTCCTTACTCTACATAGCCATTACTCAAAGAGTTTTGGTAGTTCGATAAATATTTCAAGGGAGTTAAATGAGAAAATTATCTAACTTATTCATTCCTAACTTGCTGATTTATTATCGGAAATATTTTTAAGGAGGTATCACTATTTTGAATCAGAAACTTTTGGGAGCTGTTATTGGAATTTTTAACACTCCCATTGTTATTCCTACTGTAAAGGAGGGGGATTATGCCGGGTAACGATATGAATTATTCAAATAATGATAATTTAAAAAGAGAAACATTTAAAATTATTCCTATTTCGAAAATTCAAGATTTTCCTGAACACCCGTATAAGGTTAAGGATGATGAAAATATGGTTGAGCTTGTTGAAAGTGTAAAAACAAGAGGACTTATTCAGCCTGTTCTCGTCAGACCGCTTGATAACGGTATGTACGAAATGGTATCAGGACACAGAAGAAAACGTGCGTTTGAAATTGCGGGTATTGAAAAGATACCTGCGAGAGTACAAAATCTCACAAGAGATGAAGCTATACTCTCAATGGTTGATAGTAATCTGCAAAGAGATGAAATTCTACCCTCTGAGAAAGCTTTTGCCTTCAAGATGAGACTTGAAGCAATGAAGAGGCAAGGACAGCGTACAGATTTAACTTCGTCTCCACTGGAGACAAAGTTAAGAGCAACTGAACAAATTGCATTAGATGTTGGTGAAAGCAGGGCACAGATTGACAGATTCATAAGATTGACAAATCTGATTCCCGCAATGCTCGACCTTGTGGATGATAAAAAAATTGCAATGCGTCCTGCTGTTGAGATTTCTTATCTTTCTCCTGAAGAACAGCTTAATTTAGCAGATGCGATTGATGCCGAACAATGTACGCCGTCACACGACCAAACATTGAGAATGAAGAGATTTTCACAAGAAGGTAAACTCACGAAAGAAGCAATAGAAGCAATTATGAGTGAAGAGAAACCCAACCAACGAGAAAAATCTCCGTTCAGGGACAGTCGCATATCCAACGCAATACCAAAGGCAATTCCTAAAGAGCAGCAATGTGAATTTGTAATTAAAGCTATCGAACACTACACCTTATTTCTGCAGAGAAGCAGAAACAGGGACAGGGGTGCTCGGTAGCTTTTTTCATTCCCCCTCTCACACTCTCCCCTTTATTAAATACTAACTGTACTAACCGAGAATAAGAAATATTAACTCTGTAAGAAACTACAAGAAAGGAAAATGCAAAATGAATATCAAAGTAGAAATCAAGAAAATCCTCAAAGGTGATAAGTCTACAAAGGCTTATGCGAACATCGTAATCGATGATGCAGTCGTAATTCACGGTGTTGGCGTTGTCGAAAACGAAAAAGGCAGATATATGTCTATGCCTATGACAAGTTGGAAGACAGCAAAGGGCGAAGATGTAACAAGACCCGTATGTCATCCCATTTCTTCTTCGGCTCGTAAAGAACTTGAAGAAGCTCTCTTCTCTGCCTATGAGCAGGAAATCAACAAAATTAACTAAAAATTCAAGAAAGAACGAGGTAAAAAATTATGTTTAAGAAAGCAAAATCATTCATTCAGACAAAGATTCAGGCAGTAAAAGACTTCTGTGCAGAAAAGGTTTCTCAGAAGGCACACGAAGTTCTCGACGGTACAATCGCAGAAGCGTATGTTGATACCGGTGTTAAGATTCTCATTGCCGTTGTAATCGGTGCTCTTCTCCTCGGTGGACTCTATGCACTCTTCAATTCAACCATTATGCCTACTGTCACAAGCAAAATCACAGAGCTTTTCAACTACGCAGGTTAAAGCTCAATAAATCAAATAATCTATCACGAAAGAGCACCCGAAAAAATACGGGTGCTCTAAATTTTTAAGAAAGAATGAGGTAAAAAATTATGTTTAACAAGATTAAGTCAATCGCAACAGGTGTTGCAAACAAGGTAAAGGGTTTTGTTTCAGCAAAGGAAACAGAAATGGCAGCAAAGGCTCACGCAGTTCTTGACGGTACTGTTGCTGAAGCGTATGTGGACACAGGCGTTAAGATTCTCATCGCCGTTGTAATCGGTGCTCTTCTCCTCGGTGGACTCTATGCACTCTTCAACACAACCATTATGCCCACAGTCACAAGCAAGATTCAGGGACTTTTCAACTACGCAGGTTAAGCGAAAACAAAAATAAATTAAGAAAGAACGAGGTAAAAAATTATGTTTAAGAAAATCAAGTCAATGGCTACAGGTGTAGCAAACAAGGTAAAGGGTTTTGTTTCAGCAAAGGAAACAGAAATGGCAGCAAAGGCTCACGCAGTTCTTGACGGTACAATCGCAGAAGCGTATGTAGATACCGGTGTTAAGATTCTCATCGCCGTTGTAATCGGTGCTCTTCTTCTCACACTTCTCTATGCACTCTTCAACGACACAATCATGCCTACCGTAACCGAAAAGGTCGAAGGTCTTTTTAACTACGCAGGCTAAATAATTTAAACGGGCGGAGCAGAAAAACTGCTTCGCCCATATTTGTGAGGACTGATAACTATGACTAAATTTATACAACCAATAGGACCGATAAGACCGATTTCACCTGAAAGGTTAATGGAACTCAATCCTGAAGAAGTAATAACCACCATTGTGAAGCTCGCTTGTATTTTTCTTTTCTACTTGGCAGTTCACAAGATTTCAAAAGTTGTAATCACTAAAACACCCGGTTACAACAAAGAAAGCAAAAAAATCCCAATATATCATTGCATCAGTATTATTCTTGTGTCAAGTCTGCTAATTGTCTTTGGTTGGTCAACAGAACTTCTCAAAGGCATTATTCTTTTGCAAATATTACTCTATGCTTCGGTATCAGACATTCAGACACACGAGGTTAAAGATTTCATTTCAGTTTTGATATTCATTACAGGCTTCATAGGTGTAACACTTTCAGATATTTCGATGATGCTTTTCAGTGGCTTGGCTATCGGCGGAGTGTTGTTAATCTGTGCTATGGTAAGCGGAAACAGACTTGGCGGAGCAGATGTTAAGTTATCTGCAGCCTGTGCTTTCTTGCTTGGCTTTTCAAAGAGCATAGCAGGTCTTGTTATAGGTCTTTTCCTTGCGATAATTTGCAATATATATTTCAGCCATAAAAACAAAACAAAAGGCAAAGCTTTTCCGCTTGTGCCGTATTTGTCAATAGGATTTATGGCTATGTACTTCATATAAGGAGGAAAATCACAATGAAAAACAGAACAGCGATAGGTATCGTCTGTATTATTCTTGCGGTGGCAGTAACCTTTGTTGTGTCACCACTTGTAAACAATATCTCGGACAAGAAAACTGAGGTAGTCCGTTTTGTGGCTGATGTATCTCACGGAACAGAGATTAAAGACACAGATGTTGAGATTGTAAAAATCTCAAATTCTGCACTCCCCGAAAAGGTAATTAAGGACAAGAAATCAGTTGTCGGAAAATTCGCAACAGCAGATATATTTAAAGGCGACTTTGCAACTGAAAGTAAGGTAACTGACAATGCAAACACAGCTAATGATGTTATGGCTTCACTTAAAGGTGATAAGGTTGCTATGAGTATCACAATAAACTCATTTGCGGGTGGTCTTTCAGGTAAGCTCGAAAACGGTGATATTGTAAGCATTTATGTTACCGATAAAGATAACCACACAGAAGTCCCGGCATCCCTTAAATATGTCAAAGTAATCACAACAACCACATCAGGCGGTATTGATGAAAATGATGTTGTTGAAAATGAGGACGGCAGCTTTGAGCTTCCTACAACAATTACGGTTCTTGTGTCTGTTGAACAGGCAAAAATCCTTGCAAACTACGAGGAAAGTGCAGTAATGCACGTTGCTCTCGTTTACAGAGGTGACGATGCTACTGCAGATAAGTTCCTTAAAGCACAGGACGATTATTTCACAAAAAAGAATGTAAGTGAGGCTGATAAAAATGGCTAAGATTATTGCTGTAATCGGTTCACCCGGTAGCGGTAAAACAACCGTTACTCTTAAATTGGCACAGGAGCTTTACTGCGCCACTACAAGCGGAGCAGTAATCTATCTTTCACCTTCATTGAAAGTCCCTGCTTTGGGTGTTTTATTCCCGAATTACACACCTGACAGTATCTTCTCTCTCGGTACAATGTTTGATAAGACAGACATTTATGAAGAGGATGTTCTGAACCACTTGGTAACTGTTAAGGCTATGAACAACTTCGGTTGTCTTGGCTACAAGGCGGGAGAAAACAAATACGATTTTGCAACACTTACGGAAGATAAGGTAAATGCACTTTTTGACGTGCTTCACAAAATGGCAGGATATGTCTTTGTTGATTGCACAGATGAAGAAAATGACCTTATCTCACAGATTGCATTGAGAAATGCACACGAGGTTATTATGGTGCTCTCACCTGACCTTAAAAGTATGGTCTATCTTGCATCAAATGAGGAACTTTTCGGAAACAATGCTGAAAGAGCAATGAGAATTCTTAATGTGAATGAGAATGAACTTTATTCACCTGTTGATGATGTAAGAACCAATGTGAAGAATATCGCATATATCTTGCCTTACAGTAAGCAGATTAGAGGTCAGCACCTTGACGGTCTGCTTTATGAAAGAGCAAAGGATAAGAAATATCGCACAGAGCTTTCAAAGATTATAAACAAGATTATGTAAGAGAAAGGAAGAAATCACAATGAAAAAGATTTTTGGTATTCTTATGGCCGTTGCCGTTCTTGCAACTGCATCAACAGTTGTAGCAAGTGCTACTAACAATGAAGTTCCTGCACTCCCCGATACAGGAACAACCGAAAAAGATAAGGCAACCCCCGAAGAAACAACAGCCGAGGAAGTGAGTGATAATGCCGAAACTGCAACTACTGATGTGGAAACATCTGCCGAAGCAGATGAAACAACAGTGCCTGAATCTTCCGAAGGAGCTGAAGGTTCCGACAATACAGATAGCGAAAGCAATGAGAAAGTTGAAAGTGCTACTTTTGAAGTTCTTGAGGACGGCGAAACCGTGGAAGATGATAGTGAAGCGGTAAATGATGAAGTCCCCGAAATTCCGCAGACAGGTGATAAAAGAAAGTTTTTACCTGCTGTTGCTACTTTCATCGTGTCCGGTATTGCTCTTGCATATTGCGTTGTAAAGGGTAAAAAGATTAAGAAAACAAAATCAAAGTGAACGGAGATTAAGTAATGCAGAAAATCATTGATTTTGTGCCGCTGTTATCGATGATTCAGGAGCATATCTCCTCTCGTTATGCGGCGGCACTTTCTGATTCAAGTAAATTGCCACAGCTCAGGTCATATATAGACAAATATCTTCTTGACACAGGTTATGTAGTTGAAGGACTTACACAAACCGAACTGAGCAATAAACTTTATTCCGAAATGGCTGAATACTCCATTCTTACTAAATATCTCGGCAGAGATAACATTGAAGAAATCAACATCAATGCTTGGAATGATATTGCTATTACCTATACTTCGGGTAGAACAATAAAAGCAAAGGAGCATTTTTATTCTCCTTCACACGCTGTCGATATTGTTAAGCGTTTGCTTCATCATTCAGGTATGATTATTGATAACTCCACTCCCATGTCGCAAGGTCATTTGCCTAATAATACCCGTATTACGGCACTCAAAGAACCTCTTGTTGACGATGAAGTGGGCGTTAGTGTTTCTATCCGTCTTTTGCATCCGTCAAGAATTAACAGAAAACAGATTATTTCTTCCGGTAATGCAACTGAAAAGATGATTGATTTTCTTTGTATGTGTATGCGTTACGGTGTTTCAATGGTTGTAGCAGGTGCTACATCATCAGGTAAAACAACACTTCTTAATGCATTACTCACTACAATTCCCGATGGTAAGCGAGTGTTCACCATTGAAACAGGTTCAAGAGAACTTTCACTTGTCCGAAAAAAGAAAGGCAAGGTAGTAAACAATGTAGTCCATACTCTTTCCCGTCCTTCCGATAACCCTGCATTTGATATAACTCAGGAAGACCTTGTTGTAGCTTCACTTCGTTTCAATCCCGATATTGTATGTGTCGGTGAGATGCGAGATGTTGAATGTTATTCAGCAGTTGAAGCAAGTCTTACAGGTCATACCGTTGTATCAACAGTTCACGCATTTGCTGCTGATTCAGCACATATGCGAATTGCTCTTCTTTGTCAGAAGCGTTTCCCCATCGACTTCAAAACTTCTCTTATGCAGGCAGGTCAGGCTTTCCCTATTGTTGTTTACTCTCATAAGTTAGAGAACAACGAAAGAAAGATTATGGATATTTCCGAGTGTGAGATACTTCCCAACGGTGATAGAGTATATCACACACTTTTCAGATTCAATATCACTAAAAACGAAATCGTAAACGGTAAATATGTTACCGAAGGCTATTTTGAACAGCCTGAAATAATGTCAGACAATCTCAAAAGAAAACTCCTGCAGTTCGGTGTACCACAGGAGGAATTAAACAAATTCTTAAAGAAGGGAGCTGATTACGAATGATACTCCCAATGATTGCGTCTATATTTCTGATTATAGCAATCGTATGTTTTCTTAATTTAACCCCGCAACAGATAACACAGGATTTAAGTTCTGTCGTATCAAAAAAACCTAATATTCGTGACAGAGCGAGAGCACTCAGAGCAGGTAAAAAGAAAAAAGGCGTGGGTGCAAAACTTGAATATCTGCAATCGGCATTAAAGGCTTGTGGCAAAGAAGGAATGTTTGCTTTTGTTTGTTCATCGGCATTGGTTCTTTTTGCCGTAGGTGCTGTAGTTGCTGTTTTAATAAATAATGTATTCCTTATCCCTGCTTTATCGGTAGCATTTGCTATGATACCTTTTGTTTATGTCCGTAACATTATAAACATCTATGAAAAGCAGACAAAGGAAGAGCTTGAAACTGCACTCTCTATTATTACTACCTCATATTCAAGAGATGGTAATATCATTATGGCAGTACAGGAAAACTTACCCCACATCAAGCCACCTCTTAAAGAATGTTTTACGGCTTTTATAGGTGATGCTATGGCGGTATCTTCAAGTGTTAAACAGGCACTATATAACCTTAAAAAGAAGGTTGATGATGAAATCTTCCGTGAATGGGTTGACACCCTTATACAGTGCCAGGACAATCAGGAAATGAAAGATACCTTACAGCCTATTGTTTCAAAGCTCACCGATGTTCGTATTGTAAACAGTGAGCTTAACACGATGATGTCAGCCGTAAGAACAGAATACTACACATTGGTCGGTCTTGTTGTCGGTAACATTCCTCTTTTGTATGTTCTTAACAAGGATTGGTTTCATACACTCATATTTGAAACACCCGGTAAAATCGTACTCGGTGTATGCGGTATCGTGATTGTTGTAACATATTTCTTTATGTTGAAGTTCACGAAACCCGTTGAATTCAAAAGATAAGGAGGCGGTCAAATGATAATGAAAATATGTATCGGTGTTCTTGTCGGAATCGGCTTATTTATGATACTTGCTGACCGTTTCCGTATTCCGTATATGAGAACATCAAAGGCGGTTAATAACCTTGCAAAGCAGCAGAAAGAAAAAACAAGCAGTATTGATGTTTGGCTTTCCTCTGTTGCTTCTTTTATTGCCCGTAAAATTCGTTTGAATGAGTTTAAGAAGGCTCAGTTGGAATCAGATTTAAGAACGGCTCAAATGGATATTACTCCCGAAATGTTTATGGCAAATGCCATTGTTAAATCTCTCATTGTCGGTGTATTTGCTATTCCCGTTCTTTTTATCTTCCCCATACTTTGTCCGATAATTATATTCCTTGCTTTCGTTCTTTACCGAATGAATATGAAGGGTATCTCAAACCGAATAAGGGCAAAAAGAGCAAAGATTGAATATGAATTACCGAGATTTGTTTTCAAGATTGAAAAGTCCTTGATGCACAGTAAGGATGTTCTTGAAATGATTGAGTCCTTTGCTAAAAATGCGGGACCTGAACTCAAACACGAGCTTGATATAACTGCTGCGGATATGCACTCCGGTAACAATGAAGTTGCTATTACAAGACTTGAAGCAAGAGTAGGTTCACCACTTATGAGTGATGTATGCCGAGGACTTATATCCATTAACAGAGGTGATGTAAATACGGTGTATTGGAAATCCCTCTCAATGAAGTTTGCTGATATTCAAAGACAGCAGTTAAGACTTGAAGCCGAAAAGATACCGAAGAAAGTAAAGAAACTTTCAATGTGCCTTCTTTTCTGTTTTATGCTCATATATATCGTAGTTATTCTTGCTCAGATTGTTTCTTCTATGGGCGTTCTGTTCGGTTAACGGAGGTGTATATATGAAGAAATTTATTAAATCTAAAAAGGGCGAAGGATATATTGATGTTGTAATCGGTATATTTGCTATGATGATGGTTCTCGTTGTTATTCTTAACATCTTTCAGTTTATGACTCTCAAACAGGATCTTGACGAGATAAGCGGTCAGCTTATCGAAACTGCAACCTTTAACGGCTGTTTTGACAGCGAGTTTGATGAAAGAGTTGAGAGCCTTCAAAATCAGTTCTTTGATTTTGATGTAGATACTGATGCAGAGAGTTATTTCAATGCAACCTATGAGCGTGTTCAGCTCGGAGACCAAATGGATGTTTTTGTTTCGGTGCAGACCTATGTGCAAGGACTCGGTATGTTCAGAATACCCGTAACAGTTACAAGCCACAGGTCAGGTATTTCGGAAAAATACTGGAAATAGTTTAAAATTTTAGTGTTTCCATTCTTTTATTATTTCAATATTTTGAGGATATATATAATCAGATTTAAAAACTATAGGTTTGTCATTAAATACGCCATACCTTGTGTATGTTTGCGATATTGCTTTATCACTGAGTCCTGTAATTTTTAAACAAACGGAGAAGTTTTTGGGATCGTCTTTTCCTCTTTTTTTCTTGAGCAAATAATCGTGCTTAAGTTCCATTTCTTGCTTATTGTTATATTCATAAGTCCAAATAAGAGGACCCAATAGTTTTTCAAAATCCGAAATAGCTCCCTTAAGTGAATGAGCTTTAAGAATTAAGGATGCACTTTCAGGAGATGTAAAATGAATTACACCATTTTCTTGGATCTTATTTCTATAAGCTTTTTTCAAAGGGTAAATTGGCGCATGACTTATGGCAAAGATTGCACACACACTAAAGCCGACAATTATAAGAAAAATTACAATATTCTCTTGCATAGTTTATGCCTCCTTTTTATACTATTAAAACATTTTTGTAAATAAAAATCAATTGATAGGAGTTTTAAAATGAAAAATCTAAAATCAAGAAAAGGAGAAGGATATATAGTCCCTTGTGTCTTTATTCTTATTTTTGCGATGATATTCGCAATGATTTTCACTTACTCTGCATCCATATCAAAGGTAAACCTTATGAGAGAAAATACAAAGGTTGTGCTTGACAGCTTTCTTACTCAAAATTCAACCGAAATATATAACAGTATCAAACAAGGTAATGACTACACCGAAGCAATTGATACTGAGGAATTTCGCACATCTCTCATATCATTTTGCACATTGGAAATAGAGGACGGAATGTTATATAGTTATGATGCAGACGGAAAAGAACTGTATCACATAACTGAACCCGTCCTCAGCTTCCGAGAAGCAAACGAACTTGAACTTGTAGTAAATTATACGATTTCAATTCCGTTATGGTTTGCAGGTCATCAGTTCCCATCTGCGAATATACCCATAGAGGTAACATCAATATTAACCGAAAAATTTTAATCACAGGAGGAAACAAAAATGATGATTCTTACAAGTAACTCCAATAAAAAGGGAAACAAAAACAACAAAATAATCGCTGCTCTCATTGTCGGTATTATTGCAGTATCAATTCTTATTGCAGTAATGATTGGTAACTTTGTCGGCAAGGACACAGAAGAACCTACAACCGATATTACAACCGAACAGGCAGAAACGGTTGGCGATATTGTCATTGATGATGACATCACAGAAGAAAATGACAATGCAGAGAGCACTACCGAAAAAAACGAGACAGTTATTAAACTTGAAGAACCCACAGTAGAAAAAGTAACCACTACTCAGAAACCTACACAGCAGACCTCTACTGTTAAACCTGCTGACCTCGTAACACAGGGCAACCCTGCAGGAACATCACAGGGCAACAGATATGAAGTAATTGATAACGGTAATGACAGTGTGAATGAGTACAGTTGCGGTAAAAAGGGACATCATTGTGACAGCAAAGAAACACACGATTTTATCGTAAGTCTTGAAAACAAAGGCTGTCCCCATTGCGGTTCGCACTCTTGTAAGAGTTTCTACACCTATGATGAATGGGGAAATGCTTGTTATGACCCTACAAAGTGTGAAAGCTACAATGCAAAGAGTGACCCTTGCGAATACTGTCAGGAATGTGGCAAGAAGGTCGGTACAGGCTCCGGTGATACTTGTGTAAGATTTACAGTTGATACAAAGTGTCCCGAATGCGGTAAATCTGTTAAAGGTAAGACCTGCCACTCACATTAAATATAAATCGGACTAAGCTCGGCATAAAAGTCGAGCTTTTATTTTTTATGAAAGGAAGATGATAGATATTAAAAAGGTAATTTCAATCCTCCTTGTTTTATGTACTTTACTTTCTGCAATACCGTATTCTGCATTTGCCCTCTCTTGGGACGGTGCTTCTGCAGGTGGAAGTACCAATGCGGTTAACGGTAGTTCAACAGGTTATGTTATCCGTTCAACGAATGACTCCGCTTGTGTTGTCGGTTATCGTTTCTCTGCGGTTAATTCATCGGGCGGTATGAAGGTCACTAAAGTTATTGATGTTTACAGAAACACAAGTAACGGTGACAATGCCTATGCGACTTCCGCAAAATTCTCAACAAAGTACAACAAGAAACAGATTATAACAAACAAAAATGCAAAATTAACTACAACTTATAACCAAACAAATTGTTATAAGGAAAAAGATATGAGATTTACAACAACCCTCCCGAATCCGAGTGGTGTTGAAACTTGGCAGAGCTATGAAGCTAATATCAACAAAGTGCTTTCAGAGCTCGGTGTCGGTAGTGTAAGCAATATGAATTACGGCGATAAGGTTATTATAGAACCTCTGTTTGATGTTTGTCTTGCAGGTGAATATCAGGCATTGACAGTTTCTGAAATAGCCTATTGCGGACGAAGTGTATTGGGCGGTTCCAGCTCGGGTGGTTCAAGTAGTTCATCTGCATCATGGGGGTTCATTGCTAAATATACTAATAGAGTATGGCCTAATAAACTTTATACTCCTAATGGTCAGGGATTATGGACAGCAGCAAGTGCAATCGGCAGTTCATCTAAAGAAACCTTTGATAACATCATTTCAAAGGGTTATGGTGCAGGTATTGCATATAACGAAACCACAAATAAGACTTACACCATTAAGTTTAATGGTAACGGCAATACGGGCGGTTCAACTGCATCTATGACAATGACCTACGGTGTTGCTAAAAACCTCACAGCTAACAGCTTTACAAAGACAGGTAATTCATTTGTTAAGTGGAACACAAAAGCCAACGGTTCGGGTACAAGCTACACGAATAAGCAGAGTGTTAAGAACCTCACTTCTACTCAGGGTGCAACTGTTAATCTCTATGCACAGTGGGACCCTTACGACTTAAAGGTTTATTACAATGCTAACGGTGGTGCGATAAATTCAAGCACTTATTACCTTTCTTCAAAGAATGTGTATAAGGAATCTGACAATACAAGATATTATCAGACTTGGACTTACAACTCCACAAAGGCTGACGGTCTTGTTAATGCTTCAACCTTCGGTCTGTACAGAACAGGTTACAGATTTACAAAATGGGGAACAAGTACAACGGGCGGAACATTATTTGACCAAAATGATGCAACAGTTAAGCCAACAGACTTGAATTCAAATATCAAGACCGGAGATTGTACGAGAACTCTCTATGCACAGTGGACTCCGAACACCTATACAATCAAGTTTGATGGTAACGGTAGTACAAGCGGTTCTACTGCTTCAATGAGTATGACCTACGATGTAGCGAAGAACCTTACTGCAAACGGCTTCACAAAGTCCGGTTATCATTTCTCAGGTTGGAATACAAAAGCTGATGGAACAGGCACAAGTTACTATAACAAACAATCAGTAAAGAATTTGACAGCGACTCACGGAGCAACAATAACACTTTATGCTCAGTGGGATACAAACTCATACACTATTGCATTTAACGGTAATGGTAATACAGGCGGTACAACTTCAAGTATGACTATGAAATTTGATGTTGCAAAGAACCTCAATAAGAATGGTTATACAAGAACGGGTTATACCTTCTCCAAGTGGAATACGAAATCTGATGGTAGCGGCACCAACTACACAAATCAGCAGTCTGTTAAAAACCTTACAACAGTAAACGGCGGTATTTTCTATTTGTATGCTCAGTGGAATCCGAACACCTATACTATCAAGTTTAACGGTAACGGAGCGACAAGTGGTTCAACAGCATCTATGTCAATGACATACGATGTTGCGAAGAATTTGACAGCCAACGGATTTAAGAAAACAGGATATATCTTTGACGGTTGGAATACAAATTCAAGCGGTACGGGAACGAACTACACCGATAAGCAAAGTGTAAAGAACCTCACATCAACAAATGGTGGTACAGTTACTCTCTATGCAAAGTGGAAGCCAATAACCTACACTATTAAGTTTGACGGTAACGGAGCAACGGGCGGTTCAACTGCGTCAATGTCAATGACATACGATGTTGCTAAAAATCTTACGGCAAACGGCTTTACAAGAACCTCATATAAGTTCATAGGTTGGAATACGAAGGCAGACGGAACAGGCACTAATTACACAAATAAGCAGAGTGTAAAGAACCTTACCACAACTAACGGAGCAACAATTACCCTTTATGCAAAGTGGGAGTATGACCCGGTACTTGCAGTAAATGAATGTGATATTTACAGCGGAGCAAAGAGTAATAAAACAACACTCTTCGGTATCACAAAGGGCAATGTCTTTGACGATTATGTGTATAAGACAGATTACCCAACAATCGGTGATACAGTATGGTATAACATTTATTTCCCTGCCGAAAAGGAAAGCTTCAAGGCAAGACAGTATGTAAGGTATAAGGGGGGCTCTTGGACAACGAGAGATGTAACACTCAGCAGTTCAAGCTCTTCGTCACAGTGGTTCCCGGTACAGTTTACGGGCAACTACAAGACAATAACTGCAGGTCAGCAGTATTTCGAGATTCAGGCTAAAACTGATTGGATTGATTCCTCAGGTAATGTCAAGAAAAGTGGTACTGTTAAGACCTTCTATATTCCGATTAAACCCGTAGTTTACAGAACACAGGTAACTGCAACGGGATATGAAGGAACAACTGTTGCTTACAACGGTTCTGCAGGTTCAAGCGGTAAGCTCTATTCAGGTCAGCATATCAAGATTGCCTATAAATATTCGGCTGATAACACTTGGTCTGCTATCGAGTATTTGAGAGGTTCAATGTATCATTATAACGGCTCTAAATGGGCAACTGTTTACACCTCTAATGACGGTTATGATGCTGCAAAGAACAAGGTAGGTATTTCAAAATCATTACCTGTTACTCTCAACAGTTCAATCGGCACTTATACGGTTCCCGTAACAAGTCAGAATAAGTTAAGGTTTAATCTTGAAACTTGGTGGTCGAGCGATAAAACTCACACCTTTGAAGAAACTTGGTACGACTTACCTGTTGTAAAGGCTGATGTTGCTTTGACAAAGATTACTCTTGTTGATTCATCAACAAAGGCAACACTCGATACAAATAATCTTAAGGCAGGTCAGAGTGTTCTTGTGAGATACACTTATAAAAACAACACAGATGTTAAAGTCTATGTTGAAGGTTTTAAGAATGACAAGACAAAGATAAACGGTGTGTATGCTATTCCTGCAAACTCCTCAATTACTGTTGACGGATACACATTTATTGTACCGAATAAGAGAAATATCAATATTTGGGGCGGTGTTTACCTTGAAGGTATGGGCATTTACAACACTGATTATGAATCTAATGGCAGTAATAATGCTTTAACTCTTGCTTGTAAGGTTAAACACCCGTTGACACTTGAACCGATTACTCCTAATGCTGATTACAGAGAAAACACTGAGGTTATTACAAGCTATTGGCTCAAGAACTCTTATTCAGATGATTATACCCCTGCAGAAGATGTGTCAATTAAGTTCTGTGTGTATAAGGGTTCAAATCTTATTTACAGCTATACTAAGACAAAAGCAATAGTTCCCGGTAATGACATTAACCACATTTATTTTAAATGGAAGGTTCCTATCGGTTTCAATAATGCTGATGTAAAGATAACGGCTGAAATTATTGATGACGGTGCATCATACAACAAGGTAACGAAGTATTACTCAACGATACCGTATAAGATTGTTCAGACACCTGATACACAGTTTGAGAAAAAAGGTCCTTCAGGATTTTCAATACCCGCTGACACATCTACAAGAGGTACTGCTTGTGAATGGTGGGAATATGTATATGAAAACGGAAAATTCGTTCAGAAACAGTATTACACGGGACTTTCAAGTTATTCAATAAAGATTGAACCGAAGAATACTCAAACAGCAACTAAGAGTGGCAGCACATGGTATATGAACTCAGGTTATGCAATAACAATGACACTCAACAACGGAACGACTGCTTCAAAGAGTGGTTTTTCAACTGCACCTGCTGACTCATATACTCTTCCTCAGTATGGTGTAGCTATATTCCCTGAATACGGTTATTCAAAGGATAGCGGTAAGATTACAACTCTTGTTCTTTCAGGTGGTAAATGGATTTTCTCTGCCACAGGTTCTTATGGTAATGTTCATTTTACACCTCTTTGGTATCCTGACGGAAACTATATTGTAAGAGCTGAAATCAGTGATATGTGGACACCTTCAGGTATGATGAAAAAAGAATATAAATCAAACAAGATTATAATCAAAGACTCTGCATACGATGATTGGTATGTAGGGCGATAGAAATTCACTTTAAGGGCGGCTCAAAAAAGTCGCCCTCACTTTTTAGGAGGACGACAAATGGTATGTAATTACAGTAACACTATCGCAATAAAATACGGCATCAACGCTGCCCTTATTGCAGGATATATTCGAGAAAAACTCGAAAAAACAGATTTTTATAGTGGTGATGTTCCTTGGGAACGAATAACCATTAAAAAATTAACAGGTACTTTTCCTTTCTTGGGTGAAAAAGCAGTAAGAAATGCAATTAAAAGGCTCAAAAAAGGAAACATCCTCATTTCTAAACAGTATGGCAAGGAACATTTTGACCACGCCAACTATTATAGCATTACTGCTCACGGTTATGCAGTAATGAGAGGAGATGAAAAAAATGACCGAAAAAAGAATGGCGGGAACTTATGAAGTAATCCACGCATTTGAAATCGGCAAGAAAGAAATCATAATCGGTGAAGATCGTAACGCTTCACCTGATGAAAGATTTGTTGTTGCCAACTATGAAAATAACGGCATATTTGAAAGATATGTCGATGCACTTGTCGGAAACGATTTTGCAGAAATCTCAAAGATTTTTGCTGAACGAATAAAGAATGAAGCTGAACTTGTTATTGAAGAAATCTCTAAAATCGAAGTTGATACTGCACCTATTTATGCTGACGGATGTACAGTTGTTAAAGCTGAAGATTCTATCAAAAATAAAGTTGTAGTTATAAGAGCCGATGTGTTTAAACCGGAATATCAGATAGCAACAATGCAGTTGCAGCTTTGTACGGGCGGTTTCGGTTGTGAGCCTAATTCAAGAGGTTCAGCTTGCTTCTGTACTAACCTGTATAGCGGTAAAGAGTCAAGATATGAACGCCGTGATATTCTTGGTGTCATTGAAAAAGATAAACTCCCCGAATGGGCAAAGCAAAGATTGGATGAAGTTCAAAAAGAGCGAGCCGAAAAAAGAAAGGAAAGGGATGCACGATGAACGATTTGTATATAACGCCGATTACTACAAAACTTGAAAAATACACTTTCAGGCAGAGTAATCAGTTATATCAGCAGACAGGATGTATAGGTTATCTTCGTGCTGACTTCGGTTCAAGCGGAGAAGAGTTTTATTCCACTTGGAACGATACTTGTTCATTCTTCAAAACCGACGAGTTCAAAAAGGAATTTGATGATGTTATCAATGCTCTCCGTCTTGATGAAAAGTACGGCAAAATGCTCGGTGACAGAACAAGTCTTTCAAAGTATTGCCACGATAATGCAAAGCAGTACACCGGAGATGATAAACAGTATTTCGGCGTAAGAGTTGATACAGATAATCACACTTATCTGTTAAGGCTCAATCCGAACAGAGGTGAATATAACCTCTACTGTTATTGTTATGTAAAGAAGTATCTTGAAACACAGCTTGTTCAGGCAAGTAAGGGTATCAGATTCATAACCCCTCATTACAGAGAATTATTCAGAATACCCGACGGTGATAAAATCAAAATCACCCATTCTGACGGTGAAAGGTCATATAAAACCTGCAGATATATAGATGATTACCATACAGAGGTTGGAGACAGACTCTATCATATCTGTGAGTTTGCCGAGCTTATGGAGAGAAACGGAAGTACGGTTATTCCTATTCGTTCTTCTCTTCCAAAACTTTGTTATGCAATTCATCCTGAAAGCGATAAACTCGTTATCATCACCAAAGGTGAAAAAGAATTTGTCGATGTAACTGATGAGCGTAACACACCTGAACAAAACAGACAACTTGCAGACGGACATAATTCTGAAATGGGTGTTACAAAAGCACAGAAAGAAGCTATGCTCGGCGGTATTACTAACGGTTGGCAGACACCTTCTGCTAATCCGCAGAACTATAACGAGCAAGGCAAGTTTATTCATTCAAAACAGCACGAGCGAGGTGAAGCACGATGAGCTTCATCGTCAGAAATGAAAGTTGATGAAAAGAAATTAGGTTGTAAAAATTGCAGATACCGAAACGGATATGTGTGTAATATCTGTTGGAAAAAAGTATATGAAGAATTCTACGATGGAAAGGAGAAGGTAAATGGCAAAGAAAATGAAAGTAAGCAAAACTCAAATGAAATTTGAAGTAATTGAAAAACTTGCTTCGCTTGGTATTAACACAGAGGAACAGCTCGAAAACCTGACACCAAAGGAGCTATTGGGTGTTGAAAGTCTTTCTTTTAAAGAGATTGAGCTTATCGGACAGCTTCAGGAATGTGTAAATGAAAACTTGTTGTTTTCCTTTCTTACCGCAGATATATCGGTCATTACAGAAGAACCAAAACCTGAAAAGCCTAACAAAAAGAAAAAGGCAGACAGTGAGGTGATTTCTGATGGCGAGTAAGCTGCAGATAATCACAGCTATGTTCAATGATGAAGTAGGTAAAGTTACAAGCAATCTTGATAATTGGACATCCTTTTTAAGGACTGCATCTAATAACTTTAAATACAACTTCGTTGAACAGATCTTAATCTATTCTCAAAGACCTGATGCAACAGCCTGTGCAGAGATAGGTTTTTGGAATGAGAAAATGCACCGTTGGGTTAATCGAGGAGCAACAGGTATTGCTTTGTTTGACTATTCGGGCAGTTATCAGAAATTACGATATGTTTTTGATGTTTCTGATACTAATTCATTCTACGGATATGAGGTTCCCCGATGGGAAGTCAAAGATCGTTATCACGATGAAGTAGCAGAAGCACTTACAAACGCATTCGGTGATACAGCCGATGGCGGACTTGAAAGCGTGATTGACGATACTGCAAGAAATATGGTTGAAGATAATATTCTTGATTATCTTTCTACCGTCAATGACAGTAAATACGGCAGTTTCCTTGAGGAACTTGACGATGACAATATTTCGGTTATCTTGAAAAATGCACTTTCTGCTTCAATCGGATATATGATGATGACAAGGTGCGGTATCAATGCTGACGAGTATTACGACAGAGAAGATTTTGAAGATATTTTTAATTTCAATACCCCTTCAAGTGTTATTGCAATGGGTATGGCAGTAAGTGATATTGCGGAAATGGGACTTCGTGAAATCGAAAGCACCGTAAAAAATATCGAAAAAAATGAGAAAAAAAGAAATCGCACATTTGATAATAATTTCTCGTTAGAGTATGATGAAAGTGCAAAAACAAAAAACGAAACCGAAAGGAGTAATGAAAATGTCACAGATGACTTACAGACAAGTGGGAGATTATCAAATCCCGAACCTGACCTTACCGCAAGAGGAGAACGTTACTCTTGGGAAGTACGGTATGCTGAGGAAGAAATTCCTACAGGAACACAGGAAAGTCTATTTCGCACAACTGATAGCGAAGGGCGAACTGATGAGAACAATCAAACAGACGGAAACCGAAGCGGAACAGATGATGACTCAGCTCACGGAACAGTTGCAGAAGTCACAGGGAGTGACGGAAGAACTGAAGGAGCAGAATCAGATGCAGTGGGTTCGTATGATGAACAACATCAGGATGACAGCCGAGGAAACAGTTCTGAAGGAATTGATTTACAGTTAAGCGGACACGACTTTGATGCCCGATGGAATGGTGTTGAATATTTCCACTTAGAAAAACAGAAAAGTGAGTTAATAAAATCTTTCTTAACTCCTCACAGAGAAGAAATCGCTATGTTCTATGAAAGTCACAATGACCGAAATGAACGTAGCGATTTTATTAAATCTTTCTTTAATTCACAACCTTATGAAACAACACTGTCAAACGGTGTCAAAGCAGGTTTTGAAGCATATTCCGATGCTATCAGATTGTGGCGTGATGACGGAACTGAACTTCGTGAAGCTTGGGAAAAATGGTTTCAGGTTGAGCGTTCTGTTTTCGGTCTGATACTGATTGAAGAATGGACAGAGCCACAGGCTTTGTTATTGCCCGGTGTAGATAATCAGATTGAATTTATCGGCACAAAGGTAAAAGATGCAGTTCTTCCGTTACCGCAGGGAGCTATTGATTATGTGCTCGGCAGTGGTAGTGGTTTCAGTGAGGGTAAAATGCGATTGTACCGACAGTTCACCGAAAGTCTTTCAAAAGATGATAATATCAAGTTTTTGAAAAATGAGTATGGTACGGGTGGAGGTACAAGTGTTATTCCCGGTACAGGTTATTGGGAAAATCACGATTCAAAAGGTATTGAGATTTCAGACCATTACAGTGTGCCTGAAAGAAGAACTCTATTAAAATGGAATTATGTTGAAAAGCGTATTTCCGAGCTTATAAAACTCGACAGATATTTAAGTCCGAAAGAAAAGGAAATGTATCCGCAGTGGCTTGATGAAAGAATAGCAAAAGAAGCAGCTTGGAAAAAGACGAATGAAATTCGACAATTTATCCGTGAGGCTCCCGAAGAAGAACAGGCACCAAAAGAATACAGATACGAATATAATCTCGGAGATACTGTATATATCGGTGCAGATGAATATACTATTCTTTCACTTGAAGACCCTGTAATTCTTAATGACAGCCAATATCCGTTATTCAACAAGGAATTCTCAAAGGCTGATTTTGAGAAAAAGGTAAAGGAAAACCCTGCAAACAACCATTTAAGAGTTGAAATTGAGGTTGAGAGACCTATTGAAGATTACGAACACGAAACAGAGGTTGATGAAAGTAATAAGCCTGACTTCTTGGTTCAGTATGAGCAGGTAAAAAAGGAAAATCCCGATGGTGTACTTCTTATGCACACAGGCGGTTTCTATATTGCCTTCGGTAAAGACGCAGAAATTGTTTCAAAGCATACGCATTATTTAGCACCGAGAAAGAATTTTTACGGAAATGTCTTAACTCCTTGTTGTGAGGTTCTTGATTTTAACCTTAGTTATTGTCAGAAAGAGCTTTACGCAAATAATAACATTAACATTGTTATTATGGAGGTTGACAAAGGTGTTGTTGACAGATTTCCGACACCTTCAGTTGAAATAACTGAAACCTTTGATGCTAATTATACAGACGCTTTCTTTGTGAATGACGGAAGTAATAATGTTGAATGGGTGTACTACAATCCTGACGGTAATGACGGTAAAGGACAGTTTGTTAATAACCTTATCTCTTATGAGGATATTTTAAAGGCAGCAGAACTTCATACGGATGAAAAAGAGTTCTTTGAGTATCTCGGTTCTGTTGCTAAACAGACACTTTCCGATTACGGTACAAAAGAGTACAAGGACGATTATGAATATTTCCACTCTGCTGTAGATTTGACCGATTGCACAAAGGAAACTATGCACGCTCTTGTTGAAGAAGCAAAGAATATGGAAAAGCCTGTATTAACTTTTGTTCAGCCGGAAAGCAAAGAAACAGAAGTTTTATACGATGTTCTGTCAGCATTTAAGATTGATGATATTGACCTGACTTATGAGGGCGGTATTCTTGTCGCAAGAGATAATGATAATCTCTGGAGTGGAAAAGAGTTTTACGAGTTTCTTGTAAAAGAAGCATTTGTTTTTGAAAAAGACGGTTCTGTTCTTGGTGTTCGTGATGAACTGTTCAAAGAGTTTAAAGAATTGTCAGAAAGCTACGGTGTACCTGTTAAGGACAGTATATTAAATCCGTATTGGCAACAGTATAACGAACTTAAGGCTGAAAATGCTGATAAGCTGTTTTTGTATCAGGTTGGCGACTTCTTTGAAGCACTTGGCGAAGATGCAAAGGATATGGCAGAAGCCCTTGACTTACAGCTCACTCACAGAACAATCGGTGATAATGTTACTGTTGATATGTGTGGCATTCCAAAGCATCGTCTTGAAACTTATCTTGATATGCTTACAGACAGAGGTTTTGATGTTGCTGTGTGTTCCCTTGAAAACGGTGAGAGAAAAACCTATACGATTGTTTCTCAGAACAAGGAAGACCCCGTAGAGAGTAAGCCTGTAGGCAGAATTGATTATCTTCATACAGACGGTAAGGTTCGTGAAAGTATTGAATATACAAGCGAATATCAGTTTGTAAAAGATGTTAAGGACGAAAACTACTACGGAACTCCGATGTCGGTTGTTTTGTATGCCGATAAAGACGGCAATACAATTTCAAGAGATTTTATTAACGAGCTTGACCCACCGCCACAAGGCTTTGAGGTAATTCCAAGTCCGTATTTGGAACGAGCCGAAGAAGAAATAGCGGAAGAAATTACTGATGCAGACCTTATAGGTAAAGAGGTCATTATTGACGGTAGCACTTTTGTTATCGAAAAGTTTGACCCTGTATTTGGTGATGTATCAATGAGAGATACAACATCAATTTATCCTATAAACAGAGTTGAAAAGATAGGTTTTGTTCGTGAGCATTTGGCACCTGAAAAACAGGGATATACAACTGAAAAGGTTGCTGAATA
The DNA here is from genome assembly GCA_045543035.1 of Acutalibacteraceae bacterium. Taxonomy (GTDB): domain Bacteria; phylum Bacillota; class Clostridia; order Oscillospirales; family Acutalibacteraceae; genus DTU089. The sequence continues at coordinate 42,696 of JAZQMA010000026.1, read as the reverse complement.
CCCCGCAGTAGAAAATGGTCTTCCTTATGACATTATTGTAGAAACAATTAAGACGGAAGAACCTACTCTTACTCCTCCCACTTGGGAAGAAAAGAAAGAGAAAGTAACAACACTTCATCCTACTATTCCTGATAGTGAGAAACACAATTTCAGAATAATGGATGATAATTTAGGTGTTGGCGGTCCGAAAGAAAAATTCCGTAATAATATGGCGGCTATCAATCTCTTACACGAGCTTGAATTTGAAAACCGTCTTGCTACGCCTGAAGAACAGGAAATCCTTTCAAAGTATGTGGGCTTTGGTGGACTTGCTGATGCCTTTGATGAAAGCAAAGCAAATTGGGCAGATGAATACAAGGAACTTATCGTTACACTTTCACCCGAAGAATATGCAGCAGCAAGAGAAAGCACACTTACTGCTTTCTATACACCTCCCATAGTTATTCGTGCTATGTATGAAGCACTCGGTAATATGGGATTCAGCGAAGGTAATATTCTTGAACCGTCTTGCGGTACGGGTAACTTTATCGGTATGCTTCCTGATAATATGCAGAGGAGTAAATTCTTCGGTGTTGAGCTTGACAGTTTAACAGGTCGTATTGCACAGCAGTTATATCAGAAATCAGGTATTACGGTACAAGGTTATGAAAACGCATCACTTCCTGATAGTTTCTTTGATGTTGCCATAGGTAATGTGCCTTTCGGTCAGTTCAAAGTCATTGACAAAAAGTACGACAAGAATAATTGGCTCATTCACGATTACTTTTTTGGTAAGACACTGGATAAGGTTCGTCCCGGTGGTGTTATCGCTTTTATCACTTCATCGGGTACTATGGACAAGAGAAATTCTAATGTAAGAAAGTATATCGCACAAAGAGCCGAGCTTCTCGGCGCCATTCGTCTGCCGAATAACACATTTAAGGCAAATGCAGGTACAGAGGTAACATCAGATATTCTTTTCTTACAAAAGAGGGATACTCTTGTAAATGATGAACCCGATTGGGTTCACCTTGACCGTGATGAAAACGGTAACGAATACAACAAGTATTTTGTTGACCATCCTGAAATGGTACTCGGTGAAATGGTTATGGAATCCTCGCAGTTCGGTCATTCCTTGACTTGTAAGCCGTATGAGGACAGGAACCTCTCTGACCTTTTAAGTGAAGCAGTACAGAATATTCACGCAGAAATTACGGAGTTTGATGTTTCGGAAATCGGTGAGGTTGAAGATAGTTCAGTTCCTGCCGACCCGAATGTTAAAAATTTCAGTTTTACTGTTGTTGAGGATAAGATTTACTATCGTCAGAACAGCAGAATGAACCCTGTTGATGTTTCTGCAACTGCCGAAAGCAGAATTAAGGGTATGATTAAAATCCGTGATTGTGTTCGTGAGCTTATACGACTTCAGACGGACGATTATCCCGATTCTGATATTCTTTCTGCACAGGAAAGATTAAACACCTTATATGACGATTTTACAAAGAAATACGGACTTCTTAATGCAAGAGCAAACAGATTAGCTTTTGCTGATGACAGTTCATATTGTCTTTTGTGTTCTCTTGAAATCATCGGTGAAAACGGTGAGCTTAAACGTAAGGCAGATATGTTCACAAAGAGAACCATTAAACCTCATGTAAAGGTGACGTCTGTTTCAACGGCAAGTGAAGCACTCGCTGTTTCAATCGGTGAAAAAGCAAGAGTTGATATGGAATTTATGTGTGAGCTTACGGGTAAAACGGAACAGGAACTCTTTGAAGAACTCAAAGGTGTCATCTTCTTAAATCCGGAATACACATCAGAACACAGTAATGATGCAAGGTATCTTCCTGCAGATGAATATCTTTCAGGAAATGTAAGGAAGAAACTTGAACTTGCAAGACGAACTGCAGAGCTTTACCCCGATGATTACAACATCAATGTTGAAATGCTTGAAAAGGTTCAGCCTAAAGATTTGACAGCAAGTGAAATCTCTGTTCGTTTGGGTGCAACTTGGCTCCCTCCTGAAGATGTTGAAAGATTTGTATATGAAATTTTACAGACGCCACGTTATGCTCAATGGAATATTAAAGTTAAATATACCGAGCTTACGGGTGAATGGACTATTGCAAACAAGTCTTATGACCGCACCAATGTTGTTGCTAATAACACTTACGGTACAAGCAGAATCAACGGTTACAAGATTATTGAAGATACTCTTAATCTTAAGGATGTCCGTATCTTTGACTATGTGGAAGATGAACATGGAAACAAGAAACCTGTTCTCAATAAAAAAGAAACTGCTATTGCTCAGGGTAAGCAGGAAATGATAAAACAAGCCTTTCAGGATTGGATTTGGAAAGACCCTAACCGCAGAGAAAGACTTGTAAGAATCTATAACGATTTGTTCAATTCTATGCGAGCTCGTGAGTATGATGGCAGTCATATCACATTTTCGGGAATGAACCCTGAAATATCTCTGCGACCACATCAGATAAATGCTGTTGCCCGTATTATGTACGGAGGTAATACTTTGCTTGCTCATGTTGTTGGTGCAGGCAAGACCTTTGAAATTGTTGCTGCTGCTCAGGAAAGCAAAAGGCTTGGACTCTGCAATAAATCACTTATTGTAGTTCCTAACCACCTTACAGAACAGTGGGCATCTGAATATCTTCAGCTTTATCCGTCAGCAAACATTCTTGTTGCTACTAAAAAGGACTTTGAAACAAAGAACCGTAAAAAGTTCTGTGCTCGTATTGCCACGGGTGATTATGATGCTATTATCATAGGTCATTCACAGTTTGAAAAAATTCCTATCAGTATTGAAAGACAGAGGGAAATGCTTCAGCGACAAATTGACGAAATTACTCTCGGTGTAGCACAAATCAAGTATGACAGAGGTGAGAAAATCACCGTTAAACAGCTTGAAAAAACAAAGAAATCGTTACAGACGAAACTCGATAAGCTCAATGACCAAAGCCGTAAAGACGATGTTGTTACCTTTGAGGAACTTGGTGTTGACAGGCTCTTTGTTGACGAAGCTCACAATTTTAAGAACCTTTTCTTATATACAAAAATGAGAAATGTGGGTGGTATTGCACAGACGGAAGCACAGAAATCTTCTGACCTTTATATGAAGTGCAGATACCTTGATGAAGTGACCGGAAACAAGGGTGTTATCTTTGCAACGGGTACTCCAGTTTCAAACTCAATGGTAGAGCTTTACACAATGCAGAGATACCTTCAGTATGATGCACTTGAAGATAAGCATTTACAGCATTTTGACTCTTGGGCATCAACCTTTGGCGAAACGGTAACTGCTATTGAACTTGCTCCCGAAGGTACGGGATATCGAGCAAAAACACGATTTGCCAAGTTCTATAACCTCCCTGAACTTATGATGATGTTCAGGCAGGTTGCAGATATACAGACGGTAGATATGCTTAATCTTCCTGTTCCTAAAGCAAACTTTCACAATATTGCAGTTAAACCGACAGAGCATCAGAAACAGATTGTTGAATCTCTTTCGGAACGAGCCGAGAAGGTAAGGAATAAGATGGTCGATTCAAGTGTCGATAATATGCTTCTCATTACAAATGACGGCAGAAAGTTAGCTCTTGACCAAAGACTCTTCAATGATATGTTACCCGATGACCCTGACAGTAAGGTTGCAGCTTGTGTTGACAATGTTTATGGTATTTGGGAACGAACAACACCGCAGAAATCAACACAGCTTATTTTCTGTGACTTATCTACTCCGCATAATGACGGTAAGTTTAATGTTTATGATGACATTAAGAAAAAACTTATTGCAAAAGGTGTCCCGGAAAGTGAGATAGCCTTTATTCATAATGCAGATAGTGAAGCAAAGAAAAAAGACCTTTTCGGAAAAGTCCGTTCAGGTCAGGTTCGTGTTCTTATAGGTTCAACCGCCAAAATGGGTGCAGGTACTAATGTTCAGCAGAAGCTCATAGCTATTCATCATACGGATTGTCCGTGGAGACCTGCAGATTTGCAGCAGCGTGAAGGTCGAATTGTGCGACAAGGTAATGAAAACCCTGAAGTTGAGATTTACAGTTATGTTACAGAGCAGACCTTTGATGCATATCTATATCAGTTGGTTGAAAACAAGCAAAAGTTTATAGGTCAGATTATGACCTCAAAATCGCCTGTGCGTTCAGCAGAAGATGTTGACGAGCAGGCGTTATCTTATGCCGAAATCAAAGCTCTTGCAACGGGTAATCCGTATATCAAAGAAAAAATGGATTTGGATGTAGCTGTATCAAAGCTCAAACTTTTGAAACAAAACCATTTAAGTCAGAGATACAGCCTTGAGGACAGAATTATAAAGTTCTATCCTCAGCAGATAAAGCAAGGTGAAGAAAGAATTGCTGGATACAATGCTGATATTGAAAGAGCGAAAGAAAACACCTTCCTTAACGCAGATAACTTCTCACCTATGGCAGTTGAAGATGTTACCTATGACGAAAAGAAAGGTGCAGGTTCAGCGATATTGGTGGCTTGTAAGGCGATGACATCACCTGAACCGAAAGCAATCGGTTCTTATCGTGGCTTTAATATGGAACTGTCATTCAATTCTTTTGAAAAAGAATATGTATTAACTCTTGTAGGTTCTCTCAGACATTCTGTATCTCTCGGTGCTGATATTTACGGTAATATCACCCGTCTTGATAATCTCATATCTTCTATGCCTGACAAATTAAAGGATTGTGAAGAAAGACTTTGCGATACAAAGGTTCAGCTCGAAAATGCAAAAGCAGAGGTTGAAAGACCGTTCCCACAGGAAGAAGAACTCTCACAGAAGATGGAGAGATTAGCAGAACTTAATGCACTGCTTGATATGGACCATCATGACAATGAAATTGTTGATGGTGAGGTTGAACAAGAAGAACAAGATAAATCTGTAAGGGATAAATCAGTTGAAAGATAAATTGTGGGAGTGTGCTGGTTTTTGTTTTTGTGAGAAGCATCATATTCATCCCACACTTTTTCAGCTTCTTCAACCGTGTCAAAATATAAATGATTTTCCAAATATTCTCCAAACAATATTACAAGTTCGGGGTTATGTTTTTCATCATCAATAACAAACTGCCATTCAATGAATTCTTCAAGCTCATCTTTGGTAAAATATAAGCCTTTGCTATAAAGGTCTTTAACTTCATCTACTGTATATTCAGGTGGCAAAGAAATGATACCCATATGTAAAGAAGTGAAAATTTCTGATATTAACTTCTTTTCTTCGTCTGATAGCTTTTCTTTCAAGTTTATATATCTTAGCAATTCTTCTTTACTAAACAAATCAGGATGATTGTCGATAAGTAAAAACAGACGGTTTAAGTTGTCATAATAATTTATAATTCTTTTCTTTTCAATCATCGAATCAATATGCCATAAGCTTCGTATTGAAAGAGCAACTTCATCTGTAATTTGTATTTCATTTTTCATTTTAAACAGTCCTAAAATTATTCTCTTCATATTATAAAGTGTCGAAACTGCGAAAATGTAACACTTTTTATAAAATTTTTTATTCCATATATATATGTAACTAAAAGGAAAAAGTTACACAAAAAAACCGTGAATTTACAATTTGTTTACAAATTCAAATTAAAAAAGAATTTATTTTACCATTTTTTATACTACTACGGGCAGAAATAGCAAATCGTCAAATAGAAATTTTTAAATGACCAAAGCCTCGATTGAAGAAAATCTATTGGATTTTTTCTAATTCTTAACGATTTGAACCGTTAATTTTTTTGTAAAAAACAGGGTGTTAGAAAAGTTTTGAAAAAAAGAGGTAATCGTATATGGCTTATTATTATGTAAAAAAAGATAAGAGAACTGAAATATACTTTAACGAGTATGATAAAACGACTACTGTCATAACAGCAAATACAAATTTGAAGAATAGACTTTTGTCGTATGCAAAAAAATATCCGTCACTTTGTAAATGTATTGCTGAGGATGAATACACAGTTGAATATGAAATTCAAAAGGATAGACTTTCAATAAGATTGTTACCCCCTTGCACGGAATCAAGAAAAAATACGGCGAAAATGCTAATGGAAAAAATCAATAAAGCGGGTGATATTATGTGAGTAATGTAAAAACAGATGAGATGTCTTTTTATAGGAATATAAATGGAGATGTTCAATTTAATAATCTTTGTGAAAACTGTAAAGAAATTTGCAAGCAAAGTTTCAGAGCTACAATAATTAAATGTCCTGAAACAAATAAGGAGGAAAGAAAAAATGACACTTGAACAGTTAAATACTGCACTATGTGAAAAGATTTATGCAGAGCAGCAGGAGTTCATAAGTTCATTAAAAACTATGACTCCTGAAAATGTAATTCAATACGCATACGAACTTGTTATCCGTGAAGATATATTGTTGTCCCTTGAAGAAAATGACCTTGATGTAAAACAGTGTAAAGCTCTTTTAAGAGAGAAGAAACCTCTTGATAAATTATTCCTTGCTTGGGAAAAACACGAGGGTGACCATATGAATGAAATTCGAGATTGCATTGAGAATAAGGCGAATGACCTTATTAAACTTGCAAGAGTAAGAGCAGACAGGGACAGCAGATAATATGGCATATTATTCTCAAAGTGCTATTAACAGAGCAAGGGAAATGGATCTTCTCACTTATCTGCAAACTTATGAACCTAACGAGCTTGTGAGGATTTCAGGTAACACTTACACCACAAAAACACACGATAGTTTAAAAATTTCAAACGGGATGTGGATGTGGTGGTCGAGAGGTATCGGCGGAAGAAGTGCTGTTGATTATCTTATGAGGGTGCGTGATATGACTTTCATTGAAGCGGTATCACAAATTGCAAATGATGAAAGTGCTCTAAGGAAACAGTATGAAAAACCAAAAACGAGAACGGAAAGAAATCTAATACTTCCTACAAAAGCAGATAATAATAACATTGCAATCGAGTATTTGAAACAAAGAGGAATTAATGAAGAGGTTATTTCTTACTTCATTGAAAACGATATGCTCTATCAAAGTGTGCCGATGAATAACATTGTATTTGTCGGTTACGATGAAAATAACAAACCTAAATATGCAGGTATGCGTGGTACAGAAAAGTACAGATATATCGGTGATGCTTACGGAAGTGATAAGTCATTTCCTTTTCGGTTAGTAAATAAAGACAATACAAATATTCATATTTTTGAAGGTGCAATAGATTTATTATCTTATGCAACACTTCTTTATGAGCAAGGTTCTGATTTCAAAAGTCAGAACCTTGTTTCTTTATCCGGAGTATATAAGCCGACAAAAAATATGAATAATGCACAGGTACCACTTTCATTACAGACTGTACTCAAAGATAATCCGCAACTCAAAACTGTTTATCTTCATTTGGATAATGACTCTGCAGGCCGTAAAGCTGCAGAGGTAATAAGCAATTTATTGAAAGATAAATACACTGTAAAAAAACATTTTGTACCTGTAGGTAAAGATGTAAATGACTATTTATGTTATTCAAAAAATTTACCATACAGAACTTTTGAAAAGGAGGTTGCATGTAGATAATGAAAAAATTTGAAGTAATTATAACCGAAACTTTGAAAAAGAAAGTTGAAGTTGAAGCAGAAACTCAGGAAGAAGCAGAACAGATTGTAACCGATGAATGGTATAAAGGTGACCATATTCTTGATGCTGACAATTTTACAGAAGTTGTTTTTGAAGCAAAAGAAAACGAGCCTGAAAAAATAAAAGTTGTTTTACTTGAACCCGGTAAGGTTGCAAGAGCAACGGAAATTGATGCATCGCTTAAAGGTATGCAGAATATTGTCGGCGGAAATATTGATGTAGTTTCTTTGTCCGGTGCATTACTCATTCATAACCGTGAAGGTAAGGAAAGAAACTTGCCATTTAATAGGGGCTTATGTGATGAAACAGGTAAGGTTCGAGATGTAATTGCAGGAACTTGTTTTATCTGTGACAGCAGAGAAGATGAATTTATTGGTTTGACGGAAAAGCAAACCGAAGAATATCTTAAAAGATTTAAGTATCCCGAAAGGTTTTACAAAACCGGAGATGGAATAACAAAAGTTCCATATAACCCAAACAAAAATAAAGATTACGAAAGATAACGGAGGAATTAAAAATGAAAAGTTATGATGTAACGGTTTCAGTAACATTTAAGAAACCTATGAGAATAAACGCCTGTTGCGGTGACGAAGCAATAGCTAAAGCAAAAGATATTTTATTCAACACAGATGTTATTGAGTTTACTGAAAACGATATTGATTCAATCGTCTGCGAAGCAGAAAGTTCGGCGGAAAACCCTTGTGAAAAATGCGATGAAGATTGTGATGATGACTACTGCTCTGAAGAGAGAGAGTATCTTTACGACGAACTGTATTAAAGGGTAAAAGCCTGCGGCTAAGTCTTAACAAGCATTGGGTATGTGGATACATTACCCGCTTGTTAAGGGTTTTCCACCCCTAACACCCCGAAGAAAGGAGATGATACCAATGGACACATTGGCTTATGTTGCATTGATAGTATTGGCGATTGCCTCAAATATTACTGCAACATTATTAGTGGAAAAGTTCAAAAGGAAAGGATTGATATATTCTGAGGAAAAGAAAATATGATTTTCATGTTTTCCTTGATGAAAAGGAAAATGAAGCTTTGTGCAAACTTTCTGGAATTACAAAACTTTCAAAGTCGCAACTAATAAGAGAAATTATTTTAGGTTATTCTCCACCCGAAGGTCCTCCTGCAAACTATGGTGAATTGATTTATCAGTTAAGAAGTCTCGGAAATAATATAAACCAAATTCTTCGTATCGCAAGAACAAACGGAATTTTAAATCCTGTTGAATTAGAGAAACACTTATCTGAACTCAGAACTATAGAGGAGAAAATGCATTCAGTATTTTATTTGAACAGGGAAAATAATAAATGGCAATAGTATATATAATTCCTATTCACACTCATCTTGACAGAACATTAGCTTATGTCAGTAACAAACATAAAACTGAAAATGAAAACTATGAAGAAGTATTCTTAGATTTGCATAGTGTTCTTAATTACACAGTTGATGATTTGAAGACTGAAAAACAGTTCTATGTTTCAGAGGTTGGTTTAACTTCTTTAGAAACTGCTTTTACAGAAATGATGAATACAAAAAAATTGTATAACAAGAAAGACGGTAATCTCGGTTATCATATTATTCAATCCTTTGCTCCCGGAGAAGGAACACCGGAATTGATTCACGATATAGGTATTGATTTTGTTAAACGAGCATTTAGCGGTTATGAAGCTGTTGTTGCAACTCATCTAAATACTGATTGTTTGCATAATCACATAGTAATAAATTCTGTTTGTGTTGAAAAGGGAAAGAAGTTTAATGATTGTATGGAGAGTTATTATAAGCTCCGTCAAATCTCCGATGAGCTATGCCGAGAATATGAATTGTCTGTTATTGAAAATCCTAAAAAGCGAAGTCGCAAACCTTACGACTTATATATGGCAGAGAAAAACGGTGAATGGACAAAGAATGCCATTATTAAAAGAGATATTGATGAGTGCATTTTAAAAACAACAAGTGAAAAAGGCTTTTATACCGAAATGCGAAAACTCGGATACTCTTTCAACTTTGAACGAAAGTATCCGACCATATCACATCCTAAATTTGAAAGACCGAGAAGGTTGAAAACTCTTGGTGAGGGTTACACACCGCAAGATATTGAAAGACGGTTAATGTCAAAATGGCAGAGATATAAAGTCGATGTTCCTGAACAAGACAATCTTGTTCAGGAATTTTTTGAACCTCTTGATGAGCCTAATTACAGAGAAGTGTATGTTTCTTTTGTAACGGTTGTTCAATATGTAAAGAAAAATCCAAACACTAACAGAGAGATTGATAAATACCTGATTGATGAGATGCGAAAGCTCGATAAGCTGATTGAGCAACAAAATCTTTTGTGTGATAACGATATTGAAACACCAGAACAACTTGAAGAATTTACAACTTCTTGCAAAAGTCAAATTCAGGAATGTGATGAAGCAAGGAACCGACTTCGCAAAATGTTAAAAGCAGCCGAAAGAACCGGTGATGAAAAAGAAGTTGCAGAATTGAAAGAGCATATTTCAAATCTTACAATGAAAATGAGGGCATTAAGAAAAGATATTCGCATCTGTGACAGGATACAGGAACAGGAACCTAAAATCGAAAACAAGATAAACGAAATTATTAATGATAAAGAACGAAAGGAGATGAGTACAGATGAACGCTTCAGGAGACGCAGCAGAACAAATCGTGAGGATGACATTACAGGGCGTTGAGGTTGCAGGTAAGATGTCAATGGACGGAGCTGAGAGACTTGTGAAACTTATTTTTGCTTCTCTTAAAGATACAAAGAGAACAAAAGGCAGAGCTTCACTGAATACAATGCTGAAATCAAACAAGCCGATTAAAGTTTTTGAGATTAAAGACAGAGACCTTAAAAAATTCTGTCAGGAAGCAAAAAAATACGGCGTAATGTATCACGTGCTTAAAGACAGAGATAAGAATGACGGTAAGTGTGACATTATGGTTCGTTCTGAAGATTCAGCAAAGGTAAACCGTATCTTCCAAAGATTTAATCTTGGCATTAATAACAAAGCTGTAATTCGTGCAGGACTTGATAAATCAAAAGGTGAAATTAAACAGCCTAAAGAAAAACAGAAACCCGAAAAAAGTGCTGAAGATAAATTCATTGATGAACTCTTTGCAAAACCTCAACAGACAGAAAAGAGTTATATTGAAAACCCCTCTATGGCGAGGACGGAAAAATCCCGAGCGTCCGAGCCTTCCTCAGGAGTGTCAGAGCTCCGACGTTCTACACGGGATAATAAATCTGCAAGACCTTCGGTCAGAGCAGAGCTTAACCGAATTAAGGAAGAAAGAAAAAATGCGGCAACAGCAAAATCTACACCGCAGAAAACAAAATCGAAAACGAAAGGAGTCAAATCAAATGACAGAACTCGATGAGCTTTTCGGCAACGAGAAGCAGACAACAATGGAGCCTTATTCAAAAGATGATTGGATAAGACAGAAAAACGAAAACAGAGCATTGGCTTATGAAATGCTTGAAACAGCAACGGAGGAGCTTAATAATCCCGATACTGTTATGGCTTATCTTGATATTCAGAGTAAGTTTGACAGATATTCAGTAAGCAACGCTCTTTTGGTAGCATATCAGAATCCCGAAGCAACCAGACTTTGTGATTCGAAAACTTGGCAGAAAAATCATGTGTTTATCAACAAGGGTGAAACAGGTATCATTATCCTTGAACCCGGTAAGGAATATACGAGAGATGACGGTAAAACAGTAACTCCGTATAATGCGAAAAAGGTGTTTGATATTTCTCAGACAAATGCAAGACCGAGACAGCAGAGAACACGAACTCCTGATGTTCGTGTGGTTGTTAAGGCAATGATTACAACTTCACCCGTTCCTGTAAAAATCAGCAATGAGCTTCCCGAAGGTATAAATGCTCATTATCAGCCTGAAACAAAAATGATTTTTGTTCGTCAGGGTTTGGAGGGAGATGATATTGTCCGTGTTCTCTCTAAAGAGATTGCTTTTGCAAGACTTGATAACGGTGATTTCAACAGAGAAAAACTTGAATTTAAAGCACAGGCAATTTCATATATTTCTACTTCAAGAGCAGGCTTTAAACCGGAACCCATTACTGAGTTAAGTGATAAATTTTCTAATCTTGATGCAAAAGAAAAGCGAGCAGAGCTTTCACAGGCTCGTGACCACGCAAATACGATTGCTAATACGGTAAGAAAAGCACTTGAACCTAAAAACAAAGAACACGGTGACAGATAAGGCGGTGTTCTTGTATGAGAAAAGAAAAAAGAGTAATTACTGTTGATGATTTTGAACACAATCTGATGATAAACGGTATCAACGAATTTCGTAATATGCTTATCGAAAAAGATATGCCTATTGAAGATGTTGATAACCTGCTCAGGAAACTCATTGATGCTCCGCTTCTGAGGAAGAGGAGGTTTGACCGTGAGGACAGATAAATTCTCGAAAACCAATCTCATACTTTATGCTTGTGGTCTGATACCCGTAATATGGTTAGCCTTGTTGGTTACTCCGTATCTTGACGACGGACTGGTTGAAATAATAAAAAATCTTTCAGTTGCTTTCAGTAATCCGTTTAATATTTCTTTTTGTGAGGACAGCGTAAAAACTGTCCTCATTTTCATTTTAGCCTATGCTCTCGGCATCGGTATTTATCTTTCAAATGATAAGAATTACCGAAGACGAGAAGAACACGGCTCGGCTAAATGGGGAAAGCCGACAACAATAAAGAAGAAATATATGGATGCTGATGCAACTAAAAATAAAGTTCTCACTCAAAATACGGCGATAGGACTTGACGGCAGACAGCACAGAAGAAACCTTAATGTTTTGGTTTGTGGTGGTTCGGGTGCGGGTAAGACCCGATTCTATGCAAAACCAAACATTATGCAGGCAAACACTTCCTTTATAGTCCTCGACCCTAAAGGTGAGCTGCTTCGTGATACGGGTGGTATGTTAGAAAAACAAGGATATGAAATTAAAGTTCTTGACCTTATCAATATGGAAAAGAGCGATTGCTATAACCCGTTTGTGTATATTCATAATGACAATGATATACAGCGACTTGTAACAAACCTTTTTAAAAACACAACACCAAAAGGAAGTCAGAGTAATGATCCGTTTTGGGACCAAGCTGCAAGTATGCTCCTAAAAGCACTTGTTTCATATCTCCACTATGAAGCTCCACCGGAGGAACAAAACTTCTCAACAGTACTTGAAATGATACGAGCGGGAGAACTTCCTGATGATGAGGGCGGTAGTCAGGATATGGTAACGATAAGTCCTCTTGATGAAATATTCGAAAAACTTGAAAAAAGAATACCGGACCATATCGCTCTTAAATATTATCGTTCTTATCACAGCGGTTCAACAAAGACTTTGAAATCTATTCAGATTACACTTCTTGCAAGACTTGAAAAATTCAATCTTGATTCTCTTGCAAATATGACCTGCTTCGATGAGCTTGAACTTGACCAAATCGGAGAAAAGAAAACAGCATTATTCGCACTTATCCCTGAAAACGATACAAGTTTTAATTTTATTGTCGGTATGCTCTACACACAGTTATTTCAGCAGTTATATTATCAGGCGGACTTTGTTCATACAGGCAGACTTCCCGTTCATGTGCATTTTGTGATGGATGAGTTTGCAAACATCGCATTGCCTGATGACTTTGATAAGTTGCTTTCAACAATGCGTTCCCGTGAAATTTCAGTTTCAATAATTATTCAGAATATGGCACAGTTAAAGGCTTTGTTTGAGAAACAGTGGGAAAGCATAGTCGGTAACTGTGATGAGTTCTTATATCTCGGCGGTAATGAGCAATCAACACACGAATATGTTTCTAAACTCTTGGGTAAAGAAACGATAGACACAAATACCTACGGACAATCACGAGGAAGGAACGGAAGTTATTCAACAAATTATCAGGTTTCCGGTAGAGAACTATTAACACCAGATGAAGTGCGTATGCTTGATAACAAGTATGCACTTCTTTTTATTCGTGGTGAAAGACCTGTGCAAGATTTAAAGTATGACATCTTAAAACACCCGAATGTCAAAGACACAACTGACGGTAAGGGTGAAAATTATGTTCACGGCTTCGAAGATTATTCAAGCTATGAAATGACTTTTGATGACCTAGAAGATATTGACATCGATGGTTTACCTAAATCAGATGTTGTTATCTATTCAAGTCAGGAAATTGAAGAATATTTATTAAATAATTTGGAGGAATAAAAATATGAGAAAAAATGTAATCACAAAAACAAAGAAGGCTCCTATGGAGGGTAAAGTAAGAAAAGGCTTTAAGGCTTATGTAGGCATTATTCTTTGCCTTACAATACTTTTCGTTTGCAGTGTAACTGCATTTGCAGCAGATGACCCCGTTGCAGTAGTAAACAATCTTTCAACATTCATCTTCGGACTTATCAGAGCAGTAGGTCTTATTCTTCTCGGCTTCGGTATTGTTCAGGTCGGTCTTTCTCTTAAATCACACGACCCCTCACAGAGAGCTAACGGTTTCCTTACTGTTGCCGGCGGTATTATAATCACATTTGCAAAAGAAATTCTTGACCTTATTGTTGGATAATATGTTGAATAAAAAGGCATAAATCAACATTTTTGCAGAATATATCGATAGTTTGGATTATTCAGTTGACTTTTCTGTATACGCAAATTATATTGTTCGAAAAAAGCAAAGGATTTAAATTGAAAAAATGGGCAGAAATTTGTATATATTACCTTTAAGTAATAAATTCAGTATATCAATATTCAACAATCTTATATCATATGTGTCAAAGGAAAAAGCTACACAGATAAAAAAGCTATATAACAATATGGATAAAAAACTCAGTTTATATGCACAGGTTGCAGTTAAACTTATAATCCAAAAAGAGTTTGGAATAGACATTAATCAGATTTCCATAGTTAACGATGACTTGGGGAAACCCTATATTGAAGGACATGAAAATATTTTCTTTAATATTTCTCATACACACAATGTAATTGCTATAGCTTTTTCCGATAATAGAGTAGGTGTTGATATTGAAAAAGAAACAGAGAATAGCATGGGAATAGCAAAGCGTTTTTTTACTGAGAAAGAAAATGAATATATTACAAATACTGCTATTGATCCAATGAAAGCTTTTTTAGAGATTTGGACAAAAAAAGAAGCCTTTATAAAATATTTAGGATTGGGATTAAGAAAACCACTGGATGATTTTTGTGTTGTTAATGATTTCTTGAAAGATAATTTTTTAACCCTGCAAAGTGAAAACTGTATCGTTAGTTATTACGATGGAAATAACAAAAACGGAGTTAAAATTATTAAACTTAAAGAAAAAGAAATTGAAGGATTAAATTTAAATTATTGACAGGGAGAGCACAGTTTTGTGTTCTCTCTTTTTTGAAGGGAGGTCTTTGATGGAATCTTCAAATTGGGTAGTGCAAAATCTACAAAATGCACTCGCAACTTGGAATGACAAATTAAGTGAAATTTGGCTTCTTATCACTCAATCCCCGGAAGAATTTAAAGACGGTACTATATGGAATGTAATCACTAACATTCACGGAGCACTACAGGCGATAGGATATTCGCTTCTGGTGCTCTTTTTTGTTGTAGGCGTTATGAAAACCTGCGGAAACTTTGCAGAAATGAAAAGACCGGAGATAGCTCTAAAAATGTTCATCCGATTTATACTTTCAAAAGCAGCTATTGACTATGGTCTTGAATTGATGATGGCATTATTTGATATAGTCCAGGGCATTGTTGCGAAGATTATGGCAACATCAGGACTTGCAAGAATTGATGAAATGGTGCTACCTGAGTCAATAGTAACAGCAATAGAAGATAGCGGATTTTGGGAGAGCGTACCACTATGGGCGGTAACACTTATAGGGAGTCTGTTTATTACTGTGCTTTCATTTATTATGATTATGACAGTTTACGGACGATTCTTTAAGATTTACCTATATACAGCGATTGCTCCCGTACCTTTATCTTCGTTTGCAGGAGAAACTTCATCATCTGTCGGTAAGAGTTTCATTAAATCTTATGCGGCAGTATGTTTAGAGGGTGCAATCATTGTACTCGGTTGCATTATCTTCTCGTTGTTTGCTTCATCACCACCTGTTGTTGATGAATCGGCAGCAGCAGTAAATCAGGTATGGACTTATGTCGGTGAGCTTATATTCAATATGATTGTACTTGTCGGAACAGTAAAAATGAGTGACAGAGTAGTTAAAGAAATGATGGGATTATAAAGGAGTTGATTATATAAATGGAAGTAAAGATTAACCGTGAAATACGAGATTACAGTGAAGCGGTATATTTCGGTCTTAATCTCCGTCAGTTCGTATTCTCGGTTTTAGCCTGCGGTATTGCAGTAGGATTGTACTTTCTTCTTAAACCGTTCTTCGGTATTGAAACACTCAGTTGGGTGTGTATTGTAGGTGCAGCTCCTTTTGCAACCCTCGGCTTTTTTAAATATCACGGAATGACGGCAGAAAAGGTTTTAATCACCTATTTAAAGAGTGAAATCCTTATGCCAAAGGAATTGAAATTTATTTCAAAAAACTATTAT
Source organism: Acutalibacteraceae bacterium (assembly GCA_045543035.1). Taxonomy (GTDB): domain Bacteria; phylum Bacillota; class Clostridia; order Oscillospirales; family Acutalibacteraceae; genus DTU089. The sequence continues at coordinate 26,502 of JAZQMA010000026.1, read as the reverse complement.
GACGAAATTGAAAGGAATGGTGACGATGTTCGACCTCATAGGAACAATAAAAAAGAAAACAGGACTCGATGACTTATTTGGGGATGGAATGTCTGTCCCCAAGTCTGTTCAGGATGTTATTAAAATTGATGCCGTCTATTCAGACGGTATCTTTTTAACAGGTAAAGACAGATACTCAAAAACATTTAAGTTTACCGATATAAATTATGCGGTATCAAGTAAGGAAGATAAAGAAGCAAACTTCCTTCGTTACAGTGAAATTTTGAACTCACTTGAAAACGGTATTTCGAGTCAGATTACAATCATAAACAGAAAACTCAAGAACAGCGAGCTTAAAGAAATCGCACTTCTTGAAAAGGCAAACGATGATAAGGATAAATACCGTAAAGAAATCAATGATATGCTTACTATGATAGCAAACGGAGCGAATGCTATTGTTCAGGATAAATATGTAACGCTCACAATTCAGAAAAAGACGGTTGAAGAAGCACGAAGTCACTTCAACCGTGTGGGTGCAGATTTGATTGCTCACTTTGCAAGACTCGGTTCAAAGTGCTCTGAGCTTGATTTAACTGAAAGACTTCGCATTATTCACGATTTCTGCAGACCTAAAGAATCAGCAGACTATCACTTCGATTTGAGAGATACAATGCAGAAGGGACAGAGTTTCAAAGACTATATCACACCTGACGGTTTTGAGTTTAAGTCAGATTACTTCAAAATCGGTGATAGATTCGGCAGAGTTCTCTTCATCCGTGATTATCCCTCATATATCAAAGATAGTGTTGTATGGGAACTCACAGATACAAACAGAAATATGGTGTTTAACTTCGATATTATCCCGGTATCAACAGAAGAAGCACAGAAGTTTGGTGAAAAGCAGGCACTTGGTATTGAAACAAACATTGCAAACTATCAGAGAAAACAGAACGCCAACAACAACTATACTTCTGTAATTCCTTATGATATGGAACAGCAGAGAAAGGAAATCAGAGAATTCCTTGATGACCTTACAACCCGTGACCAAAAGATGTTTAAGGTTGTTATTACAGTTATGCACACAGCCGATACTCTTGAAGAACTCAACAGCGATACTGAAGCTATTCAGGCAACAGGCAGAAAGCACATGTGTCAGCTTGGAGTTCTTAAATATCAGCAGTTAGACGGTTTTAATGCTACACTCCCCATCGGTATAAATAAGATTGAAGCGAGGCGTACTCTTACAACAGAAAGCCTTGCTGTTTTTATGCCCTTTAAGGTGCAGGAAATTCAGCACGATGGCGGTGCATTCCAAGGTGTAAATGTAATCTCGAAGAATATGATTATCGTCAACAGAAAGTTCCTTCTTAACGGTAACTGCTTCATTCTCGGTGTTTCAGGTTCCGGTAAATCATTTACTGCGAAAGAAGAATTAGTACAGTTGTTACTTTCAACTGATGCAGACATTATGATTATTGACCCTGAAAGAGAATACTCGGCTCTTGTTGAAGCAATGGGCGGACAGGTTATTGAGCTTTCTGCGAAAAGCAAAAATCATATCAACTGTCTTGATATAAACAAGGAGTATGCAGACGGTGCAAGTCCTATTGCATTTAAGGCTGAGTTTGTGCTTTCTCTATTTGAACAGGTTATGGGCAAAGACGGTATTGATGCAATCCAGAAATCTATTGTTGACCGTTGTTTGACTAATGTTTATAAGAACTATATCAAACGAGGTTATACAGGTAAAGTTCCTACTCTTGTTGACCTTTGTAACGAATTAAGGAAGCAGCCTGAACCCGAAGCTACGGAACTTGCAACAGCTATGGAACTTTTTGCTTCAGGTTCACAGAGTACCTTTGCACAGAAAACCAATGTAAATATTGAAAACAGACTTATCTGTTATGACATTCTTGAACTTGGTAGTCAGCTTATGCCTATCGGTATGCTTGTTGTTCTTGACAGTATTCTTAACAGAATCACAAAGAACCGAGCTGAGGGTAGAGAAACATATATCTTCATTGACGAGATATATCTTCTTTTCCAACACGAATACTCTGCAAACTTCCTTTTCACACTTTGGAAACGAGTTCGTAAGTACGGTGCATATTGTACGGGTATCACACAGAATGTTGACGATCTTTTACAGAGCCACACAGCTCGAACAATGCTCGCAAACTCAGAGTTCATTATAATGCTCAATCAGGGTTCAACGGACAGAGAAGAACTTGCAAACCTTTTACAGATAAGCGAAACACAGATGACCCACATTACCAATGTTGAAGTCGGTCACGGTCTTGTTAAGGTTGGTTCATCATTTGTACCGTTTGAAAGAAAGTTCCCGAAGAATACGGAACTTTATAAACTCATGACCACAAAGGTCGGAGAATTAAGTTAAAGAAAGAGGTTTTAATTTATGTATAAGATTAATAATTTTCAGAATAACGATGATGTAAGGGTTCTCGATGAAAGAGGACCCTTTACAATTATTGAGTATAAGAAAGATTTGAGTGTTACACCTTCAACTGCAATGCTCGCTTTCTACTGCAACGAAATGAATGTAAGAAAGCGTCAGCTCATTTGTGACCTTGCAAAAGCAAATATCACACTTCAGGCAGGAGCTATGCAGTGGTCTGTTGGTAATGTAAATGCAACCACCGGTATCAAGGGTGTCGGAGATCTCTTTGGTAAAGCGCTCCGAGGTAAAGTTACAGGAGAAAGTGCAATCAAACCTGAATACACAGGTAATGGTACTCTTGTGCTTGAACCTACCTATAAGCACATTATTCTTATGAACACAGCCGATTGGAACGGCGCCGTTGTTCTTGATGACGGTCTTTTCCTCGCTTGTGATTCAGCACTTGAACAGAAGGCAGTAATGCGTACAAATATTTCTTCTGCGGCTCTTGGCGGTGAAGGACTTTTTAATCTCGGTCTTACAGGTAACGGTATCTTTGCCATTGAATCAAGATGCCCAAGAGAAGAACTTATTGAAATCGAACTTGAAAACGATGTTCTCAAGGTTGACGGTAATCTTGCTCTTGCTTGGAGTAAATCACTTGAATTTACAGTTGAGCGTTCAGGCAAGACACTTGTAGGTTCTGCCGCATCCGGGGAAGGTCTTGTAAATGTTTACAGAGGTACGGGCAAAGTTCTCCTCGCTCCTATTGATAAGACAATGCCTTATAACACAATCAACTAATCAAAAATATACAAAAATAATATAGGAGGTGCAAATGGGTAAAGGTATTAAGACTCGTGAAGTAGTTAAAGAAATTAAAGTTCACGATACTGCTGTAAATGTCGGTGACAGAATGAAGAATATCGGTGTTAAAACCAAAGACACCGTTAATGAAAATATCAATCAGGCGGATAATGTATCACCTGAACAGTATGCAACTGACAAGGTATCAGATTCTATGCGAACAGGTAGTGAAACTGTTGCCGTAGGAACAGAAACGGCAGTTCGTAAAGGTGTAAGCAAAGCAAAAGAAAAAATCAAAGAAAAGAAAGCTGAGAAAAAAACACAAGAGGAAGCGGAAAAGCAGTCTGAAGAAACTTCAACAGAGGAAAATGTAACTGAAGAAAAAGCAGACAACGAAGCTCCAAAGGATGATAGCAATTCCAAAGCTCCTAAAGAAAAGTCAACCAAATCTAAAACTGATGAAGGCGGTTCTGATAATTCCGGTAATTCAGCTTCATCAAAGGATAAATCTGCAAAAACCAAATCTTCGGATAATGCTGAAAAAACATCTGAGCCTGTAAAAACGCAGAACAGTAAAAAGACTACTCATACGAGAACAGACAAAGGCGATGCTAAAGCTGTTAAAGAAAAAACTCAGGCACCGCCTAAAGTAAAAGAACAGACAGAAACAAATATTGACGAGATTAAGAAACCTCGCCAAAGAAAGCAATCATCACCTAAAACAAAAGGTAAATCCGATATAAAAAAGTTTGGTGCTGAAAAGCAAACTGTAAAAACCATTAATAAAGATGCTCATAAAATAAAGCAGTCAAAGAGAAGTCTTGATGATACTGCAAAAACTATCAAGAAGGCTGATAAGACAGCAAAGGCAGCAAAGAAAACTGTGAAAACAACTGCATCAACAACAAAGAAAACTGCTGAAGTTGCAAAAAGAACAAAGCAAACAGCACAGGCAACTGCAAGAGTAACTATAAGAACAGTTAAGGTTGCAGCAAAGGTTGTTGTTGAAGCGGGAAAAGCTGTCGTAGCAGGTGTAAAAAGTATTGGAGCTATTATTGCCGGAGGTGGTGTGCCTGCTGTTGTTGTAATAATCATTATTTGTTTAATCGGTGCCATTGGTGGTACTTGTTTCGGTATCTTCCTTGCAAACGATGAAACAACAGGTACAAATAAAACAATGTCGCAGGCTATATCTGAACTCACATCTGAACACTATGCAAATCTCACTGCTATGAAAGCATCTTACACTTATGATTTACTTGAAGTGCAAGGAAACACTTCAATAAATTGGAAAGATGTTCTCGCAGTATATGCAGTAAAAACAACCTCAGGCGATACTCCGCTTGAGGTTGTAACTCTTGATGATACTAAACTTGATTTGCTTCGTAAAATTATGAAAGATATGAACACTATGACGGGTGTTGTTAAACCTAAAGTTGTTGCTGAAACTGTCGTTACAACAGATGAAAACGGAAATTCTATTAAAACAACAACTTATGTAACAAAGAAGGTTCTGACAGTATCAATTATCCAGTTGAGTGTAGATGAAATTTCTGCTCTTTACAACTTCAATGATGAACAGAAAGCATTATTGGAAGAATTGATGAGTGAAGAATATAACGATTTATGGGCAGGACTTTTAGGTGCAAGCGGACAGATTATTCAGGGTAACAGTTCTTTTGTCGGAACAGGTATGTTTACTTGGCCATTTGAAAACGACCAATATATATCCTCTCGGTTCGGCACTCGTGTTGACCCAATTTCAGGAGAAATAAAAACTCACGGCGGTACAGATATAGCGGCTCCTCTTGGTACGCCTATTCTTGCTGCTGCAGACGGTGTTGTAGTAACTGCTACTTGGCATAACTCATACGGTTATTATGTCAAGATTAAACATGATGACACTTACTCAACTCTTTACGCCCACTGTTCTGCTCTCCATGTATCTGCAGGACAAACAGTAAAACAAGGACAAGTAATCGCAGATTGTGGTTCAACAGGATATTCAACGGGACCTCATTGTCATTTTGAAGTTATTCAAAATGGTGTTAGAGTAGATGCATTGATGTTTTATAATGTATACTAAAAAATTAAAGTGCAAGAATGAGAAATTCATTTTTGCACTTTAAGGAAACAGTTTTAATCAATTGATTGAATAAATAGGTACTAAAACATATTATATATTTGTCAATAAGCGATCTGCAAGTTGATTAAATATATCAAGAAGAAGTTCTCTATCATTTGGAGTCAAACTTTGTAATTTTATTTCTAAATCTGAAACTTGCTCATGTAAAACAACATTGGAGTCTATACCCAATAATGAATCAATGGGAATTGAAAGAGAATTAGAAAGAGATACTAAAAATTTGCTGCCAGGTTTGCGCTTGCCTGTTTCTATTGCACTTATATAATACTCATCAGAGCCAATAAGTTCTGCCAATTGAGCTTGTGTTAATTTTAATTCTTTTCGTTTGGCACGAATAATACTACCTATACTATTTGGCATGAAAATCATCCTAAAAAGCAAATTTGAACTATTGCACAATTAGTTCATACCTATAGTATATGGTGTTTTGACAATTATAAAATGTGCACAACATCAAACTTGACATATTGTACAAGATAGTGATATAATCAAAATAAAAGGAGGATGTAAGTATGCATAGTAAAATAAAAGAAATTCGTATGCGATTGGGCTTATCTGAGGCACAGGTATCTTCCTTGTTAAATATAAGCTGTTATAAATATAGACGGTTTGAAAATGGTTCTTTGACGTTAACCGTAGATGTATTAATTTTGTTGTCAATTATATATGATATACCTGTTGATTTGCTTGTTTTTGACCGGTTTAGTGTTGATACAATTTTCAAAGAAACTTCAATAAAGAAATTATTGAATTATTCAATAAAAGAAAAATTGTCTTTTTTTGAAAATAATATGTGTAAGTATTGTACATTTGGTTGTAATACAATAAATTATAGAGTGGTAAAAAATATACTTGTACAATTTTTAAATAAGTTCTCAAAAAGCCTTCAAAACTTGCGATGTTTAAATTTATTAGAAATTTCTGAAATAGCGGCATTGCTTAAGGTTGATGTTGAATATTATTTAAAACTGGAAAGCGGCAAGATATGGCCTTCTGTGAATGATTTAGTAGAAATTTCTTCGATTTTGTCTACATCAATCAATCAAATATTAGCAATAAGAAACGAGGCAGACAATTAAAATTAGGTCTGCCTCGTTTCTTATTAATTATTTTTTAAGTTTATTCAATGCCACAGGAGTTTTTGGTTGATGAAAATAAAGTGCACAGGCGGAATTTGCAGAAAGTGTTCCAACAACTAAAGCAAATGCTGCAAGGGAGCTACCAAATAACCCTAAAAATTTTTTAAATTTTTTCATTGCGAGCTCCTCCTTTCTTTTAAATTTTGTAGTTTCGTTTTAATAATGCAATTTTTTGTATTTTGCCGAATATAAGCATTATAGAAACAGAAAAGACACCTAAAATATAACAAAAGCATTCTGCAGTAAATAAAGAGAAATATGTTGATATCAAAACTAAAAATATATTGAATATTGAGAATGTGAGACTCTTTTTTCGGAATTTCTTTTTTTCAGTTTCACAAAAAGGTTTGTTTTCGTTATCGATTGGTGCAAAAGCAATAATGAAAACGGTTGAGAACAATGAGATTATAATAAAAGCAAACTTGTTTTCTAAAATATTCGAAAAAGAAATAATTGACAGATAGGTTATAAACAATATTTGGGTAAATAAAAAACAAGCAATATAACTTTTAGCATGATACCCACCACTAACTTTTCTACAGCATGAGAAGCCTATAAAAAATATTATGGTATTTAAAACTTGCTTAAAAAGAATTGACCATATAACAATAAATAATGATGAAACTAATGAAGATAGAATGATTTGAAAACTATAAATATATATTTCAAAATCAGCTTCTGATATTATTTTATTATGTATTAGTATATCTGTAATTCTTTTAGAAAGTTTCTCATACATAAAATCACCTACAAAAAAAACACATCATTGCTGATGTGTTTATAATACGCTAATTTTTGTTTGTAAGAAATGGTTATGTTATAAGTGTTGATAAATAATGCACAAGTGTAAAATACAATCGGTCTTTTTAATTGTTAACCAATATTGTAGAAAGAATAAATGTATTGTTTTCACAAGAAATTGAAAGATTTCCTTTGTATTTTGTGGTTATGGCTTCAATGCTATTTATTCCATAACCGTGCATGCGCTTATCTTTTTTACTTGTTATTAGATTTACCGTATCAATATTAGAATTTGTTTTATTTGAAACTTCTATTGATAACATATCTCCTGAAGATAGTATATTAAGTTCAATTACCCTGGATTCTGTTTCATTAAGTTGAGATACAGCTTCAATTGCATTGTCTAGTGCATTTCCAATTAAAACACCGAGTTCTAATTCGTCAACACGGATTTTTGTAGTAATTTTGATATTGCTGTTAATGGCTGCCCCTTGCTTTTGAGCAGATAGGTTTTTGCTATAAATTATTGCATCAATGACAGGATGACCAGAATTGATAGTATTATTGTCAAACACATCAATTTCAATCTTGTCTTTTACATAATCAAGCGCTTCTTGAACTGACAGAGTTTCAAGTTTTGAAATTAGTGATGTGTAAAAATTTTTGCTATCATGTCGGAATTTTTTGAGTGCTTCTTGCTGAGTGTATAGTTCTGAATAGTGAGATAACTGATTTTTGATGTGAGCTTCAGCAAAGAGTAACCTTTCAGTCGTTCTTAGATGTGTTTCTTGTTTGTCAATAACAAACAATATAAGAAGATTTGCAATTATAAGCAAAATAGCAGCAATCAGTGTGCTGATTTGATATGAAGTATCGGCAACAATATAAGTATATCGATACAATAGAATAATAATGAATACTGATGTTAATGGCAATATGGTCGTGCCAATTTTAAACCACAAAGGAAATTTTTGATGAGAATCAAAAATTTTCTTTTTTATGGGTTTTAATATTGCAAAAGAAAGAAAATGTGATGTGATAACACAAATTGTATATAGAATATTGCTGCTTTGTAGTTCAGTAAGTGTAGTATCCATACCTAACGTTGTTGTCATAGCAACTATCATTTCCGAAAGTGAAATTGTAATTATTAAAGCAAAGGTTAATAATATTCTTTTGGTTAATTTTAGATCAAATAATAAACCAAAAAGAAAAATACAAGTTGAAAAAGCAAAAAATAAAAAAGAGCTTTGAACTAATGTTGTAGATGAAAGCGTCAAAAATATACAAAGAATCAATAAGCAAATTATATACGTTTTTGTTGAAACCTTTTTTGTGCTGAATTTTGAAAAAAACATATGGCCAATATATATTTCAAAAACAGAACCCAATAATGCTGCGATAATATTCAATTTCACCACTTCTTATTTTTTAAATAATTATCAAAAGCTTGTAATGCATCAGCTCTTTTACGAACACTTATCATTACTTTAGTACCGTCAAAGAGAATTACATCGGTAGCATCAAACCGTTTTATATAATCCATATTTACAAGAAATCCCTGATGAGTACGGATAAAACCATGAGGTGAGAGTTCTTTTAATAAATCAGGAATTTTCCCCAAGGATTCATATACGCCGTCTTTTGTGTATACTGTTATATGTCTTTTGTAACCTTCAATATATTTTATGGTATCAATTTTTATTATGTACCGTTCACTTTGCCATTTTAAAGTGATAGATGAATTCATAATTTTGTATTTGTTTATAGCCCTATTAAAGACTTTTTTGAAATCTGAAACAGAAAAGGGTTTTACTAAAAAATGAAGCGCTTCGACTGTAAATGTGTCAAAAACATAATGAGGATAATTTGATATAAAAATTATAATCACATTAGAGTCAAATTCTCTTAACTTTTCGGCTGCAGTTATTCCCGAAATACCACCCATTTCAATATCTAAAAAAATAATATCAAAAAAACCCTGAGTATAATATTTGTTTAATAAAGCTTCTGCTGATAAAAATGTTTCAATTTCAAGATCTGTTGTATCAGAGGTACACTTAATAATATTATTGGTTATTTGTTCGTGAACAAACTTATCATTATCACAAATACATATTTTCAATAGAATCTCACCTCTTTGTCATTATTATAGCAAAAAAAAAGTGAAAAGTAAAGATAAGTATCGTATTACATTTTATTAAATCTTATAAGTGTACACATTCTGAAATATATTTTGATATACTATTAATGGAATGTAGGGTGTCTACTGTTAGTTTTTCATCTTCAAATTCAAAATCAAAGTATTCTTCTAATGCAACGACGATTTTTATACTTGAAATTGAATTCATTCCTAAAGCAAATAAGTTTTCGTCTGCACCAATTTCTGAAATAGGTTTTTTTAAATCAGTAATATTATTTTCAACAATTGAATATAAGACATGTAATATGTTTTCCATAATAAGCTCCATTCTGTTGCTAATATACCGGTATCAGTGTGGGTGATACATACCAGAAAAGCATAAGCGATTATTTTGAAGGGGATATATCACACCATATATTAGTCGATAAGCAACTAAAAATTTTATTAGAATATTTATAGTATAAAATTAATATGTTATTTAAATAAGAATTCATTATAACCGCAAAATAATATTTATATTAGTTTTATATCAACATTTTAGTTATATAAAAAACATTAATATCAAAGTAACCAAGATGTTAAAACCCCAAATTGTGTTTATTGAGTCACTATTTTTTTAGCAAAAAACTCTAGCAATAGTTGCTTTTTTAAACATTTATCTACGCTATTCTAATAAATTCAATTGGTTTGGCATTTTTTGAAAATTTGGCATATATCTTTGAAGCGCTATTTTCGTATTTTATAAATATACTTGTACTGTCTTTAAAAAAAATAAACCAATTATTAGTATAAGAGCATAATACGAATTTTTTGTTAAATATTGTCACAGAGGGAATGGATTGTTCAACTTGTGAAATTATTAGTAAACCATAGAATTTATTAGTGTAAACTCCGTTATGTAGAACTGTGTGAAAATTTAATAATTGGTTGTTATCTGAATTGTTATAATTAATAGATTGTTTTATTAAGCGTTCCCTTTTAAAGCGTTTGGACCAATTAGTTTTTTCTAGCCCTAAAATATTATCGATAAAATTATATAATAGAATTCGTGTTAAAGGACAGCGATCTTTATTCATTAATATAGTAATTCCGATTTTTTTTTCGGGAAGAATGCTTACTAAAGTACTGTATCCACGAACATTTCCTTCATGGTAAAATAAATTGTTGCCTTTATATGGCTCATTAAACCATCCTAAGGCATAACTTTGATTGTATAGCTCTTTGTAGGTTGGATAGGCTTTAGAAAAAATATATGGTCTAAAGATATCATTCAATATTGGTTGAGAAACAATTCGCTGACTTGTCGAGCTAAAACCATTTATAAGAAAATATAACCAATTTAATAATTCCCTTGATGAAGTGTTAATTCCAGCAGATGGTAAAACAGCGTTGATATTACGAAGATTGTTTTCTGGTATTAGATTACCCTCTTTTTCATAGTATCCTATTGCATAATTGGTGGATTTGATGTAATCATAGGTGAAACAAATGTTTTTCATTCCAATTGGAGATGCTAGTTCGCTAATTATAAATTCTTCCCAAGAAATCTGCGTGTTGATACATATAATTTTTTTTAATAAATTGTATAAGAAGATATCATATAAAAAATATTCCCTCATACAAATACTAGGTGTTATGAATCTGATTTTATTTAATATGTCATCGCAGGTATAATTTGATTCATTATATATTATTTCATCAATTTGTATACCAGTTCTCATACAGAGGATATCTTTGATAGTCAAGTTATTTGTCAGTAGTTGTGAATAAAAGGCAATATCTTTTAAATGTTTTTTTATTTTATCATCAAAAGTTAACAAGTTTTTCTCAGCAAGAATTCCAATTGCTAAACTTGTAAATGCTTTGGTACAACATCCTATGGGAACAAGAGTATCACTGTTGAACTTGTTATTGTCTCTTAAATCTCGGGTACCAAATGATAAAGTAGTATTTGAGCCATTAGTATCAATAATACCAACAGATAATCCTGGAACATTCCACTCTTTCATTAAACATAGGATGTTTTCTTTTACTGACGAAATATCTAAAAACATAATACAATCATCTCCATTAACATAGCGGTAAGACTGACTATTACTGTATGGACAATCTTACCGCCTAGGGGTTAGCACTGATCTCCACAGTGTGTTGCCATTTCAGAAGCGAAAACAATGTCCTTTTCTTCAACAAGCAATTCTACAACCGGCTTCTTTTTAAGTGGGATAGTTGTTTCAACTTCCTGGATTTCTTTTTTTGTTTCTTCCATAGTATCACCTCCTATTTGCAAATTTTATATCGTTAGTAGATATTATAACTAATATGGGAAAGAATGCAGATTGTTTTGGATATATCCCATAGGTTTTCCGTATCTACTTCGATAATCTAATTTTGTAGTTGTTTCATGCAGTAGCATATTGCAGTCTTCTACGGAAAGGTATTGACTTTTAACAAATCCTTTTCCATCAACCTTAAAATTATCTTGGTTAAATAGTTCATATAAATTTTGGGCTTGCTTTATAAATTGGTATCCATAATCTTTGTGATTTTGATACATTTTTGTGCCAGGAATAATGTGTAAAAATGTAAACATTATATAATCAAAACCTATTTCAATGACATCTGATAAACTATTTTCAAAATCTTTTTTTGTTTCAAACGGTAGTCCGATTAAAAGAGATGTTTCAACTTTGATCCCGACTCCATGTAGCAAATCAACTTTTGCTTTGATGTCAGCAAGATTCTTGGATTTATGGGAAATGAATTTTTGTGTATCTGGTTTGGTTGATTCAGTTCCTAAAAACAATTTATTAAAATTTAATTCACCTAATAGTTTTATAGATTCTTTATCAATACAATCTGTGCGGGTTCCACCCCAGAATGTAATATCTTTATTAATTTTATGTTTTATCTCCATAAGTTTCTCTTTGTTTAATGTTAGCGTTTCATCAAGAAAGACAAAATTTTTGTGACCATAATAATTATTTATCATGTTGATTTCTGATATTATTGATTTAGTATCAAAAGAATTATTTTTTTGCTGTTGTGCGCACACGCAAAAATCACAATTAAAAGGGCAACCGTTGTTAAAGACATAATGAAATCGTTTGTAAAGAACTGGCGAAATATTCGGCAAATAATAATTACCAGAAAAAAATATGCAGTTCTGTTTTTTTGTGTTAATATAGCCATTGTTTATTTTGTTAAATATACTAGAATTATTTGTGTTCCCGTTTGCAATTTCAACAAGTTCATTGATACCGGAATCAATTAAAACAAAATCTATCAAATTCTCGTAATCAAGTTCAAGTATCAGTTGCCCAAACTTGGTAGCCATAACGCCGCCAAGCACTATTTTTATATCTTTTGAGATACTTCTAATTAGTTTAGCGATATAGATTATATTGATGTTTTGATAATATGTTGTAATTCCAATAATGTTTGGTTGGTATTCGCAAATGAATTTTTTGAGTGAAAAAAAGTCAAAAGGAATTACTGCCGAATCTAATATCTCAACCTCATGGCCATGTTTAATTAGTTCGTTTTTTAAAACGCAAAGTCCCAAAGGGGGGGTTGGAAAAGGGTTTATCATTGTTAATTCATTCCCATAAGCGGGAGGAGAGATTAGAAGTATTTTAGCAGACATTATAAGCTCCCTTCAAAGCAGCACAAATTCTTTTCCTTCCGTTTATTTTATTTAAATAGTGATTGAATTTGTGTCTTACAGAATTATTCCAGATGTTTTCTAAATCGTCATCTAAGATATTTCCTATGATATAGTTGCTGAAGAAAGGGCAACAGAGAACATCGCCGTTTACTGAAATAGTAATTTTCCCTTTCCCGGCACCACATCTCCATATATCTGTTCCAATTTGTTCGATTTTACCTTTTTCGATTTTGAATACTGTGGGGTTTTCTTTTGCAGTGTTATTGGGAATGGGGGAGTATAAGAAACGAAAATCATCATTACAGACTTCGGATAATTCTCTTATTTTAGATTCGAAAATTACAGTTTTTTCTTTATCCATTTTTAAATAATCATTTTCGATTGCCCATCCTAAATTTATCAAATTGCTAATTTGAAAAGTTCGAACTCCAATTTGTTTCATTGCTAATATTAATTGTGGAATTTCAGTATAGTTGAGAGCCGTTAATGTTGTGTTAGTTGTTACTATATACCCATTAGCCACTAATAATTTTATGTTGTTGATAAGCTTTTGGTAAGTGCCGATTCCACGAATATTTTCGTGTGTTTCTTGAAGGCCATCAATACTAATATTAAATCTCAAGTTGCTTCTGTTTGGCATCATATTAAATTTTTCTATTAATGATTCTGTTAACATACCATTTGTAAAAACATTAACCAAAATATTTTTATTTAAAAACATATAAATTAGTTCAGGCAACACTTTAACCATAAGTGGTTCACCGCCTGTCAATGTAACTTCCATAACATTTGCAGAAATTATCTTGTTGGCGATTTTGATTAATTCACTTGAAGATAATTCAACATTATTTTTGTTTCCCAGGTAGCAATGTTTACATTTTAAATTGCATAAATCTGTCAAGCGCCACTGAACTTTTAATGGGGTGGATACTTCTAAATCTTCTTCAAAATACTCTGCTGCGTTTAATGCTTGGTTTAATTCTTTGTAGATTTTGTTCGTTTCATGCTCTGAATAGCCCAAGCAGGAGGATAATGATTTTAAATCAGCATGTTCTTGATATGATAAAATAAGTTGTAAAGTGTAGTTATTTACGACAAAATATTTTTGTCCTAATCTAATGAGATTTTTGTCATTTCCTATTTTTCTATAATTCATATGGTATACCATCCTTGGTTTTAATTACGGAGTCCCTAAATAGGGCGATAAGTAGTATCTTTACATCTTTTTGTTGTTTTTCGTCAAAGTGTTCGATTATTTGATTTCCGGTTTTGTCATCAATAGTTTTTAATATAGATACAACTAAAGAATTGCAAATGCGAATATGTGGTCCTAACAAGATTGTTTTTTTGTTTTCATGTCTAATGCTTGTTACAACAAGTTCTAACTTTTTATTTGATATGCAAGACCAAATATTTTCCATAACATTGTTTGCCAATGAATCTCCAAATGCTGGCCAAGTGGTTGGAGAGTAATTTTCGATTTTACATCCACCACGACATTTTGAGAGATCATAACATGTTTTGCAAGTAAGAGGTAACCAAGTTAAACTTTTAAGTTTCAACATAGATTTATTGTTCCAAATGTGTAAAAAATCCTCCTTGTAAAGATTACCAATAGCAAAAGATGCTGTTGGACAAATTTTGACATCACCATTAGGTTCAATACCTGCAAAAGAGGTTCCTGCGCTGCAACCATGAGCAAGGTAACGAAATTTTTCATCAATACTGCACGGAGAAATACAATTGCTAATTTGAAGGTCATAACCACGCGATAATAATTTTGAAACATTTTGCATAAGAATGTTTGGTTGAATATCATAAGCTCCATAGAGGGCTCGTCCCGTTTTATTGACTCTTGCAATACTCATAGACATATTGTGTTGTTTTGCTATATTTGCAACATGTTCAATTTCATGATATTCTGAGTTAAGATTAGAAAAAGTGTAGTTAATATTTACATTTGAATTTTTGATTTTTTCAAGATTAGTAATTGTTTTTTTATAACTATTTTTTATTCCGCAGATGGAATCATGTGTTTTTTCTGTACCGTGAAGAGAAACACCTATTTTATTAAGCATTTTTATACTTGTTGAAGAAAGCCGATTCAGTAGCGTGCCGTTTGTTGTAAGTGATATATTTAAATTTAAAGAGTTTGCATAATAGATAAGTTCATTAATATGTGGATATAAAAGTGGTTCTCCTCCAGAAAAGCAAATACTATGAATACCATTTTTCTTGCAATACAGTAAAAAGTTTTTTGCAAAATTATAATCCATTTCTTGTGAACCAGAAGTTCCAGCTGAACAAAATTTGCACTTCAAATTACATGTTTTTGTAAGGACCATAACGATATGTGTTGGTAACATTAAATTTTGAAGTTGCACATTGCTTAAAAAGTCTCCAAATTCATATTTAAGATTTTTCATTTTGAGGATGCTCCTCCACAAAAAATTTTCTTTCTTTTTCCTTTTCTTTTTCTTTTTCTTTTTCTTTTTCCTTTTCCATTTGGATTATTCTACACTGGGTCATTTCAGGTTTTAACTCCTTAACAATTATTGTTTCCTTTTTCATATTTCATCGTTTCTCCTTTTGTAAATAATAAGTTGTTCTGGCTTAAGATTTATAATAAATAGATTAGTCAACTTTGATTGCACATTAAATTATTTCAAACAAAACTATATTCGTCGGAAAATAAAGAATGTTTAAGCATAACCATATTTTTTTGCTATAATCTGTATGAAAATATCGTTTTTTGAGTTGCTGTGCTCATATCCATGTGTAGTTTCAATGATCTGAAACTGTAGATGATTTAAAATGTCGCTTATTTCATTTAGTGTATGCAAACGCCAAATTAAATCACAAGAATATGTTTCTAATTGATGAATTATTTTATTTACATGAATGTATGTTTGTGAGGCATAAATTGTTTGACCAATTATTTCATTAAATCTTGTAAGTTTATAAAATATTTGCTCTTTACATTTTGTACTTGATGCACTAAATTTAGAACAATTTTGCAGAAAAACATCAGCATTTGGTAAATCAAGAATTAAAATACCATCGTTTTTTAGCATTTGGGTGGTAGAATATAACATATTCTTCAAATCTTCATATGTATTTAGCCATTCTAGACAATTGCAATAGATAGTATCATATCTTTTTTGATTAAAAATACATCGCATATCTGCAACAAAAAAATCAAGGTGTAAATTATCCCGTTTCTTTAAGTTTGAAATGTCGACCATTCCTTTCGATAGATCAACTCCATCAATCCTGTAATTTAGTTTAGCTAAGCCAAGTGCAGTTTCTCCTGTACAACACCCTAAATCTAAAATAAGTTTATTTTTGTTATGGGTGTGTTGTTGGATTTTTTTATGGTAATATTCAATTCGTTCTTGTGTACAGGGTTGACAGATATTGTCGTAAAAGGGTGAAATTGCGGTCATAAAATCAGTAACATTTTCAATCAAATTTTCCATAGGTATACTCCGTTATTATTGCATACTTTTTTAGTGTTTCTAGAATTTTATATGCATCTTTTTGGCATATGTCATAATGCATCGCTATGCTGTTAATATCAAAAAATGATAAATTTGATAAATAATTTATCAAACTAAAAGTTGTTTCATTTATATTAAGTGTTTTTATCGATTCTAATTGAGTTCGTATTAACACAAAATATGTTTTACAATTTGATATATTAGAGGGGATTATTTCTTTTATAATATCAAAGGGGTTTCCTTCGAGTTGTATAGTTTCTATTTGTGGATTAACTACATATTTAGTATTGTTGTTTAGGTTTATGGTGGAAGGAAGTATTGTTATGAATGGGCGTGACAATAAACCCCAACACGCTTTTTCATATTCAATAATGCAATGATGATGATTTTGTATTTCGATTTGTTCTTGCATAATAAAATCATCTATGTTTTTGCATAACTTGTTTTTTAATGTTGAAAAATTTTTACTTTCGCAAACTTTATTATGTTTGCAATTTTTACTAAAATACATAAGTAATTTTGTTGGGGATATTCCATAAACCGAGAATAATAGCTTTAAAGTTTTAGGGTAAAAATCCAATAAAATTTTTGCACAACGACAAAAAGTATTTAAATCAAAATCATATGAATTCTTATCATAGAAAGAAAAGAAGGACGGAAACACAGAAGGGTTATTCCTTATAAGTTCAATATAATCGTAATTAGTCTTATCATGCACAAATAGTGAGTGATCAGAAAAACTATTAGTGAATGTAAGTTTCTCCTTGTGATTTTCAAATAATGCAGAACCAGGTTCAGGTGACAATACATGTATTTGAACGACCTGATTTGTTGAAAACTGTCTTATGTCGGTTGCTAATTTTATAGTATCATCTATGTCTTCGATAGTTTCTTGAGGGAATCCTATAATAAATGACGCCCAAGTATTCAAGCCTTTTTTTTCACAATAATTCAATGTTTCATTGATATTCTTTATGTCAAGATTTTTGTTAATCTTTTTTTGTATAGCCTCTGATCCTGATTCAATACCTAAAAAAAGGCTTTCACAACCACTATTAACCAGCAGATCTATTATATGTTTATTTAAATTGTCAACTCTTCCGCTACATCGCCACCTAATATTTGGAATAGTTTTATTGATTTGTGTAGTAAGTTCTTCAATGAATTTTTCTGATACAATTAAATTATCGTGTATTAAAGATATTGAAGTGACGCCAAAATCAGAATGAAGATTCTTCATTTCCATAGCAATTTGTTCGGGCTTTTTTATCCTGTATTTTCTTCTCCAAAAATTGGAAGTGGAGCAGAATGTACAATTGTAAGGACATCCTCTACCTGCCTCTAACGATGCCATAATACTAGTGTTTTTATAATAATTAATCAGTTTATAGTTGGGTAAAGGCAATTTGTTTAAATCACAAATTAATTCTCTATCTTTGGTCTTTCTGATGTTTCCATTATGAGTATACATTATACCTCTCACTTCTTTTAATTTAGCAGTTGGATTTGGAGAGGAAAAGATTTCACAAAGTTGGGTGATTGTAGTTTCACCTTCACCAATGATAATCATATCAATAAAATTAAAGCTTTTGAGAATTTCTTCTGCAACAAAAGTAGCACCTGGTCCACCAAGAAAAATCTTTAAATTTTTGTTTTTCTTTTTTAATAAATTTGAAACTAATATAACACTTGGCAATATATCACATCTTGTGTAAAAACCAACAACATCTGGATTGCTTTTTAAGATTTCGTTAACAGAATAATTAATGTAATCATCGGGGGTATTACCAGAATATATTAACCATGGAATATCGACAATTGAGAGTTTATAAAAATCATTGTTGTTTATTATTGTAGCGATATTGAGTAGCCCCATGGGGAAGTGGTATAGTGGTCCATATGTATTTTCTGCAAAAGCTAAATTACAAAGAGTTATGTTCATTTTTCTTCCTCTCTTAATATTACTATTAATTTTTTTATGTGTGGATATACTACATCAAAACAAGCTTTATAGTATTGTTGTTTGGGACATTTGACTGAATTTTTGTATAACGAACATAACATTGGATACCCATCACATAAACCTACAAATTTACAGTTATTACATAAAGAGTGGTTATATTTAGAGGTTTTAAATGCATTTTCGTTTGACTCAATTTTTGTGAGATTGTGAATATCATTTACATTACCGTAAGAAAGAGCGCTTTTGTTGAATTCACATGCAAAGACATCTCCGTTAGGGGCTATTTGAAAACCTCTTGGATATAAAAATCTACAAAAGCATTGAGAGATGCTTTCTTCTGGCAAAATTAAAGAAAGTACAAATTGTTTTAATATTGATGGTAATTTATTGTTAGTAAAAGACCACATTAAGCAAAAATTTAAAATTGTTACATAACTATTATATAGAAGATTAGAATTGTAGTTATCTAAAGGCCCTTCAAAAATCAGGTTAAAATCTTTTAAATTGTTGCTTAAAAAGAATTGGGTTGCTTCTATTCCGGCACCATTAATAAAGTAATTGATATTTAATGTGGACTGTATTTGTGGATATAAATTGTTCTTCGTTAGTAGTTCTATACCCTTTATTGTTGCTTCAAAATTACCTCTTCGTTTGTTGTTTTCTTTAGAACCATCAAGACTAACGATAATTTTAATATTGTTTTCAGAGAAATAGTCGCACATTTCTTGATTTATAATTGAACCGTTTGTAAGTATTCTTATATTAAGGTTTTGATTTAGTTGTTCAATTAAATAGTTGTTTGCCCATTTGATAAAATCAAACATAAGAAGGGGTTCTCCACCCATATAACCAATATTATAATCACCTACATAATCTGTATTATTAGCTTTTATATAATTTACTAGATTCATAAAAGTTTCTTTATCCATTGGTTTTTCTTTAATTAAATCACTTTTTCTTTGCCAACAATACTCACAAGACATATTGCATTTATAAGTGAGAATTATTTCAATTTCGGGATAGCTATTGTGTTTTACAATTTCCTGTTTTGTGAGGTTTTCTATTCCAATATTTGAGAACAACTTTGTCTGGTCTATATTTTCTTGCAACATTTTTATTATTGCCTTTTTTGCTTTAGGCTCAGATAATTTATATATTTTATTCGAATACTTACATAACAATAAATCATCGCCATTTGCTGTGTGAATAAGATTTATATTTTTCAATATGTAGACTCCTTTAACTAAAAAACTCTTTGATTTTTTTGTATATGTTGTCAATGTTATCGTTGTTTATGCATCCTATAAATTTTCCGTTTGATAATGTTTCTAAATTGTGGATATAATTATCATTTACAATTCTATCATCATCTATAGACACAAAAGCTTCAATTAAGCATGAAAAGATGACAGCACATGACTGTATTATATTATTGGGATATTGTGGAGAAATAGGTTCTTTTGTTAATGCAATTCTACCAATAACGATTATGATGTCGGGGGTGTATTGATAATCTAAACACTTGATAAAAAATGACAAGATTCTTTTATAATTAGAGAAATCGGTAATGATATCTTTTTCGCTGGAACAACAACAAGAAGCTTGTGCTCCTAATATAGTGCTATTAGAAGTGGTATCAAAAATTACAGCATTATAACCTTCGGCTTCAAATAACGATTTGATTCTATAAGCTTTGTTCCAGCAATCCACAGAAGGTGAGGATGAAATTACACCAAGAATAGGTGCTTTTACAATATAGTTATTTAAATATTGTTTGAGATTTGTGAAAGAATTTAAAAAAGATAGGTTAAAATTAAAATCATTTATTAACAAGGAATTTAGTTTTCGTTGAATAATTCTTTCGTAATTAGAGTTTAAATAATATATACTTTTGTTATTTTCTATTAACTTCTTCTCAAAGGCATTCAAGTCTTTAATTAGATAATCTCTACTAACAATTACAGAGTCATATTTATTATATGGAATAACACTTAGATTATCTGAATAAATGAAATCGCATCCCAAAACGTTCTTTTCATTTGTTAGAATTAAAGACTTAGAATATTGTTGGTTGGGATTGTTCCAGTTTAAAAATCGAGATGCTTCGTAATGCATTTCTTCGGAATCAACGAAAAGATTAAAAGCTACCTGAGGAGATAGTGAAACCAGTTTTGGTGGGTTAGGTAAACTATGTTTTTTTATAGTATCTTCTAATTTGTTTCTAGTAATATTTTTGTTGTTTTTAAGAAAAAACGCAATTATTGCTGTTACATGTGCTGTGGCAAAACTTGCGCCAGCCATAAATAGTTCTGTTTTATTGAGCCAAGTTAGTCGTTGCTCGTCTCCTCGGGCGACAAATTGTGAATGTGTGTTTTCTTCAAAATAATATTCAAATGTTCCATAACATTTCCCTGCTTTAACTCCATAACAAGTTTTATACTGAGCCGGAAAGGCTGTTTTAGTAGGAAAGTTAGCTTCTGCAGCAACAATTTTTATGTTTTTTTTATATGCTTTATTACATATTTCTTCAAGGTTAGAATTATTATTTGTAATTACAGCACTGATATTTATAATATCGCATTTTTTTTCAATACATTTGTTAACTGACAAAACAAGAGCTTCCACATTAGTAATTAAACTATTATCAAAAATTTTTATTATTACATAATTTATATTTACCAAATCGGCGATTTTTTTATTTATTATCGAATAAATTGCTGTTCCATGTCCAATTTGATCATAAAAATTTGTTGTTTCAATAATTGGTCCTTTATCGCTTCTAGTAACATGACCAATAAATGAGATTTTCGAATTTTGAGAATGAACAATAGATTTGTCTAAACCAGAATCTATTATTCCTATAGTTATAGTGTCACCTTTACAGCAAGTCATATATATGCAAACGATAATGAAAAAGCCATATCGTATCCTTTCTGAAGAATTAAAATATTATTTGTTATTTTGAACATATTATAAAATTATCACTTGTATTACAACGGGGCACAACAATAATAAAAATAAATGATGTTATCCCTATTGTTATGCAATATATAGATCTGTTTAATAAATACATAGTATAAACACTGATTCATATTTCTATAGAATGTTTAAGAATATCTGAATAATATTCAGAAAATAACCTTTTAATTGAACAAGTGCCTTTTTCTGATATACCTATTGTACAAGAGCCACATAAATTTTGTAATTCACAGTTAGAACAATTAGCCTTGGCACTATCTATTTTTTGATATGAAGGACATGAGTAGAGAATATTAGAATTGCTGAAGTGGCATATATTATGACCGGATGCACAATTGCAATAAGTATCTAAATTGTGATGTAAAAATAGTCTATTAACTGACATAGGAAACAGTCGCACCATTCGTTTTTTTGTGAATTTTTTTATCAGGTTTAATATTTTGATAATATCTTCAATTTGATTTGATAAAAGCATTTTAGAAAGATCAAAAATAAAAGGTGAATTAGGAAACTGATTTACAATTTCTGATATTGTTTTGCTTTGAGTACATATTATCCAGTTGCTCACATCAATAGATGGAATTATATTATAGTCATAATTATAATTAATTACCGATATATTGTTGTTATGAAGATGCTGTAGTTGTTCTTGATTAAATTCTTGCTTTTTGATACGAATGTAAAATAGGATCAATCCATATCCAATACCTCTAAAATTTATAAGTTCTTTTCTGAGTGTTAATAAATCTTTTAAAAGGTGTTGGTAAGAGAATTCGTTATCTAAGTCTATTAATATTTTTAAGATACTTGAAGAACCTTGGGATAATAATTGACACATGTTTTTTTTGAGGTTTGATAATTCAGAGTATTTAATGAATATATGCGAAATCATACTCATGTTAAATTCCTGGACAAATTTACGATTGTTATCTGAAATGTCCAGTAATTGTGTATCGCCATAGAATGGAAAATCTTCATACAATTCAACTTGTTCATCATTTAAGAATATATATTTGCTATCTTTTAGTTTGATTAAAAATGGGGAAATCATATTATAACATCCTTTGCTTTAGTAGAGACCAATCATCGTGTTTTATGTTCAAACATTGTATGTTTAATTCCGAACTATAGTAGGAACGAATTTGATCGATTTCTTTTGGAGAAAAATATAAAGTGTTTTGTGAACTTCTTTTCTTATCGCTAAATGCTAGATATTCTACTTTTGCATCACTTGTGGTATGTATAAACTTAATGGTTTTTTTTATGAAATTTAAATCATCAAAGTATGGATTGAAAACCAAAATAACGTGAGTGGGTTTTATACCAAGAAAAAATGCAATTGATGCTAAGGTATAGCTTCTGTTTATGCCATCGTTTAAACTTTGAGGGATAAGACCAGATTGTGCACAAGAAATTATTAGTTTTTGTGAATCTTTAATCGTGCTTTTTTTAAAGTTTAAATAGTTGGCGTATTCATAAATTGGAATTTTAACACCAGCCTGAATTCCATAAGGAAACGTTACATCCATATTAAATAACATACTATGGTGTTCTGTACCAATGTAAAAAGCAGATGAATCAAATATTTCTTTCAGCGTTAACATTAACGTGAACTTTCCTTGATTAGAACTAGTTCCAAGAATCATAATGCTCGGTTTTTGGGGAATGGTAGAAAATTCTTTAATAGTATTAGAATTTTTTGACGTGATTTGAGGTGAAAAAAAAGATAGATTTTGCTCTTGTGCAAGATTTAAGTATTTTTTATATTTATTACAGTAAATATCATCGAAAGCATATACATCCATTTTATTCATAATCGCAAACGATAATGCTTGTTCTAAATAGTCTACTTTGCGGAGTTTGCTTAGTTGTTCGGTATAACCTATAATTAAGAGATTCTCATCTTGGACATGAGCTGAATTGAACGATTCATAGTGTTTAATATTAAGATTTTCGGGTAACATCATACCTATTATTTTAGGTGAAATGTATGCACATACCTCAAATGAACACAAATTGGCAAAATCAATAAAATGACGCGTTTCTTTGCTGTATGGAAATACTATTGCTTTTTTCATTGTTACACAACCTTAATGCTTTGTTGTTTTTTTCTCATTTTTAAAAACTTGTAATTTGATATTGATTCAATGCTACAAGCCAAATGTTTACAAATTATAGGTGATGGCGTATATGGATTCCCAGTGCAAATAATATTTTTTCCATAACATCCAATGTTACAGTTGTAATTATAAGATGGGCATTGTTTGTTATCGCAAGTAATCTCTTTGCTAATTTCCTTTAGAAGTTTCCAATTTAGTTCTTGTGATACATTACCGAGTGTTAAGTCCTTATTATTACGACAGGTTGGAAAATATGTACATGGAAAAACTTCCCCATTTGGCAAAATAGATAGTGTTTCACCAAGTGTACATTGTGTTAAAGGAAAAGTTTCTTTTTCAAAAAGATCTACATATATGTTGGGATGCGAAAGACAAAAATTTTTTATCTTTAAGTAGAAGTCTGATAGGATATTATTGGAAATATTTAACCATTCAGTATCAAAAAAATCTATTGCAATAGCAAATGAAAAAACACATTGTTCCATTAAAAAATATAGATTTTCGATTAGATTTAAATAATTATTTGAATTAACCACTATATTTATTGTGATATTATTATTAAACTTTTGAAGAGTTTTTAATCCATTTATTATATCCGGGAAAGCGTTATCTCCGTTTTTATAAATTCTATTGGAACAACTATACTCATTTCCGTCTAAACTTAAATATATTTTGAACGAATGTGCATAGAAAAAACAGGCTATTTCTTCAGTAATTAAAGTCCCATTAGTGGTTATAGAATAATTTACGATAATGTGCTGCGGTAGCAAAGTTAATTCTTTAATTATTTCTTTGATTTTAGTAAATTCTAATAATGGTTCGCCCCCAAAAAAATCGATTAAAACTTCACTATCATTAAGTTCATAAAGTCTACTTTGAATTAATTTTCGTAAGTCGCTTATGTTGTAAAAGGACAGGTTAGCGTTTATTGTACTGGGGTTCGCTGCTTTTTGTTCATAGCAATATGTACAACATAAATTGCATTTCATTGTCATAAAAAGTTTAATTTTTAACATATAAATTCCTCTACAAAAACTCAGATAAAATTCTGAGTTAATGCGGTTTTCCTTTCCATCTCTTTTAATTTTTTGTCTATAATAAACCATTTTCTATAGTAACAGTTTTGTATGGGACATTTCTGACAATCTGGACAGGTTGAAAGTTCATATTGTTTAATTGTTTGATTGCTTTGATAATCTAACGATATTTTTTTAAATTTTTTTTGATTTATTAAACAATTTACATTGTGTTCACAAGGATTATTATTAATTAAAAAAAATCGCATAGTCTGAATATAATCAATATCTTCAAATTGGTTTTCATTGCCATTAATAAAACGTTCTAGATGGTTAAATGCCTCTGTTTTATTGTTTAGTTGAATGTTAATTAAATATAGAATATAATTTAAATTAAATTTTTCGTCTTCTTCACTTTTATCAATTATTAATTTGCCAATGGATTTTGAAAAATTATATAGTGCATATTTAGGTATTTCTTGCAGATTTACAAGCGTTTCCTTTAATAAAAGTAGATCTTCTAAACTACTTGACTTTAAATTTAAAAAGGTTTTTCTAATTCTATATTCATTTTCTATATAGGAAATTTCTGGTGCAGACAACTTCCTCCATTCAGATAATGAAGGGATATATACTCTATAACAAGGAAAACCTAAATATGAGTAATCTCTTACAAACACATTTAACCCCATTTTGTCTAATTCTATAAGAATATCTGTTAGATATTTTTTGTTTTCTTTGTTTTTATTGTTTAGAAAGTATTTAAGTTTTGGGGATTTTTTATGCTCCATAAAAATAGAAATTGGATGATGTCCTGAATTATTAATCGTAGAGCGTGTCCATTCTTCTTCTGCATTTTTTTGAAAGTTTTTAAAGACACACCAATTGATTTTTAATAGTTTTGTTTCGAATGTTGAGTCAAAAATATGTCCTTGAAATAATTCAGTAATGCATCTTTGTATGGCTATATCAATATCAGCATCACAACCCAAAACAAATTTGTATCGATCTTTGTTTTGAGTTAATACTAAAAGACCGATAACTGGAAAACTGTAATCAAGAGAACAGTCTTTTATGTAAACCTCATATCCAGCATTAAGAATTTCTTGAATTAATGAAAAAGAATGAAGAGATTTAATGCTATCAAGTGAAATATCAAAAATTTCTAGAGATTGATTAAAAATTCTGTTGTGTACATATCGTTCAAATATCTCACTTATCCCCTGAACAATTGCTTCCTCTTTTGTGTTTCCTGCACAAAGACCATTAGAGCCACAACAGAGATTTATTAATTTATACGGGAGATTTTTGATATTCCTTTCGGTTAAAGAAAAAAACGGTATACAATGTCTTAAGGTACTGTTCTTTTGCGCGGCTAAATTTAAAAGTTTAATATTTGGTTCGTTGGCGTAATATTCCAAAAAACAATGCAAATGTTCTTCAAATTCTTCTGGTGACATTTCAAACTCATCGTGATAAGCACATTTGCTATAGTTAAAAACACCAAATTCAGGCTGAATAATAATTCTAGATTGTAAACGTTCCATTAATTCCCCGTATGCACTAGCTAATGCGTATGAACGAGTAACACCTTTGCCATTAACTCCAATATGCGGTAATCCATCGATTTCTAGTCTTACCGAGTGCCATAAATTATTGTATGAAGTCCAAAAAACTTCGTTAACTTGTAGATCGATACTATCCAAAATGTTTTTAATTTTAAAAATAGTTTCTTCGGGTATAATATCTTTTCTGTTTGTTAAGAATAAACTTTTGTTCATAATGGCTCACTCCGAATATTTATTTGATTGCAATTGGAACATATGAGCATATTCTCCATTCATCGACATCAACTCACTGTGGTTACCTTTTTCGATGATTTCGCCATCTTTGAGGTAATATATTGT
>JAZQMA010000025.1:0-30584 GCA_045543035.1 Acutalibacteraceae bacterium | reverse complement strand
AGTTTGTTCGTAGTATAAAACATTTTTTTCATCAATTTTAGATTTTCTATATCTTTAAGGGGTTCTATAGGCTTATTAAACCTACAGAACCCCTTACTATATCTGGTTTTATACGGTCTGCGCTTTTTTTACAGCCCCTTTTTATCTGTTACTTATTTCTTTGTTTACTCTTTCCCTTAAATCAAGTAACCATTCCTGTTCGTGAGGATAAGTCCGGAAAGAGAGGGGAACATCTAAACCTTGTTCGATAATGTTTAAAACATATTCTCTTGATGTAAGGCTTTCTAAGAGCTTCAATGCTCTCAAATCCTGAAAAGCATCAAAAAAGACAAGATGACGAAGTGAGTTAAGAGGTTTGCCATTCTTACCGGGGTAAACCATAAAGGAGTCACCTGCAGGGAAACTTCCACCTGCATCTGTGATTTTAAATGGGTTTATAGGACGCTTGGAATATTGTGAATACCAGAAGTTGTGACCCCATTGTAAGAAGCCTTTTGCATCATATTTATAAAGAAGAACGCCTAAAATACGGTTTCTTGAAGAGGGTTGAGCAAACATTCTGTTAGGTAAGAAATCATAAATTTGTGTGCAACAGTAATATGTCCAGAAATCTGTAACTTCTGCGCGGAATATATCGGCAACATCTTCTCCGCAAACAGGGGTTTTAATAAGTCCGTTTTTATAATATTTTATTTCAGAAAGTGCATCAAGCATATTGAAGTCTGCAAAAAGCTCTCTGATGATGTTTGCGGCTTTTTTGTATTCAGATATCTGTTTTTGGCTGGGTTCATCGGAAACATGCAACCAGCACCTTTCTTTAATTCCTAATTCTTCAACCTCTTTTTTGAAAGCGGGTGCAAATGCCTCTAAGAACGTTCTGTAAGGTTTTCCGCTTGCTTTTGTTTCCCAACCGAAAATGCGCTTTTCTTTGCCGTTTACTGTAGCAATAATTTTAGGTGCGTGTTTTGCACCCCATTGGGTAAAGAAATGAGAAATTTCAAAAGCCTCAATACCACAGTCCATGCAAAGCTTTACATATTTTCTGAAATTAGTAAAATCAAAAGAATAAGTGTTGTTTTCTTTTATAACCTTCACTAACTGAACTGTAGGGCGTTCGCCACCGACCGCTGTATCAAGGGGTGGGGTGAAAACGGGGGTTAAAATCATATTAACTCCATGTTCTGCCGCATTTCTTATATAGTTTTCAACAATTCTCCAGTAATTCTCGGAGAAAACCTCAACTTTATAATAAGTGCAAAGGCAGTCATTGTGAAACCAGTTGGTATAGAGAAGCTCTTGTTTGGGCAATTCTTTATCAATTATATTAAGAGTAAAGACTTTTTCAATTGTTTCACCATTTGAAGTAAGGACGATTTTTATAATGTGTTCTCCGGTGACAGAAGAGTCTGCTTTGAACTCAAACCAGAGAGCATTCCATTCATCAGGTTTTAATGCTATGGTGTTTCCTGTTGGTTCAAGCAAATCAGGAAATTCCTTGCGATTAACATCATAATGAAACGAATCATAATTATGATTTTTGTTTTTTCTGAACGGGATATTTTTAACAATATAAGGTGTAATGTTATTTCCGATATCGGAATCAATTTCAAAAGTTACAGAAGCTTCTTTTGCAGTTTCTGCCAAAAGACCAAGCTGAAAAGAAAAATTTTCGTTCTTTAAGCAGGAGAAAGAGTTGAATTCTTTAAAGTTTGGAACTGTATCTTTGAATACTTTTACAAGTGAAGACAGAAGTAATGTTTTCATAGCTCAGACCTCTTTTTTGATAGTTGAGTTTAATTATAATTCTAAACCCGGTAAGTGTCAAGAAATATGAATGTGTATAAAACAGAAGAAAAAACCAATAATTTTTTTGTTAACAAATTTTTGAATGGTTTACAAATTTAAGAAACTGTGTTATGATTACTTAGTTGTGAAATTTTATGAGAGGAGGTATTGCGGTTGGAGCATAAATTAGTCAGCTTTGCGGCAGACAAGGCTTTATCAAGGATACTCAGATATATTGATAAAGCTCCCGAGGAAAATCTTTTGAAGATTTTAAAGGTTGCAGAAAAATATTTCACAATGTATCCCAAAGAGAACTACGAAAAAATGCGTAGGGCAGTGGGGGATAAAGATAATGTTTATATGCAGCTTGCTAAGAATATTTTAAATGATGTTGACCGTGATTTAGTGAAATCTTTGCTTATTTCTTTGGGCATTCATGCAGGTTATTTCGGAACAAAAACAGTTCGCGCAAAGCGTGATAAATATAATTGCAATATTCCTTTCATTATTCTTTTTGACCCAACAAGTGCTTGTAACTTAAAGTGCAAAGGTTGCTGGGCGGCAGAATATGGTCATAGTTTTCAGCTTTCTCTTGATGATATGAGAAGTATTGTAAATCAGGGTAAGGCTTTAGGTACTCATTTTTATATGCTTACAGGTGGCGAACCCCTTATCAGAAAAAATGATATAGTAACTCTCGCTTCTGAAAATCCTGAATGCACGTTCCTTATTTATACAAATGCAACTCTTATAGATAAAAAGCTTTGTGACGACATTAAAAAATGCGGTAACATAACTCTCGCTCTTTCAATTGAGGGTGACGAATGCAGCAACGATGACCGTCGCGGTCAGGGCGCTTATGAAAAAACAATAGAAGCAATGAAGCTCCTTAAAAGAGAAAAAATTCTCTTTGGTATTTCCGTTTGTTACACGAGCAGAAATGTAAACGATGTAACAAGCGACGAATTCCTTGATAAAATGGTCGATTTGGGAGTTAAATATGCGTTTTATTTCAACTTTATGCCCGTTGGCAAGAGCGCAGACAAGGATTTGATACCTACACCATCACAACGAAAATATATGTATTATTGGCTTAAGAAAATGCGCAACGGTCACACAGGTAAGCCATTATTCGTTATGGATTTCCAGGACGATGGCGAATATGTTGGCGGTTGCATTGCAGGTGGCAGAAACTATTTCCATATTAACTCAAAAGGCGATATGGAGCCTTGCGTTTTTGTTCACTATTCTGATTCCAATATTAAAACAGATACTCTTATTGAAGCACTTCAAAGGCCCCTCTTTATGGCATACAGAAAAGGGCAACCTTTTAATGACAACCACTTAATGCCTTGCCCAATGCTTGAAAATCCTGATATTTTAAGAAAGATTATTAAAGATACAGGTGCTAAGAGTACGGATTTTGTATCTCAGGAAACTGTTGAAGAGCTTTGCTCAAAATGTGATGATTTCAGCAAAGCCTGGAAACCTGTTGCAACTGAAATTTGGGAAAATAACCCTCACCCGAAAACACATACACAGTATTACAGAGACCACAAATAAAAAGACTTGTAGTTCGTTTTTGAACTACAAGTCTTTTTCAGTTAAGAGTTGAAAGTGAATAGTGAAGAGGTATATAAGAATTATCTTACAATCTTCTCACCGTCAAATACGATAATTCCGTGACCGTGACCTGTTTTGCCACCGCTTAAAACGTGCTTTTTGAAAGCTCTCTGCATTGATGTGTTTTCATCCCATTTTTTAGGAGATTTGTAACCGCTTGCATTGAATATTCTCCAGGCATCGTCAAATTTATCTTTTGCTTCACTTGAAACAATTTCAAAGTCATTGATGAATTTGATGGTGTTGGAGTTTTCAGGAAGGAAGTTCTTATATTCTTCAAAAATAAGCCAGGAACCACATTCGAAAATCATAAGACCGTCTTCTCTGCGGTATTCGGGAAAGAATTCATAAGCCTTTTTAAAGGAGTCAAGGCGAACTTCGTCAGTAAGCGGAATTCCTGATGAGGGAATATGGAAACCGAGAGTTTTGTCACCTTTTTTGATTGTGATACCTGCGGAAGAGGTGAAATCTTCACCGCCGTATGTAGTCATATCAAACTGATATCTGCCTAAAGCAAAGCGGGTAAGAGCATAGAAGCCTGTGTTCCAGGAGGCAACGAAAGTGCCGTGCACTCCTTTGCAGTTAATACATTCAACATATTTATATTTGAGGTCCATAATTGTGTTCCAGAAAAGCTCGTCGCTCAAGCCTCTTTCCTTGTAAAGTCCGTGCATTACTTCTGCAGCACGAACAAGGAAAACAAAATCCAGGGTATATTCTTTGATACCGTAAATTATTGAAAGCGGTTTGATTTTATCAAAGCATTTGCCGAAATCGTGAGCTTCAGGAAAGAGGAATTCATTGAAAATTGCCTCGAATTTTTTGTTAAGACTTTTTGTTTTATCAATTTTTAAAGCAGCCTTTTCAAAGGTTTCGATTGCTTCCTGAGGAAGCTCTAATCTTTTTTCAACTTCTTTAAAATGTTCGTTAAGTATTACCATATTTACACACCCTTATTGAATATATTAACTCTAATTTTTCAAGCTGTTAAGAGGAGCAGGAATTCTACCGCCTCTGTTAATAAAATCTGCGCAACCCTCGTTATGAACAGGCATAACGGGAGCAGTTCCCAGAAGACCACCCATTTCGATGGAGTCACCAACCTTTTTGCCGGGAGCAGGAATGATTCTCACAGCGGTTGTTTTGTTATTTATCATACCGATTGCGGCTTCATCGGCAATAATTGCGGAAATTGTTTCTGCGGTAGTATCACCGGGAACGGCAATCATATCAAGACCAACTGAGCAAACGCAGGTCATTGCTTCTAATTTATCAAGTGTAAGAACGCCTTTTTCTGCAGCGGCAATCATACCTTCGTCTTCCGAAACAGGAATGAATGCGCCTGAAAGACCGCCAACATG
Source organism: Acutalibacteraceae bacterium (assembly GCA_045543035.1). Lineage (GTDB taxonomy): Bacteria > Bacillota > Clostridia > Oscillospirales > Acutalibacteraceae > DTU089. The sequence continues at coordinate 25,815 of JAZQMA010000025.1, read as the reverse complement.
AGAGGATGCCATAACGCCACCTTTTTTTACCGCGTCATTAAGCATAGCAAGAGCGGCAGTTGTGCCGTGAGTTCCGCAAGTCTCAAGACCGATTTCTTCAAGAATTCTTGCAACGGAGTCGCCGATAGCGGGAGTTGGAGCAAGACTTAAGTCAACAATACCGAACTCAGCACCTAAACGCTTTGATGCTTCGCTTGCCATTAACTGACCCATTCTTGTGATCTTAAATGCGGTTTTCTTGATCGTTTCCGCAACAACATCAAAAGGTTCCCCTTTGATTTGTTTAAGCGCATTATAAACAACTCCGGGACCCGATACACCAACATTTATTGCACATTCGGGTTCACCAACACCGTGGAAAGCACCTGCCATAAAGGGATTATCTTCAACGGCATTGCAGAAAACAACTAACTTCGCGCAACCAAATCCGTCGCGGTCTTCAGTTATTTTTGCTGTTTTCTTGATGGTTTGACCCATAAGCTTAACTGCATCCATATTAATGCCAGCTCTTGTTGAGCCGATATTAACGGAAGAGCAAACAAAATCAGTTGTTGCAAGTGCTTCGGGGATGGAGTTTATAAGTCTCCTGTCACCGATTGTAAAGCCTTTCTGCACAAGTGCAGAAAAACCGCCGATAAAGTTTACTCCGCATTCCTTTGCGGCTTTATCCATTGCCTGAGCGAAAATTGTGTAATCCTCTGTTTCACAGCTTTCAGCGGCAATTGCAATAGGTGTAACGGAAATTCTCTTGTTAATAATCGGAATACCCATTTCTCTTTCAAGGTCTTCACCTGTTTTAACAAGATTTTGGGCGTATTTAGTTATTTTATCATACATCTTCTGTGCGCAGATTTTGGGGTCAGGATGACCGCAGGAGCGCAAGGAGATACCCATAGTAATTGTACGAATATCAAGATGTTGATTATCAATCATATTGAGCGTTTCAATAATTTCGCGTTGATTAAGCATAAGTCACCTCAGATTTTGTGCATAGCATCAAAAATATCTTCTCTTTGAATACGGATGCTTACACCCAAGCGTTCGCCCTCTTTATCAAGAGCGTCAACAATTTCGGGATAGGAAACATTAGCTTCCTTAACATCCACAAGCATATTCATTGTGAACATATTTTGCATAACAGTCTGACTGATATCAAGAATATTTACGTTGATTTTCTGAAGAACAACGCAAACACCTGCCATAATACCTACTTTGTCTTTACCAACAACAGTTATAATAGCATTCATAAAATTACCTCTTTTGAACAATATATAAACAATTTTATCACAACTATTCAAATAATACAATAAAAGAGACGGAAAAACCGTCTCTTTATTTTATATATTTTTTAATCTTTCGTATTCATCGTCAGTAATTTCAATAACCTTTCCGTGTTTGAAGCCATAGGGGAAAGAAAATTCTTCATCTGCTCTTTTGAAACCCATATCACCGGGTTTAGAAGAAACAAAGGGCACATAGCCCATTTTTTCTTTTTCACAACCGAAAAAGTCCAGCATCAGGCACCATCTGCCATCAGGGAGAATATAGGTAGTTGGTCCTTCATATGCACCGGGATTGGGCACTTCTTTTTCCATATATTCCTGAAAACCATTATCGTGCTCAAACGGACCATAAAGATTTTTTGATGTGGAGTGCATATTCATACCGGGATTATGGGCATTTTTATAGAAAAGGTGGTATGTATCGCCCACTTTGGTTATGTGAGAATCGAGAATTTCATTTTCTTTTGTAAAATAGAGTTTGGGTTGTGTAAAAGTTTCAAAATCCTTTGTAACAGAGCAGTAAATGGACATATGAGTAAAATCATTTTCTGCAACTGTTGAACCCCAATGAATAAGATATTCTTCATTGATTTCATCAAAGAATATTTCAGGTGCCCACATACAACCGAAATCATCTCTGCCGAAATAAACCAGTTTCTGTTCCGAGAAATTAACAAGGTCATCGGTTTTCCACATTGAAAGGCACTTGCTGCCGTGACTGTTAATATGTTTCCAGTCAACATTATAGTTTTCGTCCATCTGGCGAACAATGCAAAGGTCTGTTGTTAAAATTACAAATCCGCCCGTATGCAGTCTTATTATTTCAATATCACGGCAACCTTTATCACCAAGATTGCTCATAAGAACAGGATTTCCGTCATTGACCTTCTCCCAATTGAAGCCGTCCTTGCTGATACCGAAATAAACCGCTTCACCATCAACAGTAATTTTTTCTTTAAAATGAACAAATAAATATGCCATAAATTTCACCCATCGTTTATTTATTAACAACAGTTTATCACAATAAAGGTGTTTTGTCATATTTTATTTTAAAAATGTTGCGAAAAAATATAGGTGTGATATAATTAAAAACATATTCAGAATAAATATAAAGGCGAAGTTATGAAAAAATCAAAGCTCAGACTTTCTACAACACATATAATACTATTCAGTTTTTTTGCAGCTGTGCTTGTGGGTGCGGTTTTGCTTTCTTTACCTATAAGTTCTTCAACTGGTGAGAGAACTCCTTTTGTTGATGCCCTTTTCACTTCAACAACTGCAACCTGTGTTACAGGTCTTGTTGTAGTGCCTACATTTTCTGCCTGGAGCACATTTGGTCATATAGTTATATTATGTTTAATTCAGATTGGCGGATTGGGAGTTATTACGGTTGTTTCCATACTCGCTATGATGTTTCATAGAAAAATGGGTCTTTCCGACAGACTTCTTCTGCAGGATGCTTTTAATCTGAACACTCTATCAGGTCTTTCTCAGTTTGTTAAAAAAGTTGTTTTGGGAACTTTTTTAGTTGAGGGTATCGGTGCTCTCCTTTATATGACCGTGTTTGTTCCCGAATTCGGTTTAAAGGGTGTATGGATTTCTGTTTTTACGGCAATTTCTGCATTTTGTAATGCAGGAATTGATATAATTGCTCCCGATAGCCTTGCAGGCTATGTTCATAATCCCATAATTAACTTAACAACCTGTCTTTTGATTTTTTTCAGTGGTATCGGTTACATCGTTTGGTGGGATGTTATAAGGGTTTTAAAATTAAGGAAAAAGAGAAAATTTAAAGTAATAAAGGCATTGACCTTGCACAGTAAAATTGCTCTTGCAACAACCTTGATTTTAATTTTCGGTGGAGCACTCTGTATATTCATTTTTGAATATAACAATCCGCATACTATGAAGGATTTTACATTGTATCAAAAAATCCAGGCATCATTTTTCCAATCTGTAACAACAAGAACTGCGGGATTTTTTACAGTTCCCCAAGAAAATCTTTCAAATGGTTCAGCTCTTGTTTCTGTATTACTGATGTTTATCGGCGGTTCTCCTGTTGGTACTGCAGGCGGTGTCAAAACAGTTACAATTGCGGTGGTAATTGCTTCTGCAATATCAGCAATAAAAAATAAAAACGATGTAACAATGTTTAACAGAACACTGTCAAAAGAAGCGGTAAGTAAAGCAGTTGCAGTTATTTGCACATCATTTTTTATTATGTTTATGTCAACGCTTTTACTTTCTGCGGTAACGGATGCAAAGTTCCTTGATATTCTTTATGAAACAGTAAGTGCAACCGCAACTGTGGGGCTAACGAGAAATCTTACGGCATCTTTAAATACCATAGGTAAAATTATAATTATTGCTACTATGTATTTTGGAAGAGTTGGTCCTATTTCTCTGGCAGTAGCACTTAACCTGAAAAAACAAAATCCAAATATAATAAAAAATCCTGTTGAAGATATAAGTGTGGGGTAAAAAATTATGAGTATTAATAAAACTTATGCAGTTTTCGGACTTGGAAGATACGGCAGAGCGGTTGCAGAAGAACTTGTCAGAAATGGTGCGGATGTTATTGCAATTGACAGTAACGAAGAGCTTGTGAATGATGCGGCACAGACTATTCCGGTTTGCAAATGTGCCGATGTTACAGATCCTGAGGTTATTGACAAGCTTGATATTGCAGATGTTGATATTGTTATTATTGCAATGGCAAACAGCCTTGAAGCAACTGTTATGGCAATAACTCTTTGTAAAGAGGTGGGTGTTAAAACCGTTATTGCAAAATGTGTTGAAGAGATGCACGGCAAGATTTTTTATAGAGTTGGTGCAGACAGAGTTGTTTTCCCTGAAAAAGAAGCAGGCACACGCCTTGGCAAAAATCTTTTAAGTTCGGGTTTTGTTGATATTGTTGAACTATCAAAAGACGTTTCAATGGTTGAGCTTGAAATTAAAACTCAATGGGTAGGAAAAAATCTTATAGAGCTAAATTTAAGAAAAAAATATTCTGTTAACGTTGTTGCAGTTTTGAAAGGTGACGAGGTTATAACAAGTATTGACCCCGAAATGCCGTTAGAGAGCAATATGAAGCTTATTGTTATTGCAGATGTAAATAAGTTAGAAAGATTAAAATAAAAATTCAGTTCCCATAACTTTTCCGAAAAGTTATGGGAACTGCTATTTAGTCATTAAATTCAAATGAACCGGATATGAATGTTACCCGGTCAGTATCAACGGTGAGTAAACCGCCGTCTGATACTGCCGTTTTCTTTTTGTCTTCGTTAAGCCAGACGGTGCAAGGAGCTTTGATAACCGATGTAATAAAGGGGATGTGACCTGCCATAATTGCAAGCTCACCCTCAACACCGCGAACATCAAATTTGAAAACCTCGCCATCAAATTTGTTGCCGTCAGGAGAAGATACAGTTAAGTGGAATGTGCTCACTTCTGCACCTTCTTTGCCTTTTCAATAGCTTCCTCAATTGTGCCAACAAAAAGGAATGCAGATTCGGGTAAATCATCGTGCTTACCTTCAATAATTTCTTTGAAGCCACGAACAGTTTCACTAATGGGAACGTATTTACCTGTGATACCTGTGAATTTTTCGGAAACATCAAAGGGTTGTGAAAGGAAACGCTGAATTTTTCTTGCTCTTTGAACAAGAAGCTTATCTTCATCGGAAAGCTCATCCATACCCATAATCGCGATGATGTCCATAAGCTCGTTATATCTCTGAAGAATTCGCTGAACCTCTTTAGCAACATAGTAATGCTCTTCGCCGACAATTTCAGGAGAAAGAATACGGCTTGAAGATTCAAGGGGATCAACAGCAGGATAGATACCCTGAGAAGCAATGTTTCTCGCAAGAACTGTTGTTGCATCAAGGTGAGCAAAGGTTGTTGCGGGAGCAGGGTCTGTAAGGTCATCCGCAGGAACATAAACTGCCTGAATTGATGTAATAGAACCTTTTTTTGTGGAAGTAATTCTTTCCTGCAAAGCACCCATCTCGGTTGCAAGAGTTGGCTGATAACCAACAGCGGAGGGCATTCTGCCGAGAAGTGCGGAAACCTCCGAACCTGCCTGAGTGAAACGGAAAATATTATCAATGAAGAGAAGAACATCCTGACCTTCTGTGTCACGGAAATATTCTGCCATTGTAAGACCTGAAAGAGCAACTCTCATACGAGCTCCCGGCGGTTCGTTCATCTGTCCGTAAACGAGAGCGGTGTTATTGATAACTCCCGAATCTTTCATTTCACAATACAGGTCATTACCTTCACGGGTACGCTCACCAACGCCTGAGAAAACGGAAATACCGCCATGCTCTTTTGCGATGTTGTTGATAAGCTCCATAATAAGAACGGTTTTACCAACACCTGCACCACCGAAAAGACCGATTTTACCACCCTTTGAATAGGGGCATACAAGGTCAATAACCTTGATACCGGTTTCAAAAATTTCAGCACTTGTTGCAAGCTCGTCATAAGCAGGAGCAGAACGATGAATGCTCCATTTTTCTGCGGTTTCGGGGTTGGGAATATTGTCAACCGCGTCACCTAAAACGTTGAAAATTCGTCCTAAGGTTTCGCGACCAACGGGAACGGAAATAGGAGCACCTGTATCAGTAACAGTTGTACCTCTCTGAAGACCGTCGGTAGATGCCATAGCAATACATCTTGCGGTGTTGTCACCGATATGCTGTGCAACCTCAACAGTCAGTTTTCTTTCCCCAACGGGTATAGTAAGTGCGTTAAGAATTTCAGGAAGCTCACCCTCGTTGAATCTTACGTCAACAACGGGACCCATAACCTGAACAACTTTACCCACAGTTAATTTGTCCATCTTTTTCACCTCATAATCTGGTGTCAGTTACCGCTACCGGCAACAATTTCTGTAATTTCCTGAGTAATTGCGCCTTGTCGAGCGCGGTTGTATTGAAGACCTAAATCGTCTATCATCTGTTTTGCGTTTTTACCTGCGGAATCCATTGCAATTCGCCTTGATGCAACCTCACAAGCGAAGCTTTCTCTCAGACAAGCGATTAAAATACCTGCAACATATTCTCTTACCGTAAGGTTAAGAACTGTAAGGTGGTCGGGCTCAAATACAGCACTTACTGTACTGTCCTTTTCGCTTTTCTCAAAAGGGAGAAGCCATTTAATCTGAGCATCCCAGGACATAACAGAGTTATATCTTGTGAAAATAACTCCCAGTCTGTCAAATTTTTCTTCGCTGAAATCTTTGCAAAGCTCATCTGCAAGAGCAGCCGCATCGCTGAAAGAAAAATGCTCGGAAGAATTTATTTCTTTATCAAATCTTTCACAAGCACGTTTGCCGATAGGAATAAATTCTGCATCGGGGAAGGTGTTGCAAAGTCTGAAAACATTTGCATTATAGCCACCTGCAAGCCCTCTGTCACCTGCAATAACAATTATTTTTGTTCTTGGGTTTTCGGTCCGGCGCATATAAGGGCTTTTTAAACATTCCTTTTCACTTGTGAGAAGAGAAATTGATTTTTCTAAGGAAGCGGTATATTCTCTCGCTTTCTGCATTCCTTCATTTGCACGGCGGATTTTTGAAGATGCCACAAGCTCCATTGCCTTTGTAAGCTGTAGGGTGGAGTTAACGCTTTTTATTCTTACACGAAGCGCTTTTGTGTTTCCTGCCATAGCTTACACCTGCATTTCTGAAAGAACTGCTTTAAGCTCTTCCTCATCTGCCTCATCATAGTAACCTGCTTCAATTCTCTTAAGCCATTCGCCTTTTTCATTCTCAAGCTTTAAGAAAAGGTTCTTTTCATATTCGTGAACCTTTGAAACGGGAACTCTGTCAAGATAGCCTTTGATTGCAGCATAAACAATTGCAACCTGGCAACCAACACGAACAGGGTTGTTTCTGCCCTGCTTAAGAACCTCAACAATACGCTCACCAAGAGCAAGTCTTGCTTTAGTATCTGCATCAAGGTCGCTACCGAACTGAGCAAAGGACTGCAATTCACGATACTGTGAATAGAGAAGTTTAAGCTCACCTGCAACCTTTTTCATACCCTTTAACTGAGCTGAACCACCAACTCGGCTAACAGAAATACCTGGGTTGATAGCAGGCATAATACCTGAATGGAAAAGCTCGGTTTCAAGGAAAATCTGTCCGTCAGTAATTGAAATAACATTAGTGGGAATATATGCAGAAACGTCACCCGACTGGGTTTCGATAATGGGAAGAGCGGTAATTGAACCGCCACCATATTCTTCTGCAACGCAAGCCGCACGTTCAAGAAGACGAGAGTGAAGGTAGAAAACATCACCGGGATATGCCTCTCGTCCGGGAGGACGGCGGATAAGAAGAGAAAGTGCACGGTATGCAACCGCGTGCTTACTCAAATCGTCATAAATAATAAGAACATCCTTGCCTTGCTCACGGAAATATTCTGCCATAGCGCAACCGCTGTAGGGTGCGATATACTGAAGAGGTGCGCTTTCCGAAGCAGAAGCAGAAACGATAATTGTATAACCTAAAGCACCATTTTTGTTAAGTTCATTTGCCAATTGAGCAACGGATGTGCTCTTTTGCCCGATAGCAACGTAAATGCAGATAACATCGGAGTTTTTCTGATTTATAATTGTATCAATAGCAATTTCTGTTTTACCTGTCTGACGGTCACCGATAATAAGCTCACGCTGACCTCTTCCGATAGGAATCATACTGTCAATAGCCTTGATACCTGTCTGCAAGGGTACACTAACGCTTTTTCTCTCAATGATACCGGGTGCTTCCGATTCAATAGGACGGGTTGCACTATATTGAACAGGTCCTTTGCCGTCAATGGGTTCGCCGAGAGCATTAACAACTCTGCCTAAAAGCTTTTCACCAACGGGCACGGAAAGAACTTTACCTGTTCTTTTTACGGATGAACCCTCGCGGATATTGTTTTTGTTTGAAAGAACAGCAACGGAAACGGTTTCTTCTTCAAGGTTCTGTGCCATACCAAAAGAGCCATCTTCAAATTCAAGAAGCTCGTTAGCCATACAGTTAGAAAGACCGTAAACTCTGGCAATGCCGTCACCAACAAGAATAACCTTACCCGTTTCTGTCATTTCAACGCGGGATTTATAATTTTCTATCTGGCTTTTAATAATACTGCTGATTTCGCCGGGATTATTCATTCGCTTATCACTCCCTTAGCCTTATTTAAACGATTTTTAATACTACCGTCGATAATTTTGTCATCAATCTGAACCTTGATACCGCCGATAAGACTTTCATCTTTTATAAATTCGGGTTCAATAACCTTACCGCTGATTTTCTGCAATTTTTCAATAAGGGCAGTTTTTTGTTCAACGCTCAGAGGTTCAACATAGTAAACCGTAGCGATTGTGCGGTTTTTATAAATTCTCACAAGGTCGCAAAACGCCTCAATACAACTGCAGATTTCCGTGATATGTCCGTTTTCGCAAAGCACTTTTATAAAGGAAACAATATATTCCGTATAGGTGCTTTCGAAGGCTTTGTCAATAAAGGCAATTCTTTCGGACAAGGGAATAGCAGGGGATTCGAGAACCTTGATATAATCGGGATTTTCTTTGAAAATATCTCCGATTTCGAGCAGACTTTTTTCGTATTCGTCAACGGCATTGTTCTCTGTTGCAAGAGAAAAAAGAGCAGTTGCATACTCTTTATTAGTTTGTGTCATAGCCGTCACCTATTTCCTCAATAAAGGAATCAATAATCTGTTTATGGTCGTCAGAATTTATTTCGCGTTCAAGGATTTTGCTTGTAAGAACTGTACTTACATCAACAATTTCACGCTTGATGCTTTCTTCTGCTTTTGTCATTTCAAGCTGAGCATCTTCTTTTGCCTGACGAACAATAACATCTGCATCATTTTTTGCTTTTTCGAGAATTTCATTTTCTCTCATTTTTGCAAGATTTACGGCAGACTGAATGATACCGTCAGCTTCTTTCTTTGCGCCTGACAGTTTTTCTTCATATGCTTGTTTTTCCGATAAAGCCTCGCTTTTTGCATTTTCTGCTTCGCTATATTGCACATCAATAGCATCCTGACGGGCTTTGAGCATTTTCTTAACGGGTTTATAAAGGAACTTCTTTACTCCCCAGAAAAGAAGTGCAAGGTTAGCAAGGGAAACAAGCATTTGCCATATATTTATTGAAATAACGTCTAATGTTTGCATAATGCTTTACTCCAATTTGCTCTTTATTTTTTACGAATTAAAGAGATTGAATTGTTTCAACAAGAATGTTAACAAGAAGTCGGGGTGCAACGAAAATGAGAAGAATTGCAATAACAAGAGCATAAAGACCTGTTGTTTCTGCAACAGCACAACCCATAAGCATTGTTGTTGTAACAGCACCTTTGCTTTCGGGCTGGCGACCGATAGCTTCACAAGCTTTTGCAACAGCGTTACCTTCACCGATACCGGGGCCGATACCTGCAATCATTGCCAAACCTGCGCCGAGAGCGCAACATCCTAAAATAATACCAAGTGCGAGTTCCATAATATTTCCTCCAAATTTATTTTTTAAAAATTATTTATTTTTTGAAAGCTTTTTCTGCCTTCTTTTTTCATAAAGTTCAAAATCGAATGCGCCCGAAACATTGAGCATTGTCAGCATAGCGAAGATGAAAGCCTGTAAGCATCCGCTGAAAACATCAAAGTAAACGGAAAGCACCGCAGGAATACCAACCTGGAAAATCGGTATATCTGCTAAAAATCCGGGTAATGAACCTAAAAGCTTGTTTGAAAGGCTTCCGAGGGCAAATGCCAGAAGGGTTGAAATAACTGTTCCCGAAAGAACGTTTCCGTAGTGACGGAAGGACATTGAAATAGGAGTTGCAAATTCGCTGATAAAGTTAATGGGTGCTAAAAATGCAACGGGCTGAGTGAAGCCTTTGAGATAATTCAACGGTCCGCATTTCATTTTGTAATAGGTAATAATAAAGAAAACGAGAATTGCCCAACCGCCGACAATGTTAATATCTGATGTTGGCGGAAAAAGACCAAATAGAGACAAAAGGCTTGAACAAGCGGAAAGAAGCATAATTGCAAGAATAAAGGGGGAGTAGCCTTTGAAATATTCACCCATATTCTCTATAACCATACCATCGATTTTCTCAACTGCAAGCTCTGCAATATGCTGCCTTTTAAGGTCTGCCTTTTCGCTTACACCGTGAGTAATAAATCGGCAGAAGAAGAAAAGCGTTATCAGCACCATAGCGGAATTTATCTGGGATTCCGTAACCGGAAAATCCTGTAAGGGCATCGGAATGGTGAAGAATATTCTTGCACCTGTTATGGTGATTTCCGTTGATGGTGGTTCAGTGAGAACCTGAAGTGCTACTGCAAACGCAATAGGCAAAATCATCATAACAATATAAAAAATATCCACCACTTTGAATTTAAGAGTTTTTGAAGCTTGCAAACGCATCACCTCTCTATATAATAAGTAGAACGAGTTATTTTTTTCTCATAAAAATTGGTCTTAAAGCCACCGCAATTCTTGGGAAAAGCAGCGGTATAAGTACTGCAATTGTATTGAAAACGGGAACAAGATAACCAATAAGTGCAATCACAAAAATAAGAAGCAATCTTAATGATTGTGAAACCTTCATTAAATTTTTAGCATCTTTTTCTTCTTTACCCAAAGATGACTGAACTGAAAGCCCCATAAGAAAGAAGTTTCCGACGGCGGCAACAAAGCCTAAAAGGTTACCTGTAAGAACGGTATAATCCCATTTGCCGAGTATTAAAAACACAGATTGCAAAAGAAGACTGAATATGAAAACCATTGTTGCAATATAGCCTGTTTCCTTTAAAACCGTTGGGTCTATTTTTTTCACGGAGCACACCTCTGTTTGAAAAAATCTTTACATTTTAGTATACCACTATTATTCGTGTAAGACAATATTTTTGTGTTAAAAATTCAACAAAAATTCTTTAAAATAAAAGAAAAGCACCATTGTGATGCTTTTCGTAATCATTTTAATACAGGCATATTATTTTCATCAAACTTAACTTCTTTAATTCTTGCGTGACGGCAAGGGTCATAAAGCACTTCATCACAAAATGTTCCGCATTTTTTCTCTGCGTGAGATGATGGACGGGCGTGATAAATCAAAAGAAGCTTACCATTTTCATCAACAACAAAGCTGTTGTGACCGGGTCCTGCTTCACCGACCAAATCTTTAGTTTCAAGAACTGGGAAAGGTAGTTTTTCCCAAGAAGAAATATTCATTAAATCCGCATTTACTTCTGCAAAAAGCACACCCATACAATATTCTTCGCCCGTGCCCGATGCAGAAAAGAAAATGAATACTTTTTCATCCGTTTTAAGAACGGATGGACCTTCGTTTACTGCAAAACGCACCTTTTCCCAGTCGTATTCGGGTCTGGTTAATAGAATTGGTGAAGAAATCAGTTTCCACGGTTTATCAGGGTTAATTTCTGCCATAAAAAGTGAGGAATCCCCCAGCTTTTCTGCCCAGATTAAATAATGTTTTTCGTTATTTTCAAAATAGGTCATATCGAGAGAAAACTCGGTGAAAGATTTGTTATCGTTTTCCGTTGCCTGCATTTTGCCTTTTTCTTCCCATGGGTCATTTATAGGGTCAGCACCCTCACACTCCAGAACATAAGGACGAATATTCCAGATATTATCAGAATCACCTGCAGCAAAGAAAATATACCATTTATCTCCTATAAAATGGATTTCAGGTGCCCATATATGCTTCGCCATATTGCCACTTTCGTGTGCTTTCCATATTGTATGTTCTTCTGCATCTTTTAAGCCTATAACAGTTTTACTTTTGCGAAGAATTATTCTGTCATAACCGCTGTCAACATTCTGATAAGCAGGGTAGGATGCAGTAAAATAATAAAATTCGTCAGGACCTTTAACTATATATGGGTCGGCGCGTTCGGGTATAAAAGGGTTGGGGTACATAAAACCACCTCAGAAACTAATGATATAAAATATTTTATCATTATTGAAGATGAGTTTCAATATTAAATGCAAAGTGCAAAACGCAAATTAGGGGACGGTCTTGACCGTCCCGCTAATTAAAACAACCCACCATTATATTTGTACTGATACTTAAAAAGTAAAAGTGCACAGATTATGTAGCCTATGACTAAAACAGATGTACCCAATACCTGAACAAAATGAATTGAGGGAAATAAAGATGATAAACTGCAAATAAAAGTAGGGATACTCATTAACACAATTCCTTTGCCCATTGCTTTGCAGTAACCCTCTCGGTCAATAACATTTTTGTAATGGTAAGAGTGTAAAAGCGAAATATGACCTTTTTTAATTGCGAAACCCGAGGCAATCATAAGAATCGCAACAGTCAGTAAACCAATAAACTCAGTGCTGTTCTCAAAAGAGAAGTTAGAAGCAATTATATCAAAAAGATAAATAAATGTAGGAATTGCTGCAGGTAAAAGTAAAATTAAAAAAATAGCGGAGCATATAATCATCTGAAGTTTTTTCTTTTTTACGGCTTTTTCTTTTGTTTCAATAGCCTGTATAACATTTTTTTCGGCAATCTCGGTTAGCTTTTCTTCTTCAATTCGTTTTCCTGCCAAAAGCGCGTTAACGCTTACTCCAAAAAACTCGCTTAATGCCAGAAGAGAGTTAACATCAGGAAATCCTTTTCCTGTTTCCCAACGAGAAACAGCTTTATCAGAGACATTGAGTTTTTCTGATAACTCCTTTTGAGTAAGGTTGTTTTCTTTTCGTAATTCGCAAATGAATTTACCGCAATCTTTTGAGGTCATAGTATCACCGCCTTGTTTTAATTATTATAATGAAAATGTAGCGGAATGGTCAACCTATGAATCGTAGAGTTACTGAAAATGCGGTATTCGGAATGCGGAGTGCGGAATGAAGCTTCGCAAAAGGCAAAAATATTTGATTTTTTTGAAATAAAGGTTATAATTAAAACATCAATAATTATAATAGGTGACAAAATGAAAACAGAAAATAAATTTGAAGAAATAACTCAATATGCAAAAATATATTCTGATCCGCCCGAAAGAGAGAGAGAGGGTTGCAGAGCAATAATAGTTAAAGATAATAAAGTTCTTCTGTCATGGGAAGAGAGAAAAGATGTTTATATGAGTCCCGGTGGCGGATTGGAAAATGACGAAAGCCTTGAAGGATGTGTTATCAGAGAGCTTCAGGAAGAAGCAGGGTATAAGGTTAAACCCATAATGCCTTTTATTAAGGTTAATGAATATTGCTATGAAACTCTTTGGATAAACAATTATTTTATTTGTGAAATTGAAGGTGAGTGTGAAAGGCACTTAACTGAAAGTGAAATATATAATAGAGTTAAACCTGTCTGGGTAGAAATAGATAAAGCAATAGAAATTTTCGGAGAATATGACAGCAAAACTGTTGACCACGCAAGTCTGTATCTTCGTGAATTTACTGTGCTTAACAAACTAAAATCATTTTGTTGACACATAAAAATATATGTGATAGAATACAAGTCCTACTTGCAGGGGTGGCGGAATTGGCAGACGCGTTAGATTCAGGTTCTAATGAGAGCAATCTCATGTGGGTTCAAGTCCCATTCTCTGCACCAAAATGACGGAATCACTTATTGTGGTTCCGTTATTTTTGTTATATAGTTTTGTATAGGGGACTTGAACCCTTCTCGGCGAAGCCGAACACAATCGTTGCCGTCTGACGGCAAAGCGAAGCGACGCCGTCAGGTCCCATTCTCTGCACCAAAACGACGGAATCACTTATTGTGGTTCTGTTATTTTTATTCACTGTTTATTAACAAACTCCGTAAAAATCCAACATTTAATACAACAGGTGTTTAATGTTTCAAAAAACGGGAGTTTTTTTACAGATTTGCTTGACTTTGTCGAAAAAAACATATATTATCAAACTACGCGAATAGCGGTAAATGGATTTTTTGAGTTTGAATTAATTCATATATTATCTTTTTTTACATAAAAATGTTCTTTTAAATGAGCAGAAAGAGGTTGCCAATGGGCACAAAATGTAATTATTTTTCAACAATGAATGCCATAAAATTAATAGATTTACCTGAAGAGGAAAAAACATGGCTTCAGCACTATGGCACAATGCCTGAGCATATGTGCTACCGTGAAGGCTCTATTTATGAGCTCTTAAAAGAAATGGTTGATAAGCAGCCCGATGCACCTGCTCTGGAATTTTTTGATACTGTTTACAGCTTTGAAGCTTTGGATGAAAATATTAATATTGTTGCAAATGCACTAAAAAAATTAGGCGTTGTTGAGGATGAAAGCGTAACAATTTGTATGCCCAATATGCCTGAGGCAATTTTTCTTATTTATGCAATTAATAAAATTGGTGCGGTTGCGAATGTTATTCATCCTCTTAGTGATGCAAACGAAATAAGGAATGCGGTTTCTCTCACAAATTCAAGCCTTATTTTCACAACAGATGTTTCCTACAAAACTGTTAAAGATGCCTGTGTTGAGCAGGTTGTTGTTTGCGAAGTCAGTATGAGTATGCCACCTGTTCTTAAAACCCTTTATAACTTAAAGGGTAGAAAGCAGATGAAATATTCTTCTGATACAATTACCTGGAAAAAATTCGTTTCCGGTATGGGAACTATCGCTCCCTCTGTTAAAAGAAACAGAGATGATGCAGCGGTTCTCATTTACAGTGGCGGAACAACAGGTAAATCCAAAGGTATTGTTCTTTCTAACCTTTGCTTTAATGCCCTTGCAATTCAATGTATAGCAGTTTGCCCCGAGGCAAGACCCGGAGCTTCAATGATGTCTGCTCTTCCCATTTTCCACGGTTTTGGACTTTGCGTTGCAATTCACGCTCCTCTTTGCTTGGGTATGAAATGCATTCTTATTCCTAAAATTGATATTAAGAAGCTTAACGAAACAATCAAAAAGAAAAAACCTACCATTCTTCCTGCAGTTCCCACAATGCTCAAAGCAATCACCAACAACAAAAATCTTGGTCCTGACAGCTTTAAGAGCGTTAAGGTTATTCTCAGTGGTGGTGACTATTTAAGCGACGATCTTCGCGCAAAGGTTATTGATTATTTCCGTTCCTGCGGTTCAAAAGCGCATATAAGAATCGGTTATGGTCTTTCTGAAGCAACTGCATTCTTTACTGCAACTGCATACGGTGCAGAAGATATTGACAACATCGGTATTCCTAACCCCGATACTCATATCAGAGTTTGCGACCCTGTTACAAACGAAAAACTTCCCGATGGTGAAATCGGTGAAATCTGTGTTAACGGCCCTACTGTTATGCTGGGATATGTTAACGATAAGGAAGAAACTGATAATGCTATAAGAACTCACTCTGACGGAACACAGTGGTTACATACAGGTGACCTTGGTTACCTTGAAAATGGCGTTCTTCATTTTACATCCCGTCTTAAGAGAATGATTATCTCAAATGGTTATAATATTTACCCAACAGAGCTTGAAAACATTCTTAACAAGTGCAAGTATGTTGCTTCCAGCGTTGTTGTTGGTATCAAAGATAAGGTTCGTGAGGAAGCACCTAAAGCGGTTATCGTTCTTAAAAACGGTGTTCAGCGTACCGCAGAGCTTGAAGCAGAAATCAAAGAGTTCTGTAAAAAGAATATCGCTAAAAATGCACAGTTCAAGGAAATTGAGTTTACTGATGCATTACCAACAACCAAAATCGGTAAAGTAAACTACCGTATCTTTGAAAAATTAAAAGACAAAGAAAATGAAGCTGAAGCTGTTGAGGAAAAAGAAACAGTAACAAGCGAAAAAGAATGATATTAAACAAGAAAAAACCTCGATGAGCCAAAAAACTCATCGAGGTTTTTGTATAAAATTTTATTTTGCGGTTACGGTTTTTGTTCCGCCTATAGCGCTGTCACCGTCTTTACCATTATTCAAACTGCTATGAGCGGTAACACCATAAGTATAAATTGTTCCGGGTGTAACATCTGTATCGGTTGCAGAAAGACCGTCTTTACCCATAGTTACTTTAATAAATCTATAACCCTCTGCACCTTTTTCTTTTCTCCAGATTGTATAGCCGTCAGCCCCTTTGGCTTTTTCCCATTTCAATTTTATACCATCTGAGGTTGCTTTTGCGGAGGTTATATCTATTGGGTCATAATAGGTAAAATATCTGTTTTTTACATAACCGCTAAGGGTTCCGTTATCGTAAGCTCTAACGATATAACAGTATGTTGTATCATTTTTTGCTGAAGTATCTGTATACATTAAGTACCCATATTGGTTTTTTTCAACGTCACTTTCAGTAACAATAGCGATACGGTCCCAAGAAGTAGCGCCGTCAACCTGTCTGTAGATATAGTATTTATCTGCATTTAAAACGGGCATCCAAGCTACCTGCACGCCGTTTTTCTGAGATATAAGAGAGTTCATTGAAGGGCTTTTAACATATCTTATTTTAAGTCCGGTTTTATTATAGTAGCTTGTTGCATCATCCTTGCAGGCTTTAACAGTATATGTATAAACAGTTCCGCTTTTTGCAGTATCATCAAGATAAGAGGTTTTCTTTGTTGTTGCAAGAAGCTTGAAATCACCTGAGCCTGTTTTTCTGTAAACTCTGTATTTTTCTGCACCGCTTACCTTAGCCCATTTGAATTCTACACCATTTGTGTTTTTAACAGAAGAAAGCTTAGGCACTGAAAGGAAAAGCTGTTTGATTGTTTTATAGGCGCTTGTTGTTTTTCCGTTAATGGCTCTTACACGGTAAGAATAAGTTTTATTGTTTTTTATATTAGTATCTTTATAAGATGTTTTTGTTGTTGTGGCAACCTTTTTGTATTTGGATTCGCCACTTGCTTTTCTGTAAACAGCATATTCTTTAGCACCTGAAACCTTGCTCCAAGAAACTGAAATTGAACTTGTGTAAACTGTTGTTTTAGCTTTTGGTGTTGCAATGTATTTAAGTTTAAGTCCGGTTTTGTTATATACACTATCTGTTTTGCTCTTGTATGCTTTTACAGTGTAGGTGTAAGTTGTGCCTGATTTAGCTTTTGTATCAGTATATGTGGTTTTTGAAGTTTTTCCAATATATTTAAAGCTTCCGCTACCGGATTTTCTATAAACTTTATAGCCCTCTGCACCGCTTACTTTACTCCAACTTACTTCTACGCCTGAAGATGCGTTTTTAACAGAAGAAAGCTTGGGAGCAGAAAGGAAATATTTGCTTACTTCATTATAACCGCCCA
Source organism: Acutalibacteraceae bacterium (assembly GCA_045543035.1). Taxonomy (GTDB): domain Bacteria; phylum Bacillota; class Clostridia; order Oscillospirales; family Acutalibacteraceae; genus DTU089. Next base: position 8,298 of record JAZQMA010000025.1, on the reverse strand, counting down.
TTACGTCGCCCTTAGCAGCTCTTACACGGTAATAATATTTCTTACCACTCTTTGCGGTTTTATCAGTAAATGATGTCCCTGTTTCTGTGTCAAGAAGAGTCCATTTTGATGAACCTGATGTCTGACGGTAAATCTTATATTTTGTTGCACCTGAGATTTTTGACCAGCTGAGATAAACGCCCTTTGTTGTATTTTTTATTGAAACCTTAGGCGCGGCATAGTATGTAACAGTAACGTTTGAGCCGGATTGACCTTCGCCAACAAAGTTGGAGCCTGCCACCTTGTAGGTGTATTTTTTGCCGCTCTTAACATTTTGGTCATAAGTAAACGTTTCGTCAGCACCAACTGTATCAATAACAGTCCATTCGGTTTCGCCTGATGCTTTTCTGTAAATTTTATATTCTTCTGCAACAGGGTCGGCAGACCAAGAGATTTTCACACCCTGATTTGTGCTTGTTGTTTTGATGTTTTTAATCTTTGCAGGCTCGATAATTGAACCACCATTATTAATAACTAAGTTGGAATTAAGTGTAACACTTGCAAGTTCTTTTTCACCGAGTTTAATTGGTGTTAAGCCGTCTAATGTTTCCTTGTTCCAGTCAATTTCAGCAATCCAACCATAAACGGGATGTTCAATTAAATTGTAAATCCAAGTATCAACACCGGATTCTATGTTGCCGTTTTCATCTTCCTCTTCATAAGGATATTGCTCGAAACCATATTTTGTTCCGTTTTCATCAACACAAAGGTCAAATGTATCTGTCATATAAGGATAAAAAACAGTTTTGTAAGAATTATCACTTTCGTCAGCGTAGAAAGTGTAACCAATATAGAATCCGTTTGTTTCGTCAAACAAAATATCATATTCAGTGAGTTTGGTAAAACCGCTAACACTGACTGCCTCACCGTTGGCATAATCAGTTGCTACATAGAAATCAAATTCTTCGTCATAAGCAAGAGCATAAAGATAATATTTACCGTTGGGTTCAGAGGTTTCTTCGTCATAAGCTTCTGAACCTATATAATAAACACCGTCTTTTATGAAACCTGCATCGTAAAAATCCAGACTATTGGAAGCTAAATCATAAGCTTCTAATTGTTCATAAATATCACGGATATAGTTGTTTACAATAGGCATTTCACCGCTGATTTCTCCACCGATTGTAATAAGCTCTGATTGGTCTGTAACAGTTGAATCATTTATATAGATTGCAGGAGCTTCGAATTCTTTGCCATAGTAAAGCTTCATTTTTACAGTTTCGGCAATATTTAATTTAGAAGGGGATTCACCTGCTTCAATCATAATACCGCCCAAAAGGCCTATTCTGTTAAGAACCAGCTCGCCGTCACCAATAATGGAGATTGAACCGCCACGGGTTGAAGCCTGGGAAAGAATCCCGCCAAGCTCATTATAACCGATAAGCTCAATTTTGAAATCATCGCCCATTTCCGTTGCGGAAAGCATAGCTGTTTTGCATTTTACATTATTGAGAGTGAGGGTGTTTGTTTCAAGGTTATAAGTTGCACCTGCGAAAACTTCAGGAGTACCTAAACCTTCTGCCTCAGGATACAGAACTGCCATATCAAATGTTTCTGCATCTATTAAACCCAGTGATGAAAATTCTGATAAAAGAATATCTTCATTTTCAGGATCAAAGGGGTAAGGTCCGTTTGCTGCAAAAATGCTTATGGGGGACATAATTGTAAAAACTAAAATTATCGCTAAAAAAGCGCTTAATAGTTTTTTCATATTTTTCACTCCTTGTATTTGTCTGAGTTGATTTTTATTTTACAACCTTCTTGGTTTTGTAACCGCTTAAGGTTTTTCCGTCAATTGCTCTTACGCGATATGAATAGGTTTTACCTTTCTTAACAGCGGTGTCCTTATAGGTTGTGTTACGGGTTGTTGTAATCTTTTTCCATTCGGACTTTCCGCTTTCTTTTTTATAAATTGCATATTTATCTGCTCCGTCGATGTCATCCCAGGAAAGCTTTATTGATTTTGAGTATTCTTTTGTTTTAACATCAGGAGTTGCAACAAATTTTTTCTTAAGACCTGTCTGGTTATAGGTGCTGTTTGTTTTGCTGTAATAAGCCTGAACGCTGTAATAATAGGTCTTTCCGTTTTCTGCAGTTTTGTCAACATAATAGAATTTTTTGTTATTTGTTGTTGTGTCGATAAGTTTCCAGTTGCCTTTTTCAGAGGTTTTTCTGTAAATTTTATAACCCTGAGCACCTTTTACCTTTTCCCAATTTACTTTAACGCCTGATGAAGCATTGTTTACGGAAGTAAGCTTGGGAGTTGAAAGGTAGTATCTTCCGACTGTTGCAAAGCTGCTCATATCATCGCCTGCAACTGCTCTTACGCGATAATTATATTTTGTTCCGCTTTTTGCAGTTTTATCTGTAAAGGTGTTCTTTTTAGTTGTGTCAAGTAATTTCCACTCGGTTGAGCCATTGGTCTGACGATAAATTCTGTATTTTTCTGCACCGGCAATTTTTGTCCATTTCAGATAGATGCCCTTTGAGGTGTTTTTCGCAGCTGCTTTGGGAACATCAAGATGAGTGATAGCAATGCCATCTTTATTGTAATCGCCGCCACCTACATAGTTGAAGCCTCTTACTGTATAGAAGTATTTGGTTCCGCCTTTTACAGAGTTGTCATAAATAAATGTCTCATCGGAACCAACTGTATCAATAATTGTCCAGTCTTTATCGCCTTCTGCTTTTCTGTAAACTCTGTAAGTTTCTGCTTTTGAGTTTGCTTTCCAGGAAACCTTAATTCCCTGATTTGTGTTTTTGAGTTCAATACCCTTTATTTTACCCGGTTCAACAACTGAACCGCCATTGTTTATAACAACATCGGAATAAATAGATGCATTTGCAAAATCTTTTTCACCGATTTTAAGAGGTGTTAAGCCATCTAAAGAGTTTCTGTTTTCATCTTCAACAGCAACCAAGCCGTAAACAGGATGTTCAATAAAATTATAAACGTAGGTATCAACACCTGAGTCTATAATACCGTTTTCGTCTTCCTCTTCATAGCTGTATTGCTCAAAACCATATTTTGTTCCGTTTTCATCAACGCAAATGTTAAAAGGTGTTTTTTCTTCGGGGTCAAAAATGCATTTATATGATTTGTCTCCCTCTTCTGCTTCATCGGTAAATCCGATATAGTAACCGAGATTTTTATCGTAGATGGGAGCATATTCGGTAAGAACAGTAAAGCCGTCAAGAGAAACCGGATTACCATTGTTATAGGGTGTTAAGGTATAGCAATCAAGAATTTCATCATAAGAAAGAGCATAAATCTCGTATTTGCCGGTAGTATTATAGGTGCTTTCGTCGTAGTATTCATCAGCTATATAATAAACGCCGTCTTTTTCAAGACCGAATTCATACCAGTCATAGCTTTCCCAATAAAGATCGTATGCTTCAATTTGTTCATAATAATTGACGGTGTATTTATTAAATTCTACATTGTTACCTGTAACTGCTCCGCCTAACTTTATAATTTCTGCAGAATTTGTGCAGGCAGATGAAAAAATGTCGATTGAAGGCATTTCAAAATCGGTATCTGCGTATACTTTAAGTTTTACAGTATCTTCAACGGTTAAGGTGGAGTTGGTTTCATTTGCACCAATTGTAATGCCGTTGAAATTCTTGGTTCTGTTAACAACTAACTCACCATTACCTGTAATTGTTACAGAACCTCCTCTGGTGCCTGCGGAAGAGGAAATGTCTCCTAACTCATTGTAGCCGATAAGGTTGATTTTGAAATCATCGCCCATTTCTAAAAGCATAAGTGATGCATATTTAGCTGTAACATTTTTAAGTGTAAGTGTGTTTGTTTTCAGGTTGTATGAAGCACCGGAGAACAGGTCAGATGGTTTGTATCCGTCAATCTGAGGATATAAAACAGCTGTTTCTCCGATGAGAATATCTTCTTCATCGCCCGAAGTTAAATTCATAAAAATGATTGCAGACATTTTTAAATCTGCAAGAGAACCGGGATTTTCTAAATCAATGTTCTCAAGATCAACGGGATGTGGCCCATTTTCCGCAAAAACTGTTACGGGTGCCATAACAGAGCAAATTAAAAGTGCTGCTAAAATAATACTTAAAAGTTTTTTCATTTTTCCCACTCCTTTTATATTATCGTAGTTCAATTTTAAAATAGCATAATTAAAGGGCTATAACAATAGAATTTTGTCATTTGTATTAATTTTGTAACCATAGAGTTCAAATGACAATGAAATATAAAAAAGGTTAACCGAAACAACAGTTAACCTTTTTATGTCAGTTGATTTTTATAGTTTTAATTTCCCAAGGTTTGAAAGATATTTTGTCAGTTACTCCAGTTATTTCATTGCCTAATAAATCGGTTTCTGCGATTATCTTACCCTTAGCCATATTGAATTCCATTGCTTCTTCATTATCAGAGAAATTGCAAAAACGGGCTAAAATATGATTTTCTTCAGGGTAAAGTGCAGTAAGAATAACATTTTTATCTTCATTGATTGTTGCAAAAGAAAGCTCGGTCATATCACCATTACCTGCAGGTAAAACCTTAGCAGTAGGAATATAAGCATAAGAAAGCGCTTTTTTATGAAGATCTGCTTCGGAAAGATCGCTTTCAAAGGGGAGAACAGAGAATTCGTTTTCAAAAACACCATTGAGTATTCGGTCTCCGCAAAGATATTCGTTTGAATAAATAAGGGGTATGTGAACCTTGTTTCCTGAAACTGCCGCACCCATACAACCTCTGTTGAAAACTGCAATACCGGTTGTGTCATCTTTGAGTGATACACGGTATATGCCGTGGAAATAAGTTGTAGAATTAAAGCTTTCTTCTGCGCTTACATCAACATCAAGAATAATTCTGTCATCGGGATACCAATATTCCTCGGTTTTCCTTAAAGCACCATTCCATTCGGAAATAGAATAGGGCAAATCTCTGAACATTTTTCTGTCTTTTGAAAGGACGGGGTTCATAACGAAGCAGATTTTATCTTCGTGGTGGTGTCCGTTTACTGTGAGAGGTGCAGGCTTGCCGTGAGTAATATCGGTTCTTCCCACTTTCTGACCCTGAACATCAAATTTGGTTTTAAAGTCTATCAGTTTGTCCTTTCCGTTGAATTGCATCTGCACTTCATAGGGAATTGAACCGATTTTACCTTTCTGAATTGCCGTTGCAGAACAAGAAGAAATTTTCACTTCCCACACACCATTTGATGAATATTCTTTATCATCAACAAAACCTGTGAAAAGCACACCATTACCGTTATCACACAAGATTTTTTGGGTTTTTATATCTTTAATATACGCAATTCCGTCAGCTGTAAGCTTGATTTCGTAGTTGGGTGTTGTGAGAACGCCATTGTTTTCAGACCAATTGAAAGGCAATTTTGAAGAGTTGCCATTTTCTTTAAGAATATATGTTTTTGCAGTAAATGGGGGTAACTGAATATGAGCGAGCAATACTTTTTTGTTTCCATCGGTAACAACTTCGCATTCAATTTCATTGTCACTGTCAAAAGCACAATATTCTTTTTCAACCTCAACCTGAACCCATTCGTCAATGGGGAATGAGTGAGTATTTATAACTAAAAGGCTTTCATTGTCTTGACGGGCAAATTTTGATGCAATATGTTCAAGAGATTTATCTTTTACATAATCAGAAGCAGTAAGAGATGTAGGAATAAATCTTCTTGAAAGGTTAAGGAGACCGCAGATTGTAACATCGTGGTGCTCTGCTGCAAGGATGTATTTCCAAGCCTCTTCGCTTTTTTTCTGCAAAGAAGTACCACCAAGCATAACTGAAAGAGCATTGAGCTTTTCTGCCTGAACTGCCTGAACCTCACCCTGACGGCAACCGTTAAAAATTTCGTTACCGCAATAACCCCAAGGCATTTGTACGTGGAAATCATTGTCTGTTGTGGGCATTTCTTCAACCGCTTCTCCGTAAATATCGGGAATTTCTTCAAGAAGAATATATTGATGATTATCTTTTTCCTGAGTATGAGCGATAACAGTTTCAATTGGCTGGGTTAAATCGTCATATCTTGAAGCGAGAAGAGGCTCATGTTTTTCGAACATTTCTTCAAAGTCTTCGGGAGAATAAAGTTCGGAATCAACGGGCCAACGGGAAAAAATCCAGTTATCAACTGTGGTGCAGTTGAAGCCGCGTCCTTGCTTTTCATAAGTGGGGACGGCAGGAATTGATGTTCCGTCCTTACCAATCCATTTACCCCAGGCGCAGTCAAAGGTTCTGGGATAACCGTAACCCATAACATGAGAACGCAAAATAGCAGCATCATAACCACATTTTGAAATTAACTGAGGTGTCTGGTTATGAAGAGCAAATTCAGAAATTGCATAAACTGAAGGCGTCTTTCCGAAATAATCAAGATTTGTTCTTACAGCATAAAGAAGCTGACGTGCATTTGACTCTTCGGAAATAGTAAGGGCAAGAGGCTGTCCGTAGGTTGTTGCACCCAAGCCGACTCTGTCAGGATATTTTTCCAAAAGCTTTCCTATAAGCTCAACTACCTCGGGATCTTCCTGCGAAAATTCATCAAAGGTGAAAGATTCGTAATCAAGACCTATTTTAAGTGTGGGGTATTTTTCCAACCACTCAAAAAGCTTTTTTAAACGAGGCTTAACCTCATCTTTCCAAAGCACATAACCACCGTGCTCATAAGTTAAGATATATAATTTTTTATCGTTCATAATAGCAACACCACCTATGTATTTTAGTATATATTTTGAAAATGTCCTTGTCAATGAAAAAAGGGACTGTAAAAAAACGAAAAGTTTTTTTACAGCCCCTTTTAGGGGATAGGAAAAAAGATGCAGAACGGACAAATCAGTCTTTATATAAGGGGTATTTATCACAGATTCTTGCAACGTTTTCGATGATGTAATCTTTACTGTTTTCAAAATCTGTTGCTGCAAGCTTGATATATTCTGCAATATCAACCATATCCTGAGCCTCGAAGCCTCTTGAGGTAACTGCTGCAGTACCGATACGGATACCACTTGTAACGAAGGGCTTTTCAGGATCGTTAGGAATAGCGTTTTTATTTACTGTAATGTGAACCTCATCAAGACGATGCTCAAGCTCCTTACCTGTAATGCCAAGGCTTCTTAAATCAAGAAGTAAAAGGTGGTTGTCGGAGCCACCTGAAACAATGTCAACACCCTGAGCAATAAGTGCATTTTCAAGAGCCTTACAGTTAGAAATAACTTTCTTTCCGTATTCTTTGAATTCGGGTTTAAGTGCCTCACCAAAGCAAACAGCCTTTGCTGCAATAATGTGCATAAGGGGACCACCCTGAATGCCGGGGAAAATAGCCTTGTTTACCTTCTTTGCAATTTCTTCATCATTTGTAAGAATAATACCACCACGGGGACCACGAAGTGTTTTGTGTGTTGTTGAAGTAACAACGTGAGCATAGGGGATGGGAGATGGATGCATACCTGAAGCTACAAGACCTGCAATGTGTGCCATATCTACCATAAATAGTGCATTTACTGAATCTGCGATTTCACGGATTCTTTTAAAATCAATAATTCTTGAATAAGCAGAAGCACCTGCAACAATAAGCTTAGGTTCGCATTCTTTTGCTTTTTTCTCAAGAGCATCGTAATCAAGGTAGCCTTTTTCATCAACGCCATAGCTTTCAAAATTAAAGTAGGAGCCACTTACATTTACCGGTGAACCATGAGTAAGGTGACCACCGTCTGCAAGGCTCATACCGAGTACTGTGTCACCGGGCTGAAGAAGCGCAAAGTATACTGCAAAGTTTGCCTGGGAGCCTGAATGAGGTTGTACGTTTGCGTACTCGCAGCCAAAAAGCTTTTTAAGTCTTTCTATTGCAAGGTCCTCTGCAATGTCAACGTATTCGCAACCTCCATAGTATCTGCGTGATGGGTAGCCCTCTGCATATTTGTTTGTGAAAATACTGCCGCTTGCAGCCATAACAGCAGCAGATGTATAGTTTTCACTTGCGATAAGCTCTATATTTCTGCTCTGACGAACCTGCTCTTTTTCGAAAGCTTCAAAAAGCTCGCTGTCGGCATTTTTCAAAAGTTCAAAATCTTTTTCAAGATAACTGTTCATTGGGGAATCCTCCTCAAATTTAATTATTGAAATATTAATTATATGATACATTAAAATAAGGAGTATTTCAACTAAAATAAATATTTAACAATAAGTTCTGTGTTATTACCATAAACAAGAGGGAACTAATACATTTTTTTGGAATTTTTTATATTGCCAAGTGACAAAATAGT
>JAZQMA010000024.1:0-29609 GCA_045543035.1 Acutalibacteraceae bacterium | reverse complement strand
AAAGAGGTGATTTCAGTGAGAAGTTCAAAGCAACGTGATGCAGTTTTACAGGTTTTGCAAAGCTCTTGTGACCATCCTACCGCAGACGTTATATATGAACGTGTTAAACTGCAAATCCCCAATATAAGCTTAGGTACTGTTTACCGTAATTTAGGTCAGCTTAAGGATGAAGGTCTTATTACAATAGTTGAAAGTAGCGACACAAAGGTTCACTACGAAGGGAATATGCAGGAGCATATACATTTTTTATGTAAAGAATGTTGCAATATTACAGATGTTTTTTGCTCACCGCAAATTCCAACGGCTCTTAATGAGCTTGGCCTGATGGTTGAATCACAAAAAACTGTTTATTACGGCTTGTGTAATGCTTGCCGAAATAATATATAAATTAAAAATAATTTATCTTTTAAAGGAGAATTTGTTATGAAAAAATGGAAATGTTTAGTATGCGGTCAGATCGTTGAAGGTGAAAATCCTCCTGCAGCTTGCCCTCTTTGCAAAGCTCCCGCAGAAAAATTTGTTGAAGTTAAAGAAGAAGAAATGACTTGGGCAGCAGAGCATGTTCTCGGTGTTGCTAAAGGTGTTAGCGATGAAATTATCGCAGGTCTTCGTGCGAACTTTGAAGGCGAATGCACAGAGGTTGGTATGTATCTTGCAATGGCAAGAGTTGCTCATAGAGAGGGTTATCCTGAAATCGGTCTTTATTGGGAAAAAGCAGCTTATGAAGAAGCAGAGCATGCAGCAAAATTCGCAGAGCTTCTCGGTGAGCTTGTAACAGATTCAACAAAGAAAAACCTTGAAATGAGAGTTGCTGCTGAAAATGGCGCAACTGCAGGTAAATTTGAGCTTGCAAAAATGGCTAAAGAACAAAATCTCGATGCTATCCATGATACAGTTCATGAAATGGCTCGCGACGAAGCAAGACACGGTAAATCATTTATGAATCTTTTAGCACGATATTTCCCTGAGAAATAAACAAAAAGATATGACAAAATATTTATAATTCTTATAAAAATTAAACAAGCCTTTAAAATACTTATGAGATTTTTTCTCATAAGTATTTTTATTTTTTGTTCTTTTTTTGTGCTAACATAAAAAAATAAATCTTGATTTGTGCTTAATTTTGTGCTATTTTAATTTACGAGGTGAAGAATATGGATAAAATCGATTTTAAAGTGGTTACAATCGAAGAATTAGATGTTTTCGATAAAGAACCCACTAAACCACAAAACCGCAGAAAAGGGCAAATAAAGAGAAATGGCATAATATATTATAAATGTAAGACTAAATATATTTATTATTCAGAAAAAGGACATTATGCATATCGACTTTACGATAAAGATTTAAAAGTAAATACTTTCATCGATGGGCATTTTTCAAGCGAAAGACAAGCAGCCGAAGCCTTAAAAAATCACATAATAGAATTACATAAAGACATTACTTTTAAAAATAATAAAATAACATTCGGTGCTTTATGGGAGTCAATGTTAACTAAATTAACAAAAGAAGAAAGCACTATGAAAAAATATAATTCCGTATATAATCAGCATGTAAAGTTTGAGTTCGGACATAAACGAATTCAAGATATAACATATTCAGATGTTAATAACTATCTTGAAAAACTCTATAAAATGGGTGATGGCAGAGGAACGAAACAAAACGGATATTCGTTTTCTTATGTTGAAAGTATCTTAAAATTTTTTTGGTTAGTTTTTAATTATGCTTTTTCTCAAAAAATCTTATCTGCAGATAATTTGAAAATCTTAACAGATAATATTAAAATGCCAAAATGTCAAGAAGAAAAAGACATAAGAATTTTAACATCCGATGAAATACAAAAGATATATAAACTTTTAGAAAATACAGATTACCTTTTACCTTTTCTTATTTCTTTATATACCGGAGCGAGACCAGCCGAAGCATTCGCAATAAGATTTTCTGATTTTGATTATGAAAATAAAACATTAAATATTGATAAGCAAATAGTAGAATTTGACGGAACATTAACAGTAAAACCGCCAAAAACCTTTTCGAGAGTGGTTGATATTCCAGACAATTTAATAAAAGAAGTTCAAAAAAGAGAACAACTCATAAACGAAGCAAGAAAGAAAAACCCAAATATATTTAAAGCAAATTTAAAGAGAGTATTTTATGATTTTAAAGATAAGAAAGAATTAAGCGACATTTATGAAGATAGTATTATGATTGACACCAAAGGAAGATATAATGCTGCTTCAAGTTTTCAGTATTATGCAAAAATAATAAGAAAAGAAATTTGCATTAATGATTATAAAAAAGAAGATTTTTCATTTTATACATTCAGGAAAACCGCCCTTTCTATAATGGCTTCACATTCGATACCAATCGGGGCTCTAATGAGAATTACAGGACATAAAAAGAACGAAACATTATTTAAATACTACTATTCAGACGAAAACGAATTCGCCCAAAGAAAAATAAAAGAAAGTGTTAATTCTATGAATGAATTAATAAAAAAATAGAGCGCCGTTTAGCGCTCTATTTCTTTTTCTTTATTATCAATAAATTTTCCTAATGTTGATTTTTTAACGAAATAACTTTTAATTATTTCATCTGATTTTTTAATTGAATTTTCCCATTTTTCAATACTATTTTCTATTCTTTCTAAATCCTGACTTTTAAGAGCATTTTTAGAAGAGTTTTGAAATCCGCTAACACTTCTTCTTGCTTCATCTAACTCTTCTAAATTGCTCTCTAATTGCCTTATTTCGTTATTTAAATCTTTGTTAATGAAATATATCATAATACCGCTAATTAACTTAAAAAGGGCAAAAAATAAACCATATTGAAGATTATAAAAGAAATCTAAATCTTTTTTCAATTGATATTCAGCCGACTTTATATTCCTTTTAATTTCAAAAATATCATTTTTTATATTTTGCTTACAAACTTTGTAATTTTTCCAATAATTATTTGAAATTTCCTGATACTCTTTCCAAAAATCATTTACTAATTCTTTCCTTTGTTTTTCCTTTTCTTTTAATTCAAATAATTCTATATCCTTATCAGAACAAGAATTTTTAATTTTTTCTAATTCTTCTTTTTTTGCCGAAATTTCTTTTAATTCAGCAATCGTTTTATTTCCGTATTTGGTAGCCCCATTTAATACTTCTGCTTTAAAACCAATATAATCTTCAATATAATCTTCTAATCTTTTATGAAAAGTTTGAAGATAGTTTAAAGTAATAGTATTTTTAGCATCGAATTGTAAAATTGTTTTTGTTGTTCCGTTTTTATAAGTTTTAGTTTTTTCTTTAAGAGGTGCTATTTTTATATGTATATGAGGTTTATTTGGTCTGTTTTTGTTTTTTAAATTTTCGTCATAATGAACCCAGGCCGAAACAATATTTTCTTCTCCAACATCAGAACAAATTAAATTATAACATGCTTTAAAAAATTGCTTCTCTAATTCTGCATTATCTGGAAAGTTTTCAGGTAAAGGTATTACATAAGAAACTAAAATATTAGTTTTATCTGTAAATCTGCCACCTCTATCTTTACTTAATTTTATTAATTCAGATAAATATTCATTTTCATTTTTAACCGAACACAAATTATAATTTAAATAACTTCTTGAATGATCTATATTTTCTTTATCGTCAGTATTAGAGCGATTATCGTGATTAATTAAATGAAAACATTGTCCTTTTTTGTATTTTTCAATATGTGCCATATTCATTCTCCTTTCTTTTAAGATATTTGAGTATAAATTGTTATTGCAAGTAATATTATATTTATATGGGTTAGTGTTTCTATTATGTTTTCGTTAATATTTAATTTTGATAGAATTGAAATAATAATTATTAATGCAATGTTACTTAAATAAGATAATAAAAATATCTTTTGTTTTGTTGTTTTTTGTTTATTCTTTTCACTTTTGAAATTTTCCATTCTTGCCATTTTCATTCTCCTTTCAAATTACATCTGATATTATAAGTAGTACAAAATCTATTAAAAATAAAGTTACTCTTGCATCTTCATGCACATTTAACACACACATAATAATAAATGTTATTGTTACTATTAATGCAATTAAAAGAATTAATAGTTTTACTACATCTCTTTTTGTTAATTTTTCTTTTTGCTCATTCTTTTCACTTTTAAAATTTTCCATTCTTGCCATTTTCATTAACTCCTTTCTTTTCAAAATATTTGTTTAAGAAATACTTAATAAGTTTTGTAATTACGAAACAACACAAAGTAATAAGCGGAATATAAGGTATTACTTCAAAAAAAGCATCAAAAATACCGCTTGCATTAATTCCTGAAACACTATCTTCAATTACTGGTTCAAAGAACCAAAAATAAAACATTGTTTTCATATATCATTCTCCTTTCTTATTTTAATCTAATTACTTTATCCGCAGATTTTACAATTGGTAATGGTATATTTTTAAGATCTGTTGTTATTATATAAATATCTCTGTCTGCTCTTACTTGTTGAGAATAAATTTCGAAAATATTAGGAATAGTTGTTATTTTATCAAATACATAACATTCTCTATTTCTTTCTTTTCGTTTATTTTCTACCCAATCCCATTTACCACTACCAAAACCACCAACAACTATAAATGTTTTTCTCATATAAATTTCTCCTTTTCTTTTAAGTTGAAATAAATATGAAAGATAAGTTATTAATTCAAAAGAATTTTGAGTGTAGCAAGTTCTACCCAAATTTTAAAAAATTTGGAAACTTGCTCTGCGAGGCTTAAAGTATATACACTTTCGAGTGGATTCGGGTGGATAAAACAAAAAAAGAACTCCGTTTAAGAGTTCTTAAAAAATTATCTTTTTGTTTTCATAATCAATTTCCATTTCATCTGTATTTAAATTTTGTTTTCCATAAATTTCCCAACCTAATTCGTTTAATTTTTCAATTGTAAATTTCATATATTCTATGTGCATTTCTGTTATAAGTTTTTCATCCAGTTTCATTTTTCATTCTCCTTTCTTCCAAAATAAAAATTTTTTCCATTTTTCTTTTCTTATTTTTTTTAATTTAATATCTTTTTCATAAGCATTAACAATTATATTTCCTATTTCTTCTTTTTGGCAATTTATTGATTTTGCATATGAATTAGATAAGAGAGAATCAATTATTTCTATATCTTCATTATCAAGATATTTTATAAATGATTTTCTTCTCCATCTTTTTCCCATCGCCCATTCTGATAAACATTCCGCAAGACTTGCCATAAGAAATGCAAAAGCCATAATAGGCAATAAATGACATTCGCAAAATACATTTTCCATTTTATTTATTCTCCTTTCTTTAAATTTCTTAATATAATAATGAGATATTACAAAAGCAAAGGAAATAAACAGAATGAAAACGAAATGTAATTGAACTTGAAATGAAACTGAAAATGAGTAGTGATTGGCGGCACACTATACCGCCCACTACTCATTTCTATTATAATTTTCTATTTAACTTCTTCCTTGATTTTAGATATTTTTTGCTAGGTTTCATTACTCCGTCAATATTCGGATCCGGTATCTGTAAATGAGATAATATTTCTTCTTCGGTCATAAAATCGTTTTCATTAACTTTCTTATCTATCGTTTGTAATAACTCATAAGTATTGTATTTTGCGAAATGTTTGTCCTCAATAAACCAACAAGTTCTTTTATAAGGCTTAACTTTCGTTGGATCTGTCGCATATTCAATTTCATCAACATCATAATAATTAACTTTTTGATATCGCCAAAATTTATCGCAGCCTTCGTAGTGCGATGTAACTCCACGAAGCAAGGCATCCACATTTCTTGATTTCTGAGAACTATAATAAAGCGAAGAATGGTAATGACGGCAAGTTAACAAAGACTGAATAACTGGCGCAGCCAGATTTTCCTTGAAGGACCTCGAGTTTAGAAGTGAACTGGCCTCATCGATGAAAGCATAAATAACAGTTATTTTATCATTTTCACGATCGCTTTCATACATTTCTTTTAAAAGAGAAACATATTGTTTTAAAGATACGAAATTTAAATAAGGAACTTTTGTTAATTTAACATTACTTAAAATTAAAACTTCTTGTTTCACCATCTTTTTCCTTTCGGGACACCAAACCATTTTATTATTATATTTATTATATAATAAATCTAAGAATTGAACCGCAGTCAAAGTCTTTCCGCAACCAAATTTTTTTCCTGAATCTGCAATATAACCAATGATCTTTCCGAACGGTGCCTCATTCCATCGTTTATATTTTATGTATTTGTAAAAATCTTTAATTCCATTAAACAAAGATTTAAAAGGATGAAATATCATACATCTGAAAACAGGGGATAATATAAAAGCAATTATTGCAAAAAAGCCTAAAAGAATAGTAAATAACTCTTTCAATTATCTTGACCCCCTCAACACAAAATAGATCGCTAAAATTACTCCATCCATACCTACCATAAGTAAGAAAGTACGAATCAACGAAGCCATATTTAATACACCATCAGGCGAAATTATATTTACTAATTCGTCCATAAAATACTCCTTTCTTAATTTAAATGCGGATCAAAACCGCTAACAAATAATTTTAACCATTTTTCAACATAATGAAGAATTATCATAAATAAAAGAATAAAGTTTGTTATTTCAATTTTTTCAATTAAATCAGATAATAATTCATTACTTGTTTTTTCTGTAACTTCTTCAATTTCAATAACTTCTTCTGCATTAACAGAAATAGTAAATACAGAAGTTATTATTGAAATTATTAAAAATATCAATATAAATTTTTTCATAATAACATTCCTTTCATTAAGATTTTAAAATTTTAAAAACAATAACTAAGATTAAAAATCCAACAACAGAATAAATCATTAAAGAAGAGAAAGAAATATTAAAACCGAATAACATAAAATCTTTTTTCATTAGATTCCAAGCCGAATACAAAATAATTTTTAAATTTTCCATAAAATACTCCTTTCTTTAAATTTCTGTTCCTTTGGAAGATATTACTTTAATAACTTTAATAACTATCATTGCTAACAATGCGACACCAACGATATATCTTATATTTTGAGGTAACCAGCCTAAAACGGAGTCCGCCAAAGTTTTTAAAACATCAATAAAATCTAAAATGCCATAAATTATACTTTCAAAAATCGATATATCGAATTCATTTGGTAATTTTTGTAATAACATAAACATAATCACTCCCTCTGTCTCACAAAACGAACAATAATAATAGTAACCATTGACAAACCAATTAAAGCAATTACTTCGTATGGGATTTGGTTAATAGTTCCGTTTACAAGTTTGCCAGCCTGATCCATCTGAACTGTATATTTTTTGATTAAAACAGAAAATTCATGAAATACTCCAACAATGCCATTTAAACCGGCATCCAAAGTATCATTATCCAATCTATCTTGAGTTGCATCCGTTAATGTAGAAGGATCTAATTTATCACCTTTTGAATTTTCATAAATGCCGTCACCATCAGGATCTTTATAAGGATCGTAAAACTCATCTTCTTTGACATATTCGTTTGTCAATTCGTTATAAGTAAGTCTATTTCCATCTTTATCAAATACATTATGTAAGATTTGGTCATCTGACATTCCACCTGTTAATTTTCCATCTTCATCAATATAAAAATCTAATAATTTTGTTTCATTAGTTGAGAAAATTATTTGATGTAATATTTCATTTTCGATTTGATTTTCTACATTTGGTGAATATAAATACCAATCTTTTCTATTCCAATAGTATTTATCATCTTCTGTCAGAGGATCCCAGCCGTCTGCTGAAATCGTTTCAGTAGTTGGGTTTCCTTCATCATCAAAAGTACCAGTATAAATCGAACTCCAAGTAAATCTTTTATCAGCCAAAGTAAAACGATAATGACCGTCTTTATCTTTTATTATCGTGTTAATATAAGGTCTATAATCGTAATAAATTTTAAAATAAGTTTGTGAACTTATTTGCTTTAAAACGATATAATTTTCTTCATAAGAATAATTATCTTCATCAATAGGATGATAAAATTCTCCAACTTGAACATTCGAATAAAGCCATTCGGTTATGTTGACGGCATAATTATCTTCATCAAAGGTTAATGCTTGCGGATATCCGTTTTCATCTTTTGGATAAATACCATATAGTTGATACATAACAGCATCTTTTAAAGAGTCAAAATAATAAATTCTGAATTTTTGAGAACGATCATATTCAACATCGAAAATACCATGAGTTGCTATTGCATAATTTGACCACATTATAGTTGAATTTGCGAACCAATCTTCAAACATTAAATCAAATTTTTCTGCTTCATTTAAAAAATTTACTTCTTCGCAAGCATCTGGAACCTTTATTAAAGCATATCCGTATTCCATTGGATTGTCTTTTCCTTGATCTTTTAAAATAGTTTGTAAATATTCACAAATAATATATTTACCTTGTTCCATTGGCACTAAATCTTCATCAGGATGCGATTTTTTCCATTCGTTGTAATATTCAGTTAAAGATTTTTTAACGATCGAGGTATCGCCATTCGGACCTGTATATTCGCCCGAGTCGCCATCGATAACATTTTCAGAAATCATAACTGTTTGGTAAACATAGTTAACAGTTAATTCTTCGTAGCCTGAAAAAGTATTTCCAACACCTTTTTCAAATAATTCGTATTCAATATCTTCAAGAGTTGCGAACCATTTCGATAAAAAACCTTGCCCAGCACCTAAAATTTTACCGTTTTTATCAATATAATAAGATCTATTCGCTTTAAAATAGACTAATGTATATCCCGTTTGCATTTTGAAAATTGCAGGTTCTGAAACAAAAATATCACCTATTTGATAGTTCGGATAATAATAAACAACACCGCTGTCCGTTTCGCAACGAACCGAAGTATAACCGCCACCATCACCGCCACCGCTTGAATCGGCAGCCAATACTGAAAGTGGAGATAGAGTTAATAAAAAGACATTAATAATTATAATTAAAATAATAATCTTATTTTTCATAAAATATTTTTAGTAAAAAGATATGTTTTCTAAAAAAGACGGACATGTTAATGTCCGTCTTTTTAGATCTTAACACTTATTACTTAGTTAGCAGCATTTCTTGCCTTATTGTAAATTGCAAAACCGATACCAACAACAGGAACCGCTAAGAATATTGAAATAAGAGGGTTACTTGTCATTAAATCGATAGCAGTCTCAAAAGTTGAAGTAACATGTGTCATCGCAGTTGTGAACCATTCCATACCGTTTACTACTACTTCTCCTTCCATAGAGAAATTCTCCTTTCCATATTATTTAATGTTAATTAACACAAAATCAATATGAAACTTTTAAAATAAAATCGAAACAAAAAAAGAAGAGAACGTCAAAGACGTTCTCAACTTTGAAAGGGAAAAGTGAATAAGGAACAAATTAAAATTCAGTAGAAATTAATTCAACAATTTCGTAAACTTTATTTACTTTATTATATTCTACTTTTACAATATCTAATAGTTGATATTCAGTTTTTGAATAAATATTAAAAAATTCAATTCCATCAAACTTTTTATTTTCAAAATCATAATGAGGTTTTACAAGAGTATAAACAAAAACTTTTTCCTCATTTTTATTAATATACGAACTTTTATCTAAAATTACTTTTTCCATAATGCATTCTCCTTTTCTAAATTTTCTGTAAAAATAATATTTTCAATTTCGAAATCAATTAATTTTCTCTTAACTTCCAAATTTTCTAAATTATCTAATTCACTTTCCCAATATTCAGCACAATCGAGCATATTAATCAACTCCTTATTAAATTTAAAATAAATATGACTTTTTTAATATTAAAACGAAAGAAATAAAGAACCCTCATTTACGAGAGTTCTTTATTTTTTCTTTAAGTTCTTGAAGTTCTTTTGAACATATCATTTCTAATGTTAATTGATTCTTTTCAAACATTCTTAATATTTCCTCTTTTTCTTTTTCTAATTTATCCATTTCTAATTGATAATAATCAATTATATCTTGAATTTCTTTTAGTTCTTCTTTGGTATATGTAAACATATTCATTCTCCTTTCATTTCCTGAATGATTTTACTATGCTTATAATTATTATATTGAATTTCTGCATTATGTAAAATTTCCTCTTTTTCATATAATTCAATTAGTTTTTCATAATCTTTTTTAAGAAATTCTTCATAAAGTGCTAAAAAATTTAAATCAACTTCTTCGTCTCCTGTAACATAATATTCATTATTTTTTAAACCTTCAATTAGTTTTTTGTATTCTTCAATACTTTCTTTGCACGATTTTATATTATCGCTATTTTCTGAATACATATTTACAAATCGAATATGAAAATATTCGTCTGTATTTGCTTCGTGTAATTTTTTAACTATTTCAACTTGTGAAGTAGTTAAATTGAAAAATGTAAAATTAAGATAAAAATCTTTCATAAATCATTTCCTTTCTTCGCAACCAAGGATTTTAGGGTTTTAAAATTTATAGATTACCTAATGCGATTTAATTTAAAAAACAACTTTTTTCGAAAACAATGCTATAATCTTTTTTAAATTTTTTAACTTTGATAATTGTCTTTCCGGAACAATCGGTATAGTCTTTATAAATTAAAATTAATTTTTGATTATCAATATAATAAAGTTTTTGAATTGTAACTATTTTATTACAACAAATTTTATTATTGCATTCAGAACACTTACCGCCACTTTCTAAACAAGAAAGAAGCACCGCCGGATCTACTTCTTCTTTATAAAATTCAACATAATTAAATTTTTCAAATGGTGGCATTTTAATTCTGCATTCTTTTTCAACAAAATATTTACCAAATTTATATAATTTTTCTTTCATAAAATCAAACTTCCTTTCTAATTTCAGAACAATATTCTTTAATTGTTTTTTTGAAATTATCAGATGAAGCAATAGCGAAAGTATCATTTACTATATTTATAAACATTACTTCATCGAATTCTAAAAACTCTTTGATATTTGAAAACTCATTTTCTAATTGCTCATTAGTGAAATGAGTATTAGAAGAATATTCGAAAGAAAAGGGAATACCGAAAATATTAAAGTTATGTAAGTTGCTTTTAGTTTTTGGTACTGTTTTATCTTTTGCTTTTGCTTTTGGTTGTTCTGGTTGCATAAAATTATAAATATCTAATGCTTCTTCGTAAGAGCAATCTTCAGATTTCATAATTTCTTTAATTTTTTTCTGTTTGTCCTTTTCGGCATAATACTTTCTTTTACGATCCCATTCAGCCACGGCACGATCGTTATTTTTCATAAGAATTTTAAAGAGAGTTTTTAAAAGAATATCTTTATTTATTTTTTCAGAATACTCTGAATTTAATTCTTTATATTGATCGTATTGATATAAGCCACGAATTAAAATACCTAATTCTTCATCAGATATTTCAGCAAATTCATTTTCGAAATAATCGATATATAATTTTATACCTTTTCGAACATTTACATCTGTTTCAGTTGCCATTTTCATTCTCCTTTCTTCTTTTTAGGTCTGCCACCCATTTTTCCTTTTTTGGAGTTCAATTCACATACTGCGGAATATTTTTCTGCCGCCGGTTTGAACTGAGTTTTAAAGAGATAATTAATAACTCTATTTTCCGTTTCTGAAACCTCTTCTTTTTTAATAACACAAACGGACATTTTAATTAACTTACCTAATTCTTCATCTGTTAAATCAGAAGAGAATTCAATTATTTTTTTTAACATAACTTTTTCATCCTTTCTATTATTTTTATAAAACATATTTAATCGCCGTCAGGCGAAAATATAGAAACGCGAAGCGTTTCACTAAGTGGGTGCGGGCAACGCCCGCGAAAAATTTTTTTAAAAAGGGGGTAAAACCCCCCTTTTTATTCAGTTTTTATGTAAAGTTTTTTAAATGTTCTTGAATATAAAACATTTATTTTATCTCCGATTTTATAATTTCCATTATTAGAAAACACTTTCGCACTCCCTAATCCTGAAATATTTTTATTATGATATGTAAAATATAAATTTTGACCCTTAAAATTTTGTTCATCAATTGAAAATTCAACATTTTCGATTCCTATTATTTCACCTAACATTTCAGAACTCCTTTCTTTTTTCATAAGAGGGGAATAACCCCTCTTATCTTTCCTCACAACATTCTTCGAATAATTCAAAAATACGATTTTTATATTCTTCATTTTTGTTTTCAAAAAAATTTTTAAAATTATGCTTTTGAATTGCTGTGCCGTGTCCTATTTTTTCAATGTCATTAGAGTTAACAAATGATGCAGTGTTTCCCTTGTATTCAAGAAAAAGATTAAAATCATTGTCGTTTTGAATAATTGTGTAATCGTCAAAGTAAATAACAATTCCATTGATTTCTATTGTTTTTTCACCGCAAAATTTACTTGTGTTTTCTAACAATAAGCCAATTATATATTCTGAACCATTTCGTACAACTTTCTTATTAATGTCTGTTATTAACATTTCTGGCAAATCTGCATAAACACCTCTTTTAACTTCTTCTTTTGCACCTTTAATTAAATCGTCACCTGAAATTACTGTTAATTCGTTTTCAAAATAAATATTCATATTTATCACCTTTTATCCTTTCATATTAATTCATTATTTCTTCTTCATAAGTTCTAATATATTCTTCGATGTTATTCGCAATTATATCTCTAATTTCCCATTCGTCTTTAATATCTTTTTTCATTAAACAGAACATAGGGTTTTTAATGAAATAATCTTTATGATATAGAAAAAGTTGTATCACTTCTTCATTTATTTCATCTTTTGCTTCTGATACTTCAACACAGAAACCATCAAATATACCCTCAAAATCATAAACCATAACTTCTTTAATAAAATTTTTCATATTATCACCTTTTATCCTTTCATAGTTTCTTTAATTAGTTTTTTATATTTTGGTATTAATTCTTCGTCTGTTTTTATATTGTGTAATGTGTAAGGATTGCATATACCATAACTTTTGATTTCAAGATCTCTTCTTTTTTTGCTATTTTCAAGTCTTTTTTCTAAGGTTTCAAGAGTCTTTTCATAAAGTTTTAATAGTTTGTTTTCTTCATTTAATTTTTCAACCTCAACAATTGCTTCTTCCATTGTCATTTGCACCCATTCTTGATTATTTAAATTTTTCATATTATCACCTTTTATCCTTTCTTTTTTTAAAATTGATTTTTAGAGAGTGGAGAAGTTTTTGTTTCTCTCTTTTGTTTTCTATAATAAGTATGAAAGATTTGTTTTAAAATCGAGGAAAAAGCCACGGCTTTTTTCGGTTAAATAAAATATGAAAGAAATATTTTTTTAATATTTTTTCTCATATCTTTTTCGTTCAATTTAATTATGAAATATCAAGTATGCACACAAACGAAAAAAACCACGGCTTTTTTTGGTTTATTTTCTGTGTAGTTTAGTCTTATATAGTGTAGTGTTGTTTTATTTAATGTAATGTAATGTAATGTCATGTTATCTTATGTAATGTAATGTTATTATTAATGCCTTAAATATTTTAAAGAATATAATTCATTTGAATAAATTAAAGTACATAATATAAAAGAATAGAGTATGTAATAAATACATACTCAACATCAAGATAAAAGAAAAGCGGCCACTCTGACATATTAACTTTAAAACATAATACATTCGCTTTTCGTCATATTTAATTTTTACATACTTTACAAATTCTAAAGGAGATGGTATTATATGAATAACGATGATACTCACAAGAAGATTTTAATACTATTGTTAATAGTCTTTTTTCTCATATCTTTTTTATAATTTTGTGCTTTTTTTGTGCTAACCACCTTAAAAGCCTTGATATATAAAGGTTTTCTCTCCTAGAAGCAAGACACGGCAAAGCATTCGAAGGTCTTCTTAAGAGATACTTTGGTTAATCAACTATAAAGATAATTTCCGTTGAGTTGTTCCCGATATGGGAACAGCTCAATGTGAAAAGGTTGGAAATTCTAAAAACATCCTGAAAGAAGGAACCGGTAATGGCTGATAGTTATAAAAGAGTCCTTGCTGTTTTAAACTACCCCAGAACACTTCCTGTTTACTTTTGTTTGAAGTGCTCTAAGCAAAAAAAATTAATTGAAATGGATATTGCACGATGGAAAAGCATTGACCATCTAAACTACGGTTTTTTTGAAACTCTTAACTGGTATCTTACATATAAAAAAGAGTTTCGTAATCTTATTCAACATCGTTTCAAGCATCCGTCAAAATCACTTTTATCTTTGGCTCATTTTGCAATTGCCCGTATATTATGGAAGCCTATGGAAAGCTTGTATATATATACAAAAGATATTGGTGGTGGGTTGTATATTCAACACGGTTTTGCTACCATTATAAGTGCAGAAAAAATAGGCGAAAATTGCAGGGTGTATCAGCAAGTAACCATTGGTTATAAGGGCGGAAACTCTCCTGTTTTAAAAGATAATGTTTCTGTTGCTTGCGGTGCAAAGGTTCTGGGTGATGTAACGATGCATTCTCACAGTATGGCGGCTGCAGGAGCAGTTGTTGTTAAAGATGTTCCGGAGAAAGCCATTGTAGGCGGTGTTCCTGCCAAGGTAATTGGCTATAAGGATGAAAATTATCTTGAGTTCCAAGGTTAAGTACATAAAACATTGAATATTTTAATTGATTAATAAATTTAAAACCTCATAATTAATATGGGAGGAGGCGTTAATATGAAGAAAAATGTTTTAATAGTTGTTCTGGCATTAATAGTTGTAGGTGGTGGCGGTTTTGTTGCAGGTGAGAAGCTTGGCGAGAAAAATGCAACTCCTGAAACAACAGTTGAGAGTACAACTGTAGAGGCGGTCAAGGAGGAAGTTGTTGTTCCTGAAACTACAGAAAAGGTTGTTGAAGAAGCTCCTGTTCCAGAGAATTCTGTTGAAGAAACTCCAACTCCTGTAACTGAAAAAGTTATAGTTACTGAGAAGGTTTATGTAACCGAAAAGAAGGAAGAACCGAAAACTGAAGCAGTTAAATCTACAGAAAAGGTTACCGAAGCTCCAACAAAGGCGAATAAAAAGCCTGAAGCGGTTAAAACTACAAGTGAAGCAGTCAAGAAAATCTCCCGCGAAGAAGCTAAGAAAATAGCTTTGGACCATGCAGGTCTTAAAGAAGCGGATGTCAGAGGCTTGGAAATTGAACTTGATTTCGAAAAAGGCGCCTACGAATATGAGGTAAGCTTTGAAAGCGGAAAATACGATTATGATTATGATATAGACGCTGTAAGTGGCAAAATCAAGTTTTCTGAAAAGGATTTAGATGACTGAATTAAAAATTGGTTAGGAGAGTCTTTTTTATGAAGTATGAATGTCCTTGCGGATATGTTTATGACTCTGAAATTGGTGACCCTGATAATGGAATAGCTCCGGGCACAGCCTGGGAAGATGTTCCTGATGATTGGGTTTGTCCCGTGTGCAGTTTAGGGAAAGATGTTTTCAGAGAAGTATAAAACTAACTCAGGACCAACGAAAAAATTTTTCGTAGGTCCTGATACATATAGGGGGAATATTTATGGATAAAACGGCATTGTTTAATTTATCTTATGGTGTTTATGTTGTAACAACCTGGGTTAATGGTAAAGCAACAGGTTGCACCGCAAATTCTGCTATGCAGATAACTTCAACACCTGCCACAATTGCGGTTTCAATTAACCATGATAACTATACTAATGAGTGTATTAAAGATACAGGGGTTTTTGCTCTTAATATATTAGGTGAGAATGTTGACCCTATGATTATTGGCTCATTCGGTTTCAGAAGCGGTAGAGATGTTGATAAATTTGAGGGTATTGAGCCTCTTGTTAAAGGTTATCTTCCTGTTTTGCCTGATGCGATGAGCTACATTACCTGCAAGGTTATTGATACAATGGAAACATCTACTCATACTGTTTTCCTCGGTGAAGTTACAGATGCAGGAAACCTTAAAAAAGATATTCCTATGACATATAAATACTACCACGAGGTTATTAAGGGTACTGCTCCAAAGAATGCTCCTACGTACAGCGGTGACTGATATGAAAAATATCGTTTTAATTGGTATGCCCGGTGCGGGGAAAAGCACAATCGGAGTTATACTGGCAAAATCCTTGCTTTTTGATTTTTGCGATACGGATTTGAGTATTCAGAAGGAAACAGGTGAAAGCCTTTGTGATACGATTTCAAGAATCGGTATTGATGGGTTTATCAGTTTTGAAGAATCCGTAATATGCAAACAGGCTTTCACCAATTCTGTTGTTGCAACGGGCGGAAGTGCAGTTTACGGTGAAAAAGCCATGGCAAAGCTTAAAGAAAACGGAATAATCGTTTATCTTAAGGTTAGCCCGGAAGAACTTAAGAACAGAATTAAAAATATACATACCCGCGGAATTGCTATGAAAGAGGGGACAAGCATTTCTGAACTCTATGAAGAAAGAGCACCTCTTTATGAAAAGTATGCAGATATTACCATTGAGTGTGACGGTAAAACCGCAGAAGAATGTGTTGATTTGATTGTTAAGGAAGCGGGTGACAGAATATGAACGAAGAAAAATTTGTTCCCCAGTGGATTTTAGATAGTAAGACTGCACCTGATGAGGTTAACAAGGATGTTGACAAAATCGTTGGCGGTTATGTTGCTTCTTTTATGAAGAGGGGATTTTCACAAAAAGATATTGGTTGCCTGATGGTACAAGCTTTTACGCTTCCTCTGGAAGAGATTGAGAAAAGAATTGATTGCGTTCTTTCCTGCGGTGAAAAGGGAGCAGAAGAGAGTGCGAGAAAGCTTTGTGTTTTTGCTGCATCCAGAGGCTTTTTGTTTTCAGGTGATGAAAGCGACCCTTGTGAAATAATTGAAATTATAAAAAACAAATATGGCAAAAAGGCAGCGTTTGAAACTATTTTAACCTTTCCTGAAATTCTTTCAGTCTGGAAAAAAGAAGATGTGAGAGAAACAGAGAAATACAGGGAAGAAAAACAAAAAGCAGAATATATATTAAAAGAAGTTGCAAGTGTATTTCCTGAATTGTAAAAAAATCTCCTCAACAAAGAAGTTGAGGAGATTTTTTTTATTTCATAAGCTCATCTGCTAACTTTTCAAGCTGTTTTATATTTTCTTCATTCATTGCAGATTTTATTGTAACAGTTGTATCAGTATAGGTAATGTCCTTGCATTTTTCAAGCATACCTTTAATTACTTTAGCGGCGGTGGGGAACCAACTGCCGTTTTCAATTATACCGATTGTTCTGTTCTGATACTGCCTTTCTCTTAAACCATCAACAAAGCTTCTCATAAAGGGGAAAATATCAGAGTTATAGGTTGTTGTTGCAAGAACAAGCTTGCCGTAACGGAAAGCATCTTCAATTGCTTCTGCGAAATCATCTCTTGCAAGGTCTGTAACAGTAACTTTGGGGCAACCTTTTTCTTTTAAAATATCTGCAAGCTTGAGGGCGGCTTTTTTAGTGTTACCGTAAACAGAAGTGTAAGCGATTACAACGCCCTCGCTTTCAACAGAATATGATGACCAAGTGTTGTAAAGGTCAAGGTAATAACCGAGATTTTCTGTAAGAACGGGTCCATGGAGAGGGCAGATTTTTTCGATTTCAAGATTTGCTGCTTTTTTGAGAAGGTTCTGAACAGGTGCGCCATATTTACCAACGATGCCAAAATAGTATCTTCTTGCCTCGCATGCCCAGTCCTCCTCTACATCAAGAGCACCGAATTTACCGAAGCCATCTGCAGAGAAAAGGATTTTATCTTGCGCATCATAGGTTACAATAACCTCGGGCCAATGAACCATTGAAGCTGTAACGAAAGTAAGCACGCGACCACCTAAATCAAGAGTATCGTTTTCGCCAACAATAATTTGTCTTTCTTTATAATCTGTGCCGAAAAATGCATTCATCATAGTGAAAGCCTGTTTTGATGCAACGATTTTTGCATCGGGGTAGGTCTGCATAAAAATATCAACACTTGCAGAATGGTCGGGCTCCATATGCTGAACAATAATGTAATCGGGTGAGTTGCCATCTAGAGCAGTTCTGATATTATTCAACCATTCTTCTGTGAAGTTAATATCAACACTGTCAAGAACTGCAGTTTTTT
This sequence comes from Acutalibacteraceae bacterium, assembly GCA_045543035.1. Classification (GTDB taxonomy): domain Bacteria; phylum Bacillota; class Clostridia; order Oscillospirales; family Acutalibacteraceae; genus DTU089. Next base: position 11,486 of record JAZQMA010000024.1, on the reverse strand, counting down.
CGCCTTTTACAATGTATGAGTTATATGCCATACCGTTTGGTACAACATACTGACCCTCGAATAAATCAATTTTATGGTCGTTAACACCAACATAAATAACTGTATCTGTAATCTTCATATTTCTTCTCCGTTTTTAAAAGTCATTAACTTATATGATACACTTTTTTGAGAATTTTTTCAATGGTAAACTGTTGTAAAGATTTGGTTTTATGTTATAATTTTTTCAATAGGAGTTGATTTTATGACAAATAAAGAAAAAATGCATTCCGGGATGATTTATTACCCAAGCGGTGATGATATAATGGTAGAGCAGTTAGGTTATGTTAATAAGCTTTACGATTTTAATATGACAAGACCTACAGAGCTCGAAAAGAGATCTGAAATGCTTAAAGAAATGTTTGCGGAAATTGGTGAGGACTGCTATATTGAACCGCCATTTCACGCTAACTGGGGCGGTAATCACGTGCATTTCGGTAAATCTGTTTATGCGAATTTCGGTTTAACTATGGTTGACGATACCCATATTTACGTTGGAGATTACACAATGTTCGGGCCAAATGTTATTGTGGCAACAGCAGGGCACCCAATTCTGCCCGAGCTTCGCGAAAAAGCATATCAATATAATATGCCTGTTCATATCGGCAGAAATTGCTGGATTGGTGCAGGGGCGATAATTTTACCCGGTGTTACAATAGGTGATAACACAGTTATCGGCGCAGGTAGCGTTGTTACTAAGGATGTACCTGCGAATGTTGTAGCAGTGGGAAATCCTTGCAAGGTGCTTCGTGAAATCAGCGACCACGACAGAGAGTTCTATTTCAGGGATAGAAAGATTGATTATGGACAATTATAAAAAAGTTCACCGATTTTGTCGGTGAACTTTTTTATTCAATCGTTTCAATATCATAAGGTGTTGTCTGGTAAACGAAGTAGTTCAACCAGTTGGAATAGAGAAGATTTGCATGAGAGCGCCAGGTATTTAAAGGCTGTTTTGTTATATCGTCATTGGGGAAATAGTTCTTAGGCATTTTTATGTCAAGCCCTGCGTCCTTATCACGAAGAAACTCATTTTTAAGAGTTTCTGTGTCATATTCAGAATGACCTGTAACAAAAATCTGTTTACCGTTTTCTGTTGTTACGATATAAACACCTGCTTCATCGGAAGAAGCGAGAATTTTGAGCTCGGGAACTTTTTCAATTTCTTCTCGGCTTACTGTTGTGTAACGAGAGTGGGGGACCTTGAATTCATCGTCAAAGCCTCTTAAGAGAATTGACTGCTTATAATCTGCAGTGTGGTTATAAATTCCCGAAAGCTTTTCAGGTAATTCGTATTTGTTTATTCCGTAATGGTAATAAAGTCCTGCCTGAGCACCCCAACAGATATGGAAGGTGCTTGTAACGTGGGTTTTTGACCATTCCATTATTTCGCAAAGCTCTTCCCAATAGGTAACCTCTTCAAAGGGGAGTTTTTCAACGGGTGCACCTGTGATAATAAGACCGTCAAATTTCTGATGCTTAACATCATCAAAGGTTTTATAGAATGCTAAAAGGTATTCTTTTGGTGTGTGCTTCGGCACATGGGATTTTGTATGAATAAGCTCGAATTCCACCTGCAAGGGAGAGTTTCCCAGAAGGCGGGAAAGCTGAGTTTCCGTTTCCGTTTTCTTGGGCATGAGGTTTAAAACCAGAATTTTTAACGGACGAATATCTTGAGTTATTGCGCGAGTATCAGTCATAACGAATATATTCTCTTTTTCGAGAATTTCAACTGCAGGTAACTCGCTGTTTAATTTAATAGGCATTCCTCATACCTCCTTTTCATAAATGTAAAATGCAGAATGCAAAATGCAAAATTTCGGGTGCTGCGCACAGCAATTATATTATGCCGGCTGCAAGCCCCGAAACGTTTTGCTTTGGCAAAACATATCACTCAAACCGAAGGTTTGAATATCACACGCGTTAGCGTATATCACTCGCGAAGCGAATATCACTGAGAATGATGCTGCGCATTATTCTCCAAGTGCTTGCTTAATATCTGCAATAAGGTCTTCGGCATTTTCAAGACCGCAGGAAAGGCGAACGAGGTTTGCGGTAATTCCGCAAGCTTCAAGCTCTGCATCGTTCATCTGGCGATGAGTTGCGCTTGCAGGATGTAAGCAACAGCTTCTTGCATCTGCAACGTGAGTTTCAATAGCGATGAGCTTAAGCTTTTTCATAAACTCTTCTGCTGCTTTTCTTCCGCCCTTAACACCGAATGAAACAACACCGCAAGAACCATTGGGGAGATATTTCTGTGCAAGGTCGTAATATTTATCGCTTTCAAGACCGGGATAGGTAACCCATTCGATTTTGTCGTTTGCTTCAAGGAATTTTGCAACTGCAAGACCGTTTTCACAATGACGTTTCATTCTTACATGAAGGCTTTCAAGACCTAAGTTAAGGTAGAATGCGTTCTGAGGAGACTGAATTGAACCGAAATCTCTCATAAGCTGAGCAGTTGCTTTTGTAATGAATGCGCCCTCTTTACCGAAACGTTCTGCATAGGTGATGCCGTGATAACTGTCATCGGGGGTGCAAAGACCGGGGAATTTATCTGCGTGAGCCATCCAGTCAAATTTACCTGAATCAACAATGCAACCGCCTACTGCGGCACCGTGACCATCCATATATTTTGTTGTTGAATGGGTAACAATATCTGCACCCCATTCAAAAGGACGGCAACCTACGGGAGTTGCGAAGGTGTTATCAATAATAAGCGGAACACCGTGAGAGTGAGCTGCTTTTGCAAATTTTTCAATGTCCAGAACAGTGAGGGCAGGGTTTGCAATTGTTTCACCAAAAACTGCTTTTGTGTTAGGACGGAAGGCTGCGTTGAGCTCTTCCTCTGTGCAATCGGGTGAAACGAAAGTGAAATCAATGCCCATTCTCTTCATTGTAACTGCGAAAAGGTTATATGTTCCGCCGTAAATTGTTGAAGAAGAAACAACGTGGTCTCCGCAAGAAGCAATATTGAAAACTGCATAGAAGGATGCTGCCTGACCTGAAGAGGTGAGCATTGCGGCAGTACCGCCTTCAAGCTCGCAGATTTTTGCGGCAACTGAATCGTTGGTGGGGTTCTGAAGACGGGTATAGAAATAACCGTTTGCTTCAAGGTCAAAAAGCTTACCCATATCTTCACTTGTTGCATATTTAAATGTTGTGCTCTGAATAATCGGGATCTGACGAGGTTCGCCGTTGCCGGGGGTATATCCACCCTGAACACATTTAGTTTCTATTCTGTAATCACTCATTTTAACCATCCTTTCGAGTGTTAGAGTTTATTAGTTAATCTGTGAGGAAAATGCACCAATAGAAGGTATGACCATCTTTGGTATATGCCCCTACACCGAATTTCTTGAAATTCTTACTGCAAAGAGCTTTCTTACTCTGCTCAATGTTTTTGAGTTCTTTTAAGGTTTGTTTGTAACCGTAAGATGCAGGAATTATTATTTTATCTGCAAAGGTATAGCTTATATCATTTTCGTCAAGAAGAGTGTAATAATATGAGCCATCTTCACGAGAGAAAGCAGTGCCTGTTTTGGTAGCGTATTCTTCTGCTGCTATCTTTGCCACGTTGCAAAGATTTTTTGAAAGCTTCAAAGAGGAAACGCCTTCTTCAACACGCATATTATTAACTTCTTTTAAGAATAAATCGGCATTTTCACTGAATTCATAGCCTTCCATATGACGTTTGAATTCCTGACCTGCGGCAGTTCTCAGAATGTAACGTGCATCAATTGTGTCAATTTTATTGTCTTTGATTATATCAGCACATTCGAAATCCATTCCTACAGGAACATCTTCGTAAATACCTGCGGCTATGGAAAGGGCAATAATTGCATCCTGAGTTGTGATGTAATTATCGTTGTTTATATCACCATAATATCTTTTAATCTCTACTGCCCCAAAGGGCATAACAGACAGAACTATGACAGCGGTTATAACAACTGCGGAAACTATTATTTTAATTGTTTTTTTCATAGAACCACCTTTCTCAAAGGCATAAATACCTACTTTAATATATTGATAGCTTATTATACTATATATAAAAAGAAAATGCAACGAGTAATTTGTGAATTACTTGTTGCATTTTAGCCGTTAGCAATTAGCTGTTTTGCTATCTGCTATTTGCTATTTGCTAATTATTCTCCTATCAGGTTGCATTCCTTTAAATTACCATTATCAAGAATAAAGCCTTTGGCTTCGTAGGGGGTGAATTCAATTTCATAATCTATGCCGTTTATGGTTATTTTAGTTGTTTCTTCTTTTTCAGAAGAGTTGAAAAGGCGGAGAAGATATTTTTCTTCGTCTATCTTTTTATAGGTGGAAAGAAGAGTTTTCGTGTTGTTTATTTTAAGTGCTGTTTCTTTCTTTTCACCGTTGCCCGATGGGAAGAATGAAAGAACAAAGGGTGGTTGGTTGAAAATTTCAGCTTCAATATCAATGGTATCAAAATCGGGAGTTAATCTGTAAGAAAAATCCCTTTCGCCCATATCAATGTGATTGTGAAATCTGTCATCGTCAGTAATTGGTCTTTGGTTGATAGGGTGGGCAGAATAAACAGGTGTTCTCATAAGTGTTATGTTTAGAATGTTGTCTTTTGCGCTACCGCCATAAGTACTGCTGTTTATAACTGTAAGGGTTTTGCTTTCATCCTTGAAAGCGCACCATTTCTGATACGTAACTTCTTTTTCTTCCTTAAGAAGCTCTTCTCTGCCATAAGCAGTCTGACCGATGAATTCCGGGTCGGAAAAATCGGTGTTGAAAGAAAGCTTGTAGAGGGTGTTTACATCATTTGCGAAGATTTTAATATCAGTATCAATGTAAACATCTTCTTTTGGAAGTGAATAAGTAACAACTGCGAAAGAATTGCGGTTTTTAAAGGTTGCCTGAATTTTTGCTCTTACATCACCGTTTTCGATTACGTGAACATTTTCGTAATCAGCATTGGGGTAACCTGCGAATTTATTTGCATCTGCCTTTGAAAGGAGAGTGAATTCGCCGGTTGTATCATAAAAACCGTCATTAGTCATACCCCAAGGGTCTTCATTGTCTTTATAAACAAGAATTTTATTGCTATTTTCTTTTAGAAGATTTATGCCGTTTGCTTCGTATTTATCAATAAGACCTGTTGATTTATTAATAAAAACGGAGATTTTTTCGTTTTCAAAAATGAGGTGCGTATCAGTTTCTTTTAAGGGTGCAATAGGTCTTTTGTTGATTTTTTCAACGTGTAATTGACAATCAAAGCGATTGATGCTCATTGGTTTTAATTCTGCTCTGAAGCAAATTCGCTTTCTCCAGTCCATAGTCATACTGCTTGCTTCTTTTTCGTTCTGGCAGGGAATAAGTTTGCCGTTTTCATCGCGGACCTGAACAAGTGTTGTTTCACCTTCGTTCCAGTTCTGGTCTGCAAGCTGGAATTCTGCCTGAATTTCTCTTGTAACAGAATAGGGGTGAGGGTTGAAGACAATGACGGGGATTTCACCGTCAATTGCTTTTTTCTGACCCTCGCAAAGCTTAAAAAATGCTTTTGTAGTAAGGCGGGCAACAATTTCTCTGCCGTAACCTAAAAGGCGGAGAACTTCATTTTCGCCGTCTTTAATCATAGTTCCGGGAAGAATATCGTGGAACTGACTGAAAAGCAAAGCTTTTTCTGCGGATTTAAGCTCGTTTTTATCGTAATCAACACCGCTTAAAGCGAGCATTTTTTCGCAGGTAACAAGCTCGTTTTCAAGAGCTCTGTAATTTTTCTTGATTTGCGCCATTGTGGTGTAACAACCTACCATACAATGAACTAGAGATTTTCCATAGGTGTTAAGTTCTTTTGTGTCAACCTCAGAAAAATAGTTTTCACAATAGGAATGCTCAACAATTATTTTGGGATGAGTTTTTATGTATTCTTCGATGTTGTCAAGGTCAATTTTTGATGGTCCGCCACCGTGGTTGCCAACACCCCATAACATAAGGTTAGCACCATCGTGAGCATCTTCTACAATTCTGTCGATTTTTTTTGTAACCTCGCCTCTTGCGCAGTTATAGCCACCCCACATTGAATGACCGATAACTTCACTACCATCGTAGCCTTTCCAGATGAAGTCTGTATCATCGCCTACGATATTGTGAGGGCGCATAAATAAATATGAATGATAGCCTGTTTTCTTTAAAATCTGAACAAGGCCGCGTGTATGACCGAATGGGTCAAAATTTATAGCAGTAGTGGGTTTAACGCCGAATTTTTCCTTGAAATAGGCGTTGCCTACCTCAATCTGACGGAGAAAACCTTCCGCAGATGGCATTGTGCAGTCAGGCTGAAGATACCAACCGCCCATAATGCGCCATTTACCATCTTTGACTAGCTTCTGAATTCTCTTGAAAAGCTCCGGTTCATTTTCTTCTACCCATTCATAGAGGACAGATTCATTATGGTTGAAAATGAAATTATCATATTTTTCGCAGAAATCTGCTGCAACGCGGAATGTAGAAATTGCTTCTGCGATGCCTTCGTTTTTCGCCCAAAGCCAGATTGGGTCAAGGTGGGCGTTACATAACAAGTGAATTTTTTTCATAAAAGTACCTCGGGAATGTTATTTTGCTTTTTAAAAGCCTTTGCATTGGAAATCGCTCCAGTTACTATCAGAAGCGAGAGTGCTATTGTTTTTGAATGTGTTGAGTGCTTTGCTGTTGTCTTTAAGCCATGCGTTGCACCAATCGAGAACGTATGAAGAATATTTTTCGGGGTTTGTGCAACAGGTAGTGTGAATTGCTCCGTTAAGAGAAGCGTAAACTGCAGGTCCTTTTGCAACATCGTAAGCAGGCTGAATCCATTGAGATGGAGAAACTATCATATCTTTTTCACCTGCGATGAAGAGGGTGGGAGCTGAATTTGGCTCTGCTTCTTCAAGAAAATTACTGCCTGCAATGGAAACAACACATTTGATTCTCGAATCTTTGACTGCTGCATTAACGGCGCTTCTGCCACCCTGAGAATGACCGATAACACCTAATTTGCTTGTGTTTACTTTTTTATAAGCAAGGCTTGAAGAATTGCTGTTTAAAGCTATGACAAAATCTAAAGCGTTGATTTGAGCAGTGCCGTCTGCTGCCATTGTTTCGCTGTTTGCTATAACAATATAACCTCCTTTTGCAAGTTCTGCGAGTAATCCTGCATACATATCAGGTGGACACATTGTGCCGTTTGCCCAAGAAAGAACAGGATATGTTTTCTTTGAGGATTTTATGTTTTCGGGGTAATATATATAATAAGTTCTGCCGTCAACTTCATGAGTTTCCTGGCTTATTGTTCCTTGAGGAATTGTTTCGCTCTGAGTTTGCTGAGGGTTATTGGTTTCGGGTGCATTTGTCTGTGGCTCTTGCTGAGCGGGCTTGCTATTGCTTTGAGCTTCAGGGGATTGTGTTTCAACAGGTGTAACAGTACCGCTTGTGGTATCGGGAATAGCGGTAGTTGCAACAGAGGTATCTGCAACTGTGTCGGGATATGTAACGTCGGAGTTGACTGTTTCATTAGGAGCAATATATTGCTCGGTTGAGGTCGTTGCTGTGGTTTCGTCGGCAGTCTCTTTACCGCAGGAAGCTACCGAGAAAAATAATGCACATACTAATAATATTGCTATTATAGATTTGAATTTTTTCATTTTTATATCCTCCTTGAAGATTTATATAGTTATTATAGCAAATAAAAGGGGAGGGTTCAAGGATAAAGTGAAGTTGAATATTGTTGTATAGAATGTAGGGGAGGGTCTTGACCCTCCCGGAAAGTTTGTTGTGGTGGTTATTGTTACGGTACGGTCAAGACCGTACCCTACATTATAGAGTTCGAGTCTCTCTCGTTATTACAACAAAAAACAAAGCCCACACACCTTGTTAGGTGTATGGGTTTGTTTGGCGCAGAAGGAGAGACTCGCAAGGCTCTGCCTTGCGTTCGCTTTGCGAACAACCTATTGTGTTCGGCTTCGCCGAGAGGAGTTCGAGTCTCTCTTGTTTCGTTACAACAAAAAAACAAAATCCACACACCTTGTTAAGTGTATGGATTTGTTTGGCGCAGAAGGAGAGACTCGAACTCTCGCGCCGGTTTCCCGACCTACGCCCTTAGCAGGGGCGCCTCGTCACCAACTTGAGTACTTCTGCATTGGTAACTGAAATCAGTTATTAAATTGTCCTCAAAAGAGGTGGCGCAGAGAGTGGGATTCGAACCCACGGTACGTTGCCGTACGACGGTTTTCAAGACCGTTCCGTTATAACCACTTCGGTATCTCTGCATATGTTAGCCTTGATATATTATCACACAAAATTTAAATTGTCAACAGTTTTTTGAAATATGTTATTAAAAACTTTTTCCAAAAATTTTTGAATAAACTCTTGACAATTGGAAAATGTAAGAGTATAATAACGTTCGTCTTAGCGGGATAGTGTAACGGTAGCACGACAGACTCTGACTCTGTTTGTTGGGGTTCGAATCCCTATCCCGCTGCCAAAAACCACTTCTTCGGAAGTGGTTTTTTATTTATGTCCGCAGGACATAACTCCGTTACGAGCGGAGCAAGTACTTAATTTTTCTGCTTGCAGTAAACTTCATCGACCGCTTGCGGACATGAATAAATGAAGTTGCCTTACGGCAAATGAAGTGCTTTGCAAAGAAGAGACTTCGTCAATGAAGTTGCCCTGACGGGCAAACGGATTGAAAAGGTTAGTTTGCTGTGATATAATTAGATTAACAAACTTGAATTTGTAGAGTTGGAGAAAATGTTACGGACATCTCTGCCTTCCTTCGAAGGAAGGTGGCGCGAAAAATCTTGATTTTTCGTGACGGAAGGTTCTTAGTTGCAAAGCAACTATTCCACTGAAGGTGGAACTGACATATTGTTCTGTTTCAATGTATCAAAACAGGGAGATGTGTTAATTGAAGCTAACGCTTCAAAGACGCTCGAGGACTCGCGTCAAGAACCACCCACCACCAGACCAACAATGTTGTGGTCTTTATTATTTGATACGCTTGAAACTATATTTGCAAAAGCAAGAAATCAAAAGGCGGTCCCCCCCGCCTTCGAAGGCAGGCAAAACTACAGGCAACTTTGTCATTTTGCTTTTACAAATTCCAATTTGTTTAATTTTTAATATTTGTATTTAAAAAGTCACCTTTTATGGTGGCTTTTTTGCATAATTTTAACATTTATTCACAAACTATTTACAAAAATATTTGCAAAAGTGGTTGACAAATGCTACTTGTGGGAGTATATTATTAACAGAGTTAGCACTCACCAAACGAGAGTGCTAACGGTGATAAAAACCAAAAAGAGGTGAGGTCGTGGCAGAGCTTACAGGGCGCAAGCAACAAATTCTTGCAATTATAATCGAACGCTTTATTGCTACGGGTGAGCCTGTTGGTTCAAAAGCGATTTGCTCGGAAATGGGAAATGCGGTTTCTTCCGCTACAATCCGTAACGATATGGCGGATTTGGTTGAACTCGGTCTTCTCGAACAACCTCATACCTCTGCAGGTCGCGTTCCCTCTCAGCTTGGTTACAGATACTATGTTGATAATTTAATGAATACCTATGAATTAGGTATAGAGGAGCAGGAACGAATTAAAATATGGTTGCAGTCCTTCTCGGGTGAACCTGATAAGCTTCTTGAAAAAGCAGGTAGCATTCTTGCAGAATTGACTGACTGCGTTGCGGTTTCATCTTCACCTGCAGATGCAGATGCAAAAATCAAAAGAATTGAGCTTGTTCCTTTGAGTGAGCATACGGCGATGATAGTACTTCTTGCTACCTCGGGTATTCTTAAAAGCTCCGTTGTGAGAAGTGATACGCAGATTAATGTTGATATTGCCGAGGTTTTCTATAACATCTGTCAGAATTATTTTATCGGCAAATCCGTTTCTGATATTAATGTAATGGTTATTCAGACTTTGGTTGCTTCTCTTGGAGACAGAGTTTTCATAATGTCACCGTTCTTGTGTGCCATAGCAGACCTTTGCGAAGCGGTTAAAACAACTGAGCTTCATTTAAAAGGTCAGTCAAACATACTTAATCATGAAGAGCTTTCCGATGATGCTTTTCGCCTTATGGATTTCCTTCACAGAGGAACACCTCTTGAAAATATGCTTGGTTCACATAAGAAACAATTAAATGTTGCAATAGGTACTGAAAACCTTTACAGAGAATTGAAAAATTCTTCAACAATTTTCTCAAAATATTCAGTAGGGGATAAGGACAGCGGTTCAATCGGTATAATCGGACCCACAAGGCTTGATTATGCAAGGCTTATTCCCAGTATTAAATATTTAGCATCGGTTATCGGAAATCTTCTTTCCGAAACTCTTGATGAGGAGTGAGGTAAACAAAATGGCGAATGAAGAAAACAAAGCAGTTGAAACCGAAGAAACTGCAGAAGTAAAAAAAGAAACTAAAAAAGAAAAGAAATCAAAGAAGAATGCTGAGGTTGACGCTCTCAAGGCAGAAATTGAAAAGCTTTCAACTGACCTTGCAGCTCTTAAAGATTCTCATCTTCGCACTCTTGCAGAGTATGATAACTACAGAAAACGCTCTCAGAGAGAAAAAGAAGCAACCTATGGCGATGCAAAGGGCAACACAATTAAAGCACTTCTTCCCGTGATTGATAATTTTGACAGAGCTCTTGATAACCAGACTGATGATGTTGAGGTTTACAGAAAAGGCGTTGAAATGACAGTTACTCAGCTTAAAGAAATTCTCAAAAATATGGATGTTGAGGCTTTCGGTGCAGTTGGTGACGAATTTGACCCCAATATTCACAGCGCGGTTATGACTGTTGAAAACGATGAGCTTCCTGAAAACTCAATTGCGGCAGTTTTTGAAAAAGGTTATAAAATGGGTGACAGAATATTGCGTTTCGCAACTGTTCAGGTTACCAATTAACAAATATATATAATAAATACTTAAAATAAATTCGGAGGTAATTAAAATGGCAAAAACAATTGGTATTGACTTGGGTACAACAAACTCAGTAGTTGCAGTTATGGAAGGTGGAAAACCTACAGTTATTGCTAACGCAGAAGGAATGAGAACTACTCCTTCTATCGTTGGTTTTTCAAAAACTGGTGAAAGATTGGTTGGTCAATTAGCAAAAAGACAAGCAATCTTAAACCCTGATAAAACTATTGCGTCTATTAAACGTCACATGGGTGATGATTATAAAAAGAATATTGATGGTAAAGATTATACTCCACAAGAAATTTCAGCTATGATTTTAAGAAAACTAGCTGATGATGCTTCTGCATATTTGGGAGAAAAAGTAACATCTGCAGTTATTACAGTACCAGCTTACTTTAACGATGCTCAAAGACAAGCAACAAAAGATGCTGGTAAAATCGCAGGCTTAGATGTTTTACGTATTGTAAACGAACCAACTGCTGCAGCTTTAGCTTATGGTCTTGAAAAAGAAAA
>JAZQMA010000023.1:0-30628 GCA_045543035.1 Acutalibacteraceae bacterium | reverse complement strand
CCGCATCAGTTGAATATAAAGAAAGCGTTTTCGTTGGTTACAGATACTATGACACCGCAGAGAAAAATGTTCTCTTCCCATTCGGTTACGGTCTTTCTTACACTAACTTTGAATATTCCGATATTAAGCTTTCTGCTGATTCTGTTAAAGATACAGATACGGTAACAGTTTCATTTAAGATTAAAAACACCGGCGCTGTTGACGGTGCTGAGGTTGCTCAGATTTATGTAACAGATAACGAAAGCACTATTTTCAGACCTAAGCAGGAGCTCAAAGGCTTTAAAAAGGTATTCCTTAAAGCAGGCGAAGAAAAAGAGGTTTCCCTTGAGCTCTCAAAGCGTGCATTCGCTTATTACAATGTTAACATTCACGATTGGCACGTTGAAAGCGGTAAATTCACTATTAACGTTGGTTCATCAAGCCGTGATATCAGGCTTTCTGCTGAAATCAACGTTGAATCAACGGTTGAAGCGGTAATTCCCGATTACAGAGCTGTTGCCGCTAAGTATTACACAGCAGATATTATGGACATCAAGGACGAGGAATTTGTTGCAGTTCTCGGCAGAGAGCTTCCTCCCAGAGAAATCAAAGCTTACCCCAACCTTACTCTTGTTAACACTATTGAGGATTCCGCCGCAGGTAAAAACGGTGCAAAAATCGTTGGTCTTATTAAAAAGCTTGTTGGCGAAAGCAGTATGGCATCAGGTATCGCTTTGCAGCTTCCCATCAAGAATCTTATTTCAATGAGCTTCGGCATTTTCAGCCCCAAAATGGCTGACCAGCTTCTTGACATTCTTAACGACAAGAAACCCCTTGTTCGCGGTGTTACGGTAATGATTGTAAAAGCAATCCCATCTGTTATCAAAGGTATCCCGAATTTGATGAAAATTTAAAAAATTCGCCCTTACGAGTTAAATCGTAGGGGCGATAATTTTATCTTATAACATCAAATACTAACGGTTCTTCTTTTATGGGATTTTCTGAAAACTCCAGAGCAGATAAGAACTTTTCTTTTGAAGAATTGAATGACTTTTCGTTGCAGGAATAAAGCGTTGCAAGGGTATCACCTTTCTCTACCTTATCTCCTGTTTTTTTATTCAGCACAATTCCTGCGCTCATATCAATGGTGTCTTCCTTTGTTTCTCTGCCTGCACCTAAAATTACGGATGCAATACCAATGCTTTCCGCATCCATTTTTGAAATATAGCCCTCATTTTCTGCTTTAATTTCAAATTTATGAGTGGCCTTCGGGAAAAGGTCTGTGTTTTCAATCCATTCTCTTCTTCCCCCTTGGGAAGAAATCCACTCTTTGAATTTTTCAAAGGCTTTGCCTGAAAGAAGGGCATTTTCTGTCAATTTTCTCGCATCTTCAAGGGAAATATTTTTTGAAAGTGAAACTATTTCGGATGAAAGCGTAAGGCAAACCTCTTTTAAGTCCTCGGGTCCATTGTTTTTGAGAACCTCAATTGCTTCAATAACCTCAAGAGAATTGCCGATATTGTTGCCTAAGGGTCTGTCCATATTTGTAATAACCGCCGCAGTATTTCTACCGCAACTATTACCGATTTTAACCATAGCTTCTGCTAATTCCTTTGCGTCTTCAGGGGTTTTCATAAACGCACCTGAACCGCATTTAACATCAAGAACGATTGTATGTGACCCTGCCGCAAGCTTTTTGCTCATAATACTTGAAGCAATAAGGGAAAGGTTATCAACAGTTGCGGTAACATCACGAAGTGCATAAAGCTTTTTGTCCGCAGGAGTAAGGTTACCTGTCTGACCTACAACCGCAACACCGTTTTTCTCAACCTGACTGAAAAATTCTTCAGGTGAAAGAGCGGTGTTGAAGCCTTCAATGGATTCTAATTTATCAATAGTACCGCCTGTGTGACCTAAACCGCGACCGCTCATTTTTGCCATTACGCAACCGAGAGAAGAAACAATCGGTGCAACAATTAATGTTGTTTTATCTCCAACTCCGCCTGTACTGTGTTTATCAACAGTCAAATCACCAAATCGGGACAAATCAACTGTATCTCCCGAATGGGCCATAGCAAGAGTTAATTCTGCGGTTTCTTTTTCGTCCATTCCCTGAAAGAAAATTGCCATACAAAGAGCAGATGCCTGATAATCGTGAATACTTCCATCTACATAGCCTTTTATGAAAAACTCTATTTCCTCTTTTGAAAGAGCAAAGCCGTCACGTTTCTTTTTTATAATATCATAAATTCTCATATTTTACCTCGTTATACAATGTAGGGTACGCATTTATGCGTACCGCCTAGTTCTGAATTGCTTGCGGAACGGATAAATCCGTTCCCTACATTTTTATTTTACATTATCGGGTGAAAATGACAACGGCAACAAATCTTTCAATGTAACAGTTTTATAACTATCCGGTGATTCGCCTAAAAGTATTTGAAAATCATCTTTGCAAAACTCTCTTAGAACCTGCCTGCAAACTCCGCAGGGTGCGAAAATGCCGTTGATTATTCCGCCTTTTCCCCCAACAACGGCAATTTTTGAAAACTCTTTTTCACCCTCGGAAACTGCTTTAAAAACCGCAACTCTTTCAGCGCAGATTGTTGGACCAAAAGCGGCATTTTCAATATTTGTTCCCGTAAAAACCTTTCCGTTTTTACAAAGGAGTACCGCACCCACCTTACAATCTGAATAAGGGGAATATGAATTTTTCATAGCATCTATTGCCAAATAGAACAATTCTTTATCTGTCATAAAATCACTCTTTCACAAGGATTTTTTCAATAGTTTTTGATATATAATCATAGCCCTCGATTGTACCGAGATTTTCGGGGTCGATGCCTTTACCATAAAGAATAAAAGGAACACATTCTCTTGTGTGGTCAGTACCTTTAAAAGCGGGGTCGCAACCGTGGTCGGCAGTGATAATGAGGGCATCGTCCTCTCTCATATTTTGGGTAAAACCGCCCAACCATTTATCAAACTCTGCCAAGGCTTTTCCATAGCCGTCAACATCTCTTCTATGACCGAAAACCATATCAAAATCAACAAGATTTACAAAGCAAAGTCCGTTGAAATCCTTGTTCTGATACTCGGTTGTTTTGTTCATTCCGTCCTGATTATTTTGAGTAAACTCATATTCTGTAAGACCCTTACCTGCAAAAATATCGTGAATTTTTCCAACACCGATAACATCAAAGCCTTTGCTTTTTAATGTGTCAAGCATTGTTTCTTTTGGTGGTTCAATGGAAAAATCGTGACGGCGAGAGGTTCTTTTAAATGGGTATTCTCCCTCAAAGGGCCTTGCAATAACTCTGCCAACGCCAAAATCACCCTTTAGAATTCCACGGGCAATTCTGCAATATTCATATAATTTCTCAGGCGGAACAATGCTTTCGTGAGCAGCAATCTGAAAAACGCTGTCTGCAGAGGTATAAACAATCAAATCACCTGTTTTAAGGTGTTCTTCACCGTAATCTTTAATAACCTCAGTACCCGAATAGGTTTTGTTGCAGATAACTCCCCTGCCTGTTTTCTCAGAAAATTCTTTTAATATGCTTTCGGGAAATCCCTTTGGAAAAGTGGGTAAAGGCTTTTCGGAAATCACTCCTGCAATTTCCCAATGACCGATAGTTGTATCTTTGCCCTTTGACTTTTCAGAAAGTCTTGCAACCTTGCTTTTCAGTTCTCCGTTATCTAAAAATGAAAGTCCGTCAATATTTGTTAATCCTATCGAGCGAAGACTATCTATATTAAATTCTTTGGATTTTGAAATTGATTTTATTGTGTTTGCTCCATCGTCACCGAAGTTTTTTGCATCAGGAGCATCGCCAATACCGCAACTGTCGAGGACAATTAGAAATATTCTTTTTACTTTTTTCATAATCTTATTGCCGTTTCAAGTGAAAGCTTCATCATATCTGTAAAGGAATTCTGTCTGTCATCAGAGGAAAGGGTCTCTCCTGTTACAAGGTGGTCTGAAACTGTTAAAATTGCAAGAGCATTTTTACCGCTTCTTGCAGCATTCATATAAAGAGCTGCTGCTTCCATTTCAACACCTAAAACTCCCATTTTTCTCCATAAATCAGCAGAGGTCATACCCTCAGGAACATTTTCATTGTCATTATAAAAAGTATCGGAAGAAACAACGTTACCAACAACAAATGGAAGGTTCATTTCCTCTGCAATATCTGCGGAGGTTTTAAGGAGCTTATAATCTGCAATAGGTGCAAAAGTACCGGGGAGATTAAAGGTATGAGCATAGCTTGAATCGGTGCAGGCACCCTGAGCGATTATAATCTCTCTGACCTTAACCTTTTCGCACATACCCCCTGCAGAGCCTACACGAATGATATTTTCAACACCGAAAAAGTTAAAAAGCTCATAACTATAAATACCGATTGATGGCATACCCATACCTGATGCCATAACGGAAACAGGTGTACCCTTATAAGTACCCGTATAGCCGTGAATACCACGGACATTATTAACTAATTTTGCATTTTCAAGAAAGTTTTCTGCAATAAATTTTGCTCTTAAAGGGTCACCGGGCATAAGCACGGTTTTTGCAAAATCCTCAGGCTTAGCATTAATATGTGGGGTTGGATAGTTCATACTGTTTCCTCCTGAATTCTTATACGGCGCATTTTCGCGCCCCTAAATTCTGCATTTTGCATTTTGCATTCTGCATTTTGCATTCTGCATTTATACTCTGTACATTTTATACATCGTTGAATATAGTCCGTTTTGAGCAACAAGCTCTTCGTGGCTACCGCTTTCGGCAATTCCGTCCTTTGTAACAACAAGTATTTTATCTGCATTTTTAATAGTTGTAAGTCTGTGAGCGACTGTTATGGTTGTTCTGCCCTTGGCAAGTCTTTCCAAGGACTGCTGAACAAGATACTCGCTTTCATTATCGAGGGCGCTTGTTGCCTCGTCAAGAATAAGTATTTTCGGATTTTTAAGGAATACTCGCGCTATACTTATTCTTTGCTTCTGACCGCCCGAAAGCTTAACACCTCTTTCACCAACATAGGTATCAAAGCCATCGGGAAGTTTATCAATAAATTCTTCTGCACCTGCAAGGCGAGCAGCTTCACGGATTTCTTCTTCCGTTGCACCGGGTCTTCCGTATTCAATGTTTTCTCTTACAGTGCCTGAGAATAAATACACATCTTGCTGAACAATACCGATATTTTCACGAAGACTTTTAAGGGTTACATCGCGAATATCTATCCCGTCAATTTTTATGCTACCCTCGGTCAATTCATAAAATCTCGGAATAAGGTTGCATATAGTCGTTTTACCTCCACCTGAAGGCCCCACAAGAGCAAAGCTTTCGCCACTACCTATACTGATATTTATATTATCAAGAATTTCATCAGTTTCATCGGAATATTTAAAGGTTACATTTTCGAATTCGATTTTACCCTCTGTAACAACAAGCTCTTTTGCATTTTCTTTATCTTTAATTGTAGGTTCTGTATCCATAATTTCAGCGAAACGCTCGATACCTGTCATACCTCTCTGGAACTGCTCTGCAAAGTCAATAATTTTTCTGATAGAGGTAAGAAGAGTTGAAATATAAAGAAGATATGCAATATAGTCTGCCGCATTTATTTTTCCGCCAACAAGAGCGAACGCACCTGCAACAACAATTAAAATATACATTACACCCTCAAAAACTCTGTTAATTGAGCTGTGAGAACCCATGTATTTATAAACCTTTGATTTTATTTCAAGAAATTTTTCGTTGCCTTTTTTAAATTTCTTCTCTTCGATATTTTCATTTGCAAAGGATTTAACAACACGAACGCCTAAAAGAGAATCCTCAATCTGTGAATTCAATTCACCAACAACAACCCTTGATTGCCTGAAACCTTCCTTCATACGCTTTCTGAAAAAGCTAAGGCAGATTGCCATAACAGGAATAACTGCAAAAAGAAGAAGAGTTAAGGGAAGATTTATAAAGCTTAAAATTGTAAAGGAAACAACAATTTTTATTCCTGCAATAAAGAATTCCTCGGGACAATGGTGGGCAAATTCCGTAACATCAAATAAATCGCTTGTGATACGGGACATAATTGTTCCGACTTTTGTATTGTCATAATAAGAATATGAAAGCTTCTGAAGATGCTCGAATAAATCCTTTCGCATTTTTGTTTCCATTTTAGTGCCCATAATATGACCAACTGATGCCATATAATAGTTTGCCACCGCATCAATTATTCGCATAACAAGATATGCCCCGCCCACACCAAGAATAATTGCAGGGGTGAGAAGAGAAATATCTGTTGTTACTGCGTTTGTGATATAGCGCACTATCATAGGAAGTGCCAGCTCGCAGACAGTTGTAAGCGAAGCGCAGAACAAATCGAATATTAATGTTTTTATATGTAATTTATAGTATGGCAAAAATCGTTTAAGAAGCTTTGCCGTACCTGTTTTTCTCTCTTGATTTTTTCCTTTTTTCATTTTTTGTTTCTCTTTTCTTTTTTATAAACCAAAATTATACGGATACATTTTAACATATATCAATTTCAAAAAAAAGAGGTATAACGAAAAGAATAGCAAGAAAAACAAAGTTGCGGGGTTTTTGAACCTCTTTTCGAAAAGAGGGGGACCGTCTTGAATATATAAACCAATTGAATTATGCATTAAGCGAGCCTGTTATAAAAGATTTGAATAGAGTATATCGGAACGGTGGAGAATTCTCTACGCAAGTCCTCGAGCGTAGTTGAATCTTAAGATAAAAAAACCAAAAGGCGGTCCCCCTCTCTTCGAAGAGAGGCAGAACCACCAACAACCTTTTAGTCCTTTATTTACCAACTGCGAAGCTCATTCCGCATTCCGAACGCCACATTCCTCATTCACTTTTTTAACAGCATTTACGAAGATTTCCAGGCCTTTTTTGAGGGTCTCGTCATCTGCTAAAAGGCAGGGCATAAGCTTAACAACATCGTTGTTTCTGCCTGCTCTTTCAACGATAAGGCCGTTATCAAAGCATTCTCTTACAATTGCTCTTGAAACTGCATCGGGCATTACTTTATTACAGTCAACGCCCCACATAAATCCGATACCGCGAACATCAAAGTTCTCGTTGATTTCTTTAACCTTACCGAGATATTCTTTGATAATTTCACCTTTGCGCTGAACCTCTTTTTCAACGTTTTCTTTAAGCATTATTTCAAGACCTGCTTTAGCGGCAACAATTGAAAGCTGACTGCCTCTGAAAGTACCGTTATGCTCACCCGGTTTCCATATATCAAGCTCGGGCTTGAAAAGAACAAGAGCAAAGGGCATACCATAGCCGCCGATAGATTTTGAAAGGGTAACAATATCAGGAGTAATACCTGCTCTTTCAAAGGAGAAATATGTTCCTGTTCTTGCAGAGCCAACCTGAATATCATCGCAAACAAGAAGAATATCATTTCTTGTGCAGAATTCTCTTAAGCCTTTAAGAAATTCGGTACTGAAAACGTGAATACCGCCATCTGCCTGAACAGGTTCAACAAATACTGCCGCAGGCTTTGAAACACCTGAATGGTCATCATCAAGAAGAGTCTGCATATATTTGAGAACATCAAGCTCGGGGAACATATAGGGTGTTGGAATATGAGTTACGTCAGTAAGAACAACCCCCGCGCCCTCTCTTGAATCTCTATCGGTAGTCATTGAAAGAGATCCGAGCGTCATACCGTGGAAAGCACCCATAAATGCGAAAATATTATTTCTCTTTTTAACTTTTCTTGCAAGCTTGAGAGCTGCTTCAACTGCATTTGTTCCTGTTGGACCGGGGAACTGAATTTTATAGTCAAATCCGCGGGGTTCAAGAATATTTTTCTCAAAATATTCAATGAAATCTCTTTTGGCAGATGTGAACATATCAAGAGAATGAATTATTCCGTCACTCTCTAAATAGCTGATAATCTGCTCCTTGATATAGTCGTTATTATGACCATAGTTCAGAGCACCTGCACCGCAGAAAAAGTCGATATATTCCTTTCCGTCCTCAGCAGTAATAATTGAACCCTTCGCTTTAGTAAAAACTGCAGGGAAATTACGGCAATAGGAGCGGACCTCTGATTCGTATTTGTCAAAAACAGATGTATTCATAAGCATTTTCCTTTCAAATGCACAGGGTGAAATGATTTATCCGAACCTGCCAAAAAGCAAATCTTTTTAAGTCTTTTCGGCGTTTCGGTCTTGAAATTTCGGATTGGCGAGTATTTTAACACAGGATGAGCGGAAATCCGCCTGTAGAAAACACGGTTCGGATAATTCCTTTCACCCTAATATGCCATTATTGGATTTATTATATCACTTTATTTTAAATATTCCAATAGATATTTGAAATTTTTAATATAATATATTTTTACCTATTATATTGAAATTTGCTTTAAATTTTGTTATGATTTATGATGTATAAATTTGGATTTAATTTACTCAAATAATTCGTAAAGGAGAGGTTAAATGGCACAGCCTATTAAACTTTACCCCCAGCTTACAAGGGTATCGAGCCATTTTAAAAAGTACGATATTGAAGTACCGAAGGCTCTTTTAGAGGTGCGTCCTCAAAAACCCGATTTAACTGATTTCCCCTACCCCCTTCCCCAGAAAAAGAAGGACTACATCTGCTTCTGTGAAGGCAGAAACGGTGTTATGTGGTACGGTTCAAACGGTGGCGTTACCCGTTACGACCCAAACACAGACAATCTTTATGATGTTGTTATGTATTTCGGTGCAAGGCGCGACCTTCTTGACAACAATGTTCATGCACTTGTTCCCGATGATGCAGATGGTGTGTGGGTGCTTACCGATAAAGGTGTAACTCATATTGCTATGATTAAAATGACTATGGAAGAAAAATCCTACAGGCTTCTTGAGGAAACACTTACATATGTTCAGCGTCACGGTATGGTAAGCCAGAAGCACCTTGCAGAGCCGGGCAACCTTAAATCTGCTCTTCCTTACGGACATTCCGATAACGACGGTAGCTTCTCCTCAGGCTATGCTATGGGCGAAATTTTCCGTTATGCAACTCTTAAAAGAGAAAAGGGCGACTATGCTCACGAAACCCTTGAAGCAAGAGAGGTTGCTATGAGAGCAAGTGAAGCAAACCTTCTTCTTATGTATATTGCAGGTCGCGGTGATGGTTTCGTTGCAAGAACCTATCTCACAAAGGACGAGCCTGTTCCGGATGACGGACTTTTCTATAAGAAAAACGGTGCAACTGCTTCCTGCCTTAATACAACAGACGCAAGAAACAAAAACATTGTTGGTCTTGAAGTTAAGGCAGATGCGCCCATTCCCGAAAGACTTCGTAAACACTATACCTGCGACGGTTATGAGGATACTGATATTACCTACAAGGGTGACACAAGCAGTGACGAAATAACTCACCATTATATGCATCTTCTTGTAGCGCACGAATTCCTGGGTTGCGAAGACCCCGAATATGATGAGCTTCTCAAAACTGCCGCAAGAAACACAATGAACCATATCATTGACAACGGCTTCCAGCTTCGTGAGGCAGACGGCAAGCCTACTACATGGGCAAAATGGAATGAAGAATATTTCAATTCAGGTATGGGTTGGGCAGATGCTTGCCTTAACGCAGCAGAGCTCCTTATGTTCCTGAGAGTTACAATGCACATTACAGGTGAAGAGGGCAAATTCCTTGAAACCTATAATATGCTCTGCAACGAAAAGGGTTATGCTGAATTAACAACAGGTCACTTTGACCGTTTCCATCAGGTTTGCCTTCAGGGCGGAATTGATGACCGTGAAGATATTATGTATGGCGACCATAACCTTGCAGTGCTTGCACTCTGGGGTCTTGCAACTCTTGAAACTGACCCTGAAAGAAAGAAGCTTTTCCTTGAAGGCTTCAGAAGCTGGAGATATTCTCTTGCTCCCGAATATAACCCCTGTTATGATTTCCCCTATTTCCTCTCTGACCCCGAGGCAAAACCCAACGAGGAAAGAGTGAGAACATGGTTCTATCGTTTCAATGTTTCCCGTCTTGCAAGTAATGTTTCTCTCACATCAAGACGTGATTACCCCGTTCGTACATATATGGGCGGTTATAAAGAGGTTTCCGCTCTTCCCACTAACGATGAAAGATTTATCGCAAAGCTTGACAGAAACCCGCTTGAATACAAAGACGAAGACAGTGGCGGTGTTTACTGCGTTGAAAGCTGTTATGTTTTCACTTTCGGCTATTGGTTGGGAAGATATTTCGGATTTATTGAGGA
The DNA here is from genome assembly GCA_045543035.1 of Acutalibacteraceae bacterium. GTDB lineage: Bacteria > Bacillota > Clostridia > Oscillospirales > Acutalibacteraceae > DTU089. The sequence goes on along the minus strand of JAZQMA010000023.1, from coordinate 20,390 downwards.
GGGTGAAGAATAATGGATAAAACAATAAAGCTTATCGGCAACGCTCACCTTGACCCAATCTGGCTCTGGCGTTGGCAGGAGGGCTGCGGTGAAGTTCTTCAGACCTTCCGCAGTGCTCTGGACAGATTAAAAGAATATAAAGATTTTGTTTTCACCTGCTCTTCTGCGGCATACTATCAATGGGTTGAAGAAATTGACCCTCAGATGTTTGAAGAAATCAAAGCAATGGTGAAAAAAGGCAGATGGGTACCCATAAACGGCTGGTGGGTTCAGCCTGACTGCAATATGCCTTCAGGCGAAAGCTTTGCCCGTCAGGCTCTTTACAGTCAGCTTTACTACTACGAAAAATTCGGTATCACCTGCAAAACAGGTTATAATGTTGACTCCTTCGGTCACAATGCAAATCTCCCCCAGTTACTTAAAAAGGGCGGTATGAACACTTACGTTTTCCAGCGTCCCGGTATGCACGAAAATTCAGAAATCCCTGAAAATCTTTTCTGGTGGGACAGTGCAGACGGCACTCGCATTATGACCTACAGACTTCCTCAGGGCTACTGCGCTCACGGCAAGGAAGCTCTCGACGAAAGAATTGATGATGCAAACAACCGTGCTGAAGAAACAGGTCACGGAATGATGCTCTTCTACGGTGTCGGTAATCACGGCGGTGGTCCCACAAAGGGCGATATTGAATATCTCAAAGCAAATCTTGAAAGAGAGGGTTATAACGAGCTTGAATTTTCTTCTCCCGATGAATACTTTGAAGATATGCTGGGACAGTTTCTTAAAATCCCCGTTTGGCAGGATGAATTACAGCACCACGCAAGCGGTTGTTACAGTGCAACTTCTCTTGTTAAAGCTCTTAACCGCAGAGCTGAAAACACTCTTGCAGCGGCAGAAAAATGGGACACAATTTCTTCAATTGTTACCGATTCCGCTCCCAAAACAAAAGAGTTCAAGGATGCCTGGAAAAAGGTTTGCTTCAACCAGTTCCACGATATTCTTTGCGGTTGCTCCATTATGGAGGCTTATGAGGATGTTAAAGAATCCGAGGGTTATGCTTTAAATATTGCATCTGAAAGCTATAATAATGCAGTTCTTAAAATTGCTCGTAAAATCGATACCTGGATTGACGGTGTAAGCGATGCAATTCTTGAAACACGTCATTATACCGGCGCAGATAATGGTTTCCCCCGTCCTGTTGTTGTGTTTAACCCTCATTCTTATGAAATTAATATGCCTGTAAGAATGTACCACCCCTCAAAAGCGGTTACAGATTCTGAAGGCAATTCAGTTCTTTTCCAGAATGTCCGTTCTTCACGTTCCAATGACGAGCATCTTGATACATTGTTTATGGCAAGAGTTCCTGCATTCGGCTATGCAACCTACTGGCTTGAAACAGATGATATAAAAGCTGATAAAGAGCTTACAGGCGAACAGGATTTCTTTATGGAAAATGAGTTCATTTCAGTTGAGCTTGACAGCGAAACCGGTTATATCAAGAGCCTTGTTAATAAAGAAACCAACACTGAATATGCTAGCGATAATTTCCTCGCTATTCCCACAGTTATCAATGACGATAAAACTGATACCTGGGCACATAATGTTTTCAAATTCCACGATGTTAAAGGTCTTATGGAATTAGTCAGCATTGAAAGAGTTGAAAAAGGTGCTCTTCGTTCAGTAATCCGTACAGTTCATAAATTCAATGAGTCATTTCTTACTCAGGAATTCATTCTTGCAAAGGGTCAGAAAACCTTAAGGGTTGACTGCAAGGCAATGTGGCAGGAGAAATTCACTCTTCTCAAATTTGCATTCCCCATTGGCGGTAAGGAAGAGATTTCAACCTATGAAATCCCCAACAGCTTCATTAAACGTCCTTGCGACGGTGATGAAGAAGTTGCTCTCAACTGGGCAGATATTACTGTTTCAAAAGACGGACAACGCTTCGGTCTTTCCGTAATGAGTGATTCAAAATACAGCTATGATTGTCCCGGTGCAGAATTAAGACTTACTGCATTGAGAAATGTAATTTTCGCAGACCACTATTCCTACAGACCCGATGCAAACTTCAACTTCACCGATGAAGGTCTCAATCGTTTCTCTTACGGCATTTATCTTCATGACGGCGAAGCGGAAAACAGCGATATTGTTAAGGAAGCACATCTTTTCAATAATAATGTTGTTGCAATTCCCGAAAGCTATCATAAGGGCGAGCTTTCACAGAAGGATTCATTCCTTTACACAAATGCTGACAATGTTCTCATTACTGCTCTTAAACGCTGTGAAGACGGTAGCGGTGACCTTATCATAAGACTTTATGAAACAAAGGGTATTGATTCTACTCGTTGCTACATTATGTCAAAGCTTTTCGACAATGGTTTCTGGTTCGACATTGGCAAGCACGAAATCAAAACATTCCGTGTTGACAGAGAGCTTAATGTTAAGGAAACAAACTTCCTCGAAGGAATTGTTGAATGAAATTTGTTTTAAATAAACTGAAAGAAGGAAAAATATGGAAACTTTAATGGATTTCGGCTTAAAAATCGTAAGTATTTTTGAAGCCGTAATGGGAATGGATTTTACTTCTGAAATCATTCCTATGCTCATCATGTGGGCAATCGGCGGACTTCTTATTTACCTTGCAATTGCAAAGGACATGGAGCCTACTCTCCTTTTACCTATGGGCTTTGGTACAATTCTTGTTAACCTTCCCCTTGCTCTTACAGAGGGTGTTATTTCCGAACACGGTGCAATTGAGGTTCTTTACAATGCAGGTGTTGCAAACGAGCTTTTCCCCTTGCTTCTGTTCATCGGTATCGGTGCGATGATTGACTTCGGTCCTCTGCTCTCAAACCCGAAGCTTATGATTTTCGGTGCAGCGGCACAGTTTGGTATTTTCTTTACTCTCTTCGTTGCTTCATTCTTCTTCCCCATAAACGAAGCTGCATCTATTGCTATCATCGGTGCGGCAGACGGTCCCACATCAATCTTCGTTGCATCTGAGCTGGGTTCACAGTATATCGGTGCTATTATCGTTGCGGCATATTCTTATATGGCTCTTGTGCCCATCGTTCAGCCACCTGTTATCAAGCTTCTCACAACTAAAAAAGAACGTAAAATCCGTATGAAATACGAAGGTAAATCAGTTTCTAAGAGAACAAGAATTCTCTTCCCCATCGTGGTTTCAGTTATCGCAGGTGTGGTTGCTCCTCAGTCTGCAGTTCTTATCGGCTTCCTTATGTTCGGTAACCTTATCAGAGAATGCGGTGTTCTCGACTCACTTTCAGAAACCGCTCAGAAGGTTCTCGCAAACCTTATTACAATTCTCCTTGGTATCACAGTTGCAAGAAATATGAATGCAGAAGCATTCCTTAAAAAAGAAACTGCACTCATTCTCGGTCTTGGTCTTGTAGCTTTCATTGTTGATACTGCAGGTGGTGTTATCTTCGCAAAAATCTTAAACATTTTCCTTCCCGAAGGCAAGAAATTCAACCCCATGATTGGTGCTGCAGGTATCTCTGCCTTCCCAATGAGCTCCCGTGTTGTTCACAAGCTCGGTCTTGAGGCTGATAATCAGAACTTCCTTCTTATGCACGCAACAGGTGTTAACGTTTCAGGTCAGGTTGCCTCCGTTATCGCCGGTGGTATGATTCTTAACTTCTTTGGAAACTGATAGGAGGTAGCAATTATGTTAAATATGCTTTTACAGGCAACTGCTCAGGCAGGTACAGTTGAAGGTCTTCATTTCACAACAGAAAATATCGGCGAAGCTCTTCTTTGCTCAGGCGCAGGTATGGTTGGTATCTTCATTGTTGTCGGTATCATCATCGGTAGCGTTTCAGTGCTCAATAAAGTTGGTTCATCTAAAAAGTGATAAAAAACTCTTGCAGAAATTTTTCTGCAAGAGTTTTTTAGTTGCCAGATGCCAGTCGCCAGTATATAAAATTGCTAACCGCTAACTGCTAATTGCTATCGGCTGATATATTTTTTGCACATAAATGTAATATAATTTTCATTAATGTTGTTACTTGAATTTGTTTTGGTAAAGTATTACAATATAATATAACTTAGTATGGGGTATTGGAGAGTGATGCGCTTGACAAAAGAAAAAGTGAATAAAAATCCCCTATGGCAGACGACCAACAAGGAAAGAAAAAGTTATTACATATACTTTACCGGTCAGAATATGATTTACACTCTTGTAACAACAATTCTGACAACGGCACTTCTCTTTCAGGGTATTGATGTTGAAAAAGCCGCAGGTATAACCCTGCTTATAAAAATATGGGATGCGGTTAACGATGCAATTTTTGGGTGCATATTTGATAAGGTACGTTTCAAAAGCGGAAAGAAATTTATGCCCTGGCTTAAAATTTCTTTGATTGCCATTCCTGTTTCAACGGTATTGCTTTTCTCAATGCCAAAGGACGGCAGTGAGGCATTCAAGCTTGCCTGGTATGCAATAACATATATTCTTTGGGATACTGCTTATACCCTTTGCGATGTTCCGATTTACGGTATGGTTACGGCTATGACAGAGCGACTTGATGAAAGAACTGCTCTTCAGTCTTACAAGAGTATCTGGGGTGGTGCCGGTTCAGGCCTTTCAACCATTCTTGCAACAGTTCTTGCAGGTGAAGGCATCGGCTTCAGCTATAGCACAGTTTCAATCATCATCGCGGTTGTTGCTCTTATCACAATGAGCTTTATCTGCAAAAACGGTGTTGAGCGTTGCGGTGGCGAGCAAGACGAAAGCTTCACCGTGAGAAAGATGTTCAAATATCTCTTCTCAAACAAAAACCTGCTCATTTATTATGGCGGTATTTTCTTCTACAGCGGTGCTAATATTGCAACACATCTTAACCTCATTGTTTCATTCTATATTTTCGACAGTTCATTGTTCAGTTTAATAGTTATGGCACTTTCTGCTATTCCTTCACTTATCTTCTCGTTGCTTGTTCCTAAAATGGTAGAGAAGTTTGACAAGATGAAGATTTTTATGTTCTGCGGATTTGTAACTATCGCATTAAGTATTGTAATGTGGCTTTTAGGCTACAGCAACATCTGGCTTATTGTTGCCCTTTACGTTATCCGTGCAATTCCTCAGAGCATTATGGGTGTTATGATGTTTATGTTCACACCCGACTGCGCGGAGTACGGCAAATTCAAATCAGGTATTGAAGCAAAAGGTATTACCTTCTCAATTCAGACCTTTATGACAAAGCTTACAGGTGCAATTGCTTCTGCACTTAACCTATTCCTTTTGGGTATTATCGGTTGGAAAGATGTTTCTGCCGCTAAAAACTTTGACCAGCTCAAAGAAATGGGGATTACTCAATCACCCGAAACTCTTGACGGCTTATGGTTCCTCTTTATAATGGTTCCTGCTATCGGTGTTGCTTTTGGTTGCATTTGTTGGGCATTCTACAAGCTCCGCGACCACGATGTTCAGCTTATGACAGATGCCAATAACGGCAAAATCACAAGAGAGGAAGCCCTTGAAAAATTAATAAATAAAAAAGAGTTTATAAAATAAACAACATAAAGAAAGGTGATATAAATGAAAATGACAAAAAAAGTTCTCGCTGTTATCTGCGTTGTTGCTTTGCTTGCAGGTGTACTTTCAACTGTAGGTTATGCAGCAGGTGCTGACAGAGATTACACAATCGTAAACCCTTATGCAGATGTTGATTGGTCCTGGGACCAGTATAAATCTGACCTTCACACTCACACAACTGCATCCGATGGTAGAGATTCCCTCAAGGATATGCTCGAAATCAACTATAAATATGGTTTTGATGTATATGCAGTTTCTGACCACGGTCTTAACAGCTATTCCTGGACAGAACAGCAGGTAATCCCCGCTCTTAAGGTTTTTGTTGATATGAGAAACCCCAACACAGAAATGGTTGTTCTTGACAAAGAAGGCGGACTTACATTTGAAGGCGACCGTTACGATGTTGTTACTGAAAATGGTGGCGATTATTACTATCAGACATTTGAAGACGGTTCTGTTGGTCAGAAAATGCTTCGCGTTCCTTTCGCTATTGAAAACAACCCCAGCTCCTTGAACAATGCTCACGTTAACTCCTGGTTCGTTGATTATGGTAACGGACTTCTTGGCGGTACAAGTGACTATGAAACACCTATCAAAGCAGTTGATGAGCTTGGCGGTCTTTCCGTTATTAACCACCCCGGTGAATATACAAACGCTCGTGACGAGGAATGCACTGCAGATGCTTACGATTACAGCGATACAATGTATAAATACTATATTGATAAATTCACAAGCCTTCTCAGAAAATACCCCACCTGTATGGGTATTGATATGAACAGCAAGGGCGACTCCAGAACACGCTTTGACAGAAAGCTCTGGGATATTCTTCTTATGAACCTTGCTCCCGAAGGAAGGAATGTTCTCGGTATTGCAACAAGTGACGCTCATAGCGTTGATGCCGCTTACACAGGCTACACAATGATGCTTATGCCCGAAAACACAGTTGATAATCTTAAAACTGCAATGAGCACAGGCGCATTCTTTGCTGCAAGTAAAAAGCTCGGCAACAACGAAGAGCTTAAAGAAATCTGCAACTATCTCCTTGAAAACGGTGATGAAGAAGCAAAAGCAATTGCAGAGGATGTTCTCGCTCGTCAGGTTGAAGACTACGATGCAAAATATGAAGCTCCTCTTGATGTTGAAGCTCCTTATATCAATTCTGTAACAGTTGACGACGATGCAGATACAATTGCTCTTGATGTTGAAGATGGTCTTTGCATCCGTTGGATTGCAAACGGCAACACAATCGCTTATGGTGACTCCATCGACCTTGATGACTACGCTGCAAATATCGGTAGCTATGTAAGAGCAGAAATCTTCGGTGTTGGCGGTATCGTTTATACTCAGGCATTCCTTCTTGAATATGAGGATGCTCCTGTTGACACAACACCTGAAGACAAAGATTTCAGAGATTTCTGGGAAATCGCAAGCTTTATTCCCGATAACCTTGTAAGATTACTTGGTTCTCTTGATATTTTCAGAATTATCTGGGAAGCACTTAACGGCTGATAAAATACAAGCAACTCAGATTATTCTCTGAGTTGCTTTTTAAATAATTTTTGGGAGTGTTATTATGAGTAACGAAACAAAAAGAACTTATATACCATTTAATGAATGGAAAGAACCTTCAAAACAGACCGAATATACTGAAAGAACTCCTCTTCTTTCTTCTGACGGCACTCTTCTTGCAAAAGGTTGGGCAAGGCATAATGTGTTCGATTATGAGCGTTCTTTCTCACAACCCAACATAAGAAAAAAAGAATGGGATTTTTATCAGTTGGGTAACAAGGATTATTCCGTTCAGATTAGTTTTGCTAATATTTCCGTTGGTGGCTATGCGGCAGCAAAGCTTATTGATATTAAAAACGGCAAGGTTCTCGCTGATGCTTTTGCACTTTTCCTTGGGGGCAATAACAAATATATTCTCCCTGCAAGAGGCGATGCTCCTAACAGATTTAAAGCAAAAGTGGGCAAAGCAGAGCTTGATTTTGATACAAAAGAAAATTCAAGAACACTTTATTTTAAAATGCCTGTTAAGGGTAAAATGGTTAAATGCAATTTTCAGATGGACATTATGCCCGGTCTTGAAAATATAACTACTGTTCTCCCCTTTGAAAATGCACCTACAAAATACTTTATGACAACTAAACAGAACTGTATGCCTTGCGGTGGTACATTCAAATACGGTGACGAGGTTTGGGAATTCTCAAAAGAAAACACCTTCTGCGCTCTTGACTGGGGCAGAGTTAATACCCCTCACAGAATGGTCTGGTATTGGGGCAACGGCTCAACCTATCTAACCGATGAAGAGGGCAAAAAACACATCTTTGGCTTTGAAATCACCTGGGCAATCGGTGACGAAAGCAACGCAACCGAAACCTGCCTTTTCTATGACGGAAAAGCTCATAAATTCGGTGCGGTTGATGTTGAAACCTTCCCAAAACCCGATAAATATATGAACGATTGGAAATTCATTTCCGAGGACGGCAGATTTAACCTTACAATGAAGCCGTTCTTTGACCAGCATTCCGATATGAATGTGGGCGTTGCAAGAATGCACACTCATCAGGTTCACGGTCTCTGGAGCGGTGATGTTACACTTGATGACGGAACAAAGCTTGAAATCAAAGATATGTACGCTTTCTGTGAATATGTAGAGAATAAGTGGTAAAAAATGAAAAAAAGATTATTATCAATCGTACTCGCTATGATTTTAACTACACTTTGTGTTACCCCTGCATTTGCAACAGCACCGCAAAAGCCACCGTACCTTCTCAGTTTTTATACAGATAATATGCTCTTTAAACAAAAAGAAGAGGTTGTTATTGCAGGTACGAGTACCAAAGAAAAAGAAATTACTGTTGAACTTATCAACAGTAAAAAAGAAGTTGTTGCAAAAGCTTCCGAAAAAAACGATAAAACCGGCAATTTTGAAATTTCTTTTACTGCTCCCGAAGGCAGTTATGAAGAATACACCATTATTGTAAAGGAAGACGGCAAGAAATTCGCAACACTGAAAAATGTTGTTTTCGGTGAATTGTGGTTGGCTTCAGGGCAAAGCAATATGCAATACCCCTTAGGTCAAGCAAAAATCGGAAGAAAATGGATGGAAGAAAAAAAGCCTCTCTCCAAAAATCTGAGAGTGCTTATTACACCTTTTTATCAAGAGCTTGACGGAACTAAAGAAATCCCTTCCTCACCACTTAAAGATATTCCCGATTCCAAATGGATTACCGGTGAAAGCGAAGAAATTTACGGTATGAGTGCGGTAGCATATTTCTTTGCCGATAAGCTTCAAAAAGAAATTGATATGCCCGTTGGTGTTCTCAATATTTCTTTGGGTGGCACATCTATTGCCTCTTGGCTTTCAAGAGAAGCAATCGATTCTGACAAAAAGGTAAAGGATGACCTTATAGCCCGTGAAAGATATATCGAAAAGGATAAATGGCTCGATGATAACCGAAGCCTTTATCACGATATGACCGTAAACTATAATCTGAGAATTGAAGCACTTAGGCATTTCAGATTATCAGGTATGGTTTGGTATCAGGGTGAAACTGATTTAATGTTCGGTTTAACCGATGAAAACTATTCCGCTTCCTTCTCGCTTTTGCAAAAATCCTATACGGAGCTTTTCTCTTACAAAAACGGATTATTACCCATTGTATATACTCAACTTGTCTCATATAATTATGGTGATAACAATTATTTCCTTAACAGAAACATCTCTTTTACCGAAATGCAGAAGGAGGAAAAAGACTCCCGTGCGGTAGTTTCTGTTTATGATATACCAATAACATACCTTAAGGAAGTTGGCTATATTCACCCCGAAAGCAAGAAAGAGGTTGGCGAAAGAATGACCACCGCCGCACTGGGTCTTGTTTACGGAAAAAGTGATACATATACTACCGCAACACCAAAGAAAACAGAAATTAAAAACGACGGTATTTATGTAACAATGGAAAACTACGGCGACACTCTCACTTCAAATAGTGAAGTTTTAGAAGGCTTTGCAGTTTGCGGTACAGACGGTATTTATGTTAAAGCTAATGCAGAAATAATTGATAAAGATACCGTCAGGATTTGGAGCGATTCCGTTAAAGAACCGAAATCCGCAACCTACGCCTACTATTTAACTAACGGTAACGCTAATCTTTACTCCTCATTAAACGGAAAAGCTCTTTTCCCTGTTTGCCCATTTGTTACAGATAAAGCTATCGGTACGCATTATTGGGTGGAAAAACCTTGGGCAGAGTGCGAAGACGAAACTGTTTGGCACAATGAGGATGATACATATACAGATTACTATCCCACCTGGGATGCCGAAAATGCAGGAATTGAATTCAATAAAGATGGCTTCATTGATATAAAAGGCTCTGCTTCCGAATTCTGTGTTAAGCCTGTTCTTACATTTGAAAATGCAAATGAAAAGAACAAAGCTTTTAATTTCAAGGATATTGATACCGATTACAGCACATACGGCACTATAACCTTCTCTATTCGCAATAACGGCACAGAGGACATAACCTTTGATAGCTTGAAGCTATATAAAAATTCTTTTGTGTGGTATTCTGCTGCCGTTTCCGAAACAAAGGGGAATTCCACCATAACCCCTGCCGACAACCAGTGGCATACCATAACCCTTGACCTTAACAGACTTTATTTCAGAGGTAATGACTGCGGTATAGGTTACGGAAACGAAAAGCTTAACGAGGTAAAAGAACTTAAATTCTGCTTCACCTCTCCCGAGGGCACAGACGGTAATATCAGTTTAGATAACATTGAATTCACACCGACTGCCACCTCTTCCGAAAAGCATTTTGACCCCCAAAAAGAAAATGCAGACAATATACTTGAAAAAATCTCCTGCTTCTTCGTTAGCGGATTGGGAAAAATTTTTAATTAAAACAAACTAAAAATCAGGTGATTAGAATTCCAAAAATTCCAATCACCTGATAAATTTTTATTCTGTTTTATTCTTCAAGCTTAGCGGCTGCTTTTCTTTCAGCTTTTTTCTTGCGGGTTTTATAAGTATTCAATTCCTGAACACATTCATCGGGCAAATCACAGTCACCAACGGAAACCACCATTTTATTATAAAGCCCTTTGAAATTTGAACCGCCTGTTGTGAGAATTTTGTTTTTCTTTGCGTATTTGATAAATTCTGCCTTTTCCTCATCAGAAAGCTCGGGAGAATAAACCTCAATGCCGTCAAGACCTGCTTTAACAAGCTCGTCCACAAGATTTTTATTCTTACAACGCTGGGGGTTAGCAAGAACTGCTATACCGCCTGCTTCGTGAATTTGTTTAAGAACATCAAAAATATCTTCATATTCGGGAACATTATTAATATTACCTTCAACATCTGAAGAGAAAAGCTTTTTATAAAGGTCGCCGTAAATTCTGTCAGTATAGCCAACCTCCATAAGAGCCTGCATAATGTGAATTTTGAAAATATTTGTTGAACCTGATGCACATTTAACAACGAACTCAGGAGTTATGGGATAACGCTGAGCAGCTTTGAGCATCATAATATGGGATGATTTTTTTCTTATAAGCGAACTGCGACGGCAAAGACCTTCAAGTCTGTCAGGGAAATCGGGCTTGTAGCAAAGCATATGTATTTCCTGACCCGTAGTTTTATCTGTTCCCGAAAGCTCAACACCGGGAATAACAGTAACTCCGTGCCTTTCACCGATAACCTTACCTCTTACCGTACCCGCAAGGCAGTCATGGTCGGTAATGGCAATTGTTGAAACACCGCGTTTTTTCGCAAGTATAATTAAATCTTCAATACCGAGAGAGCCGTTAGACAATCGAGTATGGCAATGCAAATCCGCTGACAAAAAAATCCATCCTTTCGTACTTCCGCTGATGCGAAATTCATTTCCACATTTACCTTAAAACTATTGATACATATGTATTCCTTCAAAGTGCAAAGATAATTTCACACAAAACAGCACATATACCCCGAATATATCAATGGTATTATTTTACACCAAAACAAGAAAAAATGCAAGTGGATTTTCTTTTTCTTTTTTGGAAAAATGAGATATTTTTTACCAATAATATATACATATAGTTTGATTTTTTTATATAGCTATGTTATTATTTTTAAAGAAGAAATTTTCAGGAGAATATGTATGTCCGAAACGGTTTTTGTAGCCATAAGTGGCGGTGTTGATTCTGCCGCCGCAGCAATACTTTTAAAAGAACGCGGGTACAATGTCCGTGGCGTTACCTTGCGCCTTAAGCCCCATAATCTTGCAGATAAAGATATTGAAGATGCCAAAGCCGTTGCAGACACATTGAATATTCCTCTTGATGTTCTCGATATGAGAGAAGAATTCAAAAAGGTTACAGATTATTTCTGTAATGAATACCTTGAAGGCAGAACACCTAACCCCTGCGTTATGTGCAATCCGAATGTTAAATTAGGAAAGCTTCTGGAATATACACTCCAACAAGGTGGCGACCTATTGGCGACAGGGCATTATGCAAACATCGTCAAGAATGAAAACGGAGTTTACTATATAAAAAGAAATCCATCAAGCAAGGACCAGAGTTATTTTTTATGCGGTCTAAACCAACACATTCTTTCTCACGTTATTTTCCCAATTGCAGATTTATCAAAACCCGAAATTCGTCAGTTGGCATCAGATAATAACATTCCTGTTGCCGAAAAGAAAGATAGTCAAGAAGTTTGCTTTATTCCCGATAACGACTATATTTCTTTTATTGAAAGAGAATTCAACCCCAAAGCAACTCCCGGTGATTTTCTTTCTTCAAGCGGTGAAAAACTGGGCACACATTCGGGAATTTACAAATATACTATAGGTCAGAGAAAAGGTCTTGGCGCATTCGGTAAACCGATGTATGTGCTTTCCATTGATGCAAAAAACAATGCCGTAATTATCGGTGAAAATAACGAGCTTTTCAAAGAAGAAATATATATAAAAGATATTAATTTCTTATCGGGACAAGCACCGGATAACGAATTCCGATGCGAAGTGAAAATCCGTTGTGCCGCAAGACCTGCAAAAGCAACACTCACTCTTACGGACAATATGGGAAAAATCATTTTCCGGGAACCTCAGAGAGCCGCCGCACCCGGACAAACTGCGGCAATATATATTGATGACATCTTATTTGGCGGAGGTACAATATGCAATCCTTAAAAATGCTTTATAAAATCGGTAAAGGACCTTCAAGTTCACATACAATGGGTCCTCAGTATGCCGCAGAATATATCAACGAAAACTATCCTGATGCCTCTTTTGTAAAGGTAATTCTTTACGGCTCACTTGCTCTCACAGGTGAGGGCCACGGCACAGATAAGGTTCTCAAAGAAACTATTTCTGCTCCCAATGAAATTGTACTTAACACAGAAGAAAAAGATTTACCCCACCCCAACACTCTTGATTTTATAGTTTACGATAACAATAAAAACGAAATCGCCAATGTAAGAGCTATGAGTATCGGTGGCGGTGAAATCAGAATAGAGGGAGTTCCTGCAGTTACTGCTCCCGAGGTTTACCCTCAGAAGAATTTTGATGAAATTAAAGAATATTGCCTTATGCACCATCTTCGTTTAAGCGATTATGTTGCAAACTATGAGGGCGAAGCTATTTTTATGTTCCTTAAATCAGTCTGGGAACAAATGAAAATGACCGTTCGTGAAGGGCTTGCAATGGAGGGTATTCTTCCCGGTGGACTTGAGGTTGAGAGAAAAGCAAAATATCTCTATGCTCAACGCCATATGGACGAAACCCCCGAAACACGTGAAAACAGACTTGTTTGCGCTTATGCTTATGCGGCAAGCGAGCAGAATGCAGGTGGCGGAACAATCACAACCGCCCCAACCTGCGGTGCATCGGGTGTTCTCCCTGCAGTTCTTTTCTATATGCAGGAGAAAAAAGGCTTCACGGATTTTGAAATTGCAAAAGCACTTGCGGCAGCAGGTATTGTCGGTAATGTTGTTAAGCAGAACGCAAGCATCAGCGGTGCAGAAGCCGGCTGTCAGGCAGAAATCGGCACAGCCTGTTCAATGGCGGCGGCAGCACTTGCAGAGCTTCATTTCATGGATTTAGACCAGATTGAATATGCCGCAGAAAATGCTATGGAGCATTATCTCGGACTTACCTGCGACCCCGTTTGCGGACTTGTTCAGATACCTTGCATTGAAAGAAATGCAGTTGCGGCAATGAGAGCAATAAACGCTCTTTCACTTGCGAACTTCCTTACATCAACAAGAAAGGTTAAGTTTGACACCGTTGTTGAAACGATGTATCAGACAGGTAAGGACTTAAAACACCATTACCGCGAAACAAGCGAGGGCGGTCTTGCAGTAAACTATCAGGCATTGGATTAATTTTTGAGGAGTTGAAATTATGGCAACAGAAACCGTAAAAAAAGAACACCCTAATAAAATCGGAGTTCGCGAAGGTATCGGTTATATGTTAGGTGATGGCGGAAACCTTTTCTTGCTCACCTATGTATCATCATATCTTAAAGTTTTCTACACAGACGTTCTGAAAATACCCACAAGCAAGGTTGCTAACCTTTTCCTTTTCACTCGTCTCTGGGATGCAATCAATGACCCTATGTGGGGTGCAATTGTTGCAAAAAAGAAACCTAATAAGGATGGTAAATACCGACCCTACCTTAAATGGTTGGCAATACCACTTGCCCTTTCACAGATTTTGTGTTTTATTGATGTTTCTTCATACACAACAAATCCTTTGTTGCTTCTCGTTTTCGCATATATTACATATATCGCTTTCGGTATGCTTTATACAGGTATGAATGTGCCTTTCGGCTCCCTTGCCTCTGTTATTACCGATGACCCTGACGGAAGAACTCTTCTTTCCACTTTCCGCACAATCGGTAGCGGTGTTGGTGGTGCTGCACCTGCCCTCTTAGCTCCTTTCCTTATTTACACAACAGTTACTGCCGCAGACGGCTCAACCTATAATGTTGCAGATGGTCCCGGTATGTTCAAGTTCGCTCTTGTAATGGGCATTCTTTCAATTATTTTCTACTACGCTTGCTTCGGTATGACAAAAGAAAGAGTTCCCTCAGAAGCAGAACCCAAAGTAAATATGAAAGAAATTTACGGCGGTATGCTTAAGAGCAAGCCTTTCGTAGTTCTTGCAATTACAGGTATTCTTATAAGCGGTCAGCTTCAATTCAACTCCCTTAACCAATACCTTTACAAAAACTATTTCTGCGACACTTCTCTTTCTGTTATGGGAACAATCGCACAGTATGCTCCCCTTGTTCTTATGCTTCCTTTCTCAGGAAAAATCGTTAAGAAATACGGTAAAAAAGAGATTTGCGGTGTTACTTCCTTTGTTGCGGCTGCGGCGGCAGTTGCCACATTCTTCATTAAACCCGCACCAGACCAGGCTTGGCTCTTCCTTGCAATGCAATTCATTATCGGCTTTGGTTATTCATTTGTTTCTATTACAAACTGGGCAATTGTTGCAGATGTTATTGACTATCAGCTTTATAAAACAGGAATTAAAAACGAAAGCGCAGTTTACGCGGTTTACACCTTCTGCAGAAAGCTGGGTCAGACTGCCGCAGACTACGGCGGACTTGTTCTTCTCGGTAAAGTTGGTTACGAAGCAGAAACAATGGCAAATGCAGGCTTTGTTGACGGCATAAGCGAAGGTATTTTAACAGTATGCACTCTCATTCCTGCAATCACATATACCCTTGTATTTATTCTTTACAAATTCTTCTACCCCCTCACAAAAGAAAAACTTGAGCCGGTTTATGAATATGTAAGAAAAAACAATGAAAATTTAGGCGCATAAATTATTCGGACTGTAAAAAACTCTTCGTTTTTTACAGTCCTTTTTTACAGCTCCAGATTATCTTTATCCATTAACCAAATAAGATTTCTTGTTCCTGCTGTTGCATCCTTTTGAGGCTTTTCCAGTTGTTTTTTTGAGTTTTCCGCATTAACAATTTTAACACCATTAATTTTTGCAATTCTGCGTTGTTTTCTCTGTATATCTTTTTGCATATTTTACATTTCTCCTTTATATGCGGTACGGATAAATCCGTACCCTACATTATTATTCCGGCGCATTTTCGCGCCCGACATTCCGAATTCCGCATTCCAAATTCCGCATTTCTTTTCAAATATATTATTTGAAATTGTTCACCTTTTATACTTGTTTTAAGAAAACAACTCTGCTATACTGTATTATGTATATTTATATAAAAAAAGTAATTATTTTTTCGGAAGTGTAATATGAAATTCAGAAAAATTTTATCAATTATATCGGCAATTTGTTGCTTGGTTTCTACTCTTGTTTTTTCGGGGTGCTCTCTTACTGATAAGGGAACTGCTATGGAAATAAACAGTGTTGAAATAAGCGACGATGTTTTCACATATTTCCTCGACAAAGCAGTTGTGGATTTAGGCGTTAATGTACCTTTAAAATCCTTAAAAGAAAAAGCAACAACCTATGCCGAAACATATTTTAAAACAAATTCACTTGCCCATTCTCAAAATATAAAGCTTTCCACCGCAGAAAAGGCTGCAGTTTCCGAAAGAGTTAATGCTTACTGGAGAATTTACGGAGAATATTACACTAAAATCGGTGTAACAAAAGAAACTCTTACAAAAGTTTTTACTGCTGATACCTTCCGTGAAGCTTTGCTCGTTCACTACTACGGCACAGGCGGTGAGGAAGAAATTCCTTTGACTCGTCTTTACGCTCAATTCAAAACAAATTATATTGTTTTTCAGGCAATCACAGGTTATTTCACTCAGACCAACCTTAACGGACAAACAGTAAAAATAAATGAAACCGAAAAAGAAGCTCTTGTTCTTAAATTTCAGAATATGGCGGCTATGGTAAATGCAGGCGAACAGAATATGGAACAAGCAGCAGATTTCCTTGCAGAATCAGGTTATCAGGGCTCTGTGCAGACTGTTGTTCTCCACAAGGATGACACAAGCTATCCACCGGGATTTTTTGAAAAAGTAAAAAATACCGAAGCACGTCTTGCTACGGTTATCGGTACAGATGAATATATTTTCCTTGTTCTGCGCGGTGATGCAGACACAAACAGCACCTATTTCAACGAAAAAAGAACAGAAATGATTGAAATAATTGTTGGTAACGAAATTGATAATAAAATCGAAAAATCTTTAACAACCGAAACTAAAATCGACAATTCTATTGCCAACGGCTACTATTCACTTATTGCAGAGGAAAAAGGTGATACAAAATGAACCCTGTTATTGAAAATATAATGTCACGGCAAACAATCCGCGAATATACCGACCAACAAGTTCCCGATGAGCTTCTTCAGGTTGTGCTTGATGCGGCAATCCGTGCCCCAAGCGGTAGAAACTCCCAACCTTGTCATTTGCGAGTTTTAACTAATCGTGAAAGGCTCGAAGAAATGAACAAGGATTTTAAAGATATTGTGGGATGGGACACACCCGCTTATACAGGCTGGAATCTTCGCCCTGTTTACCATAATGCTCCCGTTTTCATTTTTATAGTTGCACCAACAAAGGATGGTATGTCAGGCGGACTTATGGCAGAAAATATCGCTCTTGCGGCACATTCTTTAGGTCTTGGCTCTTGTATGATAGCTTCTCTCGGTGCGCTTTTTGATGATGAAGAGGGTGCAAAGAAATGGAAAGAAATTATTGAAATCCCTCAGGATTGGGAATTTGTTTTAGGTATGTCTTTAGGTTACCCCAACGAAAAACCGCCTTTCAAGGAAAGAGAAGACGGACACATTAAATTTATAAAGTAAAGCGGGTTTTCTATGAAATATTTTGCAGGAAATTATGATGTTGCAGTTATCGGTGCAGGTCACGCAGGTATTGAAGCCGCTCTTGCTTCCGCAAGGCTTGGTGCAAATACTGTTATTTTCACCGTTAACCTTGACTGGATTGGGAATATGGCTTGTAACCCCTCCATTGGCGGAACATCAAAGGGACATCTTGTTCGCGAAATTGATGCTCTTGGCGGTGAAATGGGTAAAGCCGCAGACAAAACTTTAATTCAGAGCCGTATTCTCAACTTAGGAAAAGGACCTGCGGTTCATTCTTTAAGAGCGCAGATTGACCGCCGTGATTACACGGAATATATGAAGCGTTGCCTTGAAAATCAGGAAAACCTTGATTTAAAGCAGGGCGAAATTGTTTCACTCTCAAAAAATGACGAGGGTCTTTGGGTTTTCTCAACCAAGCTTGAAGCAGAATACACCGCAAAATGCGTTATTATTGCAACAGGCACATTCCTTAAAGGTATGGTCTATGTGGGCGATGTTTCCTATGAAAGCGGTCCTGACGGAATGTTCCCGTCAAACGAGCTTTCCGATTCTCTTCTGAAATTGGATTTACCCTTAAGACGTTTCAAGACAGGTACTCCACCGAGAGTTAACAGAAACAGCGTTAATTTTGAAGGCCTTGAAGAACAAATCGGTGACGAGGAAATCACACCATTCTCCTTTGAAACTCCCGACGGTGTTTTAGAAAACAAGGCAATCTGCCATATTACATACACAAACGCAGATACCAAGCAGGTTATTCTTGATAATCTTCATCGCTCTCCCCTTTATTCCAATAAAATTGAGGGCGTTGGCCCGAGATATTGCCCCAGCATTGAAGATAAAATTGTCCGCTTTGCAGAAAAAGGTCGCCATCAAGTATTTATTGAGCCTTGCGGACTTCGTACAGAAGAGCTTTATCTTCAGGGTCTTTCCTCATCTCTTCCCGAGGATGTTCAGTTAAAAATACTTAAGAGCATAAAGGGTCTTGAAAATGTTAAGGTAATGAGAACTGCTTATGCTATCGAATACGATTGCGTTGACCCTCTCGCCCTTAAATCAACTCTTGAATTCACAAACCTTCCCGGTCTTTATGGTGCAGGTCAGTTCAATGGTTCATCAGGCTATGAAGAAGCTGCCGCACAGGGTCTTGTGGCAGGTATCAATGCCGCCCGGAAGGTACAAGGCAAAGAGCCGTTCACTCTTGACAGAAGCACATCATATATCGGCACGCTTATTGATGACCTTGTTACAAAGGGTTGCCGTGACCCATACAGAATGATGACCTCCCGAAGTGAATACCGACTTATTCTCCGAGAGGACAATGCAGATTTAAGACTTACCGAAATGGGCTATGAAATCGGTCTTATAAGTCAGGAAAGATATGACAAGCTTCAGGAAAAGAAACGACTTATTGAAGAAGAAACCGAAAGAGTTTCAAAAATCACTATTCCGCCATCTGAGGAGCTCTCAAAGGTTCTTGAAGAAGCAGGAACTGCACCGACTGTTACAGGTTGCAGACTTTCAGAGCTTATTAAAAGACCTCAGCTTTCATATAAACTGCTTACACCCTTTGATAAAAAGCGACCTGACCTTCCGCGCGAGGTTTTTGAACAGGTTGAAATTAACCTTAAATATGCAGGTTATATAAAACGTCAGTTAGCTCAGGTTGAAGAGCAAAAACGCCTTGAGGTTAAAAAGATTCCCGAAAGCATTGATTATGATGATGTTCAGAATCTTCGCCTTGAAGCAAGAGAAAAATTAAAGAAAATCAAACCCGAAACTATCGGTCAAGCATCACGAATAAGCGGTGTTTCCCCTGCCGATATTGCAGTATTATTAATATACTTAAAGAAATGAGGAAATTTTTATGATACCCAGAAATGAACATCCAAATCCGAATTTTAAAAGAAATGATTATATAATTCTCAATGGTCAATGGGATTTTGAATTTGACTTTGGTAACAGTGGCAAGGAAAGAAAGCTGTTCGAGGTTGATGCACAGTTTTCAAAAAAAATCAATGTTCCCTTCTGCCCTGAAAGTGAGCTTTCCGGCATTGGGTACAAGGATTTTATGGCTGCTGTATGGTACAAAAGAACTGTTGAAGTTACCGAAGAACAGTTAAAAGGAAAAGCATTTATTATTTTCGGTGCAGTTGATTTCCACGCAAATGTTTATGTAAACGGTGAATTTGCAGGCGAGCATTTCGGTGGTTACACCTCCTTCAGAATTGATGCAACAAAATTCTTAAAGGTTGGCGAAAACACAATTACTGTTTGTGCGCAGGATGATACCCGTTCTCCCCTTCAGGCTCGTGGAAAACAGAGCGAGCTTGTTTATTCTCACGATTGTGACTACACAAGAACAACAGGTATCTGGCAGACTGTTTATATGGAATTCTGTCCTGAAAACTATATTAAATCAGTAAAATATTACCCCAATATTACAGAGGGTACTCTCACAATTCACGCAGAGCTTGTTGGTAATGGCACATTCGCTGCAAGGGCTTTCTGGGATGGCAAAGAGGTTGGTGCTGCTTCAACCGACTCCCTCGGACAAACAGCAACTCTTACCCTTAACCTTTCCGAAAAACACCTTTGGGAGGTTGGTAAGGGTGGACTTTACAGCCTTGAGCTCTCCTTTGGTGGTGATGAGGTTTCCAGCTATTTCGGACTTCGTGAGGTTAAGCTTACAGACAAAGCAATTAACATTAACGGTAAGCCTGTTTTCCAAAGACTTGTTCTTGACCAGGGCTTCTACCCCGACGGAATTTATACTGCACCATCTGCAGAAGCTCTTAAAAACGATATTCTTCTTTCAATGGAGGTTGGCTTCAACGGTGCAAGACTTCATCAGAAAATCTTTGAACCCCTTTTCTTACACTACTGTGATGAATTAGGCTACATTGTCTGGGGTGAACACGGTAACTGGGGTGCAGACCACACTAACTTTGAATCCTTGAGATATTTCCTTCTTGAAATCGAAGAAGAAATTGAAAGAGATTTCAACCACCCTGCACTTATC
>JAZQMA010000022.1:0-16951 GCA_045543035.1 Acutalibacteraceae bacterium | reverse complement strand
GGCCGAGTAGCTATGTGCGGATTGGATAAACGCTGAAAGCATCTAAGCGTGAAGCCATCTCCAAGATTAGATTTCCCATAACTTAAGTTAGTAAGACCCCTCAAGGACTATGAGGTTGATAGGCTGCGTGTGTAAGCACGGTGACGTGTTCAGCTAAGCAGTACTAATAGGTCGAGGGCTTGACCATTTCGTTTGTTTCTTCGCTTTCTCTTTATTCAGTTTTCAGGGTATATAAAACCAAAACCGAAGCATTTGCTTCGGTTTTTTTGTCGGTTAAATTTGCGAATTTGCGTATTTGCTCACCTCGTAGTATCCATATACAACTTCGGTTCGCAAATTACACAACTTCATCAAATTTCCCTCAACAATTTGAGTGTTTGTGAATTCATTTAATAAAAATATCTTGACAAATTATATTTATAGTGCTACTATTTAGAAAAAATGAGAGGAAAAACGGTTATGAAACAGTTTAACGCAGTTACATACTATTATTACTATTACTTAACTTAATAAGTAATAGTGATTTGTGCTGCTGTTTTTTATCGTTTATTTTTCCCTTGCAGTATAATCACTGCAAGGGATTTTTGTTTTTTATTTTAATTTTAAATTCTTGGAGGAATTTTTATGAATATTGGTGTTGTTGGTCTTGGTCTTATAGGTGGTTCTATTGCAAAATCTGCAAAGAAAAACACTAAATATAAAGTATATGGTTATGATATTGACCCTCAGACTATTAAAAATGCAATTAATGATAAAAGTATTGACGGTGAATTAACCGAAAAAAGAATAGCAACTTGCGATTACATATTTATTCCTCTTTACCCTGAAGCGGTAATTGAATTTGTTGAGAAAAATGCTTCAATATTCAAAGAAGGCGCGACTGTAATTGACTGTGCCGGGGTTAAACGCTCTGTATGTGAAAAATGCTTTGAAATAGCCGATAAGCATAATTTCTCATTTGTTGGCGGTCATCCTATGGCAGGTACGCAGTTTTCAGGCTTTGAAAATTCAAAAGATACAATGTTTTATAATGCACCGTTCGTTTTAACACCAAAGGAAAATGAAGATATTTTAATTCTTGCCAATGCAAGAGAAGTTATAATGCAGTTAGGTTTCGGTCGTGTTTCCGTTATGACACCCCAGAAGCACGATAAGCTTATTGCTTTTACCTCACAGCTTGCTCATGTTGTTTCAAATGCTTTTGTGAAAAGTCCATCAGCTTTAGAAAGAAAAGGCATTTCTGCAGGTAGTTACAAAGACCTTACTCGTGTCGCTTACCTTAATGAAAATATGTGGACTGAGCTTTTCCTTGACAATAAAGATAATCTTATTTTTGAGCTTGATAACATAATTGCAGAACTTCAGAAATACAGCGATGCAATGAAAAATGACGATGCAGAAACTCTGAAAAAGCTTCTTAAAGATGGCAAAGAAGCAAAACTAAAAGCAGACTAATATAAAGAAGCAGGTGAAACTTGATTTGTTTCATCTGCTTCTTTTAATATATCTTATCTAATATCTCAATAGCATGTGCTATGCAGCCATTATTGTTTGACCTTGTTATATATTTTGCGACTGAAAGAGCTTCTTTAGAACCATTTTCTGGAACAAATCCACCATTTGAAGCCACAAGCATTTCAACGTCATTGTAGCCATCACCTGCAGCATAGGTATCCTTTTTCTTGCAACCTAAAGCCTCAGCAAGTTTTAAAAGTCCGCTCCCTTTATCAACGTCTTTTTTGAGAATTTCAACATAATCTCCCGTTGTTTTAAGGTAATTTATTTCGGGATGTTTTTCAAGAATATCCTGAACTTCCTTTGAGCAACCGTGAGCGGCAATCATAACCTTTGTCCAGGGTAATGGTGCTTCTTCGGGGGTATTTATTATTTCAAAATTAATACCCTGACTTGTGAAGTGTTGTTCTGAATGTGAATTTAAGTTTATTGCACAAACTTTATTGAAATTATAAAGTTCTATTGAAATATCGGGAAATGCTTTTAACACATCTTTTATTGCCGATAAACCCTCATTACCAATAGCATCATTAAAAATGACTTCATTCTTTTCGTAATCATAAGCCATAGCGCCGTTTCCCAAAAGAACAGGTGCGTTAATATATTCGGGGCTATATAAATGAAAACCCTGAAAAATTCGTCCTGTGCAGACTGTGAATAAACCACCATTTTCAATGAAATATTGTATTTTTTCTATTACATCTGGAGTAATAATACCTTCATCATTTTTCAAAGTTCCGTCAAAATCACTTGCAATAAGCACATTTTTAAATTTCATCATATCACCGCTTTTATTTTAGCAAACCCTAATTGAAAATTCAATACTATATATTTTTAGTTAAAATAAATAATACTATAAGGTTTCATTTGTGTAATTTCTATCAATAAAACTTGGAAAAAACTTGATAAAATAGTATATGAGTGGTATAATTTTATAGTTAAATTCAAGTCATTTGAAGGTGAAAAAGGTGCAGAAAAGAGAAGATATAAGAAATATAGCAATTATTGCTCACGTTGACCACGGTAAAACAACTCTTGTTGACCAGCTTCTTCATCAGAGCGGTATTTTCCGTTCTAATGAGCAGGTTGATGAAAGAGTTATGGACTCCAACGATCTTGAAAAAGAAAGAGGAATAACAATTCTTTCAAAGAATACAGGTATTCATTATAAAGATGTAAAAATTAACATCGTTGACACTCCCGGCCACGCTGACTTCGGTGGTGAGGTTGAGCGTATTATGATGATGGTTGACGGCGTTCTTTTACTTGTTGATGCTTTCGAGGGTTGTATGCCCCAGACTCGTTTTGTTCTTAAAAAGGCACTTGCTCTCGGCAAAAAGGCAATTGTTGTTATTAACAAGATTGACCGTCCAGGTGCAAGACCTATGGAGGTTATTGACGAGGTTCTCGATTTGTTTATTGAGCTTGGCGCAAATGACGACCAGATTGAATTCCCTGTTGTTTTTGCTTCAGGCCGTGATGGTTATGCTTCTCTTGATGCAGATGTTCGCGAAGGGGATATGAGACCTCTTCTTGATTCCATTCTCGAAAACATTGATGCACCCGAAGGCGATATTGACGGACCCTTACAGCTTCTTTTCTCAAGCCTTGATTATGACGATTATCTCGGCAGAATCGGTGTGGGCAGAGTTGAACGCGGTTCTGTTAAGGTTGGTCAGCAGGTTGTTCTTTGCAATAAGGATGGTGCTCAGACCAATGCAAAAATCGTAAAGCTCTATACATTTGAAGGTCTTGCAAGAGTAGAATGTCAGGAAGCAAAAATGGGTGATTTGGTTGCTGTTTCAGGTATAAATGAGCTCAATATAGGTGAAACTGCTTGCGATAAGGATTACCCCGAAGCACTTCCTTTTGTTGAAATAGACGAGCCTACAATTTCAATGAACTTTATGGTTAACGATAGCCCCTTTGCAGGTCAGGAGGGCAAATTTGTTACATCACGTAACATCCGTGCCCGCCTTTTCAAAGAGGTTGAAACAAATGTTAGTATGAGAGTTGAAGAAACCGACACAACCGACTCCTTCAAGGTCAGCGGTCGTGGTGAATTGCACCTTTCAATTCTTATTGAAACAATGCGCCGTCAGGGTTATGAGTTCCAGGTTTCTCGTCCTCAGGTTATTTATAAAAAAGGTCCCAACGGTGAGCTTTTAGAACCGATGGAGCTTCTTATAGTTGAAGTACCTGAAAACTATGTTGGCGCAGTTATGGAAAAAATCGGTTCACGTAAAGGTGAGCTTGAAAACATGGATGTTCGCGACGGTGGTTCAACTCACATTGAATTTAAAATTCCCGCTCGCGGTCTTATCGGCTATCGTTCAGAGTTTATGACCGATACAAACGGTAACGGTATTATGAATAACCTTTTCGCAGGTTATGAAGAATATAAAGGCGATATTCAGATGCGTGAACGTGGCTCTATCGTTGTTCACGAGGCAGGCGAAACAACAGGCTACGGTCTTTTCAACACTCAGGACAGGGGACGTCTTTTCGTTGGTCCCGGTGTTCCTGTTTATGAAGGTATGATTGTTGGCGAATGCGCAAAGAATGAAGATATCGTTTGCAACGTTTGTAAGAAAAAACAGATGACCAACACTCGTGCTTCAGGTAGTGATGATGCACTCCGCCTTGTTCCTCACACAGTTCTTTCCCTTGAGCAGTCAATGGAATTCATCGGTGATGACGAGCTTCTCGAAGTAACACCAGAAAGCATCCGTTTGAGAAAGAGAATTCTTTCAAAAGAAAAACGAATGAAACAACAGTTCGGGCATAAATAATTAATTACACAGGAGGACTAATATGGGTGTAGGAGTAATATATATTTTAACCAATCCATCCTTCGAAAGCTACGTGAAAATAGGATATGCAGATGATATAGAAAAAAGGCTTCAACAATTAAATAGAAGTGAGTGTATACCATTTGCTTTTCGTGTGTATGCGACTTATGAAGTAAATTCGCGATTGTCTGATTTAAAAATACATTCAATAATTGATAAATTAAACCCTAACCTTAGAGCTATTGAAAATTTCAATGGACAAAAACGTGTTAGAGAGTTTTATGCTATGCAACCAGAAGATGCATATTTACTTTTGGAAGCAATTGCAGAAATTCATGGGTGTAAAGATAAATTGAGACTATGGCAACCTAATAAAGAAGAAGTACATGCAGAAGAAATAGCTAAAGAAATTGAAGAAGAAAGGCATACACGTGCTTCAAACTTTACTTTTTCTGAAATTAAGATACCTGTTGGTGCAACACTAGAATTTTATAACAATCCTGATATTAAATGCAAGGTAGTTGATGATAGACGAATTGAATATAATGGTGAGATTATGTATTTAACAACTCTTGCAAAAATGATAACAGGTAAAACAATTGGTGTTGCGGGACCGAGATATTTTAGATATAAAGGAACTTGGCTTTGGGACATAGAGGGTCGTTTATAAGAAAAACGAATGAAACAACAGTTCGGGCATAAATAAAAGTTTAACCGCTTTGGTACAAAATTGTATCAAAGCGGTAATTTTATTCTTGCTCACCAATTGATTTGTAAACCAACGGATTTTCATAGTCTTCATATTCTTTATAGGTATTTTCTTCATTGGTGCAATCATCTTTAAGCCAGAGGTAACGTGTGCCGTCAGGTGTTTCATAAATATGACAGTAGTAATTGTCCATATCATATTCATTATCACTTATAGGATAATATGCTGTGTAATCCTCTAAAAATACGTCTTCAGCATCTTCTGGTAAACCACCATCAATTTTTACAAATGTTTCATCAAAGCAGGTTACAGAACTTAAATCTTCAGAGATTACAACATCCGGCTCACTTGTCAGAGCCCAGAAGCAAACACCACCTAAAATCAGGAAAACAATAAGTGCTTTTATTATGTCACTGAGGCAACCTTTGGGTTTTGCTTCTGTTTCATACTTCTGCTCTTTTTTATAAATTAATGCAGCTCTGTCGTTTGCAGTTTTTTTATAAAGTTTGCTGAATAATCGCTTTATGTAAAAATGTGATGAAAAGAACTTAACTATAGAATATTCGGGAATAAAGAAAAATAAGTCAGGGAGAAAGAGTCCCCAATGAACAAAGAGAAGCATTTTTCTTGCAAGTTTTAAAAATTTTTTTCGATTACTTGGTATGGCATCAATAACTTTTATTTCACCCTCTGCTTCAACTCTTGAAAAAACAAAGCCAACAACCATAGTGTCAAAGAAAAATTCAGCAATTTCACTATCACATACAGAATAAAAACCATCATATAAATTCACAACAGCATTTTCATAATCAGTAAAGTTAATTTCATACTTTATTATTGTGTCAAGTAGGAACTCAGGTATTTTTTCAACAAGTTTTTTAGTCAGTTTAGCAAGAATTTTATTTTTAAAATCGGAGCTTTTTGCTTCCTTATCCAATTCATTTGCCGCTTCTGTCAATTCATCAAAGCCTGAACACTGAGCCTCAAAAATAACTCTTTCATTTGCACAGAAAATTTCAACGAAGCTTTCAGCGTTTATGATGTATCTTTTGTTTTCAACAACGACCATCATTTTTGAACTTGTACTGTTGTTTTTGAAAGTTACATACATTGGTTTCACCTGTTTTCCACTGTTATGATTAAATTATATCATTTTTATAAGGGAAATGCAATTAATGTAGCATTAAGAATATATTGATAAATTCTTGAAAATCTGAAAGTATGTATCTGCAAAGCCTTTGAAATCGGTGCTTACGGCTGATTTGTCTGTAAAAAGTAGTATCGCCATTTTGAAAAGTAGTAAAATTAAAAATGCTTACAACCCTTGTAACAGTCGGCATCGCCGTCTGTTGTGAGCTGTCCGAACGTCCTAAAAGACGTACGGACTTATTCCTGCTATAAAATCGGACGGGATTTAGCTGGGTTTTGGTGGAAAAAATAATAAATATGTGTTACAATGAAGTTGTTAGAAGTGAAATGGTGGTGACCATATGAATAGAAAAAAACAAATTGCACTGAACAAACTGTTTAATACGAGTGTTGTTTTAGGAGTGCTTTGCGCATGTATCTCTGTTGAATTGTTTTCTTGCGAAGAAATTATATGGGGCGTTATTCTTGCAGTAGCAGCCTGTCTTCTTATTTTTCTTCCGATGATATTTACACCCTGTTGTTATATTTTTGATAGTGAAGGAGTTTCTTTTTGCTACATTTTAATTCCTAATGAACGATTTTTATGGAATGATATATATGCCATTGAGGTTGAAGATATAAGTCCTCCTTATACCCATATGTATAGTATAACTTTAGATTTTTTCTACGCTTCTGTTTTTTGCCTTAAAGGTAACGATTCAATAAAAAGAAGATTTTTTGAAAATGTTCATATCCGCAAAAGCTTTCGAACAAAGAAATTGCTTGAAAAATATTGGGACGGAACAATAACAGGCTATTTCTTTGATGATGCAAAGAAATGGATAAATAAAAAACGAGCAAAAAAGCAAGCGTATGTTAATGCACATTTTACAGACGAAATTGTAAAAATGGAGCGAGAAATAAGAGCTGATGCAAGAGAATGGCTAAAACCTGTTTTAGCACAAGCAAAACAAAATAATCTTGATGTTAAGTTGAAATATTATTATGTTACAAAGGATTCAAAAGAACTAAAATCAAGACCACAAGAGGGCTATACATATTCTATCAATGTTGAAATTTCACACTATAATGAAATAGATGAAAATAAAATAATTGTTGTCAGTGCGGATTTGTTGTATGTTAAGTTAGGGAAAACCTCTTATCGTGGTATAAAAAACCAAAAAGCAAAAGAAGAATTGCAAATTGATTTTTCAGATGTGTTAGAAAAAATAAACTAAAATAAAACCGAGTAAACCATTGAGTTTACTCGGTCTTTTATGGAGCTGGAAACGTGACTCGAACACGCGCCCCGGGTTTAATTGAAAATATCTTTGTTAGGTAAAAAAATCGGTATTGGGTTAGGTATTGTTTTTGTAATAATAGACTATTTGTTTATAAATTATTAATTTTAGAGCCCATTTCTTGTCTACTGCTTGTTGAAAAAAAGATGTTTTTGTGATAAAATTAATGAGTATTATTCATTTTTGAGGTGTATTTATGAAGAACTTTATTAAAAGAGTATTCAGCTATTCGCTCTCAGTTTTTCTTGTTCTTTCTTGCATACCTGTAACAAGCGTTTATGCAGATAGTGTTGTTGAAGTTTTTAATGAGGACGGAGTGCAAATCACTGAAAAACAGTATCTGACCGAATATAGAACACAACAGTTACAAGCACTTGTACCTTCCACAGCCGAAGATGGTACTGTAAGCGGTACGGCTATTGATACATCTGATGGAAGATATATTGAATGGGAGAGCAACCTCCCTTTACTTGCAGGTGTTGATGATGCCGGAACGGTAACTGCTTACGACTTCTCAAAAAAAGCTGTAATTCAGCTTTGGATTGATGAGAATATCAGAAGTCTGCCTCTTGTGGGTGACACAACTGCTGATGCCATATGGGCAACATTTGAATCTTCAGGGATAGATCTTGATAGTGCAAGTACAGATACTATTGTTGGAATAGTGTCGGGTATTGCAGGTGAAACATTAGGAGAATCGCTTCGTACATTTCTTGATAATATTAATGTTGTTATTACTGCAACTCTTTATGATGCGGAAGGAAATGTTCTCGGAAGTGACAGTGTGGAATTTGTTATTGAAAAAAGTGTTGTTGCTTCTGTTGCTCCTACCGGTGTGCATATAACAAACAAAAAGGCAGTGCCTAAAACAGTTGCAGTTGGGGCTACGGTTCAACTATATGGTGCTTGTACTCCTGTCAGACTTGATCAGGGTGTGAAATGGGCAGTAGGTGAAAATGCATTTGATAGTGATGCTTCTAATTATGCTCACATAAGCAGCGACGGGCTTGTTACTTTCCTTGCTGCAGGCGAGGTGACCATACGAGTTAATCCAGAAAGTACATTATATGCAGCTTTTTCCGATACAATAACTTTTACTGTTGTTGAACCGTCGGAATTGCCTGTTACAAGCTTTGAAATCAACGGAGAAACCAGCGTTGCAGAAGGTGCAACTTCTCAACTCTCAATTGCTAATGTTAACCCGGCGGGTGCATACCAAGGTGATTTGGTGTGGTCTTCTGCTGATTCTTCAATCGCAACTGTTGACCAAAGTGGAGTAGTTACGGGTCTTAATGGTGGGGACGGTTTAACATATTCTCAAAAAGTAATTATTACAGCAACAATGGGTGGGGTCTCAAAAGATATTGAAATGACGGTTACACGCCAGCTTGTTTCTGCACTTACAGACATTACAATTGAAGGTGATACCGTTTTGGGTATAGGTGCAACAGCAACTTATACTTCAACAGTTGCACCCGGCCGTCTTAACACATCTTCAAGTGTAAGTCGCCAATGGGGTGTTTATGATGAGGATTTAGGTGCGGTTGTTTATGCAACTGCAGAAGCTCCGGCAACCAATGGTATTATAAGCGTTGATTCAATTGGTAATGTTACGGGTGTTTCCGCTGGTGTCGCAAAACTCTATGGAAAAGCTACATATGGTTCAAGCAGTGTGGAGAATTATATAGAAATCACTTGCGGTAATGCAATTACGGATTTTGAAATAATTGGAACGACAAGTATTGATGAAGGTGCCACAACAACACTTTCAATAAATGTACTTGCTCCTGACAATTATGAAACAAGTTTGCTTGATGCAATAAAGTGGAGTGTAGCAGATGATACAGTTGCATCTGTTTCTTCAGATGGTGTTGTATTGGGCCGTGATGCCGGTGGCAGAAACAAATCCAGAACAACTACGGTGTATGCTACCATTTCAGGTGTTACAAGAAGTGTTACGATAACGGTATCAAGAGGTTGGCTGAATCTTTCTAAATATACTGACGGTCAGGTAGAAGGGGATGATTATGTAATTCGTGACCTTCCTCATGGATTTACCTTGAAAACATATCCTGAATCACTTTCTCAATCAGCAGTATATTGGGGACTTGTTACGAACGATGGCAGTGCACCCTGGACGGCTTCAAATACATATACGGGTTCTAACAGAAATACGGAAAATGATTATGCATCGGTTTCCGATGATGGTATAGTTACAGGTAAAAAAGCAGGTACAACTACTCTTTATGGCTACAGCAGATACTTACTTCAAACTCATGTTGAAAGAACAAAGGAGATAGAAATAATAGAAATTCTTCCTGAGAGTATTACCCTTAAAGCACCGGATAAAACTGAATATATTGAGGGTGAAACAGAGCTCGATTTAACAGGTATGGAGGTTTATTTAAACTATAATAAAGAATCCCTTTCACCGTATTATTCGGATTGGGAAAGCTATACTGATGATATGCTCAAATGTCAAGTAACTGACTATACGGTAAGTGACTTGAATGTGAAAGCCCTTGATATGACACAGTATATTATTGTTTCTGTTGAAAGAGCAGGTAAAACATATAACGCTGTGTTTGCTGTAACACTCAACTCCAAGCAGGTTGATACTATCACAATTACACCGCCTGATAAAACTGTTTATGCAGAAGGTGAGACTTTTGATACAACAGGTCTTAAGGTGGTTGCAAATTATCTCAATGCCGAAAGTGAAGAAGTAACCGATTATGAAATAGATTATACATCTTTCTCAATGGAAACTTATGATGTAGAACAAAATGTAAGGGTTGTTTATGAACACGCAGACCGTAGCGCAGAGGCTACATTCCCGATAATTGTATATGGTAAACCGGTAATTTCGGTGACCACCGAGGGTGTGTTGGGTGAATGGACAACCGAAGATATTACTTTTACTTTGGAAAGCACACACCAGCTTGATAGTGCAACATATTTTTGGCGTGAAGAAAACAGTACTACATGGAATCCGATAACAGGGAATACTTACACGATTAATTATAATGTAAATACAACCTTCTATATAAAGGCACAAAATAGTATGGGCTACGAAAGCGACGAAAGCGAAGCTTTGGTTGTTAAACTCGATAAAACAACTCCAACATTTACTTTAAGTCAAAGCTTAACCGATGTTACAAACGAGGATTACACTGTAAATATAGAAAACTTAGTTTATAGTGTTTCGGGTTTGAAAACTGTTGAGGTTAACGGTGTAGATTTTGGTTCAGATGCTTTAAGTTTCATTGTACAAAGAAACGGCGAATATGTAGTTAAGATAACTGCTAATAATGGTCTTTACAGTGAACAAACACTAGAAATTAATAATATTGATAAGGAAGTTCCCGGTATAACAGACATTGTTCTCACCCAAGAACCCACAGAATCTCCCGAAAGACATCTCGACGGTGAATTCGGTCATTATTACAGTGCAGACCTTGTTGCAAACGCAACCGCTGAAGACAGTGGCGTTGCAGGAATTGATTATATCAAATACAGACTTGTTGGTGCTGATTATACGCCTGTTAGCGATTGGACAACTATAACGGATGATGTAAGAGCTATCTGTGATAGAAATTTTAAAGGTTATTTTGAGTTCGTTGCAGTAGATAAAGCCGGTAATGAGTCTTCATCATATTATTCAGACGGTTTTGTCAGAGATAACGCAAAACCTGTTATAACAACACTTAATGCAATCTGCGGAGAAGATGGCGATGAATATATTGCAGGTAATTGGGCTGATGATATAGTTTATTTTACTCCCGAAGCAGATACTTTTTCTGGGGTATATGAGTATTACTACAATATTAACGGAGGCGAATGGACAAAACTTACCACAGAAACACTTCGTGCAAGAGAAGATGGTTCTTTTGTGTATGGATTTAAAGTTGTTTCATATTCAGGGCTTGAAAGTGATGTTTATGAAATTAAAGTTAATATAGATAGAACGATTCCTACAATAAGGGTTGAGCTTGAGGGTACATTTGGTCAATGGACAAAGGATAATGTAACATTTACCCTAAGCACACTTATTGAATGTCCGTCAGGTTGTGTATATTATTACAATGATGGTACCGGTTGGTATGAGCTTGAAGGAAATGTTTTGGTTCTTGATGAAAGCACAAACGCACATTACAGTTTTAAAGCGGTAAATGGTGCAGGGCTTGAAAGTGCACCATCAGACTCATACAAAGTTATGATAGATAATTTAGAACCGAGTGGTTATATCATTCCCGGTGTTACAGAAAAAACAGACTCACCTTATGAGGTTGCTATAGTTCCTGTGGCAGGTGAATCAGGTTATCTTAAAATTTATTTTAACGGTGAGGATGTAACAGAATCGTTGAAAGCAACAGTAAGCAAAAACGGCAGTTATGCTCTTACTATTATAGGTAATAACCTTCTTTCAAGTACTGTTATGATAGATATAACAAACTTTGATGTTATTCCTGCAGCACTTTTCAGTTATGAAGAAATTGACGCAAATACATTGACAATTACGGCTTATAACGGTTCTGCTGCGAATATAACTGTTCCGATGGAGATTGATGGGCTTGAAACAAAAACACTTTCAGAGAATGCATTTCTTAATAAAGTAAGTGTTGTTTCGGTTAACATTCCTAACACAGTTGATACTATAGGAGAGAATTGTTTTTCGGGTTGTGCAAATATAAGTAAAATTACTATTCCCAAATCAGTAACGGAAATAGCAGACGGTGCTTTCGACGGATGTGGTAATCTTACAATTTATTGCTATGAAGGTTCGTATGCGCAAAGTTATGCCGAAGAAAATGGGATACCATATGTTCTTCTTGATCTTGTTCCTGTAGGTAAAACAGTGATAAATGAAGAAGCAGGAATTATTTTCACTCATCAGAAATTTAAAACACAAGTAGATGAAATCGTGAAAGCTGATTCAAGTTACACCGTAATGGCAATTCCATCTGCTATGTCATCAAAAGCTAACTATTACGGAACTGGTTCTGTACTTTATTTTTTCAGAAACGGCTCATTGGTTTATACATATAATGTTGTTGTTTATGGCGATGTTAACGGAGATAGTGTGGTTGATGTTCTCGATGCAGCTATGGTGCAGTTGGCAAACTCCGGTTTAAGAATACTTCAGGATAACTATCTTTTAGCAACAGATTTTGCAAATGACGGAACTGTTGATGCATCAGATTATCAGCAGGTTATAAATCTTGTGTTAAGGCAATAAAAAAGTTTATTTCCACTAGGACAATCCATAGTTAGTAAACACAAAAAGTTAAGTGCTGGTTCCATACTATATTTAACTGGTAGTTTTTTGTTTAGCTTCAATAAAGATTTAATGTAATTGAAGTGATGCATAGTTTCAGTAACGATTAGTAAAGAATAAATAGTTAATAGTGAATAAGTGAAAATCCCGTACACTTTCGTGTGCGGGATTTTTGGAGCTGGAAACGTGACTCTAACACGCGACCTATGGTTGTAGTTAAGGATAGTTTTTATTATTTATTCTGATTATATATTTCCTTTAAATCCTCAATAGCTACAACAGGATCCATTGTGTGAAAAATCATATAATTGCGTTTCATAATATCATAGGGCGCTTGTTTGTATATTTTCACACTATCTTCACCTGTATAATAATGCCAATAGCGATAAATGTAGCCTATCCAATAAAGCACATCTTTTGACAGAATTGCGCCACCCTTAAAAAATATATCATTATCAATTGATGAAAGCATTTCATCTAAAAGGTATTCTTCTCCTGCCCATTGCATATGATTGAATTTTGAATCAAGTGACTTTGCAACGTGGGATAGCATAAATGCTTTGATAAATGCAGAGCTACTATATTTTCTGTCTGCGGACAGTTCAAACAATCTGCCTTGAACATCGCACATCTTTAACTGAAGTTCATTCATCTTAGTTCACTCCGTTCATTGCTTCATCAAGAATTTCATCAAAAAATTTACCTTCACGTCGGTAGTTTTTGCAAATGTCATTAGCGAGTGAAACACCTCTTGCTCGGTTTTCTTCTGCAATATCTCTTATAACAAGTCTTTCAAGGTGTGAAAGAGGCAATTCATATTCAATACGAACACTGTCGCAACCTTTTTGCGTGACAGCAACATACTGTTTACCAAGCTGTAATGCAGATAAGCTGTTCACAAGCGCGGCATCAGTAATACTTCCGATAAAGAAGTTATCAATCACATAAAACATTCTGTCATTTGCGATACTACCAATAATTAAATCCTTGTCTGCAGTTAAATCACGATACTTGTTATAAAATGGCGACCCCTTTATTTTCTCCATTCTACCTCTATGATATGCAACGATCATTGCCCATTCAATATCTGCAGGTACTTCAAAGTGTGCTAATTCGTCCGTACCAATGGAAATGATATAGAATTTTGATTTTTCATAGTCGCAAATGAGCGTTAGTGCTTGAGCCGGTTCAGTACCCATATAAAAGCCCTTGCCGAAGTCGCATTGCTTACGGCTCAAAGGAGCTATGCTTCCATCAATACCTGATTTAGAGCCGTGGTAAAGTAAAACTCTACCTGAATCAAGTTTTACTTTACTTGAAATATCCGTAATTTTATTGATAATAAAATCATAAACGGGAACCTGCTTTTCCTTACAAAAATCATATATTTTAGATTGAGCAAGTCTGTTTGGAATAACCTTGCCGTTTTCCCAACGGTTTACCGTTTGGAATGACACACCCAGTTGTTCGGCAAACTCTGTCTGACTTAAATTTAAAGATGAGCGTATTTGTTTTATAAGTGTTTTCATAACGCACCTCAAATATAACATTGTTTCTATGAAATATTATACATAATGTTATATTATTTGTCAATGGGAGGAGAAATGTATTTCAGGTAGTTATATACTCATCAACCCCACGAATTTGTAGTATATATGCACGCATTGGTATTTCTCACCGTCTATGATTTCCTTTTCTGATACCACAATTTTCTCAATAAGCTCGTTCAGGATTCTTGCATTGAGTTCTTGTATATTGCAACAAATGTGGTTATATGTTATAATTCTCAATGAACCAGAAAAAGGGGCGGATAAAATGAAAGATAAAGATTTTGATATAGGCAATCGTATAAACTTTAAGGATCTTGCAGATAAAATTGGTGAAATTGACCTTTCTGTTTGTGATGAGTTGGATGAAGATGCGATGGCGGAATTTTTGTGTTCTGTTTTACCGGATGTTGTGTCTAATATAGAACCTTGTACTAAAGAGGACATATATGATGAAATATTGGAAAATTTTTATTTTCTTATAAAGGCAATAGGTGTTGAAGAATTTTCTTTTTTCAGGTTTTCAAATCCTGACTATTGCCGAGAAATAATTATTGACGGAAAAGAATATGATTTAGACGGAATGTTTACTCATGATGAAGATGAAACTGGAGCACTGTGTGCTATTGATTCTCTCATAGGTGATATAGTTTGTGAATATGACGAAAGCGAAGAAGAAATTCTCAAAAAAATACAAGCAATGATAAATATAAAAAACGGAAAATGAGATTGTTTTTCTTTATGGTCAAAGAGATAAAAAGTGAGAGCAGGGATTAGTTTCCCTGCTCTTTTGCTAACTTGTCTTATTCTGCTTACAGTGGTGAACAAACGGCAGATTACTCTTTATGCAAAGCCTGATTGATAATATTCGTGTAAATCCTTGAAAATCTGAAAGTATGTATCTGCAAAGCCTTTGAAATCGGTGCTTACGGCTGATTTGTCTGTAAAAAGTAGTATCGCCATTTTAAAAAGTGGTAAATTTCAAAATGCTCAAAACCCTTGTAACAGTCGGCATCGCCGTCTGTTGTGAGCTGTCCGAACGTCCTAAAAGACGTACGGACTTATTCCTGCTATAAAATCGGACGGGATTTATATGGTTGCAAGTGCAATTAATAATCGTGGTTTCATCCGATAACATTGAAAAATTATTTAGGTTATGATATATTGAATATGGAGTTGTAACTCCGTTTTTCTAACTTTCATCATTCAAAGGAGCGGTATATATGAAAAAGTCAATTTCTATTTTTCTTACACTTATGTTTTTGGCTCTTTCTTGTGTTTTATCAGGATGTTCACCCGATAAGCCTGATACGCAATCCGATTATTCAAATCAAGATGAGTTAAAGAATGTTGAGCAGGTAGGAGAAGTTCCGGAGAGTCTACGTAATGTAGTAAAGAAAAATATCTTTCATAATGCTACACCATTTGATGGGAGGGTACTCAAAACAGAAATCTCTTCTTCAGATGAGGAAAATCATTCAGTTGTTCATAATGTTCAAATGCTAGATTTGTTTGGCAATAAACTATCCGCCTATTCGTGCAAGTCAGATGATGCATACCATATTAGAACTCTTACGGCAACAAATGATGGGGGCTTCCTGTTCGTTGTAGGTTTTGAGGATTATGCGTATGAGCAAAATGTATGGGCAAGTGAAAAAGGCTTTGCTTCCCGAGTGATTAAATGTGATGCTTCTGGTGAAGTGCAATTTGATACGGATTTTGAGAGTGTTGAGGGTGAAGCACTTAGTTATTGTTTTGAAGTAGATAATAAATACTATTTGTTCGGAACAAGAGAGACCCCTGAAACTAAAACACAGGGTGTTTACTCTTCGACGGATATTTATATGACGATTTTAGATTCAAAGGGAAAGGTTATAAAAACCGCAACCATTGGTGGTTCGGATTATGATGACTTAAATTCAGTGAAAATACAAGACGACAAATTCGTTTTGTCTGTTAGTTCACAATCAAACGATGGAGATTTTTCAAAACAAAACGCTGATGGATATTCTGTTGATTATATTATTACAATAAACCGTAAACTTGAAATAACTCAAAAAGAACGGGGTATTGATAATCTTGATTTATATGAGAAAATTGGAGAAAGAAACGGTGAAGCTATATACGATAACGATGCATTGCTAAAAGATTATGATGCAGGAACTCCAACTGCATATATTGAATATGAAGATTTTTACTTGATTGTATCTGAGAATATGACAGGCGAATATGAAAAAACACCGGAATTCATAAGTTCCATTTGGTATTACACAGAAACTGTTTATTCCGGATATGATTATGACGGAGAACTACTTTTCAGAGCATCGGTGGATTCCACACCTGATTACGATGCTAGATTAAATGTGTTGCAGAATTATACCAATTAATAAAAAACCTCGTTCGGTTGAACGAGGTTTTTTTGGAGCTGGTGACGGGAATCGAACCTGCAACCTATGGTTGTATTTAAGGGGAGTTTTTGATATAAGAAAATCAAGTGCAGATTTGTTTTCATGTTTTGTCTTGGGTGTTTTACCAACTATCTGAAACTTGTTTATGTGTAATTTCATCATCTATTGCAATAATTTCAATATCATAAAAATAGTTTTTTGAATCGGCATCATTATTTAACAAGAAATCGTAAAAATCTACTTCAAGAGGGTAATAGCACCGCAAGATGATTT
>JAZQMA010000021.1:0-16529 GCA_045543035.1 Acutalibacteraceae bacterium | reverse complement strand
CTGTTTTTTTGTTTTTTCGTTCATATATGCCACTCTTTCGACTAATACTTTTACAAATTCAGTATACCACAACACATTTTGTGTTACAAGTAATTTAAATTTAAGGGTTGGGGCTGTGAAAAACGAACATCACAAGAAGCTAATAAAAACATCGGTAAACAAAGTCTATCACGATGCTGTTATGCAGACTGCAAAAAAACAAGCCCAACAGAGGGTGAAGGCGATTTCATTTCACACTTTCTCCACCGGAGTATTATACAACATATTCAAGCTACACACATAGCTTATTATTGTAAATCCGGCTGCTGTCCCTCATGAGCTAACCATTTGCACTCTGTAATTTCCATATTTGTAAATATTGCATTAAAGGATGACTCTTCAGGACTACAAGCGTAAACACCAAAACGAATTGTACTGTTACCATTACACATGTGGCATATTCGCATTTGCTTGAAGGTTTCACCATCCTCTGAGCACTCAATACGGTAATCATCCTCACGTCGGCTGAATCTATACCACATTTCTTTTATGCTTGCTGCAATCTCTGTAGTTGCCCAATCAGAATAACCGTTATTAGTAACTACGCTGCCCAAATGCTGAAATTTATCGTTTTCATATTCAACAGAAGCTTTAAGCCAATTGTCGCTGTCAAGGTACATAACTATTCCACATTGGTCAAACCTGTGTTTACTGTAAAATTGTGTTTTCACAGTAAAACTAAAATATTTATCCTCTGTTTCCAGCTGTAACACAGGGGCATTGTCATTTCTGAAATGGTAATATGTCCTTTGCCATAAATCCGTTTGGGGCTTGGTAACCATTTCGATTTTCTCATCAGATATTGTGTAGCTTTCAGGCTCTCTTGTCCAACTTAATTTATTAACATCAAAAACCATGGTAAATCCTCACAAACTTTTAATTTTCAAATTAATAATAGCTTTTTTCAGTAGTTTATATAAACCTTCAGTTTGTTTTTGTAAGAAAATCGTTCAGTAAGTATTCCTGAAGCTTTTCCACCAATTCTGTTGCCTTTCCCCCAACTGGTTTCCCATCTATTTCATCAGCAACCATACAAAGGGCACCAGCAGAAGAAACCATAACTTCGTCCGCCTCAAATAAATCTGCTAAATAATAAGGCTCTTCTATAACGGGAATATTCATTTTTTTACAGGTGCTGATTATATGCTTTCTGGCAATACCCGGCAAGATAAGGTTATCTGTAGGAGCAGTAATTAGTTTACCATTTTTTATAATGTGGATATTACTGTGAGCACACTCGGTAACCCTTCCGTTTCTATGAAACACCGTTTCAAAGCAGCCTGCTTCCTTTGCTCTTTGCGATGCAATAACTGCAGGAATAAGATTTAAGGTTTTTATATTACAATGCAGAAAACGAGTATCCTCCATTGTAATAAGCTGAACCTTTTTTGTTAAATCAAGAATTTTCTTAGGATAAATATTTATCCATATATTTGCCTTTGTATCATTGGGGAAAACGTGGTTTCGTATTGCGTTGCTTCCCCTAGTTGCCTGAAAATAGACAAAGTTTTCACCTGTATCCATTTTAGCAACCATATCATTTAAAATTTCTTTCAGCTCGTCTTTTGTGTGGGGCAATTCTATTTCAAGAAGCTTTGCACTGTTATAGAAACGGTCTATGTGCTCATCCAGGGAAAATATTTTATAATTCCTGCTATATGTAGCATCGTAAACTCCGTCACCAAAAAAATGAACTCTGTCAGTCATAGGAATGGACATTTTTTCTATTTCATCCCATACACCATTGTAATAGCCCAGATTTTTCATTCTGTTCCCCCCTGGAATTATTTCTATTATGGTTATTTCTGACCCCCTGCCATTTCTATGGCAGCATCAATATTGTCAGCTATAAGTATTTTATCAAGAAGCTTGGCTTTTTCAAGCGCCTGTCGAGGCTGTTCATTGATATGTGAAAGAATAAGTGTCTTACTCTGCTTTTCACACAGCTTAATAATTGTTTCGAGGCTGTGAAGTCCTGTGGCATCAATTGCGGGAACACTTCTCATTCTGAGGATAAGAACTTCCTTGTTTCCTTTTTTTATAATATCCGCAATCTTGGTTGATGCACCGAAGAAAATCGGTCCTGTAATTTCAAATACCATAGTATTATCGGGAACTTTTTTGAAACGTATATTGGCATCATCTGTGTTTTCGTCAAATTCCTTCCAACCGTGAGCATCTGTAACATCGCTCATTCGTTTCATAAACATAACCGTTGCAAGAATAATTCCCACAATTATTGCTACAACAAGGTCAAACACTACCGTAAGAATGAATGTAACTAACAGAACAAGTGTATCGCTTTTGGGCGCTTTTTTCATAATTGCCACAAACTCACGCCACTCACTCATATTATATGCTACAACAAAGAGTATAGCTGCAATGGTGGGCATTGGAATAAGTGCTGCATAGGGCATAAGTACCACAAGCACAAGAAGCAGCACAACTGCGTGAACCATACCTGCAACAGGTGTTCTTCCACCATTTTTTATGTTTGCAGCAGTTCGTGCTATTGCGCCTGTAGCAGGAATACCACCAAAAAGGGCAGAGAAAATATTACCTGCGCCCTGGGCTATAAGCTCTGTGTTTGAATTGTGTCTGCTACCTGTCATTCCGTCTGCAACCACACAGGAAAGCAGCGATTCAACTGCAGCAAGAACAGCTATGGTGAATGCATCCGGAATAATTGCTTTTACTGTTTCAAAGGAAAACTCAGGAAGTGAAGGAACAGGAAGCGCAGAAGATATTGTATAAAGTGAGCCTATGGTATTTACATTCATATCAAACACTTTTACAAGTGCTGCTGAAATAATTATTGCAAAAATTGATGGTGGAATTTTTTTGATAAACTTAGGAAAGACAATAAGTACAGCCAAAGAAACTGCGCCTATTACAAATGCTTCAAGGTTAACGGTGTGAAGCTGATGTGCAACCTCTTCAACCTTTTCAATGGTTTCAATAGGTGAATTAACAAAGGTAAGACCCAGAAAGTCCTTGATTTGTCCAATAATAAGAGTAACAGCAATACCCGTTGTAAAGCCTGTTGTAATAGTATACGGAATAAATTTTATAAGGCTACCAAGCTTGAACACACCCATAAATATAAGCATCAATCCTGCAATAAGGGTAGCAAGAACAAGACCTGAAAAGCCATTTTCTGCAACTATACCGGCAACTATTGTGGCAAATGCAGCAGTAGGACCTGCAATCTGAACACGGCTGCCACCAAGCATTGATATAACAAAGCCTGCAATTATTGCAGTGTACAGACCTTGTTCCGGAGTAACTCCTGAAGCAAGGGCAAGGGCAATTGAAAGAGGAAGCGCAATAATGGCAACAATAAGACCCGCTGTCACATCCTTACCAAATTGCGCACCATTATATCCCTTCAGACACGAAATAAGCTTGGGTTTAAAAACTGTTTGCTTTATTTTTTCCATATATTCCACCTTTTTCATTCAAATTACTGTTTGATTATATGCTTTAATCTGTGTATTTTCAAGAAATTCTGTCGCTTCCCCACTTTTTTAATCATTATAATCTTCAACAAAATACGCATTGGTGTTCGCCTTTTTTCCTGAAGGACCTATTACTTCAATTCGGAAGTATACATCCTCATCCTCCAGCTGAAAATCTGCTTGGGTTACATATTCGCCCACAGGGGCGTGTAAAGCTTTTGAGCGTCTGCCTGCTGTTGAGAGCGCTATACGTTGAGCCTGTGAACATTCGATATGAACCTTGCCATCTTCTAATGTGAGTTCAAAAATTCTCGGCTCACGGGTACAATAAAATGACCCGCTCTGCATAGCAGATATAACAGATTCATAACTGAGTGAATCACAAAGAAAAACTGTTTTTCCTCCGAAGCTGTCACAACGAACATCACCAAAAGGAAATTCATTATGATTATCGTCTGCCATAGTACAAAACAATCGCTTTCCACTACGGAGCATTTCATCATAAACCTGCTCTTGTCCGTCATCTCCACCCTCAACAAACACAGAATTGTTATATATTTCAACTATACTGCAGCCTTCTAAATCACGATAATCATCAAGACATTGCATCGACCAATAGGGATGATTATACGCAACTATAAAGCCTAGTTTTTTTAGCTTCTGTATATATTCGTTCACAGCTTTCATATCTCTGTAGTCAGGTGTGGCAGGAAGTGCAACTTCTTTGTCACCATTTATATTAAATGCATTGAGGTGATAGCATCTACGGAACTGACTGCTGCTGACAACATTGTCGCTGATATCCGCCTCAAAAGAATTAATTGCAACAAAATCATCTGTGCAAAAATCGCTATGATCAAAATAGTTATCGTGGTCCGAAAATGCAACTATGCTGTACCCTTGCTCCTTATATGCATCACGAATTTCTTCAGGCGTTTTTCTGCCATCTGAAAGTGTAGTATGACAATGCAAATTAGCAATATATTGTTTTTTCTCTTTAGATATTAGTATATGCTTCATCAGCGCTCTCTCCTTCAATAACCACTTCGTTTGTGCCCATATTTTATCACATTAACCCCATATAATCAATGTCAAAACAATCTTTGCTATTAAAAAAACAAATAGTTCCCACAAGGGAAATAAGTTAATGTGCTAACACAAAAAAATATCCACCCGATTTCTCGGATGGAATTTTTTGTGTTAGGAATTAGTCCTTGATAGCTGCCTGTGGGGCAACGAAGAAA
Organism: Acutalibacteraceae bacterium; assembly: GCA_045543035.1. Classification (GTDB taxonomy): domain Bacteria; phylum Bacillota; class Clostridia; order Oscillospirales; family Acutalibacteraceae; genus DTU089. The sequence continues at coordinate 11,788 of JAZQMA010000021.1, read as the reverse complement.
TGCAGGAGATTATTAGTTCTTTTTAACAATCAGTTCTAACAATAAAATGCAAATCCTTGCAGTTATAGTCGTTAACTTTTTGCAAGAGATTGCTTTTAAAGGAATTTATGTTCACATCAAGATGCTCAAATTCATCAAAAGACGCACCACTGTCGCCAATAAAAAATTCTATTTCTTCTGCTGACTTGAGTATTTCGTTTGATATATCTACAAGTACACCCATTCTTTTATCAAAAGGAATATGATTTTGAATTCCATTGAAATAACAATTATCAGGCAAGAGAAAAATCTCACAATTATCAAAGTCTTTATTATCTGAAATACTAAAAAACTGTTTTTCTTCATTAATATATTTTTTCAGAAATGGTTCAATATAATCGAATTCAAAAAAACACGCCAAATTATTTTCTTCCAAAATATTTATAATTATATTTTTACATTCTTTCAAGGATTGCAAATTAATAATTCCGATGCAAAATCTACTCATTTTTTATCACCACTTTATTAAATTATAGCATACCGAATAAACATTTGCAATAAACAACCAATTTAATACAAAAACTCCCCATATTCTTTCGAATACGGGGAGTTGATTGCACATTTAATAGCAGTTATACAGCTACAACTGATGTAGGAGAAGTCGCAAAACCCTTGATTTTATTAGGGTTCAGCTTAATTCCTTCATCCCTTGATAGCTGCCTGAGCTGCTGCGAGACGAGCAATCGGAACACGGAAGGGAGAGCAAGAAACGTAGTTAAGACCAATCTTGTGGCAGAATTCAACAGAAACGGGGTCACCGCCATGTTCACCACAGATACCGTAGTGGAGGTCTTTACCGCTTGCTTTACCTTTAGCAACAGCCATTTCCATAAGAGCGCCAACGCCGTTCTGGTCAAGCTTTGCGAAGGGATCGTTCTCAAAGATTTTGCTGTCATAGTAAGCTGTGAGGAACTTACCAGCGTCATCACGGCTGAAGCCGTATGTCATCTGAGTAAGGTCGTTTGTACCGAAGCAGAAGAAGTCAGCTTCTTTAGCAACTTCGTCAGCTGTGATACAAGCTCTGGGGATTTCGATCATTGTACCAACTTCGTATTTGAGGTTAGAACCTGCAGCTGCGATTTCAGCATCAGCAGTTTCAACAACAACCTTCTTAACGAATTTAAGTTCTTTAACGTCGCCGATAAGAGGAATCATAATTTCGGGAACTACGTTCCAATCAGCGTGAGCTTTCTGAACATTGATAGCTGCACGGATAACAGCTTTTGTCTGCATTGCAGCGATTTCAGGGTAAGTAACTGCAAGACGGCAGCCACGGTGACCCATCATGGGGTTGAACTCGTGAAGAGAAGCGATGATAGCTTTGATATCTTCAACGGATTTGCCCTGAGAATCTGCAAGGAGCTTGATGTCTGCTTCTTCAGTGGGAACGAACTCATGAAGAGGAGGATCAAGGAAACGGATTGTAACGGGGTTGCCTTCAAGAGCTTCATAGAGAGCTTCGAAGTCGCCCTGCTGATAAGGAAGAATCTTATCAAGAGCTGCTTCTCTTTCTTCAACTGTGTCTGCACAGATCATTTCACGGAATGCAGCAATTCTTTCTGCCTCGAAGAACATATGCTCTGTACGGCAGAGACCGATACCTTCTGCACCGAGTTCGCGAGCTTTCTTAGCATCAGCGGGAGTATCAGCATTTGTACGAACTTTAAGAGTTCTGTATTTATCAGCCCAATCCATAATTCTGCCGAATTCACCTGCGATTTCAGCGTCAACTGTGGGGATGATGCCGTCGTAGATGTTACCTGTTGAACCATCGATTGAGATATAGTCGCCTTCAACGTATGTTTTGCCTGCGAGTTCAAATTTCTTGTTTTCTTCGTCCATTTTGATTTCGCCACAGCCGGATACACAGCAAGTACCCATACCACGAGCAACAACAGCTGCATGAGATGTCATACCGCCACGAACTGTGAGGATACCCTGAGAAGCTTTCATACCTGTGATATCTTCGGGAGATGTTTCAAGACGAACAAGAACAACTTTTTCGCCACGAGCATTCCAAGCTTCAGCATCTTCAGCAGTGAATACTACTTTACCGCAAGCAGCACCGGGAGATGCGCCAAGACCTTTACCTGCAGGAGTTGCAGCTTTAAGAGCTTTAGCATCAAACTGGGGATGAAGAAGAGTGTCAAGGTTTCTGGGGTCGATCATTGCAACAGCTTTCTTTTCATCGATCATACCTTCGTCAACGAGGTCACAAGCGATTTTAAGAGCAGCCTTTGCAGTTCTCTTACCGTTTCTTGTCTGGAGCATATAGAGTTTGCCTGCTTCAACAGTGAACTCCATATCCTGCATATCTCTGTAGTGATCTTCGAGGATTGCGCAAACCTTTGTGAATTCTGCGAATGCCTCGGGGAATTTTTCAGCCATTTCAGCAATGGGCATGGGAGTACGAACACCAGCAACAACGTCTTCACCCTGTGCATTTACAAGGAATTCACCCATAAGGCCTTTTTCACCTGTAGCGGGGTCACGAGTGAAAGCAACACCTGTACCGCAATCATCACCCATGTTACCGAATGCCATAGCCTGAACGTTAACAGCAGTACCCCATGAATAAGGAATATCGTTGTCACGACGGTAAACGTTTGCACGGGGGTTGTCCCATGAACGGAAAACAGCCTCAACAGCGCCCATAAGCTGTTCTTTGGGATCTGAGGGGAAGTCTTTACCGATTTTTGATTTGTATTCAGCTTTGAACTGACCTGCAAGTTCTTTGAGGTCTTCAGCAGTAAGCTCGATATCCTGAGTTACGCCTTTAGCTTCTTTCATTTCGTCGATGAGCTGTTCGAAGTATTTCTTACCAACTTCCATAACAACGTCAGAATACATCTGAATAAATCTTCTGTAGCAGTCCCAAGCCCAACGAGCGTTGCCTGACTTTGCAGCCATAACTTCAACAACATCTTCGTTAAGACCAAGGTTAAGGATTGTATCCATCATACCGGGCATTGATGCACGAGCACCTGAACGAACAGAAACAAGAAGGGGATTTTCTTTGTCGCCGAATTTCTTGCCAACAATTTCTTCCATTTTGTCGATGTATTCCATAATCTGTGCCTGGATATCATCGTTGATTTTTCTGCCGTCCTCATAGTACTGAGTACAAGCTTCAGTTGTGATTGTGAAACCCTGGGGAACAGGAAGACCGATGTTGGTCATTTCTGCAAGGTTTGCACCCTTACCACCGAGAAGCTCACGCATTGAAGCGTCGCCCTCTTTGAACAAATAAACGAATTTCTTGCTCATAATTTACCTCCAATAAATTTTTTGCGCGTTTTGGCGCAATTAGAGTTATTACACCATCGCTCATTGTAACACATATTTTCAAAATTTTCCATAGTTTAAAGGTAAAATTCCCACAATATAACAAAAATTTTTTTGGTGAAGATAGACAAGGGAGTGCGGAATGCAGAGTGCGAAGTGCGGAATGAAGCTACCAGACGTGTATTATAAAAGTTGCCGGTTGCCAGTTGCTATTCTGGCTTCTGGGAACTGGCATCTAAAAAATCCCCTCACATCTCTGTGAGAGGATTTTTTATCAATATTTATCCTTAATCTTTTTAGCATTCGAATATGCACCGTAGGTTTTACTCTTATATGCTTTTACTTTATAGGTATATGTTTTGCCTTTCTTCGCTTTGGTATGGGTATATGCAACCTTTGAGCCACCTTTAACGGTTGTAAGTTCTTTATAACTTCCTGAACCGGTTTTATAAGAAATCACATAACCATCTGCGCCTTTAACCTTACTCCATTCGAGCTTGATACCTTTCTTGGTACTCTTAGGAGTTTTCAAGGTTGGGTCTGAAAGATAATATTTAGAAAGTGAGCTTGAAAGTGAAGAGTTGCCTGCTTCGTTCTGTGCTTTTACTGCATAATAATACTTGGTTCCTGATTTTGCGTTTTTATCTGTATAACCGGTTTTACTTGTAGAACCTATATATTTCCAGTCACTCTTGCTCGTTTTGCGATAAACTCTGTATTTATCAGCTCCGCTTACCTTACCCCAAGTTATTTTTACACCATATTCTGTGTTGGAAATTGTTTTGAGTTTAGGTTTACTGCATTTAAGCTGAGCAATTTCTGCAGTTTCAAGAACTTTACCGCATTGGGTACATTCTTTATGTTTTGAACCAGCTTTATCTACGGTTGCTTTCTTATCAGTCTTCCAAGAAGATGAAATATGAGGTAAATCAGCCGATAAGAAACTATCAGAAACACACTTTGAACAAGCAGTGTATCCAGCTGATTTTGCATCTCCCATTGTTTTGGCAATCGGATTTTTCATATTTGAACACAAAGAGCTCGCATGAAACTTTTTACCATTTGCGGTTACATAAACTGTTCTCTCTTTACAATAACTAATAGCAGGGTTTTTGACAATACTACTTGGGATTCCATCAAGTGCAATTGTCTCCCAAGACAGGAATTTAACATCAGTTCCGTTATATTCAATAGTCACTTTGAGGCAATCAACTATTTCCGCAGGGTAATCATTGTGCATAATATAATCTACGCCAACAACTGCACCTTCAGGCTTTTCATAAGCCTGTTCAACAGTATAGCCATAAACCTCATATTTTCCGTTGCCAAGGTCTTTATAGCCCTTTGTTACATAAGTAACGCTGTCGCCAAAGCCACCTGCATCGGGCATATCGTAGGTATTTGTTTCTGCATTATAGCAAGGCTCGTGGTCTTTATCGTTCCTTAAAACATTGATATCGCTTATATTAAAATGCTTTGATGCCTGTGATTCAAAAACATCAGCAGGAATCTGATAATAACGAATCGTATAGGTATATATCTCTGAACCGTAAGAATATTCTTTTTCTATTTCGTATGAATCATAGTCATAGATATTAATTTTATAAAGTGTGTACCATTTTATGTGTTTAGGTGAAAAATCATAAATATTATCTTCGCCACTATAAGCAACTGACCACCAGAGTTTCATAATCTCCGAATCAAATTCATCATAATGATTTTCTGCCGCATTTACAGTAACAGCAAACATACTGCAAAGCATAACAACACACATTAAAAGTGATATTATTCTTTTCATACCTAATTCTCCTATCTTATTTGTATACTGCGAGCCGGGTAAGCCAAGTTATTCGCTCAATATTTTAATTATGCTCGCCTACTGTTACTGCCATTACCGAGATTAAATTATAGCCTGTTTCTGTTTCTTTGAGCGTAATATCGGCATATTTATCGGGTTGGGTTGCGGCGATTGTTCCGTCGGGAGCAACCTCGATATTATTTGTTCCCACATAGCCTACACGAAGAACTGCAAGACCGCCTGTTTTTTCAACAGATTCAATTCTAACTGTAAAGGGCGGAGTTACACCTGTAAGGGGTACTGTATAAGTATTATTACTTGCATCATAAGTAAATTCATAGCCATAACCCATAACGCTTGAATGAACAATTTCAACATCGGGTCCGAACATTTTAAGATAATAGCCTGCAACATCCTCTGCAGGAACTATAAGACCTTTTTCGGTTACATTATAATCCCCTGTTTTAATATCGTCTGTAAGAAGAGTGCATATTGCAATATTAAGCAGAGTGTTTTTATCAGCTTTGGTTATATCTGAAAAAGAATCGGGGTCAACTCCAACCACCCAGGTTAAAAACTCTGCATAACCTGAATAGTCAACAACCTCTTCCTCGCCTGAATAGAATTTATCTATTGCATATTTTCCGATGCTTACAGCACCCGTAATTGCAAGGGCGAGAACCAAAAGTCCGATTATAAAAGAACCGACTTTTTTCTTTTTATTAACGGTAACAATTTCACTCATAATTTTTACCTGCTGTATTTCTTTCTTGTTCTTTCGGTACGTCTTTCAAGAGCTTCTTTTCTTGCCTTCTCCTGCTGACGTTTTTTCTTTTCCGCCGCTTTCTGACGAAGAATAAGGTTAATTCTGAAAACAACAATTGTTCCGCCGATTACCTGAATAACCTCGCAACCTGTCGCTTCGGAAATTTTCTGTGCAATTTCCTTCGGTCCTTCGGGAGATGTTTCAAGGTGAACCTTGATTTTGAAAAGCTCTCTTGTATTAAAAGTATCTTCTATCTGTGCAATGACTGCATCGGTAACGCCCTCTTTACCAATCTGGAAAATGGGGTCAAGTCCGTTTGCTTCTGCACGAAGCTTTGCGCGTTCTTTACTTGTCATAATTATTATTTTATTCCTTATTATTCTTTAGTCCATTTTGTGCCTTCGCGGGTATCAAGAAGTGTAACGCCCTTTGATGCCAGCTCGTCACGAATTCTGTCTGCTTCTGCAAAGTTTTTAGCCTTTTTAGCCTCAGCTCTCAAAGCAATTTGTTCTTCAACATATTTTGCAAAGTCATCAAGCTCTGCACTTTCTTCTTTTATTTCGTTAAATTTCTTTGCACCCTCAACCAAATCAAGAGAAAGAACCTTATCGAAATCATTGAGAAGATAGATTTTTGTTTTATCATTGGTTTTCTCTTTGAGAACATCATAAACTGCAGTAACTGCAAGAGATGTGTTTATATCGTTATCAAGAGCAGCTTTGAATGCACCCTGCAATTTTTCAACTGCTGCCATATCAAGCTCATCGCTGTCAACAGGCTTAAGACCTGCGATTTTTTTGAGAAGCTTATCATAAGCGGTTGCAGCACCATCAAGATTTTCATAAGAGAAAACAAGCTGTTTTCTGTAATGAGACTGCAAGCAGAAAAATCTGTATGCAAGAGGGTTATAGCCCTTTTCTTCAAGGAGAGAAACTGTAAGGAATTCGCCCTTTGATTTGCTCATTTTACCTGTATTTGTATTAAGGTGAAGAACATGGAACCAATAGTTACACCATTTGTGACCGATATATGCTTCACTCTGGGCAATTTCGTTTGTGTGGTGAGGGAATGCGTTATCAATACCGCCACAATGAATATCCATATATTCACCAAGGTGCTTAAGGCTGATAGCCGAACATTCAATATGCCAACCGGGATAACCTACACCCCAGGGAGAATCCCATTTAAGAGCCTGCTCCTCGAACTTTGATTTTGTAAACCAGAGAACAAAGTCATTTTTATTTTTCTTGTTTGTATCCTCTTCAACACCTTCGCGGACACCAACCATTAATTCGTCGCTGTCGTGCTTATTGAAAACATAATACTCATCAAGCTTTGATGTATCAAAATATACGTTTCCGCCTGCAACATAAGCATAGCCTTTATCGAGAAGACCCTGAACCATTGTAATAAATTCATCAATACAATTTGTTGCAGGTTCAACTACATCGGGAGTTTTGATATTAAGCTTTTTGCAGTCCTCAAAGAAAGCATCTGTATAGAATTTTGCAATATCCATAACAGATTTATTCTCTCTCTTCGCACCTTTGAGCATTTTATCTTCGCCTGTATCAGCATCGCTTGAAAGATGACCAACGTCAGTAATATTCATTACTCGTTTAACATCATAACCGCTGTAACGAAGATGCTTTTCAAGAACATCCTCCATAATATAGCTACGGAGATTTCCTATATGTGCAAAGTGATAAACTGTAGGACCGCAGGTATACATATTAACCTTACCGGGTACATTTTCTTTGAAATTTTCTTTTTTTCTTGTAAGAGAGTTATAAAGCTCCATAAATTCACCTTATTTCGAAAAATCTATAAGTTTAATTGACTGTTTTACATATATTACGCCTGAAACAACACAAAGAGCGGCGGTAATCCATAAAAGTCCGTTTGATACTGCAGAAATGGGGAAGCTTTCACCAAGAACCCCTATATCATTAAGCTCTGCAAGGATCATAATCACAAGGGAGAAAACCATCTGTGAAATAGTTTTAAGCTTGCCGTAAATATTGGCAGGAATAACAATTCCCTGAGCTGTTGCAACAAGTCTGAAGGAAGTAATTGTAAACTCACGGAGCAAAACAATCATAATAATCCAGATATTGCAAAGACCAAACTGCATAAATGCAAGTAAGGCAGCAGTTGTAAGAATTTTATCTGCAACAGGGTCTGCAAGCTGACCGAAAACTGTTACAATACCCTTTTTTCTTGCAATTTTACCGTCAAGAAAATCAGTAAATGAACCGATTGCAAAAACAATAAGACCAATCAAGTAGTGATGCTCAATATCACTTAAAAACAATGCAAGGAAAATTGGTGTAAGAATAATTCTTATAACCGTTAACTGGTTAGGTACATTCATATTTTTCATACTGCTTCACCAATGAGAGAATACTCATCCTTATCAAATATTTCAACAGGAACAATTTCTCCGTTTTCAACTTCATAACCGCAAGTGAAAATGATGTTGTTATCAATATCGGGCGAATCCATATATGTTCTACCGTAGTAGCTATCTGTATAAGGGTCATAACCCTCAACAAGAACATCATAGGTTTTGCCCATACATGCTTCCATCTTCTCTTCGGAAATTGTATATTGCTGAGTCATAATTGCTTCAACTCTGTCTGCGGCAATCTCAGGGTCAACCTGATTTTCAAAATCGTATGCAGGTGTACCCTCTTCTCGGGAATATGCAAAGCAACCTACTCTGTCAATTTTTGCTTCATTAACAAACTCGGAAAGAGTTGTGAAAGCATCTTCTGTTTCACCGGGGAAACCAACAATAAAGGTTGTTCTCAGAACAACATCAGGAATTTTTGCTCTGATTTTTTCAACAAGAGCAAGAAGAGATTCCTTATCACCTTTTCTGTTCATCGCTTTGAGAATTTCACCGTCAGCGTGCTGAAGAGGAATATCAATGTAATGACAAACCTTTTCATTTTCTGCAATAGCAGTTAAAAGCTCATCTGTAATTCTGTCCGGATAGCAATAGAGAAGACGAATCCATTGAAGCTTTTCTATTTTGTTAAGTTCGCCTAAAAGCTCGGGAAGCTTAAGTTCGCCATAAAGGTCCTCACCATATCTTGTTGTATCCTGCGCAACAAGAATAAGCTCTTTAACGCCTTTTTCACAAAGCATATTTGCTTCTTCAAGAACATCTTCCATTTTTCTGCTTCTGAAACCGCCTCTTATTGAGGGAATTGCGCAGTAAGAACAACAGTTGGAGCAACCGTCTGCTATTTTAAGATATGCAGTATATTCGGGAGTTGTAAGAATTCTTCCGCCATCAAGAGGCAACTGCTCTTTATCAGGAAAGCTCTTATACTGCTCCTCATTTTCAAAAATTGCATCGCAGACTTCAACAATATCTGCATTTGCGCCAATACCGATTACACCGTCAACCTCGGGGATTTCGGTAAATACTTCTTCATTATATCTCTGAGCAAGGCAACCTGTTACAAGAATCTTCTTGAGAAGTCCGTCCGCTTTTAAATCTGCCATTTCGAGAATTGCTTCAATTGATTCTCTTTTGGCATCTTCAATGAAACCGCAGGTGTTAACAATAACAATATCTGCTTTTTCAGCTTCCTGAACAAGAATATAACCTGCATCAACAAGCTTTTTAAGCATTAATTCTGCATCTACCTGGTTTTTAGGGCAACCTAAACTAATCATTCCGATTTTTCGTGACATAACTACCACCTAACCTTTTGGAAATTCCAATTCACATTCATAAAATGCGGATTTTATATCTGAATAGGAATATCCCATTCTTACGAAACGGTTGACAATTCTTTTTCTGTCTTTTTCCGTTTCAAGTTTATTTTCGTATTTTGTCCTTAACATTTCTATAATACGCGAAATTGGCTCATTGTCAAGTATTTTCAGGGTATTGTTAACAGTTTCGCCATCAATACCCTTCATTTTCAATTCGTATGTAATTCTCTTTACATCATATTTTTTTACTTCAAAAAGATACCTTACATATTCTTTACAGAATGCCTCATCATCAATATAGCCTCTGTCAAGCATTTTATCTACTGCTCTGCGAGAGCTTTCAGCACCGTATTTCAATTTCAGCTTATCATAGAGTTCCTTTTCGGAATAGGCTCTCATTGAAAGGTATGTTATTCCCTTCTCATAAGCAGAGCGAAAGCCTGCCTCCTCTTTCAAGGAAGCAAGCTGTGTCTCTGAAATTTCCTGACCATCCTTGATACCGCAAGGGTACCAATAGTCATCATAAAGTGTCAGGGTATATTCACCGTCAATATAGATATGAACCTTATTGCCGTTACCCTGTTTGGATGTAATTTTCATATTAATTATTCGTCATCATCAACTGCAATATCAATTTTTGCTCGTGCAGTTGCTTTTGAAACCGGCTCTGTCTGAACAGGTACTGCAACTTCTCTTCGGGATATGGGATTTCTTGCAGAAATAAGATTTTTGATGCCTTCGCGAACCTTAGCTTCTACCTCTGCGCAGAACTCGGGAGTGTTTCTGAGATACTCTTTCACATTATCTCTGCCCTGACCAAGTCTCTCCTCGCCATAATAGAACCATGCACCGCTTTTTCTGACAACTTCCATTTTAACAGCCAGATCAAGAAGCTCGCCGTATTTGGAAATACCTTCGCCATACATAATATCGAACTCTGCCTCTTTAAAGGGCGGTGCAACTTTGTTTTTAACGATTTTTGCTCTTGTTCTTGAACCGATAAACTCATTGCCGGGGCCTTTAAGCTGTTCAACTCTTCTTACGTCAATACGAATAGTTGAATAGAACTTAAGAGCACGACCGCCTGTTGTTACCTCGGGGTTACCGTATATAACGCCAACCTTTTCACGAAGCTGGTTAATAAAGATAACAACTGTATTTGATTTTGAAATAGCACCTGTTAATTTTCTTAATGCCTGTGACATAAGACGAGCATGAAGACCAACGTGGCTATCCCCCATTTCGCCTTCAATTTCTGCCTTGGGAACAAGTGCCGCAACAGAGTCAACAACAATAACATCAAGAGCACCTGAACGGGCAAGATGCTCTGTGATTTCAAGAGCCTGCTCACCATTGTCGGGCTGAGAAACAAGAAGAGAATCAATATCTACACCGAGAGCAGCAGCATAAACAGGGTCAAGAGCGTGTTCCGCATCAATGAATGCGGCTTCGCCACCCATTTTCTGCGCTTCTGCAACAACGTGAAGAGCAAGAGTTGTTTTACCTGAACTTTCAGGTCCGTAAATCTCAACTATTCTGCCACGGGGAAGACCACCGATACCTGTTGCCGCATCAAGAGCAATTGAACCTGTGGGAATTGCTTCAACATTAAGCCCAGCATTTTCACCCAGACGCATAATCGCGCCTTTACCAAAGCTTTTTTCTATTTGTGAAAGTGCTGTTTCGAGAGCTTTGCTTTTTTCGTTTCTTTCTGCCATTTCTCAATAAATCTCCTTTATATATTTTAGGTAAAATAATAAGGCAAGTCGCTTTGCGACATTTAATTGTACACACCTTCGGTGTTAGAACCCTCCACCGAGTTCGCAAAAATGCTCCTCGGTCCCCCTCCCTTCGCCAGGGAGGTAGTGCACAAATGTTCGGTTACAAACAGCATTATATAGCATCATTTAAAAAAAATCAAGTAATTTTGAAAAAAATATTGGAATAATCCCCCTAAATATATGTGAAAGTTCATAAAAACGGACAATTTCAAAAAAAATGCTTGCATTTGACTGCGAAAGGTGATATTATACATTTCGTTGTCTTATGTTTAGACTTATCGAAAAATTTATAAGGAGGTGCAGCTCAATGGCAAAATGTGAATTTTGTAACAAAGAAGTTGCTTTCGGCATCAAGGTTTCTCACTCACACAGACGTTCAAACAGAAC